>MKVK01000014.1 GCA_001898825.1 Magnetospirillum sp. 64-120
CGCAAACTGCTCATCCGTCAGCCAGAAAAGGTGATCGTTCATCCAAAGGCTCCCTTCGGGAACCTTGAATCACAACGCCGCTGCGGGGGAAAGCTATTTTATAGGTCCTGACCCTAGAGCATTTTCACATATGCGATCAGCCCGAGCGGCGATTGAGCAGCCCGGCACGGGCCTTTTTTAAAAGCTTAGTCTTGTTTCCGCCTTGGCTGAAACAAGACTAAGCTGGGCCAGCAAACGCGCGGCCATGGCCGCAGCCAGGCCATCCCGGGCCTGGGCCCGGCGCGACAGCGCCTCCTGCACCGGCGGACAATCGGCCGCCTGCATTTCCAGGGTCATCTGCGCCGCCTTGGCCAGCAGGCCGGCCATGGCTTGTTGCTGCACCGCCGCTTCGGACGCGGCACGCCCCACCAATGCCTGCAATTGCGGATCGGGCAGCCAGCCCGCCAGCAACGCCACCACCCGGTCCAGATACTCGGCCTCGGCGGTGGCGAAGAACGACATCCACAGCATGTCCACATGCACCGGGTGGCTGGGCGTCAGCGCCTTGAAATCGGCGCCGCCGTCTTCCATGCTGGCCGCCGCCTGTTCGCCCACCAGGCTTTCCATCAGCCGGACGCGTTGCCGCAAATGGCTGTAATTCAGCGCCTGGGCCACCATCTCGACCTTGACCGGGTCGCCGCCCTTGACGGCGCCCACCAGCCCCGCCGCCAGTTGTTCATGGGCGTCCAGCACATGAGCCAGGAATACCGGCACCGACAGCACGGTTTCCGGCCGCCATTGCTCGCCGCCCGGCGACCGCACGAAAGCGTCCAGCGCCGCCGCCCCGTCGGGCTGTCGCCAATAGGCGGCGATGATCTGTTCCAACTCAGTCATCCTATCCCCTAAAACATCAAGCGTTCCGCCGCCAAGCCGACGGCGCCGGCGGCGATCACCCCGGCCATCGCCCAGGCGACACGACGGACCATGTCGCCGCCGCACAAGCCGCCGACCAGCGCCACCTTGACCCCGGTGTTGACGAAGGCGGCGATGGTGATGGAGGTGGCCGCCACCGTCAAGGCCACCTCGTGGCCGCCCATCTGCACCATGGAAAGGGCGATGGCGTCCACGTCGGCCAGACCGGCCAGGGCCGACAGGAAATAAAGACCGGCCGAACCGGCATAGCTTTGCAGGATCTGCGACGCCAGCATGACCACCGCCAGCAGCACCGCGAATTTCATGGCCATGCCCAGTTCGAAGGGATTGGACAGCGCCGTGGCCCCGGGCTTGGTTTCATCCTCACGCGCCCGCCACAATACCCACGACCCCACCAGACCGGCCAAGGCCATGGCCCCCAACGGCACCGCCAGGCGCACGCCGATGGGCTGGTTCAGCACGAAGACGATGGCCCACAGGCGCACATACATGGTGGTGTTGGCGACCACCACGCCGGCCGACAACACCGCCTGCATGGCCGGCGTATTGCGGCCCATGCGGGCGAAGGAAACGGTCAGCGCGGTGCTGGAGGCCAAGCCGCCGAACACCCCGGTCAACAGCGAGCCGATGCGCGGCCCGGCCAGTTTGATGGCGAAATAGCCCAGGAACGAAATGAAGGCCACCATCACCACCAGCAGCCACAGCTTATAGGGATTAAGCACTTCTCCCGGCCCGAATCCCTGGTTGGGCAGCACCGGCAGCAACACCACCGAGATCAGCAGCAGCTTGATCACCGCCCGCAATTCCAGGGCTTCCAGCTTGCGCACCAGATTGTGCAGCGTGTCCTTGGCCCCCAGGAAGGCGGTGGCGACCACACCGCCGGCCGCCGCCGCCTGACCTTCGCCCAACGCCGCCAGGGCGGCCAGGGCAAAGGCCGCCAACTCGGCGATTTCGGTGGTGAAGCCCACTTCCGGCCGGGCGCGGGCCCGCATGATGTAACCCGACACCACCATGGCGGAAACGGCGATGAAGCCGCCCAGCAGCGGCAGCCCGCCCAAGGACTGGGCGAACCAGCCGCAAACGCCCCCCAACAGGCCGATCAGGGCAAAGGTGCGGATGCCGGCGGCGCGATGGCCATCGGGGTCCTCGCGCTTGTCCCAGCCGCGCTCGACCCCCATCAGCACCCCGATGGCCAGGGCCAAAGCAAGGCGTTCGAACAATTCCACATGATCCATTTCGGTCCCCGTCCTTGCCCATGGTCACGGCACATCCGCCCCATTGTCGCGCCATCAGGCATATTTGCAACCCCGTCCCCTATGACCATATGTGGTTCAGGTCCCCCCGACGGAGGCAACGCATGAGTGAAATCGCCCATTTCCTGGCGCATGCCCTGGCCCTGGAATCCCGGGCCGGCGAGCGTTACGGCGAACTGGCCCAGCACATGGAACAATGCGGCGCCCGCGAGGTGTCCGCCCTGTTCGGCCGCATGTGCGACTTTTCGCGCATGCATGCGGCGGAAATCCTGCGCGTCGCCGAAAAACTTGGGCCGCTGCCCGCTTTGCAGCCCTGGCAATACGAATGGAACAGCCCCGAACCGCCCGAAGTGGGCGACATGGCCCTGGTCAGCCCCGACATGAGGGTCGATCAGGCGTTGGGTTTCGCCATCGCCAACGAACGGCGCGGCTGGGAATATTACAACCACGTCTCGATCACCGCCGCCGACCCGGAAACCCGCCATCTGGCCCGCACCTTCGCCGGAGAAGAAGCCGAGCATGTGCTCATCCTTGAACGCTGGTTGTCCAACCTTCACGAAACCCCAGGTATTACTTAGAATTTTTCACGATGGCGACGCTTACGGACCACCAAATCCTTTGGTATGGTGTGCAATCGAAACAGCGATAAATAGCCTGCTCGCCGCCGCATGAGAACGCTCTGCCCCCACCGCCTGCATCGATGGCTTGTCGCCATCCTGACATGGCTGTTCCTGGTGTCCCCGGCGCGGGCGGACGTCACTACACTTTTGTCGGACACGCTGAACGACCACAACTCGGTGATGCTGCTGATCGAGCCGGAATCGGGCGCCATCGTCGACGCCAACGACGCGGCGGCCCGCTTTTACGGTTATTCCCTGCCCCAGCTGCGCAGCCTGAGAATCCAGGACATCAACACCCTGGGCGCCGACGAAGTGGGGGCTGAACGCCGTCGGGCCAAGGCGGAAAAGCGCAACTACTTCATCTTCCCACACCGTCTTGCCAACGGCGATTTGCGAACCGTCGAAGTCTACAGCGCCCCGGTTCGCGACAAGCAGGGGCGGACGCTTTTGCTGTCCATCATCTACGACATCACCGGCAAGGCGGTGGCCGAACGGGAATTGTCGGCCTATCGCATGCGGCTGGAAGAACTGGTCACCCGGCGCACCAGCGAAGCCATGGAGGCGCAAAGCCGTCTGCGCTTTTGGATGACCTTGGGGCTGGCTTTGCAAACGGTGCTGATCGTCGCCCTGTTCATCGCCGTCATCCGCCGCCACACCGCCGTCAAGGAAGTCGCCCACGAAGCGCTGACCCGGCGCCGGGCCGAGGAAAAGCTGGCCCAGGCCAATGCCGACCTGCAGCGTTTCGCCGAAATCGCCGCCCACCACCTGCAGGAACCGACGCGGCGGCTGATGGTGTTCTCGCAGCGTCTGGCAAAGATTCTGGGCAAGAACAGCGACGACAACGTCGCCTTTTCCCTGACCACCATCGAGGAACAGGCCAGCCACATGCATGCCCTGGTCCGCGACGTCCAGATCTATCTGGCCGCGGGCTCGCCGCTGGGCCCCATCAGCGTCGTCGATCCCGCCCGGATCATCGAATCCATCCGTAACGACCAAAGCGCGCGCTTCGACAAGGCCCAGGTGGAAATCGACATCCACCCCCTGCCCATGGTGCAGATGGACCAGCCGCGGCTGCGTTACCTGCTGACCGCGCTTTTGGAAAACTGCCTGCAACACGGCCATGCCGACCGGCCGCTGCGCATCCGGGTTTCGGCGCAAACCCGGGATCATCGGGTCATTCTGTCGGTGGCCGACAACGGCCCCGGCATCGCCCCGGAATACCGCAACCGCGTGCTCGAGGTTTTCGAACACCTGACCGCCCCTGGCGACAGCCGGCAAGGGACCGGTCTGGGACTTGCTGTTGTGCGCCGGATCGTGGAAAGTTGTGACGGCCACATCGTCATCGGCGATTCCCCCTTGGGGGGAGCCCTGATCACCATCGACTTGCCCGGAGAGGTTCATTGACCAGCCCGATCGATCCCCCTTTCACCATTTTGCTGGTCGAGGATTCGCAAGTTGACGCCCACCTGACCAAGGCGGCGCTGGAAGAAAACCGCTTTGCCGTCGACATGCACCACGTCACCGACGGGGTCGAGGCCCTGTCGTTCCTGCGCCGTCAAGGCGAAACCTACCGGCAAGGGCCGCGTCCCGATCTGATCCTGCTGGACCTCAACATGCCGCGCATGAACGGGCGCGAGTTCCTGGGCGCCATGAAGGCCGACCCCAACCTGTCGGACATTCCGGTGGTCATCCTGACCACGTCGGACGTGGAACAGGACGTGGTGGCGTCCTACAAGCTGGGCGCCGCCGGCTACATCACCAAGCCGGTGGACCTGGAACAGTTCATCCACGCCATCAACCAGTTGGGAAACTACTGGTTCAAGCTGGTGCGCGTGCCTCCGCACGCCTGATCGCGCTTGCGGTTGACCAGCTTCACCGCCAGCACCGTGGCGGCCAGGACCAGGGTCAGGGCGTTGGCGACGATGATCGGCCACGCCCCCAAAACCACCCCATAGACCAGCCACAAGGCGACGCCCGCACAGAACATCAGCCACATGGCGGTCGAGATGTCGCGGGTCTGCCGGGTCCGCAGGGTCTTGACCACCTGGGGAACGAAGGCCAATGTGGTCAGACCACCGGCGACCGATCCAATCACGTCCAACCACGACATCGCCGCAAACCTTTTCGCGCTTTTGGAACCGGCCCATGGGCATCCTTGCTTCTATCACGGTTTTGCTGGTCTGCCAGTTGATTGGCGAAACCATCGCCAAGATCTTCGCGCTGCCGGTTCCCGGCCCGGTGATCGGCATGATGCTGCTGTTCACCGGTCTGCTGATCCGGCGCGGCTTGCCGGCCGATCTGGACAAGACCGCCAATTTCCTGTTGTCGCATCTGTCGTTGCTGTTCATCCCGGCCGGCACCGGGGTGGTGGTCTACGCCAAGCTGATCGCCGACGAATGGCTGCCCATATCCACCGCCCTGGTGTTCGGCACCGCCTTCACCATCGCGGTCACCGGACTGACCATGAGCTTTTTGCTGCGACGCCGGGGCAAATCGTGATGGCGCAGTTGTGGGCCGTTGTGGACGGCAACCCGCTGACCTGGCTGACCTTGACCCTGGTGGTCTATCAGGCCGCCCACTGGGTGTGGCGGCGCGGCCGCATGAACCCGCTGCTGAACCCGGTTTTGTTGTCCATCGCCACCCTGTCGGCCATCCTGACCCTGGGGGGCGTCGACTACGCCCGTTATTTCTCGGGGGCGCAGTTGATCCACTTCCTGCTGGGGCCGGCCACCGTCGCCCTGGCCATTCCGCTTTATCGGCAGTTGGGACAGATCATGCGTTCGGCCGGCGCCCTGGCCGCCGGGCTGCTGTGTGGATCGGTAGCCGCCATCCTGGCGTCCTTGGGGATCGGCTGGGCCTTGGGGGCGTCGCCTCAGACCATCATGTCCATGGCACCGAAATCGGTGACCTCGCCCATCGCCATGGGGGTGGCCGAACAGATCGGCGGCTTGCCGTCCTTGACCGCCGTGCTGGTCATCCTGACCGGCATCACCGGCGCGGTGGGCGGCGCCTGGCTGCTGGACCGGCTGCGCGTCAAGGACGAACGGGCGCGTGGTGTGGCCATCGGTACCGCCTCTCACGGCATCGGTACCGCCAGGGCCTTGCAGATGGGGGAAGTGACCGGCGCCTTTTCCGGTCTGGCCATGGGGTTGAACGGGGTCGCCACCGCGCTTTTGACCCCGATCATCGTCAAATGGCTGTTCGGGTAGGTTTGGTTTGTCTGTACGGCCCGTGCCGGGCCCGCTCAAGCGCCGCGCGGGCTTAGGTCTGTACGGCCCGTGCCGGAAAAACGCTTCAGTTCCCCAGCAACGCCTTGATCTTGCCGATGTTCCAGCCGTTGGCGGCTTCCACCAGGGGTTCCGAGGCGGTGATGTTGTCGCCCTGCACTTCCAGCACCACGCGGCCAGCCACCACCATCGTGACCTCGCCGGTGCCGGTCGAGGCGTCGAAGCGCAGCAGCGCGTCCTCGCCCGCCGCCTTGATCTTCTTGATGTTGGGCTGGGGCGGATTGGCGGCCAGCTGCGCCAAGGTCGAGGCGACTTCCGGGCTGTCCAGCAACAGCGTCACATTGATGGACGAATCGTCGCGGATATAGGCACGCGACACCGACAAGCCGCCGCCGATCTCGCCCAGGCTTTCCACTTCGACCGGATCGGCCTTCCACCTGCCGCCCAGGGCCGGCATCACTTCGGCGAATTGCTTGCCCAGACGGTCCTGTATCTGACGCAGGGCGATTTCCGTCTCGCGCGCCGCCTTGATGGAATCGCCCTTGCCGAAAGCGGCCTTGGCCGCGTCAAGGTGCTGTGCCGCGTCGTCGGCGGCGAAAGCCGGCAGCGACAGGCCCGCCAGCAAAACCATCGCCCCCATGGCACCCTTTAACCCGCGATTGCTCATCTTTGCATCCTTGCGACCTGCTTGGATCGACCTTAGCAACGGCCCCGGCCGGCGACAAGAGGGGGCACATCTGCTAGCCTTCGCTGAACCGGCCGGCGACAGGGGGCAAGCGCGGTGAATTGGGTGTTCTTCTTCATGGTGGCTGCCGCCTTCGCGGTGGCGGCAGCAACGGAAATCACGGCACCCGGCCATGCCATGGAAGGCTTGAGCGCCGCCATGCTGAAAGCCGCCGAAGGCGCGGTGCCGCTGGCCCTGGGGCTGGTGGGCGTGATGGCGTTGTTCCTGGGCTTGATGAAAGTGGCGGAAGAAGCCGGCCTGGTCGGCCAAATCGCCCGCCTGCTGACCCCCTTGGTGCGCCGCCTGTTCCCCGACGTCCCCGCCGGCCATCCCGCCATGGGGGCCATGGTGATGAACGTCGCCGCCAACCTGCTGGGCCTGGGCAACGCCGCCACCCCCTTCGGCATCCGCGCCATGGAGCAATTGCAGCGGCTGAACCGCCACCCCGACCGCGCCAGCAACGCCCAGGCGCTGTTCCTGGCCCTGAACACGGCGTCGGTGACCATATTACCCACCTCGGTGATCGCGCTGCGCGCCGCCAGCGGCTCAGCCAATCCGGCGGCGGTGGTCGCCCCCACCTTGGCCGCCACCCTGATCTCCGCCATTGTGGCGGTGCTGGCGGCCAAGACCCTGGCACCGTTCTTTCCGTTGCCCCCCTGCCCCCCCACCACCGACACCGATACCGACGTCGAAGACCATCCCGTCCCCGCGCCGCCGCCGGGCTGGATGTCGGCGGCGTGCGTCGTGTTCATCCTGGCGCTGATCCCGGTGATGGCGGTCTTTGGCCAGTCCCTGGGGCATTGGATCGTTCCCGTGCTGATGGTGGGGCTGCTGGGCTGGGGGCTGGCGCGTCGGGTCCGCGTCTATGAATGCTTCGTCGAAGGCGCGCGCGAGGGCTTCACCATCGCCGTGCGCATCATCCCCTATCTGGTGGCCATCCTGGTGGCCATCGCCATGCTGCGGCAATCGGGCGCCCTGGATCTGGCGCTGGCGCCCCTGGCCCAACTTCTGGCGCCCTTGGGGGTGCCGCCCGAGGCCCTGACCATGGCCGGCATGCGGTCGCTGTCGGGATCGGGGTCGTTCGGCCTGCTGTCGGCCTTCATGAAGGACCCGGCCATCGGCCCCGATTCGCCCACCGGGATCTTGCTGGGCACCATCTACGGTTCCAGCGAAACCACCTTTTATGTGCTGGCGGTGTACTTCGGCGCGGTGGGCATTCGTCGCATGCGTCACGCCCTTGCCGCCGGCCTGATCGCCGACGCGGCCGGGCTGGCGGCGGCGGTTTTGGCCTGCGCCTTTCTGCTGCCTTGACGCCGTCCCCTGAAAAGGCTACCCCACCGTCATGCAAGAGCTGATGAACATGGAAGCCCTGTCGTCCCTGGTCCAGGTGGTCGCCATCGACGTGGCCCTGGCCGGAGACAACGCCTTGGTGGTCGGCATGGCGGCGGCGGCGCTGCCCGTCACCCTGCGCCGCCGCGCCATCGTCATCGGCATCGCCGTGGCGGCGCTGACTCGTGTCGCCTTCGCCCTGTTCACCCTGCAATTGCTGAAAGTGGTGGGGCTGCTGTTCGCCGGCGGCTTGCTGCTGTTGTGGGTGTCGTGGAAGCTGTGGCGCGAGATCCGCTGCCATGAAGCCGACGAATCCGAAGGCGAAGCCGCCAGTTGCGGCGACAAAAGCTTCGCCGCCGCCGTCTTCCAGATCGTCGTCGCCGACGTTTCCATGTCGCTGGACAACGTGCTGGCGGTGGCCGGCGCCGCCCGCGACCATGAAATGGTGATGATCATCGGTCTTGGCTTGTCGGTGGCCCTGATGGGGGTCGCCGCCAACGCCGTGGCGGCGCTGTTG
Organism: Magnetospirillum sp. 64-120; assembly: GCA_001898825.1. Lineage (GTDB taxonomy): Bacteria > Pseudomonadota > Alphaproteobacteria > Rhodospirillales > Magnetospirillaceae > Magnetospirillum. The sequence continues at coordinate 8,583 of MKVK01000014.1, forward strand.
AAGCGCCACCACTGGATCGCCTATGTGGGCTTGCTGATCATCCTGTACGTGGCCCTGCGCATGATCTGGGACGGCAGCCACCAATTGCTGGCGCTGCTGTAACCCCTATCCCAGGAACAATTGGCGGCAGCGCCGCACATAAGCCAAGGCGGCATCCGCCGCCTTGTTGGCGTCCCCTGCGGCCACCGAATCGCGCAATGACTGGATCAAGGCCTGGCATTCAGCGGTTTGCGCCTGACAATCCTTGACCAAGGGATACCACAGGGTGTTCAGCAATCCGCGCAGCACCGCGTTTCCCGACGCCTCGCGCAGCCAGGGCAAGATGGTCATGGCGTCGGCGGGCAGACGGCGCAAGACCTCGGCCTGATCCGGGGCCAGCTTTTCCGCCGCCGAACGGGCACAGGCGGCTTCCAGTTCCGCCAGGACTTCGAACAAGCCCGCACCGACGCCGTCCGCCACCACCACCCCCCGGTGCGGACGATTTTCCACCAATCCCAAGGCCGCCAGCTGACGCAGCGATTCTCGCAACGGGGTCCGCGACACCCCCAATCTTTGAGCCTGTTCCACTTCATCCAAACGACGGCCGCCAGCCACGTTGCCGCTGACGATTTCCACGGCCAGCTGTTGCCACACCCGTTCGGCCATGGTGACCTTGGCGCATCCGACAGCGGAAGGGTTGCTTGGCATCTTGGGAACGAACCTTGGTTTGAATTTGGCCTTAATGGTGAATTTCTACCACCTAAGCACCCTTATGAGTAGTGTCATTTTTAGCTGTGCTACGCATATTCCGACAGTCAAGGTCAGACATATAATCTAAGATTGTATGTATTTTATGCCCATCCATATGATGGGATATGCCAAGACCTACTCCCGTCCAGGCTCATTGATGCGCAAATCCATGTACAGCCCGGGATTGGTCAGTGTATAACTAGTCCGATTTGCCGTAGACGGCATGCGGCCGGGGGTGGCCGACAGGATTGACGGGGGGTTGACGGTGCCGAAATCTCGGTCGTTTGCAGTGTTGGTGACCGCCGGGGCTGTTGCTTATTTGGCAAGTGCTAGCGTTTCTTACGCACAATCCATGACCGACGAGCTTCAGGGATTGCTGCAATCACATCCATTGATCAAAGCCAAGACCAATGTCGTCGCCGGCAGCGCCGAGGCCATCACCGCCGCCCGCTCGGGTTACCTGCCCACCGTCAAGCTGACCGGGGACACCGGTCCCGAATACGTCGACAGCCCGTCGCGGCGCTACACCGAAGGTGAATCCTTCTTCAAGGGCCGCGAAACCGTCGGCCTGGTGGTCACCCAGCGCCTGTTCGACGGTTTTTCCACCGATTCCTCGGTGGAAGCCGCCAAGCTGACCGAATCCTATTACCAGTCGGACCTGCGCGACACCCGCCAGACCACCATGTTGCAGGGGATCCGCGCCTATCTGAACGTCCTGCGCTTCAACCGCCTGATCCGGCTGGCGCACGAAAACGAGCGCAAGGTTCAGGACCAGATGAACCTGGAAGACGAACGCGTCATCAAGGGGTCCGGCATCGCCTCGGACGTGCTGGCCGCCAAGCAGCGCCTGCAGATGGCCAAGGAAGCCCGCGTCGACTTCGAAGGCCAGTTCTCGGTGTGGACCGCGACCTATCAGCAATTGTTCGGCCATTCCCCGGAAGTGGGCGCCATGGCCGACCCGCCGCTGCCGTCGTCGCTGTTGCCCCCCGACCTTGATTCGGCGGTCCAGCAGGCGGAATCCAACAACCCCACCGTGGAAATGTCGCGCAAGGGTGTGGAAATCGCCGAACAGCGCCGCATCTGGGCCGAAGCCGGCTATTACCCCAACATCGACCTGATCGGTCGGGCCAATTACGAAAACGACAAGAACGCCACCCCCGGCGTGCGCCGCGACTGGTCCGTCTTGCTGACCGCCACCTGGGAATTGTTCTCGGGCTTCAAGACCCAGGCCTCGGTGGCCCAAGCCAGCTTCCAGCAAGCCGCCGCCCGCGACAGCCGGTCCTATGCCGGCCGCGCCGCCTCTGAACAGGCGCGCACCGCCTGGTACACCCTGAAAAGCGCCCGTGAGCGCACCATCTTGCTGGAAAACGCCGCCGTCATGGCGGAAGAGGTGTGGTCCAACACCCGCAAGCGCCAGGAAGGCGGCAACGCCACCGTCCAGGACGTGCTTGACGAGGAAATGCGCATCAACGACGCCAAGATCAAGCACGCCAACGCCTATTACGACATGGTGCTGGCGGGCTATACCCTGCTGTCGGCCATGGGCGAGCTGGAAATGGACAACATCTCGCAGATGGCGACCCCCAAGGGGGCCGGCCAGCAATTCACCACTCCGGCCGCCCTGATCGCCGCGCCACGGTAATGGCGGCGAAAGGCCCGGCATGAGCGCCCCTGACCAAGGCTTTGGCGGCTGGCTTTCGCAAATCGTCGCCCCCTTGCGCCCCGTCGCTCGGGAAATCCTGGCCTTTTCCCTGTTCGTCAACCTGCTGGCCTTGGCCGTCCCCATCTTCGTCATGCAGGTCTATGACCGGGTGATCGGCCATTCGGCCATGGAAACCCTGAAGGGCCTGCTGATCGGCGTCGCCCTGGTCTTGCTCTTCGACTACGTGCTGAAACAGGCCCGGTCCCGCGTCATGCAGATGGTGGCGCTGCGCATGGATGTGGAAATCGGCACCCGGTTGTTCGACAAACTGAACCGCCTGCCGCTCAGGGTGCTGGAAAGCCGCCCCGCCGCCCACTGGCAGCAATTGTTCCAAGACGTGGACATGGTGCGCAACACGCTTTCGGGCGGCACCGCCATGTTGCTGGCCGACCTGCCCTTCGTCTTCATCTTCCTGGGCGTCATCGCCGTCATCGGCCAGCCGCTGGCGGTGGTCTTCGTCATCGTCTTCGTGGTTTTCCTCGTCCTGGCCTGGCGGTCGGGACAGCGGTTGAACGCCTCGGCCAAGGCGGAAAAGAACGTCACCGCCAACCGCAACGCCCTGGTCGCCGAAATGATCGCCGGGCGCGGCACGGTCAAGGCGGTGGCCCTGGACAAGGCGCTGCGCCCGCTATGGGAAGACCGACAATCCGGCGCCATCGAACAATCCATCCAGCGCGGCGCCATCGCCGACGGCTATGTCAACGTCGGCGGGGCGCTGACCATGCTGGCCAATGTGGCGGTGACCACGGTGGGCGCCGTCTACATCATCGACCACCAGCTGTCCATGGGCGCCCTGGTGGCGTGCAACATGCTGTCGGCGCGGCTGTACGGCCCCATCAACCAGCTGGTCGGCGCCTGGCGCGGCTTTGGCGCCTTCCGCCAGTCGGTGGAACGCCTGGGGGAAACCTTCGCCTTGCCGGAAGACCGCGCCGAAGCGACCATGGACATGCCCCGCCCCAGCGGCCGTCTGCGGCTTGAGGGAATCACCTTCCGCTATGGCGCCGACGCCAACGCACCGGTCACCCTGGACATTCCGGCCCTGGACTTCCAGCCCGGTGGGCTGACCGCCATCCTGGGCAAGAACGGCAGCGGCAAGACCACGTTGCTGAAGCTGATGCTGGGGCTTTATCCGCCGGCCACCGGCCGGGTGCTGCTGGACGATTCCGACATCGCCCAGTTCAGCCGCCATCAGCTGGCCGGCTGGATCGGTTATGTGCCCCAGGAAACCCTGCTGTTCAACACCACCATCCGCGACAACATCGCCTATGGGGCGCCGGGATGTTCCGATCAGCAGATCCTGGCCGCCGCCACCGCCGCGGGCGTCCACGCCGCCATCGTCGACATGCCCGACGGCTATGCCACCACCATCGGCGAGGCGGGATCGCGGTTATCCGCCGGACAACGCCAGCGCATCGCCATCGCCCGTGCCCTGGTGGGCGATCCAGCCCTTTTGTTGCTGGACGAACCGTCGGCCAGCCTGGACCGTCAGGCCGAGGAAGACCTGCGTCAGGCTCTGGCCGCCTTGGCCCAAACCCGAACAGTGGTGGTGGTCACCCATTCCGGGGTGCTGCTGCCCGCCTGCCGTGACGTGGTGGTGCTGGATCGCGGCAAGCTGGCGGCACGGGGACCGGCTTCCGAAATCCTGCCGCGTCTGTTCCCGCCCCGTCAGCCCCCGGGCGGAGGTCCGTCATGAACCCGCAGGTCAGGGAATTGCTGGATCATCTGAAGGCACTGGTCCGCTGGCTGGGCCCCGACCCGTCGCGGCCCTGGCCCCAGGATGCCCGCCAGTGGGCGCATAGTATCTGGCGCGGCTTGGTCCCCGGCGGCAATATGCCGCCGCTTCGACAGGAAGGCACGGTGGCAGATGGCCGCCTGTCGTCGCTGGCCGACCATTACCCGCTTCCCACCTGGCGGCCCTTGGCCCGTCTGGCCATGGCGGCGGTGGCGCTGTTCATCGTCTGGGCCAATGTCGCCCACCTGGACGAAGTGGCCATCGCCGAGGGCGAAGTGGTGCCCGAAGGCAAGGTCAAGGTCATCCAGCATCTGGAAGGCGGCGTCATCCGCGACATCTATGTCACCGAAGGCCAAGAGGTGAAGGAAGGCGCGCCGCTGCTGCAGTTGGACCTGTCGGCGGTGTCCATGAACCGCGAGGAACTGCAGGTGCGCCTGGACGGTCTGACCCTGCAGGCGGCGCGGTTGCGGGCCGAATTGTCCGGGGCGGCGCAGGTCGCCTTCCCCGAGGCGGAATCCGCCCGCCAACCCACCCTGATGCGGGCCGAACAACGCAATTTCGACGCCCGCCGTCAGGCCAACCGCAGCAACATGGCGGTGCTGCAGGACCAGGCCCGCCAGAAAAGTCTGGAAGTCCAGGAACTGGAAACCAAGCAACGCGCCGTGGCCGCCAGCCTGCGCCTGTCGCGCCAGCGTCTGGCCATGTCCACCGAATTGATGAAATCGGGCCTGACCGCCAAGATGGAACACGTCCAGCTGGAATCCCAGGTCGAGGACATGGAAGGCCAGTTGGAAACCTTGCGCGCCGGCATCCCCCGCGCCCAGGCCGCCGCCGCCGAGGCGAAAAGCCGCATCGAGCTGGAACAGGCCAACCTGGCCCGCACCACCCAGGGCGAACTGGCGGAAGCCGAACTGAACATCGCCCGGACCAAGGAATTGCTGAGCCAGGCGTCCGACCAGCAGCAGCGGACCCAGATCACCAGTCCCACCGACGGCATCGTCAAGAATCTGAAGGCCAACACCATCGGCGGCGTGATCCGGCCCGGTGACCCGATCATGGAAATCGTGCCCCTGCATGAACGCCTGCAGATCGAAGCCAAGCTGTCGCCCATGGATCGCGGCTACGTGCAGGCCGGACAGGCCGCCACGGTCAAGCTGTCGGCCTATGATTACGTCGTTTACGGCGGTTTAGAAGGCGTGGTGTCCCAGGTCGCCCCCGACACCACCATCGGCCCGGAAAACCAACCCTTCTACCGGGTGCTGGTCACCACCGAAAAGGCCTATCTGGGGGTCGAGTCCGACAAGCGCACGATCACGCCGGGCATGGTCGCCAGCGTGGAAATCCACACCGGCGACCGCACGGTAATGCAATATCTGATCAAGCCGGTGATGAAGCTGAAGCACGAAGCGTTCAGGGAACGCTGAGCTTTCAGCGACCACGCCAAGCCCGTGTGGCGCCTGAGCGGACCCGACACGGGCCGGCCTTCGGCCCATCACGTGATGTTGAAACGGGACAGGCTTTCGGCCAGATCGTCGCCGAATTGGGCGCCCTTGCGGATCAGCGCCGCGCGCGGCGGCAGACCGGCCAACTTGGGATGGCCCCAGGAATAGCTGGTCAGCACGGCGAAGGGGATGCCTTGGGTCACCGGCATGGCGGCCAGGGCGCAACCCAGGTCGACGCCGGTCAAGATACCCAGTTCCATCGAGGCGACGACCATGTCGGGGCGGGTGTGGACAGCGGTTTCCAGCGCTTCGAAGGGATTGCGCACCACCGAGGTGCGATAGCCGCAGGCGGCCAGTTCCCGTTCGACGATGCGGGCCATGGCCTTTTCCGGCACCACCATCAGCACTTCCACGTTCTTTTGCTCGATGGGGCCGAAGTCGATGTCCGCCGCCCGCTTGGCCGGCAGCGAGCGCATGACCGAAGGCACGTCGGAATCGGTGACCTGTTCGCCGTCGGCCAGCTTTTCGATCTTGTCGATGAACACCTGGATGGCGTCCAGTTGGGTGTCGCCGACCGATTTCATCTCGCCCACATATTCGTCCAGGCGATGGGTCACCATCTTGATCAGCGGCACGTTCAGCGCCTGGGCATGGCTGCGCAGGTTACTGGCGTCACGCTTCAGGGTGGCCAGACCTTCTTCGGCGTTGACGCTGTGCGAACGAAGGTTGCCCAACAGAACCTGCAAAGAGCTGGCGGTGTCGCGCAGTTCCTCGATGAATTCGGCGATGACGCGGCGTTCATTTTCGTTGTCGGCCGAATCGAATGCGGACATGGCGCGTTTCCCCTCCCCCAGATGATGAAATTATCGGATACAGCAGCGCCGCCCCGCGTGCAACAGGCGTGTGCGCAGCTAGGCGATAAGGGGTTGCCCCTGGCGTTCGGCCAGGATCATGTCGGCCAAGGTATGGTTGTCCAGCGTCGTGAAAAACGCGCCCAACGCCTGATCAAGGGCATGCCGCGCCAAGCACGAGGCACTGGTCCGGCACGGGCTCTCGCCATCCGCGCGCAGGCACTGGGCCAAGGCGAAGTCATCTTCCACATGGCGGATCAGCTGCCCCAGACGCACGCTGGCCGGCTCCACCAGCAAACGGATGCCGCCGTACTTGCCGCGCACGGTTTCCAAAAAGCCGTCCCGCCCCAGCTGATGCACCACCTTGGTCAGGTGGTTCTTGGAAATACCGTGACTTTCGGCGATCTCGTTGATGGTCACCAATTCGCCGCCGCGCAGGCCGACATGCACCAAAACCCGCAAGGCATAATCCGTGTGAAGCGTCAGGCGCATGGTATGACCGACCTATTCTTAAGAATAAGACCAATCTTCCAATGGTTGAAGGCCATCGGTCAAGACCAGCCTTCGTCATGCCTATCATGTTTGGGTGGTGTGCGCAGACAAAGCGGCTTTCCATTCCCGCCGCCGACGGATAAAAAGGAAGCTGATAAGGTCACGGGGAAACATGCCCGGGGCCGGGTCCGGGGGGGCTCGTGAAAGGGGGCAAGTCTTGGGGGACAAGGCGGACACGACCGCGCTTTCCGCCACCAGCGGGATCAGCCGCCTGATCCGGCACATTCCGATCGCGTGGCGCATTCCCTTGGCCGTGGCGTTGAACGCGGCCATCGCCTTGGCGGTCGGCCTGCTGGGCTGGCAAAGCGCGTCCCTGGTCAGCAAGGACATCGAGGAACTGCGTCTGGTCCAAGAACGCGGGCGCCAGCTGTCCGACATCGACGCCCAGGCCAACCGCCTGCAAAGCCTGATCCGCCAATATCTGAACGCTCCCACCGAAGAGGTGATGAAGGAAGTCTCGCGAAGGTCCGAGGATTTGTTCGCAGCCCTCAGCACCGCCACCCGCGAAAACGGCCAGACCGAGGAAATGGCCCAGTTGAACGAAGCCGCCCGCCGCTTCGTCCTGGGGTTCCAGCAGTTGAAGGCCATCAACGCCGAACTGGCCCGCGTCTATGAAGGCGATATCGTCGAAGCCACCGGCGAGATGTCGGGCCTTTACGCCATCTTGAACTCGTCCATCAAGGGAACCCGTTCGGCGCCCCTGGCCGCCGCCCTGGCCAAATCGCACGAAACCTTCACCTCGGCCATCATCGCCATCAACACCTATTATTTCGGCGGATCGCCGCTAAAAGCCGACGCCGCCCACCAGGCCCTGGGCCAGATGCTGCAATCCCTGCCGCAGTTGAACCAGCTGGCGTCCACCGAATTGCAGCGCGACACCTTGTCGGTGATCGGCACCCGGGCCTTGGGACTGGACGAAAACATCGAAACCATGGCCCGGGCCTTCGACGACCGCGCCCGCATCCTGGCCCGCGACATCGACGCCAACCAGGTGATCATGGCCACCGCCATCGACCGCCTGATCGCCCGGGGCCATGAACGCGAGTCCCTGCTGCAAAGCCAAAGCAGCACCCTGCCCACCCGTATCGCCATGGCCGGCCTGGGATTGGGACTGGTGCTGCTGACCATCGGCGTCACCGCCAGCTGGCTGATCGGCCAATCCATCCGCCAGCCGCTGCTCAGCCTGCGTTCGGTGATGGAAGCCGGCGCCCGGGGCGACTGGTCGCACGACATCGACACCCCCAACCTACCCGACGAACTGGCGGCCATGGCGCGCACGGTGGCGGTGTTCCGCCGCAACGCCCTCGACAAGCAAGGGCTCGAGGAGGAACGCGACCGCATCCGCACCAGCCACGAGGAAGCGCGACGGCGCACGCTTCACGAATTGCTGGAGCAGATGGAGGCCCATGAACAAGGCGCGCCGTTCTCGAAGCTGGTGGTGCCGGCGCCGGAAAACGCCGACGCCGCCGAAATCGCCCAGGTGTTCAACCGGGTGCTGGACAAGTTCCAGCAAGCCGCCAGCGAACGCGCCGCCGCCATGGCCGAACTGACCCAGGCCAAGGAACAGGCGGAAGCCGACAACCAGGCCAAGTCGTCGTTCCTGGCGGCCATGACCCACGAAATCCGCACCCCCATGAACGGCATCATGGAGATGCTGCGCGACCTGCACCGCACGCCCCTGGTCCCCGACCAGGACCGTGTCGTCTCCACCATCCGCGAGACCGGCCTGTCACTTTTGAAGATCGTCGACGACGTGCTGGACTTCTCGCGCATCGAGGCCGGCCGGCTGAACATGGAGAGCATCCCCGTCCACATGGCCCACCTGTTGGAAGGGGTGGTGATGGCGGAACGCCCGGCGGCGCGCGACAAGGGAATCCAACTGGTGTCGTTCTGCGATCCGGCCATCCCAAAGGGATTGCTGGGCGACCCCACCCGGCTGCGGCAGATTTTGTTCAATCTGGTGGGCAACGCCGTCAAGTTCACCCATTCCGGCCGGGTCGCCGCCTTCCTGCAGCATGTGGACACGGAAAAGGGCCGCGAGAAACTGCGCCTGATCGTCGCCGACACCGGCATCGGCATCTCTGCCGAAGCCCAGGCGCGGCTGTTCCAGCCGTTCACCCAGGCCGACAACACTACGGCGCGACGGTTCGGCGGCACCGGTCTGGGCCTGTCCATCACCCAAGGGTTGGTGCGGCTGATGGGCGGGCGGCTGGAGGTGTTCAGCGAACCGGACAAAGGCACCACCTTCACCGTCGAGCTGTCCCTGCCCATCCAGCCGCTGCCGCCCGAGGTGACTGAATTCGCTTCGGAATTGATGGGGCTGCGCCTGTTGGTGCTGTCGCCGGACAGCGCCGAACGGGCGTTGATCGCACGGCTGGCCGAACAGGAAGGCGCCGCCGTGGTCCGCGTCGCCAATTCCGAATCGGCCCGTGCCGCCTCCGACCGCGCCGTGACCACCCAGGCCCCCTTCGACCTGGCGCTGGTTTCGGCCAACGGCTTCTCCGCCGCCGACGCCGACTTGCTGAACGCCGCCCCCTTCCTGCTGATCGGCAACGCCGATCCGTCCAACGGATTGGAACGGCTGGAGATGTGCCAGGGTGTCCTGGGGCGCCCGATTTCGGCCAACGCTATTTTAACGGCGATCACTTCGCTCGCGGCGCGCCAAACCGACGGCAAGTGATTGTCTGAAGACGCGTTTGCGCCGATACTCCCCCCCATGACCTCACCGCCTGCCCCCTATGCCCGCGAGGGACTGTACAGCCGTTATCGGCTGGTCATCGCCATCATCGCCCCCATCCTGGCGTTGGTGGCGTTTTCCGCATGGGTGGTCGAAGAAAAGATGCAGGCCTATCGCGACAGCGCCGACCTTCTGGTCACCGCCCAGATCGCCCGCCTGTCGCAGTCGCTGACCCGCGAACTGGAAACCGAACGCATGCTGTCGGTGCGTTCGCTGGAAAGCGGCAACCTGGAAATCCGGGCCGAGCTTGAATCCCAGCGTCTGACCACCGACGAGCGATTGGCCGCCCTGTGGACCGCCTTCCGCATGCCCGGTCTGGCGGAACGCCTGCCCGACCGTGCGTTCGTGATCACGTCCGACCAGTTGCGCGTCATGCGCCAAACCCTGGACGAGGACACCACCGCCCGGGCCTTGTCCACCGGTTACGGCCGGGCCATCGCCGGGCTGACGTCCCTGGCCACCGCCATGGCGCCGGGTGACCTGTCGCGGGTGATTTCCGCCTATATGGATCTGGGCAACGTCAAGGACCGCATCGGCCGGGCCCGCGCCTTGATGGCCAACCCCAACGGCCGCGGCGAGATCAACACCCAGGCTTTGCTGGAAATCAACGCCGAAGCCCGCGCCTTCATGGAAACCTTTCGGGTCCACGCCACCCCGCGCCAGCAGGAACTGTTCGACGAACTGGTCCGCGGCCCCGCCGTGGCCGAGGTCGAACGCCTGCACGGTCTGGCCATGGCCGGGGTGCTGGGACCGAGCAAGCGCAAAAGCTGGGACGAAGCCCATGTCAAGCTGCTGGCCCTTTACAGCCAGGTCGAGGACCGCATCGCCGCCGACATGGAACAAAATGTCGGCGACAACCTGAAATCCACCCGCTTCACCTTTTTCCTGGTGGTGCTGGGGGTGATCCTGCTGGTGGGACTGAGCCTGGAATCGCTCAGGCGATCCGAACGCCGCGCCGTATTGTGGGAGGAAGAGGCCCGCAAGCTGTTCCGCGCCGTCGAGCAAAGCCCGGTTTCGGTGCTGATCAGCGATGCCCAAGGGCGGATCGAATACGTCAACCCGGCGTTTTCGGACATGACCGGCTATCACCGCGACGAAGTCCTGGGACAAAGCCCGCGCATGCTGCGGTCCGATCAGACGCCGCCAGAGGTGTTCGCCGACATGTGGCAGACCATCGGCGCCGGCAGCCAATGGCGCGGCGAACTGGTCAACCAGCGAAAGGACGGCAGCGTCTATTGGGAATCCATGACGGTGGCGCCGGTGCGCGATGGCGACGGCCAGGTGGACAGCTTCATCGCCTTCAAGGAAGACGTCACCGAAATCCGATCCTTGCGTCTGGCCTTGGAACTGGAACACGCCAACCTGCGGCGCATCTTCGCGTCCACCACCGACCTGATCGCCCTGGTGGATGCCCATGGCCATTTCCAATACGCCAACCCGGCCCTGGAAGAAGCCCTGGGGCCGGCCTTGGGCATCAGCGCCCAGGCCTATTTCCAGCCGCCGGTTCCCAGCCTGGACGATTCCGCCCCGACGCGGGGCGAATGGACGTCCGACTTGAACGGCAAGACCTACGAGGTGGTGGTCACCCAGGTGGACAATCCGGTGGGCGAGCCGTCGGCTCTGGTGGCGCTGCACGACATCACCAGCCGCAAGCAGGCGGAAACCGCCATGGCCGAAGCCCGCGAGGCCGCCGAACTGTCCAACCGCGCCAAGACCGAGTTCCTGGCCACCATGAGCCACGAACTGCGCACGCCGCTGAACGCCATCATCGGCTTTTCCGAGATCATCGAGAACGAATTGCTGGGCCCCGTCGGCACCCACACCTATCGCGACTATGCCCGCGACATCAACGATTCTGGCCGCCACCTGCTGACCCTGATCAACGACATCCTGGATGTCGCCCGGCTGGAAGTGGGGCGCTTCGCCATGGTCGAAGACGTGCTGGACGTCGCCGAAACCATTCGCGCCAGCGTCATCTTGGTGGGGGAACGGGCCAAATCCGCCGGCCTGCGCATCGCCGAGCACATCCCCGACGACCTGCCGCCTTTGTTCGGCGACGAACGGCGCATCAAGCAGACCATCGCCAACATCCTGGCCAACGCCGTCAAGTTCACCCCGGCCGAGGGCCGCGTCTCGGTCACCGCCAAGGCCGACGAAAACGGCTTGGACGTCATCGTTTCCGACAACGGCATCGGCATCGAAGCCGAGGACATGACCAAGATCATGGCCCCCTTCGGGCAAGCTGAATCAAGCTTGGCCCGACGTTTCGACGGGGCCGGCCTGGGCCTGCCCCTGGCGCGGCGTTTCATGGACATGCATGACGGCCTGTTGTCCATCGACAGCACGCCCGGCAAGGGAACCACGGTGACGCTGCATTTTCCGGCCGCAAGGCTGCGCCCGTTGCCCACAAAGTCGCCCACTTGCTGACGCACGATGACATTGGGATGGGTCTAGGTTTGAAAGGTTTCGCCATGCGGTTCACGTACATCGCCTTGTTGCCGCTGTTGCTGTCCATGACGCCCGTCGCCCAGGCGCAAAGCGCCCAAGACGTGGCCCGTGCCACCATCCAGGCCGCCGCGCCCATGTTCACCGAACAGGACCGGCGCGAGATCGACGATTGGATTCGCCTGGGCAAGCGGGTGCTGACCGGCGACGATTCCAAGCATGGCGGCAAGGACAAGAAGATGCCGCCCGGTCTGGCCAAACGCGACCAGTTGCCCCCCGGCCTGGCCAAGCGCGACACCCTGCCGCCCGGCTTGGCCAAGCGCGACCTGCCCAGCGACCTGGAACGCCGTCTCAGCCGTCTGCCCGGCGGATACAGCCGCAAGACCGTCGGTTCCGACATCGTGCTGATCGAGGAAGCCACCGGCATCGTCCTGGACATCCTGAAGGGCGCGGCGCGGCGCTGAAGTAACCCCACACCCCCCATTGTTGAATTCCCCCCCCTGCGGGGGTAGGGTCTCCCTGGTTCCGTTTTAGTGAAAGACACCTGATGCAACGCGACCTTTCGGCCAAGTACGACCTGCGTGTTCCCCGTTACACCTCGTACCCGACGGCGCCGCATTTCCACCCGGGCATCGGTCCCGACCAGTATGGGAAATGGCTGGGCCAGCTGGATCCGGCCACCGAGCTGTCGCTGTACCTGCATATCGCCTATTGCGCCGAAATGTGCTGGTTCTGCGGCTGTCACACCAAGATCACCCGCAAATACGCCCCCGTCGCCACCTACCTGGAAGCCCTGCTGGCCGAGGTGAAGTTGGTGGCCGACCATCTGCCCACCAAGATGGCGGCGCGGCACGTGCATTTCGGCGGCGGCAGCCCGACCATCCTGTCGCCCGAGGATTTCGTCCGCACCATCGAGACCCTGCGCCAACATTTCATCATCAAGCCCGACGCCGAGATCGCCGTCGAGCTGGACCCGCGCACCGCCGACGAAACCTATGTGAAGGCCATGGCCAGCGTCGGAGTCACCCGCGCTTCCATCGGCGTGCAGGATTTCGACCCCAAGGTCCAGGAAGCCATCAACCGCATCCAGCCCTATGACGTCACCGCCAACGTCATCGACTGGCTGCGCAAGCACGGCGTGCCGGAAATCAACATGGATCTGGTCTATGGCCTGCCCTTCCAGACCGTGGACGGCCTGTTGGACACCATCGACAAGGCCCACGGCTTCAAGCCGCGGCGCATCGCGCTGTTCGGTTATGCCCACGTGCCGTGGATGAAGAAGCATCAGCGCCTGATCCCGGAAGAGGCCCTGCCCGACACCGACACCCGTTGGGCCCAGTACGAATTGGGCACCAAGCGGCTGGAGGACCTGGGCTATGTGAAGATCGGCCTGGACCACTTCGCCGCCCCCGACGACCCGCTGGCCATCGCTTTGCAGGAAAAGCGCCTGCACCGCAATTTCCAGGGCTACACCACCGACAGCGCTGACGTTCTGGTGGGCCTGGGCGCATCCGGCATCGGCTCGCTGCCCCAGGGCTATGTCGCCAATGTGGGCGAAACCCACCATTACCTGGACGCCATCCGCGCCGGTCGTCTGGCCACGTCGCGCGGCGTCGCCATGGATGCCGACGACCATCTGCGCCGCGACCTGATCATGACCCTGATGTGCGACCTGGAACTGGACATCGACGCGGTTTGCGCCCGTCACGGCGCCGACGCGTCCCAGTTCGACGCCGACTTGGCCAAGCTGGAACCCATGATCGAGGACGGTCTGGCCCGCATCCAGGGCCGCCGCATCACCATGACCGACGAAGGCCGTACCCTGGTGCGCGCCGCCGCCGCCATCTTCGACAAATACTTGAAGAAAGGCGAACAACGCCACTCGAAGGCGGTGTGACACCCTACCCCCCGCCACCCCGGGAGGGTTGGAATTCCGCCACCCCTATAATTCACCGCTCCACCCCACCCGGGTGTTCCGGCTTTTCTTGCCCCCTGTCATCTTGTGGTCAATAACGCGGACAACAAGATGACAGAGGAAACAGACAGATGGACCAGTCCAAGCGCTATTGCAACCTGGCCCTGAAGGAAGCCGACTTGATGAGCCAGGGCAAACACGTGCTCTGCGCCTATATCATCAAGCCCAAGCAGGGTTTCGAGCCCATCGCCACGGCGGCCCACTTCGCCGCCGAATCGTCCACCGGCACCAATGTGGACGTGTGCACCACCGACGACTTCACCCGCGGCGTCGATGCCCTGGTCTACGAGATGACCGAGCAGGCCAACGGCGAATGGCTGATGAAGATCGCCTATCCCAACGACCTATTCGACCGCAACGTCAGCGACGGCCGTGCCATGATCGTGTCGTTCCTGACGCTGACCATCGGCAACAACCAGGGCATGTCGGACGTCGAATACGCCAAGATGCATGATTTCTGGGTGCCGCCTTATATGATGAACCTGTTCGACGGCCCGGCCATGAACATCGCCGACATGTGGCGGGTCCTGGGCCGTCCCCAGGTCGACGGCGGCATGGTTGTCGGCACCATCATCAAGCCCAAGCTGGGTCTGCGGCCCAAGCCCTTCGCCGACGCCTGCCATCAGTTCTGGCTGGGCGGCGACTTCATCAAGAACGACGAACCCCAGGGCAACCAGGTCTTCGCCCCCATGCGCGAAGTGATCCCCCTGGTCGCCGACGCCATGCGCCGAGCCCAGGACGAAACCGGCGAAGCCAAGCTGTTTTCCGCCAACATCACCGCCGACGACCCGTTCGAGATGATCAAGCGCGGCGAGATGATCCTGGAAATGTTCGCCGAGAACGCCAGCCACGTCGCCTTCCTGGTGGACGGCTATGTGGGCGGCCCCACCGCCATCACCCTGGCGCGGCGTTACTTCCCCGGCCAGTTCCTGCACTACCACCGGGCCGGCCATGGCGCGGTGACGTCCAAGCAGTCCAAGCGCGGCTATTCGGTTCTGACCCACATGAAGATGAGCCGCCTGCAAGGGGCATCGGGCATCCATACCGGCACCATGGGTTACGGCAAGATGGAAGGCGAGAAGGACGAGAAGATGGTGGCCTACATGCTGGAGCGCGACGTCGCCGAAGGCCTGTACTACACCCAGGATTGGCAGGGCATGAAGGCGACCACGCCGATCATCTCGGGCGGCATGAACGCGTTGCGCCTGCCCGGCTTCTTCGACAACCTGGGCCATTCCAACGTCATCCAGACGTCGGGTGGCGGCGCTTTCGGCCACAAGGACGGCGGCACGGTGGGGGCCAAGTCGCTGCGTCTGGCCCATGAAGCCTGGCGCCGCGGCGTCAACCTGGTGGATTTCGCCCTGGAACACCCGGAATTGAAGGGTGCCTTCGAAAGCTTCCAGGACGACGCCGACAAGCTGTATCCGGGCTGGCGGGACAAACTCAAGGTCCGCTAGAGCCTGCAATAAAAATGGAGTAAGGGAAGAGCGGGCGGCAACAAGCCCGCCCCCTGCTCCGGATGGAGAGAGAGGAAGGCCACATCATGTCGAGGAAGCATCCCATCATCGCCGTCACCGGCTCGTCCGGCGCTGGCACGTCAACGGTCAAGGAATCGTTCGAACACATGTTCCGGCGCGAAGGCATCAAGCCGGCCATCATCGAAGGCGACAGCTTCCACCGCTACAACCGTGTCGACATGAAGAAAACCATGGCCGAGGCGGAAAAAACCAATAACCGCACATTCTCCCATTTCGGCCCCGATGCCAATTTGTTCGGCGAGTTGGAAGAACTGTTCCAGCGCTATGGCGAGACCGGGCGCGGCCGCCGCCGCTATTACGTCCATAACGACGAGGAAGCGCAGCGCTTCGCCCAGCACAACGTCAAATCCGGCGAGTTCACGCCGTGGGAAGACATGGCCAACAACACCGACCTGCTGTTCTATGAAGGCCTGCACGGCTGCGTGGTGACCAAGGAGCACAACGTCGCCCAGCATGCCGACCTGAAGATCGGTGTGGTGCCGGTGATCAACCTGGAATGGATTCAAAAGATTCACCGCGACACCCACATGCGGGGCTATTCCGAGCAAGCGGTGATGGACACCATCCTGCGTCGCATGCACGACTACGTGCATTACATCGTGCCGCAATTCAAGCTGACCGACATCAACTTCCAGCGGGTGCCCATCGTCGACACCTCGGACCCCATCATCGCCCGCGATATTCCGTCGGCCGACGAAAGCCTGGTGGTCATTCGTTTCCGCAAGCCCGACCGCTTCCGCGTCGACTTCCCGTTCCTGCTGCAGATGATCAAGGATTCGTGGATGAGCCGCCGCAACACCATCGTGGTGCCCGGCGGCAAGATGGGACTGGCGATGGAATTGATTCTTACCCCGATCCTTCGCCGGATCATGGAGGACCGCAAATCCCTGATGGGATAAGCAATCTTCCGCGACCCGACGGGGGAGCCACACTCGCGGCGTTCCGGGCAACCGGGACGCCGAATTTTTATGGCTGGAAACTTTGCCGCGCAGGGGCTAGCATCCCCCCCCATGGTCGGCAGTTCACCAAGGCGTCGCTGTCCCGCAAGGGAAGCTAAACCTGCCCCGGTTTCATTTCGGCCCATTTCCTTATCCCGGTGCCGAGTCGTCAAGTCAGCGACCCACGACAGATCCTCACTCGGCACGAACCGAGGATAAGTCATGTCCAGAACCATCCTTCCCCTGATTGCCGCCGACGTCTCTCTGATGGCCCGGCAAATGACCCGCGAGCTGGAAAGCTGCAACGGCAGCCCAAGCCATGTGCAGATGCTCAATATGCTGTCCCGCGCGGCCGGTTTCCGTAATTTCCAGCACCTCAAGGCGCAATGGGACGCCCAGGACCGCCTGTCCCATCCCCCGCCCCCTGTCGAAGCGGTGGACCATCGCCGGGTGCTGCGCGTCAGCCGTCATTTCGACGAAGACGGGAAATTGCTGCGCTGGCCGAAAAAATCCAGCGAGCGCCTTTTGTGTCTGTGGGTGATGTGGTCGTCGATGCCAGCCGGAAAAACCCTGTCGGAAGCGGAAACCAACGCCATCCTCGGGGAACGCCATCATTTCGGCGACCATGCCTTGCTGCGGCGCTGGCTTTGCGATCTGAAGATGATGGAACGCACCGTCGACGGCCGCATCTATCGCCGGATCGAAAGCCGGCCACCGGCCGACGCCCGTGCCTTGATCCGCCATCTTCGGGGCAAGCCCTGAAGAATCGGGGGGAGCGTTGGGGGCGCTCCCCCCTTTTTCCTGTCGCCTTCGGCGGCTGGGGTTAGCCGCCGAAGGCGATGGGAGATGGAGGAAGAACGTTTGGGGGCCGTTCTCCCTCCCAGGGAAATTGCGCCGTACTGGGGTTCGGGGACGTAAAGCGCAACTTCCCTTTTCGCATCAGGTCGAGAGAGGCCCCGTTGGGGGCGAGGCCTCTCTCCCACATCTGCCGCTACGTTTGGGGTTCGGGGACATGGCGGCAGACGTGTTTGGTGTCAGGCGGCGAAAACCTCCCTGTCTTCGACGGCTTTCGCGTCAGCCACCGGCAACGAAAAACTGAAGATGCTGCCCTGCCCCGGGTTGGACTGGACCCACACGCGCCCGCCCATGTGTTCGACCATGCGGCGCACGATGGCCAGACCGATGCCGGTACCGCCCTCG
Source organism: Magnetospirillum sp. 64-120 (assembly GCA_001898825.1). Classification (GTDB taxonomy): domain Bacteria; phylum Pseudomonadota; class Alphaproteobacteria; order Rhodospirillales; family Magnetospirillaceae; genus Magnetospirillum. Next base: position 26,424 of record MKVK01000014.1, read on the forward strand.
CCGCCCTGGATACCGGACAGGCGATGGAAGATCTCGAACAGCTTGACGCGGTCGCGGGCGTCGATGCCGACACCGTTGTCGGCCACCGAAAACACTTGGCTGTCGCCGTCGCGCCGGGCGCTGACCCGGATCACTGGACGCCGGCCGTCAGCCGCATAGCGGATGGCGTTATCCAGCAATTGGGTGAAAATCTCGGTCAGCGCCTTTTCGTCGACCATGACCTGGGGCAACGGCTCAACCACGATGGTGGCGTTGGCTTGGTGGATGACCTCGCTCAGACGGTCCATGGCGCTGGTTATCGCCGCCCCGCTGTTGACCGGTTCTTCCACGGCGGGGATTTGGTCGACGGCGACGAAGCTTTCCAGATCCTTGACCAACTTGCGCATGCGCTGGGCGCCGTCAACCACATGGGCCATGTAGTCCCGGCCTTCATCGTCCAAAGCCGACGAAGCGTGGCTGGACAACAGCTGGGCATAGGCCACCACCCGGCGCAAAGGTTCCTGCAGGTCGTGGGCGGCGACTTCGGCGATGCGTTCCAGATCGGCCACATAGCGGCGCAGACGGGCCCGGCTGGCCAGCAACTCGGACTTTTTCACCGCCAGGTCGGCGGCGATGGCTTCCTGGGTGCGCACCAGTCGATAAAGCACCATCAAAGCCGCGCCCAAGGCCAGGGTCACCGCGCCGCCCAAGGCCAGATGCCAGACCACGGATTCGTCGAAAGAGGTCAGAACCTCGGCCCTGGAACGCCCCACCATCAGCGACAGCGGCACGCTGGACAGCGGGCGCACGCTAATCAGCCGTTCCTGGCCGTCGAACGGACCACAACTGTCCATGGTCACGGTCTGGCGGTTCTGCACGGCGTCCCGTAACAGGCCACCTTCCAGGCTTTGCCCCAGATACTTGCCGCCACCGTTGGACACCACCCGGGCGATGCCGTCACTGCCCACCAGGGCGATGGCGCCGTCCAGGCCGGTGTCGATGGTGCTGTAGAACTCGCCCAGGTAATTGGGATCGAGCGAAATCACCAGCACCCCGGCGAAATTCCCGGCGCGGTCGTCCAGGCGGCGCGTAAGCTGGATCGACCACTTGCCCGACGCCCGGCCCAGGACCGGCTTGCTGACGAACAACTGGTCAGGGCCGCCTTGGCGATGGACGCGGAAGTGTTCGCGGTCGGACAAATCCATGCTTTTGAAGCCGGGGACGTTGCTGTCGGCCAACCAGCCGTTAGCGTCGATACGGGCGATCTGCACCGACACCCGCTTCAGGATGACGCTGTTGGCCACCGAACGGTTCAGGTCGAAACGTTCGGGGGCTTGCTGAAACTCGGCCCGCAGATAAAGCAGGGTCTGATCCAGGCCGGCGATGGTGCGTTGGATATGTTCGTCGAAGGCACGGGCCAGGTTGGCGGTGTCCGACCGCGCCGCCGCCAGGACGCGGCGATGTTCCGACACCAGGCTGACGACGATGGCCACCCACACCAGGACCAGCAGGATGGCGCCGAACAAGGCGACGGCACGGGCTGCCCGCACCTTCATGGCACCGCGGGTGAAGGACGAAATCGTGTTCACCCCCTCTTCTCCGGCAAAGGATTGGCCGCCGCCTTGGACTGCCGGCCACGGCCGGAATCCAACGCCCATCCCTGTGCGGCGGCGGCCGTCCCGGAGACCGGGACATGGGGTAATTGATCAATGCGCCCCGACATGGTCAGGCCGAACCTCCAGAATTGCTGCACATACTTATAACTGCCCCCTTTCAATGGAATTTCGGGTGTGCTTGAATTCGTGTGAAACGTCGCATGAACGGGGTGTAAACACCCCAAAGGGACAAGGCATCGTCCCGCAACCAGAGGAGAGAGCAGGTGAACGGACCCGCCAAGGCCCACGTCCTTATCGTCGAGGACGAACCGGTCACCCGTGCCAAACTAGCAGCCCATCTGGTTTCTGAAGGTTTCCAGGTCAGCGAGGCCGCCGACGCCCGCGACATGCGCACCATCGTGTCGCGCACCGTGCCCGACGTGGTGTTGCTGGACATCAACCTGCCCGACGAAAGCGGCCTGATCCTGGCCCGCGACCTGCGCGCCAAGTCGTCGGTGGGCATCATCCTGGTCACCGCCCGCCAGGACGAGACCGACCGCATCGTAGGCCTGGAACTGGGCGCCGACGACTACATCACCAAACCGTTCAACGCCCGCGAGCTGGCGGTCAGGGTGCGCAACCTGATCCGCCGCGTCGCCCCCAGCATGGCGGCCGAGCGTCAGGCCAGCGGCGTCTACAGCTTTTCCGGCTGGAAGCTGGATTGCGATGCCCGTCAATTGATGTCGCCCATGGGGGAATCGGTGCGGCTGACCCGGGGCGAATTCGACGTCCTGGCCGCCCTGGCCCGCAATGCCGGTCGTGCGCTGACCCGCGACCAGTTGCTGGACCTGACCCAGCATGACGGCGAAGCGGTGATCGACCGCACCATCGACGTGCTGGTCGGCCGTCTGCGCCGCAAGATCGAAGCCGACCCCAAGCACCCCGCCATCATCGTCACGGTTCACGGCATCGGCTATCGCCTCGCCGGTTCGTGAGGGTCCCTAAACCACCACTTCGTTCAGCGCCTTCAACGAGCGTTCCCACAATTCGCCAAGGTCCTTGGCCAGGTCAAGGGCCTGGCCATCGCGGGCGCGGGCGGCGTTTTCGATGGCCCGGCAACGGGCCGCCAAGGCCACCAGATGCAGGCTGGACGCCGCCGAGGCCAAGCGGTGCACGTTCGGCCCCAATCCTTCCAGATCGCCGGCCGCGGCGCGGATCATGGCGGATTCCAGGTCCTGCACCGAGGTTTTGCCGAACAGGTCGACAAAGCCCCGCATGCGTTCGTGCCCCAGATCGCGCATGTCTGCCAACAGGTCGGGCAGGTTGACCAGGGCCGGCCCCGATCCAGCGGCACGGGCGGCGCTTTGGCGGGAACCGCACAGGATTCCGGCCACTTCCTCGACCCGGAACGGCTTGGCCAGACAGCCGTCGATGCCCGCCTCGCGCCAGGCCCGGACGTCCTGTTCCACCGGATTGGCGGTCAACAGCCAGATGTGCTGGGCCGGGTCGGCACCGGGAAGCGCCCGCAGCCGCCGTGCTACTTCCAACCCGTCCATGTCGGGCATGTGACGGTCCAGCAACACCAGATCGAAACGCTTTTTACGGGCCTGTTCCAGGGCGGTGGGACCGTCGGCGGCGGTGACCACGTGGTGGCCGTGCCGTTCCAAAAGGCCGGACGCCACCTGCAGGTTCACCGCGTTGTCGTCCACCAGCAGCACGTCATGGGGCTGCACCGCCTGGACTTCCGGCTCGGCCTTGTTCAGCATGGCCGCCTGGTTGGCCGGGTCAGCGAAGGGGATCAGGAACCAGAACCGCGTCCCCTGCCCCGGGATGCTTTCGAAACCGATGGAACCGCCCATCAGGGTGACCAGACGCTTGCAGATGGCCAGACCCAGACCGGCACCGCCATAACGCCGAGCCACCGACGAATCGGCCTGGCTGAATTCGTTGAACAAGATGTCGCGGGCTTCTTCCGGGATGCCGATGCCGGTATCGGACACCGAGATGCGGACCGCGCCTTCGGGTTCCACCGGCTCGACCTCGATCATCACCGAACCGTGGTCGGTGAACTTGATGGCGTTGCCCACCAGATTCAGCAGCACCTGACGCAGGCGCAGCGGGTCGCCGACTACGTCGCGGCGCACTTCCGGCGGGAAACGGCAGCCCAGGGTCAGGCCCTTGTCGGCGGCGCGCGGCGCCATCAGCAGGCGGATGTCCTCGACCATGTTCAACAGGTCGAAGGCGGCGCTTTCCAGGGTCAGCCCCTCGGCTTCCAGGCGCGAGAAATCCAAGATGTCGTTGACCAGCCCCAGCAGCAGTTCGCCCGACGACACCACGGTTTCGGCGAACACCTTCTGACGCTGGTCCAAAGGGGTGTCCAGCAGCAGCCGCGCCATGCCCAGGATGCCGTTCAGCGGCGTGCGAATCTCGTGGCCGACGGTGGCCAGGAACAGCGACTTGGCCTGCGCCGCTTCTTCCGCCTTGTCGCGGGCTTCGCGCAGGGCCTGTTCGGCGTTCTTGCGCTCCACCGCGTAGCGCACCACGCGGGACAGGATGAAGCCGTCGTCGCGCCCCTTGACCAGATAGTCCTGGGCGCCATGCTTCAGCGCGTCGATGGCCTGGGAATCGTCGTCGTTGCCGGTCAGCACCACCACGGCGACGTCGGGGGCGGCGTCGGTCAGTGCCTTCAGGGTTTCCAGCCCCGACGAATCGGGCAGCGACAAATCGGCCAGAACCACGTTGAAGCCGCCCTGGGCGATACGTTCCAGGGCTTGCCCCAGACGCGAGCAGATTTCCACCGAAAACGCCGTGCGCGGGGCCTTGCGCAGCATCAGGTCGACCAGCCGGGCGTCGGCCGGATCGTCTTCCAGCAACAGAACCCGGATGGCGTTCATGGTCCGGCCGGCAGACGCACCACGTCGAACCAATAGGTTTCCATGGTGTGGATATGATGGGTGAAGTCGTCGGCATCCATGGGTTTGCTGACGAAGGAATTGGCCCCCAGCTGATAGCTGCGGACCACGTCGCGTTCAGCTTCCGAAGTGGACAAGATGACCACCGGAATGCCGCACAGCATCGGGTCGGACTTGATTTCCTGCAGGATTTCATGACCCGAGCGACCGGGCAGGTTCAGGTCCAGGAAGATCAGATGCGGACGCGGGGCGTTGGCGAAATCGGCACCGATGCGGCGCAGGAAACCAAACGCCTCGGTATAGTCCTTGGCATGATGAAGGGTCACCGGATGCCGGCCCTTGCGCAGCGCGATACGCACCAAGCCGGCGTCGGCCAGGTCGTCTTCAACCAGCAAAATGTTGTAATTGCCTTCGACTTTGTTCATCGCCCGTCTTCCCGCAAGCCTTCAAACTCGGCTAAATCCCCATGGCCCGCAAGCGATAAGTTATTGCCCCCCAGGGCGGCGGCCAGACGGCGCATCTTTGGCCAGGTGAAACGGAAGGTGGCGCCGCCCTGGTCGTTGCCCTCGCACCAGATGGCGCCGCCTTGGCGTTCGACGATCTTGCGGCAGATGGCCAGGCCGATGCCGGTGCCTTCGTATTCGTGGCGCCCGTGCAGACGTTGGAAGATGCCAAAGGCCCGTTCGCGGTGCTCGGGGGCGATACCGATGCCGTTGTCGGCGACGCTGAACTCCCATTGCAACCCCTGGTCGACACACTCCAGGACGATATCCGGCAACTGGTCGGGCTTGCGATATTTCAGGGCGTTGCCGATCAGGTTCTGGAACAGCCGCGTCATTTCCCCGGCATCGCCCTCGATCACCGGCAAAGTGTCGGGAACCCTGATCTGGGCGTGGGTTTCGTCGATTTCCGCCTGCAGGTCCAACAGCGACAGGTCAACCATCCGCCCCGAATCGATGGGGCCGTCGGCAACCCGGCGGCCGACGCGGGAATAAGCCAGAAGGTCGGTGATCAGGCTGTCCATGCGCTTGACGCCGTCGCGGATGAAATCCATGAACTCGCGGGTTTCGTCGTCCAGCTTGTCCTCGATGGAATCCTCGATCAGGCTCAGATAGGACCGTACGGTACGCAGCGGCTGCCGCAAGTCGTGCGACGCCACATAGGCGAATTGTTCCAGTTCCTCGTTGGATCGTTTCAGGTCGCGGACCACGCCGTCCAACTGATCTTCCATGCGCTTGCGTTCGGTGATGTCCTGAAGCGTGGCGTCCACCCGGATCGGCGTACCCTGGCCGTCACGGGCCACTTCGGCGCGGAACTGCGCCACCCGTTCGGCCCCGTCGCCGCGGATGATACGGAAATCCAGCACCACCCGGCCCGATCCGGGTTGCAGCGCGTCGGCCATCACCCGCGCCAAAGCGGGGCGGTCGTCGGGATGGACGCGGTCGAAGAACACCTGACGGCTGGGGGCAACGTCGGCCGGGCTTAGCCCCAGGATGGCGTGGAACTGATCCGACCATTGCTGGCGGTTTTCCCCCGGCTGCCAAATGGCGCTGCCCACTTGGGCCACGCGTTCGGCATTGGTCAAAAGCGCCTGACTGCGCCGGTCCAAATCGCGATAGGCGCTTTGAAGACGTTCGACCATGCCGGCGAAGGCCTTGCCCAGGCGGGCGATTTCGTCTTCCCCCTCGACATGGAAGCGCCCGCCCGCCCCCACCGCCGCGCCGGCGTCGAAATCAAAGGACGAGGCCGCGTCGGCCAGACCGGAAAGCGTGCGGGTCAGCCGCCGGCTGGTCACCACCGCCAGGGCCAGCACCAAGGCGATGGCCACCGCCCCCATCAGCGACAGCACCAAGGCGTAACGCCCCAGCGGCAGGTCCAGGGAATCGCCGCCGATTCCGGCCCGTACCACCAACTGGCCCCGCCCGAATCCCTGCGGCAGACGCACCTCGGCTTCCGCCACCTGCCAGTCGGGGCCGGGCGGACTGCCGATGGCCGTCTGCGCCGTCAAGCCGCCGACACGGATCAGCAATTCGCCATGGCCGCCACCCGCCAGGGCCGACGCCAGACTGGACAGGGTCACGCCGAGGATCAGCGGCGGAGCCTTGTCCACCGGCAGCAGCATTTCGATGCGGCCGCCCAGGTCCGGTGTCAGACGCCCCACGGGGTTGCCCAGAATGGTGGCCGACTTGCTCCAATCCCCCGGACTGGTGGGGTCGAAAGTACGGATTTCCACCTCGACGCCGCCGACGGTCAGCCGTTCGGTGGTCCCCACCGCCAAGCGGCGCTCCGCCACCGTGCTGACCACCGATTCGAACAGACTCGAGACGTGCAAGGCCTGGGCCCGGGCCAGTTCCGCCACCTGCCGCGCCGCCTGGTCGCGCATCATCCCCGATGCCACCACCCAGGCGCCGATACCGGTGCACACCACGAAGAACAGCGCCAGCGCCGAGGTGGCAGCCGCCACCCGTGTCGAAAGCCGCTGACTGAGTTTGGCAAGCACGATAAGCACTATCCGAAGGTTTCGGCTGACATGACCATAGTTCTAGCCAAGCCCACCAGCAAGCTTGCTATAGTGCCGTCATGAGCCGTGACTACCCATCCCATCCGCTGCCCGCGATCCTGGCCGCCGTGGTCCGTGACGGACGTTTGGCGCTGGTGCAGCGGGACAAGGAAAGCCCACCCCGGCGCTGGGGGCTGCCGGGGGGCTTGGTCGAATTGGGGGAAAGCCCGGCCCAGGCGGCCCAGCGGGAAATGTTCGAGGAAACCGGCATCGTCGTCCAGGCCGGCCCGATCATCGACACCTTCGACATGATCCTGCGCGACGACCGGGGGCTGGTGCGCAACCATTTCCTGATCCTGGTGGTGGAATGCCAATGGCTGGCGGGCGACGGCGGTGCCGCCAGCGACGCCTGCGCCTTTGGCTGGTTCGACCGTGCCGCCATCGCCGGATTGGAGCACGTTCACGACAACCTGCCCCGACTGGCAGACCTGTTGCTGGGAAAGACATCATGAACCAAGCCGAAGTGCTGGACTTCCTGGCCGATCCCGCCACCCATGGCGGCGCCCCGGTACACCGCATCGAAACCCATATCTCGGTGCTGTTCCTGGCCGGGGAAAAGGCCTGGAAACTGAAAAAAGCGGTCACCCTGCCCTTTTTGGACTTCGCCAGCCTGGAACAGCGCCATGCCGCCTGTTTGACCGAAATCGAGGTCAACCGCGTCGCCGCCGGGGAACTGTATCTGGGGGTGGTGCCGGTGACCCGCGACGACGCCGGAAGCCTGCACCTGGGCGGCGACGGGGCAGTGGTGGAATGGCTGGTGGAAATGCGCCGGTTCCAGCAGGAAAACCTGCTGTCGGCTTTGCTGGATGCCGGCAAGGTGGACCGCCGCCTGATCCAGGACGTGGCCGAAGCCGCCTGGAAGCAGCACCGTCAGGCCCCCATCCGTTCCGACAAAGGCGGCGCGGCGGGCTTGCGCCACGTCATCCGAACCAACGCCGCCACCATGGCCGGGCTTGGCGCCGTCATCCCCCCCCAGCGAGCCGAGCACGTCACCCAAGCCTCGCTGGCAATGCTGGAACGCTTGGCGCCGCTGATGGACCGCCGCCGGGCCGAAGGCCGGGTGCGGCGCTGCCACGGCGACCTGCATTGCGGCAACATCTGCCTTTATCAGGGCCGCGCCCTGCCCTTTGACGCCATCGAGTTTTCCGAGGACTTCGCCTGCGTCGACACCTTCTATGACCTTTGCTTCTTGTTGATGGACCTGGATCATCGTGGCCACCGCGCCCTGGCCAGCCACGCCATGAACCATTACCTGGACCTGTCGGGGGATTACGAAGCGGTGGCCATGACGCCTTTGATGCTGTCCACCCGGGCCATCATCCGCGCCCATGTGCTGGCCACCATGGGACAGGGCAAAGCCGCCAATTCCTACATGGATGCCGCCGAGGCCTATCTGCGGCCGTCCGCCCCCCGTCTTGTGGCCGTCGGCGGATTGTCGGGCAGCGGCAAGTCGCACATGGGCCGCGAACTGGCGCCGTTCATGGCCGCCCCCGGCGCGGCGGTGGTCAGGACCGACGCGCTCAGGAAGCAGATCATGGGCACGCCGCTGCTGGAAAAGCTGCCGCCCCAAGCCTATGACGGGGAAACCGGGCGCCGGACCTATGACAGGCTTTACGACACCTGCCTGAACCTGCTGCGGGCCGGCCATGCGGTGGTCGCCGACGCGGTGTTCGCCAAGCCCGAACAACGCGCCGCCATCGAAGCCGTCGCCCGCCAGGCCGGCGTCCCCTTTGACGGGCTGTGGCTGTGGACCGAACCGGAACTGGCGGCCCGCCGCATCGAGGGGCGCCAGGGCAACGTGTCCGACGCCACGGTCGAGGTGCTGCGCCAGCAATTGCAGATTGATCTTGGTCCCATGACCTGGACCAAAATCAATACCGGCGGATCAAAAGACGCAGCCCTGGCATCGGGCCGTGCCGCGTTGTGCTTATAGGCCCGTGGGGGCATAATCAAAGCAACAGGTTTCAAGGGGAGAAGTATCATGTCCACCATCAAAACCATCTTGGCCCCCGTCGGCGACGCCCAGGCGGCCCAGGCCCCCCTCGAGGCCGCGTTCCGTCTGGCCGCGCTTTTCGGCGCCCATGTCACCGCCCTGCATGTCCGCCCCGACCCCACGTCGGCGGTGCCGCTGATCGGTGAAGGCATGTCGGGCGCCATGGTCGAGGAAATGCTGAACACCGCCGAGAAACAGGGCCGTGACGCCGCCGCCGCCGCCCGCGCCGTCTATGACGACCTGCGCGGCCGCCATTCCGTCACCGAACAGTCGGCGCCGCCGGCCGAAACCGTCACCACCCAATGGCTGGAAGTGGTGGGTCGCGAGGAAGAAGTCATCGCCCACAAGGGCCGTGTCGCCGACATGGTGGTGATGGGCCATCCGGGTACCGGGTTGGACGACACCTCGGGCCTGTCTTTGAACGCCGCCCTGCTGGACAGCGGCCGTCCGCTGCTGCTGGCCCCCGCCGCCATGCCCGGCAGCATGGGCAAGCGGGTGGTGGTGGCCTGGAACGGCAGCGCCGAATCGGGCCGCGCCGTCGCCGCCGCCTTGCCGATTTTGGAAAAGGCCGAGGCGGTCACCGTGCTGACCGTCAACGAACACGATTCGCTGGCCTGCGCCGACGAATTGGTGGGCTTCCTGGGATGGCACGGCATCAAGGCCGAACACCGCGACGTTCCCGCTGGCGGCAATGCCGGCATGGCGGTGCTGGACGCCTGCAAGGACGCCGCGGCCGACATGCTGGTGATGGGCGCCTATACCCATTCGCGCCTGCGTCAGCTGATCCTGGGCGGCGTCACCCGCCACGTGCTGGCGCATGCGGCGATTCCGGTGTTACTCAGCCACTAAAGGGCTGAAGGCCGGCCCGAGCCGGGCCCGCTTAGGGCGCCCGCGCGGGCTTAGATTACCCAGGCCAGGGCGTCCTTTAGAATGGCCTGCGCCGCATCCGTATAGGCTCCGTCGTCATGATGGGCCACAAGACCGGGCAGGATTTCCATGGGCGCCTTGGAATCCTTTCGCGCCGTCACCAGAACCCGGGTGGCGGCGCGATTGTTTTTGGGCCAGATGGGAACCACCCGGATTTCCCCCAGCTTCAGGCCTTCCAAGCCGGCCAGGATGCGGCCCAGATGGTCGGCGCGGTGGATCACCCACAGCACCCCCTTGGGCCGCAGATATTTGACCGCCGCCTTCAGCCAGGTGCCCAGGTCGGCATCGCCTTCCAGATGGCCGATGGCCTTGCTGTCGGCACTGGGGGCCTGGATGGTGCCGGGTTCGTACCACGGCGGGTTGGTGATGACATGGTCGAAGGTCACCCCGCGCAGTTCCGCCGGACGCGTGGTCAGGCAGCCCTGGATCACCCGATAACGTTCGTCCAATCCGTTATCCCGGGCGTTGGCCTGCGCCAGACCGGCCAATTCGGGTTGCAACTCCAGCCCGGTGACGCGGATACCCGCCACCCGCGACAACAGGCACAGGCCGGCGGTGCCGACACCGCTGCCCAGGTCCAGCACCGTCTGGCCGGCTTCAGCAGCGGTCGCCGCGGCCAGGAACACCGGGTCGGAACCGGCGCGATAACCGGTCGCCGGCTGGCGCAACGCCAACCTCCCCCCCAGAAAATGGTCCAAAGTGGTGGGAAAATCCTCACCCGCTGGCATGGGATGCATCCTTTTGCTTAAGTTCCTTGCGGATGTAAGCTTGACCGACTTTCCGCCGCAAGCCTATGTTCACCCTGCGGCAGGGGATATGCTGAAGTCAGGAGTGGTCGAGTGGCAGTCGTGGTGAGCTTGGAAAACGAACGGGCGAAGAAGGCCAAAAGCTTCGACACCCTGGTGTCCCTGGTCAAGGACGATCTGGACAAGGTCAACCGCACCATCATCGACCGCATGCACAGCCCGGTCGAACTGATCCCGCAATTGGCCGGCCATCTGGTGGCGTCGGGCGGCAAGCGTCTGCGCCCGGTGCTGACCTTGGCCTCGGCCAAGCTGGCGGGCCATACCGGCGACCGCCACATCAAGCTGGCGGCCTGTGTGGAATTCATCCATACCGCCACGCTTTTGCACGACGACGTGGTCGACGAATCCGAATTGCGGCGCGGTCAGGCCTCGGCCAACGCTTTGTTCGGCAACAAGCCCAGCGTGCTGGTGGGCGACTTTTTGTTCTCGCGTTCGTTCGAGCTGATGGTGGAAGACGGCTCGCTGTCGGTGCTGGCCATCCTGTCGCGCGCCTCTTCGGTGATCGCCGAAGGTGAAGTCCTGCAGTTGATCACCGCCAACGACACCGACACCAGCGAAGACGCCTATCTGGAAGTCATCCGTTCGAAGACCGCCGCCTTGTTCGCCGCCGCCTGCCGCATCGGCGCCGTGGTCGCCGACCGCCCCAAGGCCGAGGAAGAAGCCCTGGACAGCTATGGCCTGAACCTGGGCATCGCCTTCCAGTTGATCGACGACGTGCTGGATTATTCGGCCAAGCAGGCGGTTCTGGGCAAGACCGTGGGCGACGACTTCCGCGAAGGCAAGATCACCCTGCCCATCATCCTGGCCTTCCGCCGTGGCGACGACGAGGAACGCGAGTTCTGGCGCCGCACCGTGGAACGCCTGGAACAGGAAGAAGGCGATTTGGAACGCGCCTTCGCCCTGATGGAAAAGCACGGCACCTTGGCCGACACCATCGCCCGCGCCCGCCATTACGGCGAAGTGGCCCGTGACGCCCTGCGCCTGTTCCCCGACGGGGCCATCAAGCAGGCGATGATCGACGTCATCGACTTCTGCATCGACCGCGCTTACTAGAACCGTTTCCGTTGAAGCGGAACCGGTTCTGGCTTTGCCAAGGGGCGCCCCGTGCCGGGGCCGCTCAGACGCCGCGCGGGCTTTGGTTTGGCCAGTGGCCGCCCCGTGCCGGGGCCGCTCAGACGCCGCGCGGGCTTTGGTTTGGCCAGTGGCCGCCCCGCGCCGGGGCCGCTCAGACGCCGCGCGGGCTTTAGGCCCATTCCGGGATATAGCCGAAATCCGCCGGGAACATGGTCATGTAATGGACCAGCCGGGGAACCTTGGCGGTGTTCGGCGTCGGCCCGTGGGCCAGGGCATGGTGCCACAGCACCATGTCCCCCGCCTGGCCGGCGATAGGGGTCATGGTCACATGCCTGGCCGCGTATTCCCGCGGGTTGGCGCCGGGCGGCAGTGAATCCAGCCAAGCGCCAAGACTCCGATGCATGCCTGGAACCAGGGCGAAGGCGCCTTGGTCGGCCGCCGTGTCGGTCAGGTAGATCAGCCCCTGGATGCCAAACGGAACCGGCTGCACCAAGCTGACATCCCAATGGATGCCCGGGCCGGGGAAATTGAAATTCGCCGACACCGGGGCGTTGAAGCCGATACGGTCGGTGGTGGCCCACAGGTCGCTGCGTCCCCACAATTGGGCAAAGGCCTTGTGGATGCGTGCCGAATGCCGGTTCGCGTCCAAGGCCGGGTGGCGGAACACCTGAACGAACACACATTGCTGGTCGGGGCCGAAACGCCCCCAGTCGGCGGGGTTGTCGGGATCCATGCCTTGGGACCGCCACACCACCTCGGCGGTGTCGCGGGCGGCATCGGGGCTGATCGCGCCTTTCAGCAACACCCAACCATGTTCGTCCCAGTGGTCCAGGTCGTTCTGATCCAGCACCGGGGCCATGTCGTCGATGCCGCGCATCCACTGCACCGTGGCGGGCGGCAAGGGGTCGCCGCGCAAGGTGGCGTTCAGCCGCGCCACCCTTTGGGGGTCAACGGCACCGCCATTGATCGCCAGAACCCAATCCTCGAACTGTTCAAAGCTGGGTCGGTTGCCGTGCAGAAAATTGATGGTGGGGGCCAAGGCCAGTTCCAACCCCGCCAGCACGGTATGCAGAACCTGCCATTCTTCGATGGCGTCTTCACGCGTCGCCGGCGGCCTGCCGCTCAATTGGCGCTGCCACAGCCGCTTCAGCCAAACGACCCCCAGCTTGCCGACGTCGTTCTTGTCCACAGACATCCTTCCCCCCCTGCATCATCCACAACAAATCATGATTCAGGTTGGGATTTTACACAATCAATGAACGCAATCTAATCAAGAACTTTCCAGTTACCGTCCATGATATCAACCATCCGCAATGATTCCGTGCCCAAGCCCATGTGATCGGTGGGCGACATGGTGAACACGCCACCTTGACCGACAAAGCCCGTGGTTCGTTCGATTTCATCACGAACCTTGTCCTTGTCGGTGGTCCCGGCCCGGCGCACCGCCTCGACATAAAGATGAAGCGCGTCCCAGGCATGGCCGGCCATCATGCTGACCTCGTCGCCGGTGCGGGTCTCGAAATCGTGTTTGAAGGCGACCAGCAGCGGCTTTTGCCGGTCAGTGTCGGGCAACATGTCAGCGACGGACAAAGCGCCGGCGGGCAGGCGCATGCCGTCGGCGGCCTTGCCCACCAGCCGCAGGAAATCCCGCGAGGCGACGCCATGGGATTGGTAAACCGGCAGGGTCAGCCCCAATTGACGGATGTTGCGGCTGACCACCGCCGGCCCCTGGCCGGTGCCGAAGACGAACAGCGCCTGCACCCCCGGCGTGGCACGGATGCGGGTCAGTTGGGCGGTGACATCCGGATCGCGCGGGCCATAGGTTTCATCAGCGACGATGTCGATGCCGAAACCGGGGGCCAGTTCCACGCACTGATTGCGGCCGGACTTGCCGAAACCGACATTTTCCGACAACAGCGCCACCTTGGTCAGGCCGCGCCGGGTCATGTCGCCGAACACCTTTTGCGCCGCCAGACGATCGGTTTGCGGCACCTTGAAGGTCCATTTGCGCACCGGATCAACGATGGCGACGCCGCCCCCCAGGGACAAATAAGGGATTTGCGCCTTTTCCACCAAGTTCAGCACCGCCAGCGATGTCGGCGTACCCGAACCGCCGATGATCACATCCACCCGGTCGGACTCGATCAGACGCCGCGCCAGGGTCGCCGCCTTTTCCGGCACCGACCCGTCGTCATAGACCACCAATTCCAACCGGCGCCCGAGAACGCCACCAGCGGCGTTCAGACTCTCGACCTCCATTTCCAGGGTCTTTTTTTCGGGATCGCCCATGGGGGACATCACCCCGGTGGTGGACAAGAAAGAGCCGACACGAATGACATCGGCGGCAAAGGCAGTGAAAGCGGGCACCACCATGATTGCCGAAAGAATTACAACCAATAATCTCATGACACACACTCTGGATATACTTTCCCTTGGTTGCGATCATAAAGCGCCGGCCATCTCGGGGATATTTTTTTGTCTCTAAGTGATCGGCTTATTGAAAGTCAGTCGCAATTCATTTTAAAACCACCCTCTCAACCAAGGGGTGACGGGGATGACGTGGAAAGAAAGCCTAAGCACCGACGTGACGTCGGTGGACCGCCAACATCAGGAACTGATGGCCGCGGCCCAGGATTTCTTCACCCGCATCCATGACGGGCTGAGCCGTGGCGAAATGGTCGTCGGATTGGACCGCCTGATTGACCTGGTGGCCGACCACTTCGACCATGAAGAACGGGTGATGCGCAACATCGCCCTGCCCAGCCTTGCCACCCACACCCACCTGCACCGGGGGTTGTTGGAAGAAATCCGCGAATTCCGTGAAGAAACGGCCATGGGCATGAACGAACGCAGCCCTGCCGACATCGAGCATTTTCTGAATGTCTGGCTTTATCGGCACATCGTCGAGGAAGACCTGAAAATCTTCCAACACCTGAATCGGATTTAACCTTTCAGGATCGACCGGATCATCCCCATCATGTGCTGGGCGGCATGGGTGCATTCGCCCCGCGCCGGACAGCCGCCGGCATTGGCGCATTGCATCATGCCGTTGGCGATGGCGTGTCCACAGGCCCATTCCCCGCGATCCACATGCGCGGCCACCCGCTCGACCCGCGGCGGGTAGCATTGGCTGGCATGGGAAAGGGTGTCGGCGATCATGGTCTTGTCGTCTGCCTGAGAGGAAGAACTATTCCACACAAAGATTAATGCATAATTGCGCCCAAGGGCAGTGATGGCCTGTTCCAAGTTGTGTCGCGTTGTAGCGGCCACCTGCGCTTAACAGTGGTTGCGACATCATCATCAATCGTTATGATTGGCCCCGCTCACCAAGGGGGATCCATGAACACGTCTTTTCGCCTTGTGCTGGCGGCCTTGCTGGCCCTGTCGGTCAGCGCCTGCGCCACTCGTACGCTCAGCACCACCGACAAGCTGAACCGCGAGGTGGCCGAGCCGAAAATCCTGCTGATGCCGGCCGACGTCGAATTGTCGGAACTGACCGCCGGCGGGTTGACGGAACTGAACGCCGAATGGACCTTGGCCGGACAGCACAACTTGAAGATGGCGCTGAACGACCATCTGCACAAACTGAACGCCCGCTTCAGCGAATACCAGCCGCTGCCCCAGGACGACCCGCGTTACGACACCTTCCAGCAATTGCAGAAACTGCACGGTGTCACCGGCGTCAACATCCGCACCTATGCCTTCCCCCCCGCCCCGGGCCTGCCCGGAAAGGACGGCAAGTTCAACTGGGCCTTGGGCCCGGCCACGTCCATGCTGGGGGAAAGCACCGACGCCCAATACGCCTTGTTCGTGTGGCTGCGCGACAGCTATACGTCCTCGGGGCGACGCGCCATGCAGATCGCCGCCTCGCTGCTGTTCGGGATCCAACTGCAAGGCGGGCAACAAATCGGTTACGCCTCGCTGGTCGATCTGAAGACCGGCGAAATCGTCTGGTTCAACCTGCTGGCCCGCGAATCCGGCGACCTGCGCGATCTGGCCTCGGCGCGGGAAAGCATCGACACCTTGCTGACCGGGTTGCCGAAATGATCGCCCGCCGGCTGGGCGCCGCAGCCATCCTTGCCTTGCTGGCCGGCTGCGTCACCCACGAAACCGGGCCGTCCAGCGGTATCGCCACCGCCAGTCCGGGCTACAAACCCAACGTGAAGACAGACGAAGCCGGCATCTGGCTAACCGCCGACAAGGCCGAGGCCGAATTGCGTGATTCCGCCAACCGGGTGCGCGATCCCGCCATCAACGCCTTGGTTTCCGACATGGTGTGCACACTGGCGGCGGAATATTGCGGCGACCTGCGCCCCTATGTGGTGCGGTTGCCCCATTTCAACGCCACCGCTTCGCCCAACGGCTCGATTTCCATCTGGAGCGGGCTGCTGATCCGCGCCCGCACCGAATCGGAACTGGCCGCCGTCATCGGCCACGAAATCACCCATTACGCCCGCCGCCATTCGCTGGCCCGTATCCGCAACATGCGTGAAAACACCGATCTGGCGGCGGTCCTCAGTTTGTTGGGGGCCACCACCGGCGTCGCGCAAGTGGCCGAGCTGCCCCATCTCATGGCGGTGGGCAACATCCAGGCGTTTTCACGCGACAACGAGCGCGAATCCGACGAGGACGGCTTCAACCGCTTGGTCAAGGCGGGATACGAGCCCAGCGCCGCCGCCGACGTGTGGAAACGCATCCTGGACCTGAGGAAGGCCAAGCACGAATTCGAATACGAAAGCTACGAAGACCGGACGGTGCGCCTCTTCGTCGCCAGCCACCCGCCCACCGAGGAACGCGAGAAAAGCTTGCGCGAACTGGCGGAAAAGGCCGCCAAGCCGACCAAGCCACCGCCGGACCGCCTGCGCGAGGCGTTGACGGCGGTGCGTCTGGATTTCCTTCTGGACGAGGTCAAGCTGGGCCAGTTCCGCGAAAGCAAGGCGCTGTTCGAGTTGCTGCTGAAGGACGACCCGCTGCCCGGACAGATCTATTACGCCCTGGGCGAGCTTTATCGCAAACGGGCCAAGGACGACGACGAACTGGTCGCCATGTCCTATTTCCACCAGGCCTGCGAGGCTGCGGGCGCCCCGCCCGAAGCCTTTCGCATGGTCGGCACCATCCGCTGGCGTCGTGGCGAGACGGAACAGGCCAAGGAATATTTCCGCCGTTACCTGAACGCCGCGCCCAATGCCGGCGACCGCGCCCTGATCACCCATTACCTGGGAAGCTGAAAATGACCCGCCGCCTTTTGCCCTTGCTGATGCTGATTGCGCTGACCGCCTGCGAATCCTGGCAGAAGATCCCGCCCGGTGCCGTCAAGCTGTCGGACAAGGCCGAAGTGGTCACCAGCCAAACCTGGAGCGGTCAAGGCGACCGCGACGGATTCATCTGGACCCAGGACGGGCCGGGCATGGACACCTTGGTCTTCCATCTGGGCATCAAGGACGGCAAGACCTTGTTCGAATCCCAGGATGTGGAAAAGAACCACAACTTCATCCTGAAGCTGATGAACCGCCAGCCCGACCAGATTTCCTTCCGTTTTTCCAAGACCATGACCGAATGGGAAATCGTCGAGTTCTTCACCACGTCGTGGGGCAAGCTGATGGACGACGTGCCGGTGAAGGTGGAAGCCATGGCGCCCGCCAGCCTGGACGGCCATCCCGGCATCCGTTTCCAATATTCCTACACCCCGAAGGACGAACTGCGCCGCCGCGGTTTCGGTGTCGCCGCCGTGGTGGACGACAAACTGTATCTGGTCCACTATCTGGGCTCGGCGGTCTACCACTTCGACAAGAACAAGGCCGAAGCGGAACAGGTGATCGCCTCGTTGAAGATCAAGAAAGGTTGAGACACAGCCCATGCATCGCCGTTCCCTGCTTGCCGGTCTGGCCGCCAGCGCCGTTGCCGCCCCCGCTTATGCCCAGTTCAACCTGGGCAACCTGATTCAGGGGGCCGCCAACGTGGTCGGCGCCTATTCGTCGGGGGAATCCGACGAAATCCAGATGGGGCAAACCTATTATCAGGACTATCTGACCAAGTCGGGCGGCGCCTATCCCGACCGCAACGCCCAAGAGGCGCTCAGGAAGTTCGCCCAGCCCTTGCTGAAGGCCGCCGACCGCCAGAACCTGCCGTGGGAAGTCACCTTGGTGAAATCCGATCAGGTCAACGCCTGGGCCTTGCCCGGCGGCAAGCTGGCCATCAATTCCGCCCTGGTCAAATATTGCGCGACACCGGACGAACTGGCCTCGGTCATCTCGCACGAAGTCGGCCATGCCGACCACGGCCACGGCCTGTCGCAGATCAGGAACCAATCCTTGCTGCAAGGGGCCGGCACCATCGGCAAGGAAGCGCTCAGCGCCTGGATGGGCAATGCCGGCGCCATCGGCGCCCAGGCCCTCAGCGCTTTGGAAGGCCCGCTTTATTCGCTGATCCTGTCGGGTTATTCGCGGGACAACGAATTCGAAGCCGACGCCCATATCTTGAAGATTTTCGAACGCACCGGCTATGACCCGGACAAGGCCGACGACTTCTTCCGCACCCTGATTAAGCTGCATCCGGAATCGGACACCAGCACCACGTCGCTGTTTTCCACCCATCCGGGAACCCGCGACCGCATCGCCCGCATCGAGGCCGCCGCCGCCAAGGCGTCGCGCGCCAGCGGCGCCCAGACATCAGGATGGAACGACCTGAAGGCCATTTTCCCGACGCCTGCCACTTAAAACACCAAGGGGGGCCTGACGCCCCCCTTTTTCATTGCATCAGTTGAAGGCGCAGCCGGGCTTGACGCCCACCTTCTTCAACATGATGGCCAGCGGACAGAAACCGGTGAAAGCCGCCTGGAACATGTTCAGACCGACAAAGGCGGTCAGGAACAGCCAGTTGACCGAATAGAGCTGCGACAGGCCCAGGCTGGCCAGGATGACAAAACCGGCGAAAGCGAGAACGACACGATCGATGGACATAGCAGGGTTTCCTTGCACGGAGAGCAAAAGGGATCGGACCACCTTGTAAATTAGTTTAGCCTAATATATACGTCAAGGTTCAGGTTTCACGGAGATCACCCCATGTCCTTGTCCGCCTTCCGCCTGTCCTGTGTCCTGATGCTGGCCGCCCTGCCCGCCCTTGCCGGCGAGATGGTGGTCAAGACACGGGAAGTGGACGACCTGAAGGCGGTTTTCGCCACGGTGGAAAGCGTCGACCAGGTGTTGGCCCGCGCCCGCATCACCGGCACCGTTTCCGGTCTGCTGGTGGACGAAGGCAGCCGGGTGGAAGCCGGGCAACGCATCGCCACCATCGGCGACCCCAAGCTGGCCCTGGCCACCGTCGGCATCGACGCCCGGCTGAAGGCGGCAGAATCCGAACGCGACCTGGCGGAAATCGAGTTTCGCCGGTCCCAGGATCTGCTGACCAAGGGGGCCGCCACCCAGGCCCGCGTCGACAACGCCCGCACCCGCCTGGACGTGGCGGTGCGCACCATCGCCGCCATCCGCGCCGAAAAGCAGGTCAGCGCCGAACGGACCGGCGAAGGCGCGGTCTTGGCCCCCACCGCCGGCGTGGTGCTGAAAGTGCCGGTGACCCAAGGCAGCGTGGTCATGGCCGGCGAGACGGTGGCGGTGATCGCCGCCGAAAACTACATCCTGCGCATGGCCCTGCCGGAACGCCACGCCCGCTTCCTGAAGGTGGGCGACAAGGTGCTGGTGGGGCCGCGCTCGCTGCTGGCCAGCGACGCGCCGCCCCGCCAAGGCACCGTGCGTCAGGTCTATCCGCAGATCGAGGACGGCAGGGTGATGGCCGACGTGGCGGTGGAAGGCCTGGGGGACTTCTTCGTTGCCGAGCGGGTGCCGGTGCATGTGTCCACCGGGCGCCGCCCCACCATCGTCATCCCGCGTGAGGCGGTGACCCGCCGCTTTGGCCTGGATTACGTCACCGTGCACAATTCCGGCCCGGTGGTGGTGCAATTGGGCCAGGCGCTGGACGACAGCGTCGAGGTACTGTCCGGCCTGCGCGATGGCGATCTGGTGCAGTGGTGAGCGTCATGAAGCTGGGTCTTTCGGGCACCATCGCCAAGCATTTCATCAAGTCGCCGCTGACGCCGCTGTTGTTGCTGGCGTCTTTGGCGGTGGGACTGATCGCGCTGATGTCGCTGCCGCGCGAGGAAGAACCGCAGATCAGCGTCCCCATGGTCGACATCATGGTCTCGGCCAACGGCCTGAAGGCGGTGGACGCCGCCGAGCTGGTGACCAAGCCCTTGGAAGACATCGTCAAGGGCATCGACGCGGTGGAACACGTCTATTCCCAGACCATGGACGACCAGGTGGTGGTCACCGCCCGCTTCAATGTGGGCACCTCGGAAGACGCCGCCATCCTGCGCGTCCACGAACAGGTGCGCGCCAACATCCGGGCACTGCCCACCGGCATCCCCGAACCCTTGATCGTCGGACGCGGCATCAACGACGTGGCCATCCTGGTCCTGACCCTGGCCCCCAAACCCGAAGCCGCCGAGCGCTGGAACGACAACGCCCTTTACAATCTGGCCGAGGAACTGCGCCACGAACTGGTCAAGGTGGACAATGTCGGCCAAAGCGACATCGTCGGTGGCCGCCCCGACCAGATCCGGGTCGAGCCCGACCCGGAAGCCCTGGCCCTTTACGGCATCACGCTGAACCAGTTGGTCAACAAGGTGGAAAACGCCAACCGGTCGTTCATGGTCGGCGCCGTGCGCGAAGCCGGACGTCATCTGCCGGTGGTCGGCGGCCAGACGCTCAGCGGCATCCCCGACATCGGCAACCTGCTGTTGACCAGCCATGACGGCCGCCCGGTCTATGTGAAGGACGTGGCCAAGGTGGTGATGGGCGGCGCCGAAACCGAAGCCCGGGCCTGGCACATCGAAAAAGGCCAGGCGGTGCCCGCCGTCAGCCTGTCCATCGCCAAACGCGCCGGCGCCAACGCCGTGCTGGTGGCCCAGGACACCTTGGCCCGCCTGGACCAGGTCAAGGGCAAGCTGATCCCCGACAGCGTCACGGTGACGGTGACCCGCAATTACGGAGAAACCGCGTCGGACAAGGCCGACGAACTGTTGTTCCATCTGGCCCTGGCGACGCTGTCCATCGTCGTGCTGATCACCTGGGCCTTGGGCTGGCGCGAAGGGCTGGTGGTGGCCCTGGTGGTGCCCACCACCATCTTGCTGACCTTGTTCGCCAGCCATCTGATGGGCTACACCATCAACCGCGTCAGCCTGTTCGCGTTGATCTTTTCCATCGGCATCCTGGTGGACGACGCCATCGTGGTGGTGGAAAACATCGTGCGGCGCTGGCAGATGGACAAGACGTCCGACCGCGCCGAGGTGGCGGTGTGGGCGGTGGCGGAAGTGGGCAACCCCACCATCGTCGCCACCTTGACCATCGTCGCCGCATTGCTGCCGATGATGTTCGTGTCCGGCCTGATGGGCCCCTACATGAGCCCGATCCCGGCCAACGCGTCCTCGGCCATGATGTTTTCGTTCTTCGTCGCCGTCATCATCACGCCGTGGCTGTTGCTGAAGATCGCCGGGCGCTCGCGCCAAGGCGCGGTCGAGCATCACGGCCATGCCGACCGTCTGGGCGAGATTTACCGCCGCTTCGCCCGCCCGCTGCTGACGGGCCGCGAGCGGTCGAAAAAGCTGCTGCTGGGCGTCACCATCGCCACCTTCGTCGCCATGTCCATGTTCGGCTTCAAGGCGGTGACGGTGAAGTTGCTGCCGTTCGACAACAAGTCGGAAGTCCAGGTGGTGGTGGACCTGCCGGAAGGCTCGACCCTGGAAGACACCGAACGGGTGCTGATGGATGCCGCCAAACGGCTGTCCGACCTGCCGGAACTGACCAGCATCCAGGCCCATGCCGGCACCGCGGCGCCGTTCAACTTCAACGGCTTGGTACGCCATTATTATCTGCGCTCCAGCCCGGAAATGGGCGATTTGCAACTGAACCTGACGTCGCGCCATGACCGGTCACGGCCCAGCCACGCCATCGCGCTGGACGTGCGCCAGCGTCTGGCCGGAATGGCCAAGCCCGACGGCACCGCGATCCGTGTGGTCGAGGTGCCGCCCGGCCCGCCGGTTCTGTCCACCCTGTTGGCGGAAATCTATGGTCCCGACGCCGAAACGCGCCGCCAGACCGCAGCCCAGGTGCGCGACGCCTTCGCCAAGGTGGATTTCATCGTTGACGTCGACGACACCCTATCCCATCCCTGGCAGCGCCTGCGGGTCAGCATCGACCAGGAACGGCTGGAATTCTTCGGTGTCGAGCAACAGGCGGTCTATGACACCATCCAGGCGCTGATGGGCGGCGTGCGCGTCGGCTATTCCCATCGCGGCCAGGGCGCCAATCCCAAGGAAATCGTCATCGCCTTGCCCAAAAGCGACAAGCATCCGGGCGAATTGCTGGCCACCACGCCGGTTCCGTCGGCCAAGGGCGTGGTCGAACTGGGCGACGTGGTCAACGTCAGCTATGAACCGGCCAGCGCCCCCATTTTCCGCCGCGACGGGCGGTTCGCCGAAATGATCCAGGCCGAACTGGCCGGCCGTTACGAGGCCCCCATCTATGGCATGTTCGCGGTGGAAGACAATCTGCCGGAGAACATCGAAGTCAAGTATCATGGCCAGCCTTTGGACGAGACCACGCCCACCCTGTTGTGGGACGGCGAATGGGAAATCACCTATGTCACCTTCCGCGACATGGGCGCCGCCTTCGGTGTCGCCATCCTGGGCATCTATCTGCTGGTGGTGGCCCAGTTCGGCAGCTTCCGCCTGCCGCTGGTCATCCTGGTGCCGGTGCCGTTGACCCTGATCGGCATCGTCATCGGCCACATGCTGTTCGCAGCACCCTTCACCGCCACGTCCATGATCGGCTTCATCGCGCTGGCCGGCATCATCGTGCGCAACTCCATCCTTTTGGTCGATTTCATCCGCCATCGTCTGGGCGAAGGCGCCAGTATCCGCCAAGCCGTGCTGGATTCGGGGGCGACCCGGTTCAAGCCCATCGTGCTGACGGCAGCAGCCGCCATGATCGGCGCTGGCTTCATCCTGGCCGATCCCATCTTCCAGGGGCTGGCCATCAGCTTGGTCTTCGGCCTGTTGTCATCCACCGCTTTGACCCTGTTGGTCATTCCGGCGCTGTATGTGTGGCTGCGCGACGACGGGCGGGAACTGGAAGATTAATCGAGGCCGATCACCAGTTTCCGGCCGGGCGGGGCATGGCAATATTTGTCGCCCACGCCCTTGACGGTCAGGCTGGCGGCGAACATGCGCGGGTCGCAGGAATTGTCGGCGAACATGTCGTAATGACACGGAATGGCCAGGCGGGGGTTGACCCGCTTGGCCAGTTCGGCGGCTTCCCAATGGGACAGGTTGGCATAGCCGCCGTTGATCGGGCAGGCCATGGCGTCGGGCTGATGCTGCAGCCCCGATTCGGCCAGCAGGTCACACCACGCGGTGTCGCCGGTGATCCAGAATTTCGGGCCGTCGTCCACCTCCACCACGAACCCCATATGAGTCAGGTCCGAGGTGTCGGTGGGAAGCGCGAAGGTGCCGTGCAGGCGA
The DNA here is from genome assembly GCA_001898825.1 of Magnetospirillum sp. 64-120. Taxonomy (GTDB): domain Bacteria; phylum Pseudomonadota; class Alphaproteobacteria; order Rhodospirillales; family Magnetospirillaceae; genus Magnetospirillum. Next base: position 49,842 of record MKVK01000014.1, read on the forward strand.
ATGTCGCCCAGTTCCACCACGTCGCCGGGCCAGGTGACACGGCGTTCGGATTCACTGGCGCCGGCCTGGGCGAAAACGGCTTGCGTCTGCGCCGGCCCCAGAAAGCCGCCGATACGCCCCGCCTGACAGGCCGGGCACAAGCTGGCCGGATCGGCGTGATCCTTGTGCGAATGGGTGCAGGCCAGCCAATCGGCGCGCAGGTGCTCGGGGGCGATCAGCACCGGCACCTGTCGGCGCAAATCCAGCCCGCGCCGCGACGGGTTGCAGGAATCGGTCAGATAGGGGTCGATCACCAGCACGCGGCCCGCGGGTGTCTTGATCACCCAGCCGTTTTGCCCCAGGAACCACACGGCCATGGTCTTGCGGTCGGGTCGGGCGGCGTCGATTTCGTCCAGCAAAGTCATGGCGCCAAGGTGCCGCATGCGGGACGCCCGCGCAAGAGCAGGTGACAGAAGCGGCCTCTCCCCGTAAGAAAGGGCCATGGAAGATATCGCGATCATCGGCGCCGGGCCGGCCGGCTTGATGGCGGCCCAGGCGGCGGCCCAGGCCGGGCGCAGTGTGGCGCTGTACGACGCCCTGCCCCAGCCGGCCCGCAAGTTCCTGCGCGCCGGCATCGGCGGCCTGAACCTGACCCATTCCGAACCTTTCGACGCCTTCCTGGGGCGTTTCGGTGATCGCGCCGACATCCTGGCGCCGATGCTGCGTCAGTTCGGCCCCGACCGCGTGCGGCAATGGGCCAAGGATCTGGGCTGCGAAACCTTCGTCGGCTCGTCGGGGCGGGTGTTCCCCAAGGACTTCAAAGCGGCGCCTTTGCTGCGGTCGTGGTTGCGGCATCTGGCCGGTCTGGGCGTCCGCTTTCACCCCCGTCACCGCTGGCTGGGCTGGGACGAGCAAGGCGCATTGCGCTTGGCCACCCCGGATGGCGAAAAGACCACCACCGCCCGCGCCGCCATCCTGGCCCTGGGCGGCGCCTCCTGGCCCAAGCTGGGCTCGGACGGGGCGTGGACCGGGATGTTCTCCCCCGCCGTCCTGGCCCCCTTCCGCCCAGCCAATTGCGGCTTCGAGGTGGACTGGAGCGAACATTTCCGCCACCGCTTCGCCGGCACCCCGGTCAAGGCGGTGGGCGTGGCCTTTGGCGAGCGACGCTTCAAGGGCGAATTCGTCATCACCGCTCATGGCGTGGAAGGCAGCGCTGTCTATGCCCTGTCGGCGCCCTTGCGCGATGCCATCGAAGCCGATGGGCAAGCCATTTTGCAGCTGGATCTGAAGCCTGACTGGAACACCGAGAAACTGGCCGCCGCCCTGGCCAAGCCGCGTGGCAGCCGCAGCGTTGCCAGCCACCTGGAACGCCAAGCCGGGATCAAGGGCGTACTGGCCGGCTTGGCCCGCGAAGGATTGTCGGCCGAAGACATGCTGAAGGCGCCAGCGCTGAAAGCGGTGCCGCTGGAGTTGAAACGCCCCCGCCCCATGGCGGAAGCCATCAGCACGGCGGGAGGTTTGCGCTTTGATGCGCTGACCCCCGACTTGATGCTGCGGGACCGCCCCGGCACCTTCGTCGCCGGCGAGATGCTGGATTGGGAAGCCCCCACCGGCGGCTATCTGCTGACCGCCTGCTTCGCCACCGGCTGGGCGGCGGGGCAAGCCGCCGCCGGCTGGATCAGCTAATACACACCCTTGTCGTTCAAGAACCGGGTATAGCCCTTGTCCTCGTCGGTGATATGGCCGATCAGCCAGTCCTGCAAAAAGGCCAGGAAGTCGATCTGGGTCGGATCAGAGCTGTCCTTGAAGCTTTGCCGCATCACCTGCAGCTGTTCGGACAAAAGCGCGTGGTGGGCGCGATGCGCCTCGGTTTCCGGATAGGCGTGGCGCAGCATCAGCGCTTCTTCCTCGCCGAAATGATAGTGGGCATATTCGGCCATGGCGTCGAACAAGGGGACGATTTCCGGACCGGTGATGCCGGCCTTGATGGCGTCCAGGATGGCATTGGCCTGTTCGAACATCCGCCGGTGCTGGGTGTCCAGACGCAACACGTCGACGCGGTATTCCTCGCGCCAATGCAGGCGTCCGCCATTGACGCCGTGCTCGCTTTCGAAGATCGAGGTCATGCGCCGCCCCGAGGTTTCGAACAGCTTCCAGCGCACCGACGGGATGCCCGCCAACAGACCAGCGGGCACCAGGAACACCTCGGTGGCGGAAAGCGCCTTCAGGCGGAACATGGACGGTGTCCAGAAGATGGACAGCTCCTCGCCGAAGAAATCGGCGAAGCGCAGGACTTCCACCTGCTGTTCCCCCAAATAGCGCCCCACTTGGCCAGTGACCACCAAGGCCACCGATTCGGGGCCGATGTCGATGGTTTCGCCTTCGCGGATGCGCGACAGCGTCATTTCCTTGGCCAGACGGTTCAGCGTGCGGGTGGACACCACTTCGCCGAACAGCCAGGTCCGTTGCAGGAACTGACGGTTTTCGAAGATGCGGGTGATCGACGCCGACAGGTCGTTGCGACGAACGAAATCCTGGTAAAGGCTGGACGGGATGCGCAGCGCCTTGACGAAGCCGATGGCCCGGTAGGTTTCGGTCACCGGGGCTTCGAAGAGGGCGAACAATTCACCGATCATGGCGCCCGCCGACAGCACCGACCGGGCGCCGCCGTCGATGTGCAGGGCCTCGACGCTGCCCGACAGCAGCAGATAGATGTTCTCGGTGGGCCGGCGTTCCTTGACCAGGATGGTGCCGGGGTTGAAGGTGCTGACCGGATTGTTCAGCAGCACCCGCAATTGGTGGTGGGCGATGTCGGGGAAATAGGCCTGCAGCAACTCAAAGGCCGACCGCCAGATGAAGTCGTGGTTGGACGGGATCAGCACGTCGACGTTGCCGAACGACGCGGTCGAGCCGATGGCCTTTTGCGCCAGGGTGTGCTTGCCCGACGTGTGGGCCAGAATCAGCCGCCCCGACCGGTCGTCGCGGAAGTCATAGGCGTCGCCGTGGATCATGCCGCCGCCCACGTCCACCTTCTTGATGTTGGCGGGCAGCGCATAGGACGCCGCCACCGCCTGGTACATGGCCCTGGAAATGCCAGGCGCGTCCGTATCCTCGGTGACGAAATCGCGCAGCACTTCCAGGCGGCACACATCGGCCCAGTGGGCATAGGACCGGTAACCGTCCTCCCACGGCGCGCGGAACATGAACAGGGTGGTTTCCACCGGATGGGGGGAAAACAGCGGCCGGACTTCCAGGCCGTCCACCTCGTTCCATTCGCCTTCCACCAGATCGTGGCATTCGAAGTAGTCGGCGAAGGCCGAGGGCTCGATGGACAGCAGCGCCGCCATCTTGCGCGCCACCGAGGCGCGCACCAAGGGCGTGGCGAAATACTTGATGCGGTGGTCGGCGCGGATCAGCGTGGTCAGGCCGGAAAAGTGGTCGTCATGGGAATGGGTGTGGAAGATGCCGTCGATCTCGTTGACGCCGATGCCCAGGGCATCCAGGGTGTGCAGGATGTTGGGACCGGCGTCGATCAGATAGACCCGACCCTGGAACATCAGGATGGCGCCCATGCTGGGACGGTTGATGTCCCAGCCGTCGCCTTCGCCGGAATGCACCACCGAGAAGTAATCCCGCTGCATGTTGTAGAAGCCCAAAGGATACGGGCATTCGTAGGTTTCGAAAGGCGGCAGGGTCAGGTCGACGGTGACGCATTCACCACCATGACAAATCTCGAAAGTGTTCAACCGCACCCGGCGGATGGTGACGCCGTCGCGGATTTCCACCGGTTCGGCGTCGACGGTCAGGGTATCGAGCAATTCCTGGGGGTGACGGATGCGGCCGAAGGCGAATTTCAGCTTCATGCGCATCAGGTCCTTGGCCTGCTGCGCGCTGGCCCCGGCCTCGATCAGTTCCTGTTCGTTGATCAGGCCGTAATTGCCGCGATAGATGTATTGCAACTGGGCGCGGACCTGCTCGGCCGAGCCGATCAGCAGCGGCCGGGCCCCGGTGTTGCCCGGATGGTCGGGGATGATCATGCCCTGGCGGTACAGCATCTGCAGCACCGGGAACTCGCCCAGATTGCTGAAGGTGCCGTTCTGCACCATGACGTCCGACAACAAGATGGCGTTCGGCCCGGTCTCGAAGCTGGTGCCGTCCAGTTCGACCGTGGTGATCAAGCCACGCTTCATCAGGTGCTTGACCACGTCGGCGGGACATCCGCACAAAATCCGCAGGTTGGCTGCGGCGACTTCCACCCACCAGACACCGGTGGTGACCTCGACCTTTTTAATCGAACCCATTCATCGTCCCCACTCGTGCCCCGACCCTATGCTAGGACGGACAGGCCCGCACATCAACCCACGGGTTGTGACGTTAAGAGTCGGAAAACCAACATGATTGTTGCAGCTTTTTCTTGACCCTGAGAACGTGAATCATTATACCACGCACAGTTCTTATACTTTATGGTAAGGCTACGCTTCATGGCGACCGCCCCTGCTGATCGCATCATTCGCCTTTTGGCCCTTGGCGCCCTGTACGGCGCCGCTGTGGCCATCGCCGTGGTGTTTTCCCCGGCCAACGGCTTCCTGCCGCCGGAAAAGCTGAACAATCTGATCGGCATGAACGCCGAGACCCCGGTCAAACTGTCCCGGTAAGTCAAGCTTCCGCGGTAAGCGCCGCCAAGCCGGCGAAGGCCGGTTCGGGATGGGTGACCAGCCAGGTGGGGATGGCCGACAGATAGCCGGCGAAGCGTCCCTTGGCCTCGAAACGACGGCGAAACTCGGACGCGAAGAACGCCTGCGCCATGCGCGGCAAGATGCCGCCCGCCACATAGACCCCGCCCCGCGCCCCCAAGCTCAGCGCCAGATTGCCGGCCACCGTGCCCAGCATGGCGAAGAACATGCTGAGCGCCTGACGGCAGATCGGGCACGACCCGTCCAGACCGTGGCTGGACACCGCCTCGGCGGTGGAATAGGACGCGGGCACGCCTTGGACCGCCGCCACCGCTTCGTACAAGTTCAGCAATCCCGGCCCTGAAATCACCCGTTCCGCCGACACATGGCCGAAACGGCGGCGCAGATGGGCCAGAACCTGGGCCTCGGTGTCGTCGGTGGCCGCCATGGTCACATGACCGCCTTCGGTGGCCAGGCCGATCCAGCGCCCCGACGAATCGGCCACCAGACCGGATACCCCCAGCCCGGTTCCGGGCCCCAGCACGGCGATGGGGGCGCCGGGGACCGCTTCGAAACCACCCAGCTTCATCAGGTGGGCCGGCCCCAGATGCGGCACCGACAGCGCGGCGGCGGTGAAATCGTTGACCACCTTCAGCTCCGCCAATCCCAATTGGCGCTGCACGTGGTGGGCGGAAAACCGCCACGACGAATTGGTCATCTCGATCATGTCGCCGGTCACCGGCGAGGCCACGGCGAAGGCGCCGCGCACCGGTTTGGCGTCGCCGCGCGCCGCCAGGAACACCTTGGCGGCATCGTCGGGTCCGGCGAAATCAGCGCATTGCAGAACCATGTCGGGACCGATGGCGCCGCTTTCGTCCACCAGGGCGAAACGGACATTGGTGCCGCCCATGTCGGCGATCAGGGACAGTTTGCTTTCGGTCACGAATTCACCATGGCGTCGTAAAGCTGGACATAACGGCTGGCCGAACGGGACCAGCCGAAATCCTGGGAAATGCCGGTGTTCTGGATGCGCCGCCACTGATCGGTGTTGGCGAAGCTGGCGATGGCGCGTTCGACGCACCACTGGAAGGCCCCGGCATTGGCGTGCTCGAAAACGAAGCCGGTGCCGGTGCCGCTCATCAGTCCGTCATAACTGCAATCCATCACCGTGTCGGCCAGACCGCCGGTGGCGTGCACCACCGGCACCGTGCCATAGCGCATGGCATAGAACTGGGTCAGACCGCAGGGCTCGAAGCGCGACGGCATCAGCAGCATGTCGCCGCCGCCCAACAGCCGATGCGCCAGTTCTTCCGAATAGCCGATGGTGACGGCCACCCGGCGCGGCGAGCCGTGGGCCGCCGACTGGAAGCCCAGTTCCAAGGCGCGGTCGCCCGCCCCCAGCACCGCCAGTTGAGCGCCTTGGCGCAGCAGCGCCGGCAGGGTGGACAACACCATGTCCATGCCCTTTTGGTCGGCCAGGCGGCTGATGATCACCATCAGCGGCGCCCGGGCATCCATTTCCAATCCCAAAGCCTGTTGCAGCGCCACCTTGTTGGCGGCCTTGCCGGCGACGACGTCGGCGGCGCCATAGGTCTTGGCCAGCAAAGGGTCGGCGGACGGGTTCCACACCCCGTAATCGGCGCCGTTCAGGATGCCGACCAGATCGGCGGCGCGCCAGGACAGCACGCCTTCCATGCCGCAGCCGAAAGCCGGGGACTGGATTTCGCGGGCATAGCGCGGGCTGACGGTGGTCAGCTTGTCTGCATAAACCAGACCGGATTTCAGGAACGACAGGTCGCCCCAATATTCCAGACCGTCCATGGTGAACAGCGACCATGGCAGCCCCAGACGTTCCAGGGTCTCGGCGGGGAACTGGCCCTGATAGGCGATGTTGTGGATGGTGAACACGGTCTGCGGCGGATTTTCCACCTGCCACGCCTTCAGATAAGCCGGGGCCAGACCGGTCTGCCAGTCGTGGCAATGCAGCACCTGAGGCCGCCATTTGACCGGCGACAGGGGGGTGCACAGCCGCGCCGCCACCCAGGACAGCAGGCCGAAACGCAAGGGGTTGTCGGCATAATCGGCGCCGCTTTCGTCCACATAGGGACCACCGGGACGGTCATACAGCGCCGGGCAATCCAGCAGCCAAACCGGCACACCGGATCCCGGCAACTTGGCCGAGATCAGCCTGGCCTCGCCGCCCACGTCCAAAGGATCGCCGAAACTGGCGACCTGACGCTTGCCCTCGGCCTTGGCCAGGGCCTGCGGATAGCCGGGCAGCAAAATCCGAACCTCGTGTCCGGCTTCGATCAGCGCCGCCGGCAGCGCGCCGGCCACGTCGGCCAGACCGCCGGTCTTGACCAGCGGGAACACTTCGGACGCGGCGAACAGGATACGCATGGGGGGGGGTCCTTGCTGGCTGTCGGCATTGCGCAAAGCCTACTCCATGCCGGCGCAGCGGGAAAGCCGCAACCGGCGCAGGCCACGTCCTTGCCCCGCCCCGGTTGCCGCCGGGCGCAAACTGTGGCACCGTCCGCCTGTCTTGCCTTGGGGGGGCATCACCCAAAACCCGGGAGGGAGGAGATGAGCGTGCCGCAGGATGGTCAGCCCGTGGATTTGGAAGTCAACCTTCGACTGCGCCGTACCCTGGCGCTGGTCCTGGCCGGCGGCCGCGGCTCGCGCTTGAAGGCGCTGACCGACTGGCACGCCAAGCCCGCCGTGCCCTTCGCCGGCAAGTTCCGCATCGTCGATTTCGCACTTTCTAACTGCATCAATTCCGGCATCCGCCGTATCGGTGTGCTGACCCAGTACAAGGCCCACAGCCTGATTCAGCACATCCAGCGCGGCTGGGGCTTCCTGCGCGGCGAATTCAACGAATTCATCGAATTGCTGCCCGCCCAGCAGCGCACCGACGGCGAGGCCTGGTACAAGGGCACCGCCGACGCGGTCTACCAGAACCTGGACATCATCCGCGCCCACGGCCCGGAATTCGTGCTGATCCTGGCCGGCGACCATGTCTACAAGATGGATTACGGCAAGATGCTGGCCCACCATCTGGCCGAAGGCGCCGACGTCACCGTCGCCTGCCTGGAAGTGCCGCTGGAGGACGCCAAGGGTTTCGGCGTCATGGCGGTGGACGACGCCGACAACGTCATCCGCTTCGACGAAAAACCCGACAATCCCCAGCCCATTCCCGGCCGCGACGACATCGCCCTGGCCAGCATGGGCATCTACATGTTCAACGCCCAGTTCCTGTACGACCAATTGAAGATCGACGCCGACCAAGCGGGCAGCGAGAACGATTTCGGCAAGAACATCATCCCGTCCTTGATCGGCAAGGCCAAGGTGCTGGCCCACCGCTTCGGCCATTCCTGCGTCATGCACGAAGGCGCACGCGAACATTACTGGCGCGACGTCGGCACCGTGGACGCCTATTGGGAAGCCAACATCGACCTGACCACGGTGACCCCGTCCTTGAACATCTATGACGACACCTGGCCGATCTGGACCTATCAGGCGCAACTGCCGCCGGCCAAGTTCGTCTTCGATTCCGACACGCGGCGCGGCATGGCCGTCGATTCCATGGTGTCGGGCGGCTGTATCATCTCGGGCGCGGTGGTGCGCCGGTCGCTGCTTTATTCCAACGTCCGGGTCAATTCCTATTGCTTGGTGGAAGATTCGGTGGTGCTGCCCGATTGCGACATCGGCCGCCACGCCAAGCTGAAGAAGTGCATCGTCGACCAAGGCTGCGTCATCCCCCCCGGTCTGGTGGTGGGCGAGGACGCGGCGCTGGACGCCAAGCGGTTCTACCGCTCGGAAAAGGGCATCACCCTGATCACCGCCGACATGCTGAAGAAGCTGGAATCGTAAGCGGCCCAATTATTGCTTATTCACGGATCACCATCCGTGATTGGAGCAAATATGACAGCGACAGCCAGCACCGCCACCCGCGCCCCCGCCGCCTTCGCCGGGGGCGCCATCATCGGCACCCTGGGGGGCCTGATCGGCCTGGGCGGCGCAGAATTCCGGCTGCCGCTGCTGATCGGCCTGTTCCGCTTCGCCGCCCTGGAAGCCGTGATCCTGAACAAGGCCATGAGCCTGATCGTCGTCGCCTCGGCCCTGCCCTTCCGCGCCGGTGCCGTGCCCTGGCACCAAGTGCTGGACCACTGGCCGGTGATCGTCAATCTGCTGGCCGGGTCCATGGTGGGAGCATGGCTGGGGGCCGGCTGGGCCATCCGTCTGCGTTCTGACCGGCTTTACAAGGTCATCGCCGTCATGCTGCTGGTGATCGCCGGGGTGCTGTGGCTGGGCCATGACAGCAGCGCCACCGCGCCACCGTTGGACGGCATCGCCCTTTACGGCGCCGGCATCATGGCCGGTCTGGTCATCGGCATCTTCGCGTCATTGCTGGGGGTGGCGGGTGGCGAAATGCTGATCCCCACCCTGGTACTGCTGTTCGGCGCCGACATCAAGCTGGCCGGCAGCCTGTCCTTGGCGGTCAGCCTGCCCACCATGGTCGTCGGCTTCGCCCGCTATAGCCGCGACCAAAGCTTCGCCGTGCTGAAAGCCAACAAGCGCTTTGTCCTGGTGATGGCCAGTGGGTCGCTGCTGGGGGCCTATGCCGGCGCCCAGGCCCTGGGCATGGTGCCCAATGCCGCGCTGTTGCCCGCCCTGGCGGCCATTTTGGTGATCTCGGCCGTCAAAGTGTGGCGGCACGCCTGATCAGGCCAGAAAGGCGTCCAAGGCCTTGTCCACCAGTTCCAGGTTGCGGGGGTGGTGCAGCGTCACCTCGCCCGCATCCAGTTCGGCGGTGACCCAGCCGGCATGACCGGGGGTCTTCACGATCACCGAAATCAGGGTATAGGGCTGGTCATGGCGGGTGACCAGCATGGACATCTGGTCTGCGTGATAGCGCACCTCGCCTTCATGGGGCAAGGCCGCCATCAGACGGCTGAGCATGGCTTTGTTGGGCATGGTTGGGTCCCCGGCTGAGATTGGGATGCCCCAGCCTAGCCCTGGGCCAAGCACGACCTGTAACGGGTAAAACGCATGGGCCCATGAACGCATGGCCCCATGAGCGACAAGCATGGCCGGCTATTTGCCCTTGCGGTCCTTTTCGACCCGCCGCCAATTGCTGACGTTGGAATTGTGTTCCTCCAGCGACCTGGCGAAACGATGCCCGCCCGAACCGTCGGCGACAAAGTAAAGCGCGTCGGTCTTGGCCGGGTTCAGCACCGCTTCCAGGCTGGCGCGGCCGGGATTGGCGATGGGGGTCTTGGGCAAGCGGTCGATGACGTAAGTGTTCCAGGCATGGGGCTTTTCCAGATCGGCACGGGTCAGCGGCCGATCCAGAACCCCCATGCCGTCGGACAAGCCATAGATCACCGTCGGGTCCGATTGCAGTCGCATGCCCAGGCGTAAACGGTTGACGAAGACCCCGGCCACCATGGGACGTTCGGCGGCGATTCCGGTCTCGCGTTCCACGACGGAGGCCAGGATCAGCACTTCCTCGGGCGATTTCAGCGGCAAATCGGGTGCCCGCTTGGCCCACAATTCGTCCAAGGTCTGGCGCATGGACTTTTCCATGCGCGAAACCAGCTCGGCGCGGTCGTCGTCACGCGACAGCACCCAGGTTTCCGGCAGCAGCCAGCCTTCGGGGGGCAATTTCGACACCTTGCCGGACAGGAAGTCGGCCTGTTCCACCTCGGCCAGAATCTGCTTGACCGTGAGCCCTTCGGCGATGGTCAGGCGGTGTTTCAGGGTGCGGCCCTCGCCGATCATGGTCATCACGTCTTCGCCGCTGATGGCGGGCGGGAATTCGTATTCCCCGGCCTTCAGCACCACCTTGCGCAGCTTGGTGCCGATCATGAAGGAATAGCGGTCGTGGACCACGCCCGCGACTTCCAGCTTACGGGCGATGGCGTCCAGCCCCGCCCCCTTGGGCACCACCAGCACCAACTTCTGGGCTAGCGGCCCCGGCCCGGTGAAACGGCGATGGCCATCCAGCGCCAGGAAAGTGCCGCCGGCAATGACCAGCACACACAGAACCAGGAACAGCCGAAGCAAAAAGCGCATGTGTCATCCCCTGAAGCAAAAAGGCCCCCATGCCGCAGCACGGGGGCCTTTCGCAAAGCAGATCCGGAAGGCCCCTATTCGACGGCCTTGAAGATCACCGAAGCGTTGGTGCCGCCAAAGCCGAAGGAATTCGACATGGCGATCTTGACCGGACGCTTCTTGGCCTGATGGGCCACCAGATCCATGTCGCAGCCTTCGTCCGGATTATCCAGGTTCAGGGTCGGCGGCACGATCTGGTCGCGGATGGCCAGCAGGCAGAAGATGGCCTCCACCGCGCCGGCGGCCCCCAGCAGGTGGCCGATGGCCGACTTGGTCGAGCTCATGGACACGGTTTCCACGGCGTTGCCGAACAGGCGCTTGACGGCGCCCAATTCGATGACGTCACCCATGGTGGCGGTGCCGTGGGCGTTGATGTAATCCACGTCGCCGGGGCTGATTTCGGCACGGGCCAAGGCGGCCTTCATGGCGCGGAAGGCGCCGTTGCCGTCTTCGGCCGGGGCGGTGATGTGGTGGGCGTCGCCGGACATGCCGTAGCCGACCACTTCGCCATAGATCTTGGCACCGCGGGCCTTGGCGTGTTCGTATTCTTCCAGCACCACGACGCCGGCACCTTCACCCATGACGAAGCCGTCACGGTCCTTGTCCCACGGACGCGACGCCTTGGTCGGCTCGTCGTTGCGGGCGGTGGACAGGGCCTTGCAGGCGGCGAAACCGGCCACGCCCAAGCGCGACACGGCGGCTTCGGTACCACCAGCCACCATCACGTCGGCGTCACCGAACATGATCAGGCGGGCGGCGTCACCAATGGCATGGGCACCAGTGGCGCAGGCGGTCACCACGGCGTGGTTGGGGCCCTTGAAGCCGTACTTGATGGACACATGGCCGGAAACCAGATTGATCAGCGCCGACGGAATGAAGAACGGCGACACCCGGCGGGGGCCCGATTCCTTCAAGGTCAGAGCGCCTTCGGCAATGGCGGGCAGACCGCCGATGCCAGAGCCGATCATCACGCCGGTGCGTTCCAGGCTTTCGTCGTCACTGGGCGTCCAGCCGGAATCGGCGATGGCCTGGTCGGCGGCAGCCAGACCATAGACGATGAAATCGTCCATGCGGCGACGTTCCTTGGCCGGAGCCACGGCATCCAGGTCCAGTTCGCCTTCGCCGGTGCCGCGCGGCACCACGCCGGCAACGCGGGCCGGCAGGTCGGAGACTTCGAAATGTTCGATGGCGCGAATGCCGGATTCGGCATTGATCAGGCGCTTCCAGACGTGCTCGGCGCCGCAACCCAGCGGGCTGACGATGCCAAGACCGGTGACGACCACTCGTCTCATGCGCAATATCCCGTTGTTACTTAGAGAAAGGGCGCCGGACCCATTGCGGGTGACGGCGCCCCTTGACCCGTTGTTACGCGGCCTTCGAAATGAAGTCGATCGCGTCCTTGACGGTCAGGATCTTTTCAGCGGCGTCATCGGGGATTTCGCAGCCGAACTCTTCCTCAAAGGCCATGACCAGCTCGACGGTGTCGAGGCTGTCGGCGCCCAGGTCGTCGATGAAGCTCGCGTTTTCGGTCACCTTGGCTTCTTCGACGCCCAGATGCTCGACGACAATCTTCTTAACCCGCTCGGCGACGTCGCTCATGTGAATTCCCTCAAAAGGTATGCGATGTGGATGAAACTTGCGCCCGCCAAACAGGGGCAAAAACCCCCGTGCGGCGGAAAGTGGCCCGTACCTAGCACACTTTTTCCGCCTTGACCAGCACTGGAACACAAGGTGTTGAAACTTGTTGGGCCAACAGCCCTAGATCATCGCCATGCCGCCGTTGACGTGCAGGGTCTGACCGGTGACATAAGCCGCTTCGTTCGACGCCAGATACAGCACGGCGGCGGCGATTTCCTCGGCCGAGCCCATGCGGCCGGCGGGGATTTGGCTGTTGATGCGGGCCTTTTGCTCGTCGTTCAGTTCGTCGGTCATGGCGGTGGCGATGAAGCCCGGCGCCACGGCGTTGACGGTGACGTTGCGGCTGGCCACTTCCTGGGCCAGCGACTTGGTCATGCCGATCATGCCGGCCTTGGACGCGCAGTAGTTGACCTGACCGGGATTGCCGGTGACGCCGACGATCGAGGTGATGTTGATGATGCGCCCCGAACGGCGCTTCATCATGCCCTTGATGGCGGCACGGCACAGACGGAAGGCGGCGGTCAGGTTGACGTTGATCACCGCGTCCCAGTCCTCGTCCTTCATGCGCATGACCAGACCGTCCTTGGTGATGCCGGCATTGTTGACCAGGATGTCCAAGGAACCGCCCAGGGCGGCCTCGGCGTCCTTGGCCAGTTGCTCGACTTCTTCCGCCTTGGACAGGTTGGCGGGCAGCACGTGGACCCGGTCCTTCAGTTCGGCGGCCAGGGCATCCAAAGCCTCGCGACGGGTGCCATGGATGGCGACAGTGGCGCCGGCGTCATGCAAAGCCTTGGCGATGGCGCCGCCGATGCCGCCGGAAGCGCCGGTGATCAGCGCGGTCTTGCCGGTCAAATCGAACATGGTGTTCCCCCTTGAATGAATTACAGGGAAGCCAGGAAGGCTTCGATGTCGGCCGGGGTGCCGATGGCGGTCCCGGACAATTCCTTGTCGATGCGCTTGGCCAGACCCGACAGCACCTTGCCCGAGCCCAGTTCCACCAATTGGGTGACGCCCTGCTCCTTCATATAAAGGACGCCTTCGCGCCAGCGCACGGTGCCGGTCACCTGACGCACCAACAGGTCGCGGATGACTTCCGGGTCGGTGACAGCGCTGGCCACCACATTGGCCACCAACGGCACCTTGGGCGCGTTCATGGTGACGCCGGTCAAGGCTTCCGCCATGGCGTCGGCGGCGGGCTGCATCAGGGCGCAATGGAAAGGCGCGGACACCGGCAGCAGCACGGCGCGCTTGATGCCCTTGTCGGCGGCCAGCTTCATGGCCCGCTCCACCGCTTCCTTGTGACCCGACACCACCACCTGGCCGGCGCCGTTGTCATTGGCGGCTTCGCAGACCTGGTCGCCGGCGGCTTCGGCGGCGATTTCCTTGGCCTGCTCGTATTCGGCGCCCAGCAAGGCGGCCATGGCGCCGACACCCACCGGCACCGCCTTTTGCATGCTTTGGCCGCGCAGCTTCAACAGCCGCGCGGTATCGGCCAGCGAGAAAGTGCCGGCGGCGGCCAGGGCGGAATACTCACCCAGGGAATGGCCGGCGACGAAGGACGCCGCCTTGGACAGGTCCAGCTTGCCCTGGCCTTCCAGCACGCGGACCACCGCCACAGAAACCGCCATCAGCGCCGGCTGGGCGTTCTCGGTCAGGGTCAAGGTGTCCTCGGGGCCTTCGAACATCAGCTTGCTGAGGTTCTGCGACAGCGCCTCGTCCACTTCCTGAAAGACGTGGCGGGCCTCGGCAAAAGCCTCGGCCAGTTCACGGCCCATGCCGACGGCCTGCGAGCCCTGGCCGGGGAAGACGAAAGCGCGGGTCATGATGGTCCCTCCATCGGGGGTGGAAATTCGGTGCCGAGAGGAAAGGCATGAACCCCTCCCCTGTCAAGCACGGCGTGCGCCGCCCCCATGGCAAACATCACCCTTTGGTTATATTGAAGTCGCATACAATTAACTCCAAGGTTATGACATCATCAAGGAGACCCACCTGTGCCCCCCGCCATCTGGTCCGAGACTTACCTTATCGGCCATGCCGAAATGGATCACCTGCACCGCACCCTGGTCGATTCCTTCGCCGCCCTGCAGCAGGCCGCCACCGCCGACACCCCGCACGGCAAAATCCTGGGGCTGCTGGATGACTGGCTGGACCACTTCGCCCGTCACGCCCGCATGGAAGAGCGCCTGATGGAGCGCCTGACCCTGCCGCAGTCCCTGTCCCACCGCGACGCCCATGTGGCCGAGCATGTGGCGTTCCTGCATCAGGCCATGGACATCCGCAACAGCCTGGCCCGGGGCGAGGACGCGGGCAACGCCCTGGACCACTTGGGCGCGGAGATGATCGCCTTCGACATGATCCGGCGCGATTTCGAGCTGATCGGCCTGTTGCTGCACGAAGGAATCCCCTTTTGAACCGCCGCCGCCGGTAATGCTTGCACCCCTGGGGGTTTCGTGTATATTCCCCGCCTTCCACCCTTGCCGGTCGCGCCGCAAAGGCCGAACGGCTATGCCTGCGTCGTCATGGTGACGGCGTTTGGAAGAGAAAAGCCAGAAGGGATCATTGAATGCCTTTTTATGAATGCGTGATTCTCGCGCGTCAGGAAGTGTCGGCCCCGCAGGTCGAGACCCTGATCGACGAGATGGCCGGCGTTTTGGCCCAAGGCGGCGGTTCCGTCGCCAAGAAGGAATTCTGGGGCCTGCGCAACATCGCTTATCGGGTCAAGAAGAACCGCAAGGCGCACTACGTTCTGCTGAACCTGGATTCCCCCTCGGCCGCGGTCAAGGAAATGGAACGCCAGATGTCGCTGAACGAAGACATCCTGCGCGTCCTGACCATCCGCGTCGACGAACTGGAAGAAGGTCCGTCGGCCATGATGCAGGCCAAGAACAGCCGCGACGAACGTCCGCGCCGCGAAGACCGCGGTTTCGGCGACCGTGGCCCCCGCGAAGATCGTCCCCGTGAGGACCGTCCTCGTCGTTCCGAGGGAGGTGAGTGATGAGCGAAGTCAAGACTGAACGTCCGCGTCCGACGACCACCGCCGGCGCCCGCCGTCCGTTCTTCCGCCGCCGCAAGACCTGCCCGTTCTCGGGCGAGGGTGCGCCGAAGATCGACTACAAGGACACCAAGCTGCTGAGCCGCTTCATCTCCGAGCGTGGCAAGATCGTGCCGAGCCGCATCACCGCGGTGTCGGCCAAGAAGCAGCGCGAGCTGGCCCAGGCCATCAAGCGCGCCCGCTTCTTGGGTCTGCTGCCCTATGTGGTGAAGTAAGCAGTTTGTCTTGCCGGTGATACGGCAACTCGGCCTTGGGCTGGCGGCGGGACTGCTGAGTGCGCTCCTGTTCCTGTCGGTGGTCAAAGGCGTCGCGTTTGGGTTTGTACTGTCCTATGTGGCGCCCCTGCCGGTCATGATGGCCGGCCTGGGAGTGGGCATAGGAGCCTCGGTCACCGCCGGGGTGGTTGGGATGGTCGTCGTGGCCTTGGGATTTGGCGAAATATCCGCCCTGTCCTATCTGGTCGCCGCCGCTCTGCCGTCCTGGGTGGTGAGCAACCGGGCCATGTTGTGGCGCAAGCCGCAAGATGACCTGACCGAGTGGTACCCGCCGGGCCTGGTCCTGGCATGGCTGACCGCCACCATCTTGGTGCTGATGACCATCGGCGCCTTCCTGGTGGCGGGGCACCCCGAAGGAATCAAGGGGCAGGTTGCCGAGACCATCGGCCGCGCCTTGGACCTTCTGGCCGCCGAACTGCCGCAGGAACAGCGGCCGAAGGTGGCAGGGTGGTGGGCCGCGTTCTTCCCCGCCATGGTGTCCGCATCATGGCTGGTGATGATCGTCGCCAACGCCACCTGGGCGCAGGCCTTGCTGGTCAGGCTGGGCCGCAATCGCCGGCCGTCGCCGGCCTATCGGCAGCTTCGGCTGCCCGATTGGCTGGCCCTGGTCCTGGTGATGGCGGCCGTGGCGTCCCGCTTGTCCGACGGCGACGTCGGCTATGTGGGTGGCAACGTGGCCCTGGTGGCGCTGATCCCGTTCATGTTCCTGGGATTGGCGGGCATCCACCAATGGGCGGCGGGCAAGCCCCAGGCAAGGATCATCCTTGCCGCGACATATGGGTTGCTGGCCCTGGTATTCGTGTGGGCGGCCGTGGCCGTCGCCGTACTGGGGATGGTGAGATTCTGGACGATGAGGTTCCGCCGCGGCGACAGCGGCGGCGGTATGGAGGGTTAAGATGGAAGTCATCCTGCTCGAAAGGATCGAGAAGCTCGGTCAGATGGGCGACGTGGTCAAGGTCAAGCCTGGCTTCGCCCGCAATTTTCTGCTGCCCCAGAAGAAGGCGCTGCGCGCCAACAAGGACAACCTTGCCTTCTTCGAAACGCAGCGTGTTCAGCTTGAGGCCCTGAACCTCAAGCGCCGCGAAGAGGCCCAGGCCGTCGCCGTCAAGATGGACGGCCTGAAGGTCCTGATGGTTCGCCAGGCCGGCGAAAGCGGTCAGCTGTACGGTTCGGTTTCCGGTCGTGACGTCGCCGACGCCATCAAGGAAGCCGGCTACACCGTCGAACGCCGCCAGGTCAACCTGGACAGCCCGATCAAGACCCTGGGGTCCTATCCGGTCCGCGTCGCCCTGCATCCGGAAGTGGCGGTCACCGTGGTGATCACCGTCGCCCGTTCGCAGGAAGAAGCCGAACGCGCCGCTGCCGCCGCCGAAGCCGCCGAGGCCGAGGTCGAGGAAGTGGTCGAAGAGGCCGTTGAAGAAGTGGAAGAGATCGAAGAAGAGGTCTAAGCCTCTTTTTTGCTCGACGCTTTCGCCAAGCGGCGGATGGAAAACCATCCGCCGCTTGTGTCGTTTGTGCTATAACTTGTGGTTGTGTTTCCCATTCACCCACTTGCCGCCACCATGGCCGGCATGGAACCACCGGGGGGATCCGTGACCATGAACCTTTTGGACCTGCTGTTTTCCAACCTGATCAGCCAAGGGTCCTTGGCGGTCATCGACAGCGCCGGCACCAAGCGGCATTACGGCGACGGCACGCCGCCGGTGGCCATTGCCCGCATCCGTGACCCCAAGGCTGAACGCCGCATCGTCTTGGCGCCGGACTATCACCTGCTGGAAGCCTATACCGACGGCGCCTTGGTGATGGAGGAAGGCAGCTTCCACGACTTCCTGGACGTCTGCTGCGCCAACGTCGCCGATGGCGGCATGAACCCAGTGCACAAAATCTATCGCGCCATCGGCCGCGCCTTCTTGTTCTGGCAGCGCTGGAACCCGGCGCATCTGGCGCAAAAGCGCGTCTCGCACCATTACGACCTGCACGAAAATCTGTTCCGGCTGTTCCTGGACGACGACCTGCAATATTCCTGCGCCTATTTCCGCTCGGCCGAGGATAGCCTGGAAGACGCCCAGATCGCCAAGAAGCGCCATATCATCGCCAAGCTGGACGTGCGCGACGGCCAGAAGATCCTGGATATCGGCAGCGGCTGGGGCGGCATGGCCATCCAACTGGCCAAGACCGCCGACGTCCAGGTGTTGGGGGTGACCCTATCCAAGGAACAATTGGAAGTCGCCCGCAAGCGCGCCGCCGAGGCCGGCCTGTCCGACCGCGTGCGTTTCGAATTGCTGGATTACCGCAAGCTTGGGGAAAAGTTCGACCGCATCGTCAGCGTCGGCATGTTCGAACATGTGGGACCGCCCCATTACCGCCAATATTTCCGCAAGGTGCGCGACCTGCTGACTGATGACGGCGTCGCCCTGGTGCATTCGGTGGGCGAATACGATTACGGATCGTCAAACCCGTGGATTCAGCGCCACATCTTCCCCGGCTCGTTCACGCCGTCGCTGGGTCAGGTGTTGCCGGCGGTGGAAAAGGCCCGGCTGTGGACTACCGACGTGGAAGTGCTGCGCGTCCATTACGCCGAAACCCTGCTGGCCTGGCGCCAACGCTTCACCGCACGCAGGGCCGAAGCCGCCGCCCTTTACGACGAGCGATTCTGCCGCATGTGGGAAGCCTATCTGTCGGCCTGCGAAATCGGCTTTCGCCGCATGTCGCTGATGGTCTTCCAAATCCAGCTGACCAAGCACCGCTATGCCCTGCCCTTCACCCGCGACTACATGTTCGAAAGGGAACGCGATCTGGCGGCGGATTGACCCTTTCGCAGCCTGCCCGGCCCTGCTAGGGTTCGGCCATGTCGAACCCGGAAGACCTTCCCGCCTATCGCACCCCGCCGCACAATTACGAAGCGGAACAGGCGCTGCTGGGCGCCATTTTGCTCAACAACCGCACCTTCGAGCGGGTGTCGGAATATCTGCGTCCCGAACATTTCGCCGATCCCACCCACGGCCGGGTGTTTAGCGCCTGCCAAAAGCTGATCGAACGCGGCCAGATCGCCAATCCGGTGACGCTGACCACCTATTTCGCCAATGACGGCGGCTTGGAAGAACTGGGCGGCACCGCCTATCTGGCACAATTGGCCAACGCGGTGGTCTCGGTCATCGATTCGGAAGACTACGCCAAGCTGATCCACGATCTGCATCTGCGCCGTGAACTGATCGAGCTGGGCGAAAACCTGGTCAACAACGCCCATAATCCGAAGATCGACGAACCGGCCATGGACCAGATCGGCCGGGCGGAAGCGCAGCTTTACGAATTGGCCACCACCGGCCAGACCGAAGGCGGCTTCGAAAGCTTCGGCCAAGTGCTGGTGGAAGCGGTCAAGCAGGCCGAATTCGCCCACAAGCGCCAGGGGCAGTTGTCGGGCGTGCCCACCGGGTTGATCGACATGGACAAGAAATTGGGCGGCCTGCATCCGTCGGACTTGCTGATCCTGGCCGGCCGCCCGTCCATGGGCAAGACGTCCTTGGCCACCAACATCGCCTACAACGCCGCCAAGGCCTATCGCGAGGAAGTGGACGCGCTCGGCAACAAGAAGGCGGTGGATGGCGCGGTCGTCGCCTTCTTCTCGCTGGAAATGTCGTCGGAACAGTTGGCCTTGCGTATCTTGGCCGAAGCCGCCGAAATCTCGTCGCACAAGATCCGCCAGGGCGAGATGAGCAACGAGGAATTCGAGCGCCTGGTGGTCGCCGCCCAAGAACTGCACCGCCTGCCGCTGCATATCGACGACACCCCGGCGCTTTCCATTTCCGCCGTCCGCACCCGGTCGCGCCGCCTGAAGCGTCAGCAAGGCCTGGGCCTGATCGTGGTCGACTATCTGCAGCTGCTGCGTGGTTCGGGCGCGACCAGCGAAAGCCGGGTGCAGGAAGTGTCGGAAATCACCCGTGGCCTGAAAGCCCTGGCCAAGGAACTGGACGTGCCGGTCATCGCCCTGTCGCAGCTGTCGCGTGCCGTCGAACAGCGCGAAGACAAACGCCCGCAGCTGTCCGACTTGCGTGAATCGGGCTCGATCGAACAGGACGCCGACGTGGTCATGTTCGTGTTCCGCGAACAATATTACCTGGAACGCGCCGAACCCGGGCAACGACCGGAAGAAACCCAGGAAAAGTTCAACGAACGCCACGCCAAATGGCAGGAACGCTGCGAGCAGGTGTGGAACACCGCCGAGGTGATCATCGCCAAGCAGCGTCACGGCCCGGTCGGCACCGTGCGACTGGCCTTCCAGGGCGAGTTCACCAAGTTCGGCAACCTGATCACCGACGACCATTACGAGGACCCGGGGTTCTAAGACCATGAAGGACACCATTCATCGTCATTCCCGCGAAAGCGGGAATCCAGGGGGTGCGCCGCCGTCCTTCCCGCGACTCCAGGATGTCCGCCTGCGCGGGCATGACGGTAATGGGGTGGCATGACTTTCCCCAGCGTCTATATCCTCGCCAGTCAGCGAAACGGCACGTTGTATGTGGGGGTCACCGGGGATTTACCGAGACGCGTCTGGGAACATAAAAACGATGTAGCCGAGGGCTTTACCAAGCAGCATCAAGTGCATACCCTGGTTCACATGGAATCCTTTGAAACCATGCCAGACGCCATCTTGCGGGAAAAACAACTGAAGAAATGGCGCAGAGAATGGAAACTAAAACTGATCGAGACCACCAACCCCACTTGGCGCGATCTTTATGACGATCTTATGCGCTGAACATTCCAGTTTTGGTCATTCCCGCGAAAGCGGGAATCCAGGGGGTGAGCCGCCGTCCTTCCCGCGACTCCTGGATGCCCGCCTGCGCGGGCATGACGATTGTTTCCTCGAAACCGGACTTGCTCCATGACCGCCCACGACCGCGCCACCGGCATTCTGACCGTCGACCTGGATGCCATCGCCGCCAATTGGCGCTTTCTCGCCGCCCGTGCCCCGGGCGCCGAAGCCGCCGGGGTGGTCAAGGCCGACGGTTACGGCCTGGGCGCCATCCCGGTGGCCAAGACCCTGGCGGCAGCCGGCTGCAAGACCTTCTTCGTCGCCACCATCGACGAAGGCATCGCGCTTCGCCCCCATCTGGGGGCTGCCCGTATCTTCATCCTGGGGGGGCCGTTACCGGGCACCGGCGCCGACTTCACCGAACACGGCTTGGTCCCGGTGTTGAACAGCCCCGACCAAGTGGGGCTGTGGTCGGGCTTCGCCCGCTCCCATGGCACCCCCCTGCCCGCCGCCCTGCATCTGGACACCGGCATGAGCCGCCTGGGCCTGGATGCCCACGCGGTGGGATTGCTGGCCGCCGACAAACGCCACTTGGACGGCATCGACACGGTGTTGGTGATGAGCCACATGGCCTGCGCCGACGAACCCGGGCATGCCAAGAACGCCGAACAGCTGACGGCCTTCAACACCTTGTCGGCGCAATTGGCGGTGAATGCGCCGCGATCGCTGGCCGCCAGCTCCACCATCTTCCTGGGAAGCGGTTACCTTTTCGACCTGATCCGTCCTGGCGCCGCCCTTTACGGCCTGAACCCGGTCCCCGGACAGCCCAACCCATTGCGCCCGGTTGTGCGCCTAAGCGGCAGAATCCTTCAGGTTCGCGACGTTGACACCCCCCAGACCGTTGGTTATGGTGCCACCCATCGCTTCGCGTCCAAAGGCCGGGTCGCCACGGTCGCCTTCGGTTATGCCGATGGCCTGTTCCGGTCCTTGGGCAATCGCGGGTTTGGCGTCATCGGGGGGGTAAAAGTGCCGGTCGTCGGACGCATTTCCATGGATCTGACCACCTTCGACGTGTCCGCCGCACCGGCCGACGCGGTGCATCCCGGCGCCATGATCGAACTGATCGGTCCTGGCCACGACGCCGACCAACTGGCCGAGGAAGCCGGCACCATCGGCTATGAAGTGCTGACCTCGCTGGGGCGGCGTTATCTGCGCGACTATGTGGGGGGCGCCGCCTGATGGATTTCCTGGCGACCATCGGCCGGGTGTTCCTGGCCTTCCTGTCCCATGTGGGCCGATTGTCGGCCTTTACCGGCACCGCGCTGTCGCATGTGGTTCGCCCGCCCTTCTATCCGCGGCTGACGCTCAGGGCCATGGTCGAGATCGGCTATTACTCGTTGCCGGTGGTCGGCCTGACCGCCGTGTTCACCGGCATGGTGCTGGCGCTGCAATCCTATTCCGGGTTCTCGCGTTTCGCCGCCGAGGGCGCGGTAGCCACCGTCGTCGTGCTGTCGGTGACCCGCGAACTGGCGCCCGTGCTGGCCGGCCTGATGGTGGCCGGCCGTATCGGCGCCTCCATGGCGGCCGAGATCGGCACCATGCGGGTGACCGAACAGATCGACGCCCTGACCACGCTGTCCACCAATCCCTTCAAGTATCTGGTGGCGCCGCGTCTGTTGGCCGGCTTGCTGATGGTGCCTTGCCTGGTGCTGGTGGCCGACATCATCGGCGTGTTCGGCGGCTATATCGTCGGCGTCTACAAGCTGGGCTTCAACCCGTCGTCCTATCTGGCGCGGACCTGGGAATATCTGGAACCGCTGGACGTGATTTCCGGCCTGACCAAGGCCGCCGTCTTCGGCTTCGTGATCTCGCTGATGGGCTGCTACAACGGCTATTATTCCCGTGGCGGCGCCCAGGGCGTGGGTGCGGCGACCACCAATTCGGTGGTGTCGGCGGCGATCATGATCCTGATCTTCAACTACGTCATCACCGCCCTTTATTTCGGGAAATGACCATGACCGCCCCGGCCAAGATCGTGCTTTCCGACGTCCACAAGTCCTTTGGCAAGAAGGTGGTGCTGGACGGCATCGACCTGTCCATCCAAAAGGGTGAATCGGTGGTGGTGATCGGCGGCTCGGGCACCGGCAAGTCGGTGATGCTGAAATCCGTCCTGGGGATTTTGCGCCCCGAGCGCGGCTCCATCAAAGTGGATGGCGAGGAAGTCATCGGCATGCGGTCCAAGGACCGCGATCGCATGATGCTGAAATTCGGCATGCTGTTCCAGGGTTCCGCCCTGTTCGATTCGCTGCGCGTGTGGGAAAACGTCGCCTTCGGCCTGATCCAGGGGCGCGGCATGAACCGCATCCAGGCCAAGGACATCGCCATCGAAAAGCTGGCTGCCGTCGGCCTGGCCGAATCGGCGGGCGACCTTTTCCCCGCCGAATTGTCGGGCGGCATGCAAAAGCGCGTCGCCCTGGCGCGTGCCATCGCCACCAGCCCGGAAATCATCTTTTTCGACGAGCCGACCACCGGGCTGGACCCCATCATGGCCGACGTCATCAACGATTTGATCGTCAAGTGCACCAAGGAACTGGGTGCCACCACGCTGTCCATCACCCATGACATGGCGTCGGCCCGCAAGATCGCCGACCGCATCGCCATGCTGTACAAGGGCCGTCTGATCTGGGTGGGGCCGGCCAAGGACATCGACCATTCGGGCAACGAATTCGTCGATCAGTTCATCCATGGCCGGGCCGAAGGCCCGATTAAAATGGAATTGCGTGCTTAGGCACGCGGCCGAAGGCCCGATCAAAATGGAATTGCGGGCTTAAGCACGCGGGCCTAAAGCGCCGCGATCTGCTCTGCCGCTTCGTTGAAGGCCGTTTCCATGGGATCGGCCAGGGTCTGGGCCTGGACCAGATAGCCGTCGGCGCACAAATGCTCGATCTCGGCGCAGATGGCGGCGAAGCGATAGCAACCGGCCGAATTGCCCGCCCCCTTGGCGCTGTGGGCGGCTTCGCGGGCCAGATCCACATTGCCGCTGTCCAATTGGCGCAGCGCCTCTTCCACCAGCGGCCGGGTGGTGTCGACGAATAATTGCAGCAATTCCTTGGCGTCGTCGGTGATGGAACCGAAGATTTCGCGCATGGGGGTCAGGTCCAGCACCGGCGGCACCGCATGGCCGGCCTTGGCAGCGGCGACGCTGGTCGCCCCCATGGGTTCGGGATTGGCCGGACGGCGCCGCATGTTGACCGCTGCCGGCAACAGCTTGCGGATGGTGGCGTCCATCTGGGCGCGATCGATGGGTTTGGCCAAAAAGCCATCCATGCCGCATTCCAGGCATTTGGTGGCGGTGCCCGACAGGGCGTCGGCGGTCAGCGCCACGATGGGCAGGCGGCTCAGGGTTTCCTGTTCCCATTCGCGTACCCTGGCGGTCAGTTCGTAACCGTCCATTTCCGGCATGTGGCAATCGGTCAGCAACAGACCGTAATCGCGGATCTGCATGTGTTCCCAGGCTTCCAGACCGTTGCGCACGATCTCGATGGCATAGCCCATGCGTTCCATCAGGCGGCGGATGACCACCTGGTTGGTAGGGTTGTCCTCGGCCACCAGGATCAGGCATCCGGCGGCGGCGGCTTCCTCGGTGCTGGGCGGGATGAAGGATTCCGACAGGTCGGCCACGTCGTCGCTTTCGTCGCCCAGATAAGCGCGGCTGGCCGCCGCCCCCACCACCCGCCACAGGGCCGAGCGGCGAATGGGTTTGGAAAGCGTGGCGAACAGCCCGGCTTCGCGGGCGGAAGCAGCGGCGGCGGGATAATTGGCGTGGGACGCCATCATCACCACCCGGGTCACGGCGTCGTCGCCGGCCGCCGCCCGCAGCGACACCGCCATGGGGATACGCAGATGGAACTCGTTGCCGGCATCCATCAGCACCACGTCATAGTTCCAGCCGGCCAGACTGGCGGCGCGCACCGCCGCCATGGCGCCGTCGATGGACGCCACCACCGCCACCTGCGCCCCCAGATGCCCCAGATAAGAGCGCAGGATATCCGCCGCGATGGGACCTTCGGCCAACAGCAGCACGGCGATGCCCGCCAGATCAGGGCCTTCCGCCGGCAGCCTGCTGACCTGTTCCAACGGCACCGAGAACCAGAAGGCGGACCCCTGGCCCACTTCGCTTTCGACGCCGATGTCGCCGCCCATCATGGCCACCAGACGGCGGCAGATGGACAAGCCCAGCCCGGTGCCGCCGTAACGGCGCGAAATGGAAGCGTCGGCTTGGCTGAACGGTTCGAACAGCTTGGCCTGGGCTTGGGCGTTCAGGCCGATGCCGGTGTCCTTGATGGTAAAGCGCACATGTCCGCCGGCCACCAGTTCCACGTCGATGCGCACATAGCCCTTGTCGGTGAACTTGACCGCGTTGCCGGCCAGATTGGTGATGATCTGGCGCAGGCGGGTGGCGTCGCCCAGAAACAGGTCGGGGAAGGACGGATCCACATAGGTCATCAGGCCGATGCCCTTTTCGGCGGCGCGCGGGGCCAGCAATTCGGCGACGCTTTCCACCACGTCGGACAGGCTCATCTCGATCTCTTCCAGTTCCAGCTTGCCGGATTCGATCTTCGAGAAGTCCAGGATATCGTTGATGATGGTCAGCAGCGCGTTGGCCGAATCGCGGATGACGCGGGCCATTTCCTTTTGTTCCTGGGCCAGCGGCATGTCTTCCAGCAACTGGGCCATGGTCAGCACGCCGTTCATGGGCGTCCTGATTTCATGGCTCATGGTGGCCAGGAACAAGGACTTGGCTTGACTGGCATCTTCGGCGATGCGCTTGGCCTCGGCCAAGGCGGCTTCCTGGTCCTTGCGCTTGGTGATGTCGGCGGTGGAAACGCAGACCGCCGGCTCGCCGTCCATGTCGATGGCCGCCGCCGACATCATGGCCCAGAACTCGGCGCCGTCGGCGCGGCGCATGCGGCTTTCGTAATCGGCCAGATAACCCTGGCTGCGCACCAGTTCCACCACCCGGGCACGGTCGGCCTGATCGGCGTAGAAAATGGTGGCGTCCATGGAATCGGCGCCGTCCGGGGGGACCCCGAACAATTCCGACCAGCGGGGATTGACGTAAAGAAGGGCGTTGTCGGACACCCGGCTGATGGCCAGGGCCAAAGGCGAGGTGTCCAAGATGGTGCGCAGACGGCTTTCGCTTTCCTTCAGCGCGTCGGTGGAATCCTGCAACTGGGCCAGGGCGCGCTGGAACACCACCAGTTCGCTGGCCATGTCGGCGATTTCGTCGTTGCCCGACACCTCGACCTTGGTGTGGTAGTCGCCCTCGACGATCCGGTGCATGGACGCCGCCAGCCCCGACAGGCGGTTGACGATGTTGCGGCCCAAATACATCCACACGAACAACAATGGCCCCAGCACGGTGACCAGGGCGCTGGCGATCATCACCTGACGGCCGGTGGACAGCGCCGCCGCCGCCTGACGTTCGTTGGCGATGGCGGCGGCTTCGGTTTCCGAAACGATGCGCCCGACCACCGACGAGGTCCGCGCCACCAGATCGCGACCTTCTTCGTTGGCGGCGAACAGCCGGACCTCGGTCAACAGCCAGCGGGTCCGCAGTTCGAAGACGTTGTCCGGCCCCGACCCCAGACTTAACGCCTTGCGCGCCGAATCGCGCATGTTCGCCGGACGCGACGAGCCGCTTTCCACCAGCGTGGTCAGCTGCCGCGCCACTTCGGCATAGCGCCGGCGCATCTCGCTCATCACGTCCATGTCCCGCGCGTTGAAGGCCTGACGCAGGATGTACATGACACGGGTGACTTCGGAATCCACCACCACGTTTTCGTTGACGATCATGTCGCGCAACGACACTTCCAGGGCGTCCAGCTCGATCCCCAGCTGGCGGTTGCGTTCGGCCTGTTGCAGACGATGGTCGACCAGGGCGTTGCGCCCCACCACGTTGTCGCCGATGGACACCATCAGCGACCGCAGTTCCTGCAATTGCGGCAGCTTGACGTTGCTGCCTTCAAGGTCTTCGATCAGGTTGCGCAGGCGCTGGGCCTGCTGCTGCAGGGCGACGAAGTTGTTCTGGCGTTGGAACTGGCTTTGCGACGAATCAAGGGCGGGGGCGGCGGCGGCCAGCCGGGCGGTGGCTTCCGACAGTTTCAGCGCTGCGGACACGCTGGGCAGGTTGGCCCGCGTCACCTCGGTCAGCAGGCGGCCCACCTCGGAATAGCTGCTCCAGGCCAGCCAGCCGGCCAGCAAGGTGATCCCCGCCACCAAGCCGACCGCCACCAGCAACTTGGCGCGGATGCCGAAGCGGCACAGCGTCACGTTCTTCGGCTCGGCTGTGCTGTCCACAACCTCGGATTTAGGACCGGCCGAAAAATCCACGCACCACTCTCCCCTTTACCCCAAGCGCCACATCATGCCCCATGCACAGGGCTTGAACAATCCCACCGAGCTTATGACATATCCAAATCGCGGAACGTGCTGTTATGATGCCGCGCTTTCTTAGCTTACCGGAGATGCGATGGCCTCGCCCGCCCACGCCCAGCAACAGCTTCCCTTCCCCCCCCATGTGGCCCAGGCCCTGGCTTCGGCCCAGAAACTGGCCGCCAACCAAAAGCTGGACGAAGCTGAAAAGCTGTTGGCCGCCCATTCCCAATATCCGGAATGCGTGTTCCGCCGTTCCGCCATTCTGATGACGCTGGAACGCTGGGCCGAGGCGGAAACCGGGTTCCGCGCCCTGTTGAAGCTGGCGCCCAACAATTTCGACTGTGCCATGGGGCTGGCCGGGGCGCTGATCGAACAAAACCGGGCACAAGAGGCCCTGCCCTTGCTGGAAGCCGCCTACAAGGCCAAGCCCGACGGCCGCACCCGCTATTTCCTGGGGATCGGCCTGGATCAGGCCGGCAAAAAGGAGCGTGCCGCCGCCCTGCTGGCCGAGGCCCGCGCCCATGTCATCGCCCAGTCGGAAAAGCGCGACCTGCTGCCGACCGAGCTTTACATGCAGATTTCCCGGCGCTGCAACCTGCGCTGCGCCATGTGCGGCCACGAAGTGTGGAAATCCAATTCCGGCTTCATGGAAATGGACGTCTTCGACCGTATCTTGGACCAAGCCCAGGCCAACGGCATCAAGATCTTGCATATCCTGTCGGGCCAGGGCGAGCCCATGCTGCACCCCCACGTCTTCGAGATGCTTGAAAAGGCGGTGGGCATGGGGTTTTCGGTGGGCATCGTCACCAACGGAACGCCGCTGACCCAGGAACGCTGTGAAAAACTGGGCAAGCTGGGCCTCGCCTATATCCAGTTTTCCTTCGCCGGTTGGGACAAGGAAAGCTACGAAGCCACCTATGTGGGGTCCAAGTTCGAACGCACGCTGGCCAACCTGCGCACCATGCAGGACACCACGCGCGGCACCAACACCAACTTCATGGTCAAGGCGGTGTGCACCGGCGACAACTGGGCGGAAGTGCGCGACAAGACCCGCGCCTTCCTGGAAGGCCACGGGGTGGAAAAGGTGTTCACGGTGATCGCCAACAATTTCGGCGGCAACGTGGTGCACGGCAAGTTCTTCGAAGATCACGGCGTGTGGTCGTTGAAGAACATCGAACACCAGCGCCGCATGCCCTGCCGGGTGCTGCTGCGCGCCGTCGGCGTGTTCTGCGACGGCACGGTCACCGCCTGCGCCTGCTATGATTCCAATGCTGAGCTGAAGATCGGCAACATCATGGACAACACCTTGGCGGAAATCCGTCAGGGCGCGGAATTCCGGAAGATCGTCGACGCCTTCAAATGCGGCGACGTGTCGGGAATTCCCATGTGTTCCAAGTGCGACGACCCGTTCGGCTGACGCCAGACGGGGCTAGACCGGGAAACCGGCCTTGGTCAGGCGCTTGATCACTTCGTCCTCGGCGTCGATGGACAGGTCCAGCAGCGGCGGCCGGGTGATGCGCCAGGTCTTGTCGCCGCTGGCCCGCGCCACCAAGGCCTTCAAGGCCGGGATCAGCGGGAAGTCCTGCAGCGCCACGCGGAAGGCCAAAAGCGCATCCTGCAGGCCGTCGGCGTCCACGTCGCGCCAGCGGTGGAACAATTCCACCATGGCGGCGCCATTGACGCTGGCATTGGCGGAAATGCAGCCGGCACCGCCGATCCGCATCAGCTTCAGCAAACAAGCCTCGGTCCCCGAGAACACGTCGAAGCCGGGGAAGGCGCGCAGCATGGCCTCCATGTTCGAGAACTCGCCCGAACTGTCCTTGATGCCGACCACAATGCCGGGATAAGCCTTCAGCAGCCGCTCGATCAGCGAAAGCGACAGCGGCACCGCGCTTTGACGGGGGAAATGGTACAGATAGACCCGCAGCTTCTTGTCGCCGACCCGCTGGATGACCTCGGAATAGGACCGGAACAGGCCGTCGTCGGTCACCCCCTTATAGTAAAAGGGCGGCAGCATCAGCACGCCGCCACAGCCCAAGGACACCGCGTGGCGGGTCAGTTCCACCGTGTCCGAAAGCGCACAGGCGCCGGTTCCCGGCATCACCCGGGCCATGTCGATGCCGGCGCCGACCAAGGCGTCCAGCAGTTCCTTCTTTTCCCCCACCGACAGGGAATTGCCTTCACTGGTGGTGCCGAACGGCGCCAAGCCGATGTCCAGGCTGACCAGCATGCGGGCGAAAGCGGCGAAGCGCTTGGCATCCGGCGACAGATTGCGGTCAAAGGGCGTAAGCACCGGAGCCAGGATTCCGGTGATGCGATTGGGACGGGTCGAGGCGGCCATTGCCGGGAAGCTCCGTTTGGGGGCACCATCTGCGGCGAGGTGTTAAGACTACCCCATCGGACGCGCCGTGCACAGGCTTGTGCTTGGCGCTTGCGACAAAGACCGGCGATGGCGTATAGCCGCAACCCCGAACAGCACAGGATGAGCTAGAGACCATGACCGAACCCTCCTTGGCGGTGAAACTGATCCCGCTTTACCTGCTGGTGGGCATCGGCTTCGCCCTGGGTCGTTTCCTGGGGGTGAAAAGCCAGGAAATCGGCAAGCTGTCGCTGTACGTGCTGTCGCCGGCGGTGGTGTTCAAGGGCTTTTACGCCGCGAAATTGCAAGGGGCGATGATGGCCCTGCCCTTCGTGGTGCTGGGTTTGGCCTGCGTCGCCGCCTGGATCGCGCTCCCTATCGCGGCGCGCTTTTGGAACGACGGCCGCGAGCGCCTCAGCGCCTTCACGGTGGCCACCGGCAACACCGGCTTTTTCGGCATCCCCGCCTGCCTGTCGCTGATCGGCCCCGAGGCCCTGCCTTACGTGGTGCTGGTGTCGTTCGGCTTCACCGCTTATGAAAATTCCGTCGGCTTCTTCATCATGGCCAAGGGCGACGCCACCTGGAAAGGCGCCCTGGCCCGCGTGTTGAAATATCCCGGCCTGCATGCCTGCTGGATCGGCCTGACCCTGAACCTGAACCACATCACCCTGCCGGCTTACGTGCCGCAAACCGTCGACTTGCTGGCCGGCGGCTTTTCCGCCGTCGGCATGATGATCGTGGGTCTTGGCTTGGCCGGCCTGACCCGCTTTCGCGTCGATCTGGGCTTCATCGCCTATGCGTTCGGCTGGAAATTCCTGATCTGGCCGGCGGTCGCCTACGGCTTCATCATCCTGGACCGGTCCTGGCTGCACGCTTTCTCGACCGTCGGCCACCAGGTTTTGCTGATCGAATCCCTGGTCCCCATGGCCGCCGTCAGCGTCGTCCACGCCACCCTTCGCAACATCCACCCCGACCGCGCGGCGGTGGCGGTGGCGTTGTCGACATTGGCGGCGCTGGTGTGGCTGCCGTTGGTGTATGGGGTGGTGTTTTAGGGGGACGATGCGCCCGTGGCGGTCGTTCCAAAGGGTGGTGCCAAGGCCCGGAAGCGGCCATTTGTTCAAGCATCCCCACCCGGCATAATATAAAGCAAACTACCGTATGGCACCGATTGTTGGGCAAGCACTGTTTCGCGCCTCTTGTCCGGTCCGACCACCTTGTCACAGTCGGCTCTACATGCCAATCTAACAACTCGTCTTAGTTGAGGATTTGACATGCCTTCTGCCGCCAAAACCGCATTTTCCCATGCCCTCAATGATGTTGATAACCTGCTTTGGTTTCACGCGAAGGAAGGAGGTGATGGGAAAGGAAAACGGGGGGCGCATTTCGAGTCGTTGAACAAATCCGCCGTCGTGCTTTTGTGCGCGGCTTGGGAAACATATCTGGAAACCGTAATAGTGGAATGCGTCGAAAGAAACGTCGATGCTGCGGCTAGTCCAACTTCAATGTTGCATTCATTGCAGAAAATAACCCAGTCCCATATTCGCGATGGCAAAGAAGAAAATGCATGGGTATCTGTCGCAGGAGATGGATGGAGACAGCTAACCAAGTCACTCGTAAAAAACCGTGTCGCAGCGCTCAACACACCCAAGCCAGGGCCCGTAAAAGAGCTAGCTAAGGCTGTTCTTGGGATAAAAGACATAACTGACAACTGGGAGTGGCATCGGAACGAGCTGGGCGTGCCATCCAACAATCTTCAAGCGTTCGTGACCCTTCGCGGAAGCATCGCCCATGGGGAGCGACTAACAAAAACCGTCACCAAGGCAAAGGTCAAAAATGGATACGAACTGGTGTCACGTCTCGTTAACTGTGTAGAAGAAAAGCTCATTAATGAAGGATTTCTTGCCATATAACCCAGCAAACGTTACTGGTGACGACAAGTCATAAGAATTTCATAGAAATATTTTAGTGTATATTATTAGTCTCTTCTGGTCCAGACCGGCGCTAATTATACTACCCGAGGATAAGCAGACAGTCCCCTTCCGGCCCAACCCAGACATTCTTTACACCCCCACCCTACCGACAAGCCCGCTTCAAGATCGCGGCAAACGCTTGCGCCGCCTCTGCCAACTCCCCGTCATTGACGATGGTTTCGTCGGCATCGCTGGGCACGCTTGCAGCGCGGGCCAGGCGGCCGGCGATGTCTTCAGCGGTTTCGCGGCCACGTCCGGCCAGACGGCGGGCCAGGACGTTGGCGTCGGCGGTGATTTCCACCACCCATGTGTCATAGCCGGCGCGGGCGGCGGGGATGGCGGTGCGGCTGATATTGGCCACCACCACGGCGCCGGTGGCCAGGTCGTCAGCGATGCCGGCGGGGATGCCATAGGCGATGCCGTGGGCTTCCCAGGAGAGGGCCAGGGCGCCGGAATCGCGTAATTTGACGAAATGATCGGGGGTGACCGACAGGTGATCCTCGCCCCCTGCGTCGGCAGGACGGGTGACGACGCGACGCGGGAAGACGACGCGGCAATCGCCGCCCAGCAGGTCGCGGGCGGCGGCCATGACGCTGTCCTTGCCAGCGCCCGAGGGGCCGACGACGCAGACCAGTTTGCCGGTCGCCATCACGCCGCCTGTTCGGAATCCAGGGCGTAGCCGGCGGCGCGGACGGTGCGGATGATGTCGGCGTCGTTGTCGCCGTTCAGCGCCTTGCGCAAGCGACGGATATGCACGTCGACGGTGCGCGGTTCCACATAAATGTCGGGTCCCCACACCGCGTTCAGCAGTTCTTCGCGGGAAAACACGTTGCCGGGATGCTGCATGAAGAACTGCAGCAGGCGGAACTCGGTGGGGCCCAGATGCACCGGGCGGTCGCCGCGGGTGACGCGGTGCGCTGCCAGATCCATGGCGATGTCGCCATATTGCAGCATGCCTTTTTGCGGCACCGGCTGCACCCGGCGCAGCATGGCGCGGATGCGGGCCATCAGTTCCGGCAGGCTGAACGGCTTGGTCATGTAATCGTCGGCGCCGGTGTTGAGGCCACGGATCTTGTCGCCCTCTTCCCCACGCGCAGTCAGCATGATGATGGGCAATTCGCGGGTCGCCGGCTTGCGGCGCAGCTGGCGGCAGACCTCGATGCCGGACAGGCTGGGCAGCATCCAGTCCAGCACCACCAGATCGGGCTTGCGTTCGGCCACCAGGGTCAGGGCCTCCTCGCCGTCGCCGGCCTCGCAGACGCGATAGCCTTCCTTTTCCAGGTTATAGCGCAGCATGGTGGCCAGGGCGGCCTCGTCCTCGACGATCAGGATCAGCGGCTTCATGTCCATGGGAATGCTCACTCGGTATCCACGGTGTTGCCCTTGGGCCGTTCCCCCTTGATGGGGGTTCCGACCACCAGGAAGTGCAGGGTCTCGGCGATGTTGGTGGCATGGTCGCCGATGCGTTCGATGTTCTTGGCCATGAACATCAGATGGGTGCAGGCGGTGATGGTGCGCGGGTCTTCCATCATGTAGGTGATCAGTTCGCGGAACAAGCCGGTGTACATGTCGTCCACCTCTTCGTCCCGGTTCCACACGCGGACCGCCTTTTCCACGTCGCGTTCGATATAGGCGTCCAGGATGTCCTTCAGGATTTCCTGGACCAGATGCGCCAGATGCAGCACGGCGTTGACCGGCTTGACCGGCGGCAGCTGGTTCAGCACCAAGGACCGCTTGGCCACGTTGGCGGCGTAGTCGGCGACGCGTTCCAGTTCGGAACTGATCTTCAAGGCCGCGACGATGTGACGCAGGTCCGACGCCACCGGCTGGCGCAGCGCCAACAGGCGGACGGTGAACTGCTGCACTTCGTGTTCCAGCTCGTCGACGCGGGCATCGCCGGCCACCACGCGGGCGGCCAAGTCGCTGTCACGCTTGGACAGGGCCTGCAGGGCGGCGGCGAACTGGGCCTCGGCCATCCCGCCCATGCGGGCGATGATGTTGGTCAGATGGGCCAGTTCTTCGTCATAGGACTTGACGGTATGATCGCTCATTTGCTGGTCCTTAACCGAAACGGCCGGTGATGTAGCCTTGGGTCAGCGGATGCTGGGGATTGGTGAAGATCTGTTCGGTGTCGCCCACCTCGACCAGTTCGCCCAGATGGAAGAACGCCGTGCGCTGCGACACGCGGGCCGCCTGCTGCATGGAATGGGTGACGATGACGATGGTGAAGTTTTCACGCAATTCGTCGATCAGTTCTTCCACCTTGGCGGTGGCGATGGGGTCCAAGGCCGAGCACGGCTCGTCCATCAGAATCACTTCCGGGGCAACGGCGATGGCGCGGGCGATGCACAGGCGCTGCTGCTGACCGCCGGAAAGCCCGGTGCCCGATTCCTCCAGCCGGTCCTTGACCTCGGCCAGCAGGCCGGCCTTTTCCAGGCTGCCCATGACGATCTCGTCCAACTCGGCCTGATCGCGGGCCATACCGTGGATGCGCGGCCCATAGGCGACGTTGTCATAGATGGACTTGGGGAACGGGTTGGGCTTTTGGAACACCATGCCGACGCGGGCGCGCAGCTGCACCACGTCGACGTTCTTGTCGTAGACGTTGTCCCCGTCCAGCGTCAGGGCGCCGGTGACCTGGGCGTTCTCGATCAGGTCGTTCATGCGGTTGATGCAGCGCAGGAAGGTGGACTTGCCGCAGCCGGACGGGCCGATCAGCGCGGTCACGTCATTGGCGCGGATGTCCAGGTCCACATGCTTCAGCGCGTGCTTTTGGCCGTAGAAGACGTTGACGTCGCGGGCCGCGACCTTGGCCAGGCGGGTGTCGGTCAGGGGAATGGCGTTCATGGGTCGATTCCTACCAGCGACGTTCGAACTTCTTGCGAAGCATGATGGCGGCCAGGTTCATCATGGCCAGGAAGAACAACAGCACCATGATGGCGGCGCTGGTGCGCTCGACGAAGGCGCGTTCCGGGCTGTCGGCCCACAGATAGACCTGCACCGGCAGCACCGCCGACGGGTCCATGGGGCTGGCCGGGATGTCGACGATGAAGGCGACCATGCCGATCATCAGCAACGGCGCGGTTTCGCCCAAGGCATGGGCCATGCCCAGGATGGTGCCGGTCAGGATACCGGGCATGGACAGCGGCAGCACGTGGTCGGTGACCATCTGCAGCTTGCTTGCCCCCAGGCCCAAGGCGGCCTCGCGGATGGACGGCGGCACCGCCTTCATGGCGGCGCGGCCGGCGATGATGATGGTGGGCAAGGAGATCAGCGCCAGCACCAGACCGCCGACCAAGGGGGCGGATCGCGGCATGCCGAAGAAGTTCAGGAAGATGGCCAGACCCAAAAGACCGAACACCACCGACGGCACGGCGGCCAGGTTGTTGATGTTGACCTCGATCAGGTCGGTCCACTTGTTCTTGGGGGCGAATTCTTCCAGGTACACCGACGTCGCCACCCCCAGCGGGAAGCAGACCAAAAGGGTGATGGACAGCGAGAAGAACGAGCCCACAACCGCGCCCCACAGGCCGGCCTGTTCGGGTTCACGCGAGTCGCCGGTGGTGAACAGCGTGGTGTTGAACTTCTTGGACACGGCACCGCGCTTTTCCAGATCGGCCAGCCAACCCAGCTGGGCGTCGGTCAGACGGTTGCCTTCGACGCCGGGTTCACGGCCGACATGCCCCTTCATGGCCATGTCCACGTCGGCGCCGGCGGTCAGCCACACGCTGGTGGTGGTGCCCAGCAGGCCGGGATTGGCCATCAGCATGTCGCGCAACGGCAGGTCGGCGCCGGTGGAGACCAGCTTGTAAAGCTGGCGGCGCTGGCCGCCGCTGACATCCGGGAAGGCCTTGCCCAGGGCGTTCTTGATCACGCCGCCGTAATTGGCGCTGGCCAGGGCGTCGCTGCTGGGCTTGACCGGATCGACGCCCAGGGTCTCGGCGTCGAAGGTGACGTCCAGACGCACATGGGTCTGGACGAAGGCGGTCAGGCCGTTGGACAGGATGGTCACCAGCAAGATGGCCAGGAAGCCAAGCGCCAGGGCGATGGCGCCGAAGCCCAGGGCCTTGAAGCGACGCTCGGCGGCGTAGCGCTTCTTCAGGCGTTTGGCGACGGCATCGGACGAGGCGACGACGGTGGCGGCGTTTTCCATGGGGACGGCCTTAGTCATATTTTTCACGGTATTTGTTGACGATGTGCAGAGCGACAACGTTCAGCGCCAAGGTCACGGTGAACAGCACCAGACCCAGGGCGAAAGCGGCCAGGGTCTTGGGGCTGTCGAATTCCTGGTCGCCCACCAGCAGGGTGACGATCTGGGTGGTCACCGTGGTCACCGCTTCCAGCGGATTGGCGGTCAGGTTGGCGGCCAAGCCGGCCGCCATCACCACGATCATGGTTTCACCGATGGCGCGGCTGGCGGCCAGCAGCACACCGCCGATGACGCCCGGCAATGCCGCCGGGATCACCACCTGTCGGATGGTTTCCGACTTGGTGGCGCCCAGGCCGAAAGCGCCTTCACGCAGGCTTTGCGGCACGGCGTTGATGACGTCGTCGGACAGCGACGAGACGAAGGGGATGATCATGATGCCCATGACCAGACCGGCGGCCAGCGCGCTTTCGGACGCCACCGACAGCCCCACCGAGGCGCCGACGTCGCGGATGAAAGGCGCCACGGTCAGCGCGGCGAAGAAGCCGTAGACCACGGTGGGGATGCCGGCCAGGACTTCCAGCAGCGGCTTGACCACCGAGCGGAACTTCGGCGCGGCGTATTCCGACATGTAGATGGCCGACAACAGCCCCAGCGGCACGGCGACCAGCATGGCGATGCCCGAGATCAGCAGCGTGCCGGCGAACAGCGGCACCGCGCCGAAGGCGCCCGAGCTGCCGACCTGGTCGGCGCGCATGGCGATCTGCGGGCTCCACTGGGTGCCGAACAGGAAGTCGATCAGCGACACGTGACGGAAGAACAGCAGGCTTTCGAACAACAGCGACAGCACGATGCCGACGGTGGTGAAGATGGCGACCGTGGACGCCAGCACCAGGAACACCTTGACCGTGGCTTCCACCCGGTTGCGGGCCCGCATGTCGGTGTGGATGCGCCGATGGGCATAGGCCAGGGCGGCGACCGCCAGGGCCAGGGCGGCGACCGCCACCGAGATGAACATGGTATGGCGCATGGAATTGTAATGCAGCGCCGCCTCGCCCACCGCCGGGATGGACGGGGTGTGGCCGTAACGGGCGACATTGCGCACTTCGTTGTAGACCAGGGCCAAGCGTTCGTCGGCCATGCCCTGCAGGTCGGCGGGCAGCGACGACATCACCAGCCAATGCAGGATGGTCGGCTCGAGCACCAGCCACGCGGCGATCAGCACCAGGGCGGGCAGTCCGCACCACAGCGCCACGTAATAGCCGTGATAGGAAGGCAGGGAATGCAGAAGGCGGGGATTGCCGTCAGCGGTGGCCAAGGCGCGCGAGCGTCCCAGGCGATAACCGAATGCCGTCAGCAAAAGCAGGACGACCATCAAGGTGAGAAGCTGCATGGGATCCGTCGGTCTGGCGGTGTGGCGCCCGAAATGCGGCGCGGAAAAATCATCGAAATCAACAAACGAAAAGAAAGGCGGCCGCCCGAGGGACAGGGGCGGCCGCCCCTTATATTACATCTTCAGGGCTTCCAGGGCGTTCACCTTGGCGGCCTGTTCCTTACGCTCGGAGTCGGGCATCGGGATCAGACCCTTGTCGGCCAGATAGCCGGTCTTGCCCCAAGCCTTTTCCGAGGTGTATTCGGCCAGGTATTCCTTGATACCGGGGATCTGGCCCACGTGGGCCTTCTTCACGTACACGAACAGCGGACGCGACACCGGGTACTTGGACGAAGCGATGGCGTCAAACGTCGGCGCGACGCCGTCGACCATGGCGCCCTGCAGCTTGTCGCCGTTCTGGTCCAGGTAGGAATAACCGAAGATGCCGAAGGCAGCCGGATTGGCGTCCAGCTTCTGGACGATCAGGTTGTCGTTTTCGCCGGCTTCGACGAAAGCGCCGTCTTCACGCAGGGACGAGAACGCCTTCTTGAAGGCCTTTTCATCGGTCTTCTTCAGTTCCTTGAGTTCGGGGAACGATTCAGCGGCATGCTCCATCACCAGCTCGATGAAGGCGTCACGGGTACCAGAGGTGGGCGGCGGACCCAGCACTTCGATCTTCTGGTTGGGCAGCTTGGGGTCGATCTGGTTCCAGGTGGTATAGGGGTTTTCCACCAGCTTGCCGTTCACCGGCACTTCCTTGGCCAGAGCCAGGAACATCTGCGGGCGGGTCAGGTCGATGTGCTTGGCCTTCTTGGACGAAGCCAGCACGATGCCGTCGTAACCGACCTTCATCTCGACGATCTCGGCGACGCCGTTCTTGCCGCAGGCTTCGACTTCCGACTTCTTGATGGCGCGCGACGCGTTGGTCAGATCCGGATGATCCGGGCCGACGCCGGCGCAGAACAGCTTGAAGCCGCCACCGGTACCGGTCGATTCGACCACCGGGGTCTTGAACTTGCCGGCCTTGCCGAACTGTTCCGCCACCGCGGTGGTGAAGGGGTAGACGGTCGACGAACCGACGACGCGGATCTGGTCGCGGGCCTGAGCGGCGCCAGCGAAGGAAACGGTCGCCAGGGCGACGGCCGCAACGGCCAGAGACTTCTTCATAGGTGGGTCCTCCAAATCGTGCGAACGAATTCTGGTGCGGAACCGGTCGATCCCGCCGGACGTCACTTTAGCCATTCTGTGTTACAGTACCGCGATGGCTGGATGAAGGTTTTATGACAAACGCCGTCACAAAACTTTCCCGGCCGATCAGATCAAGCCATTGATTTCAAACAATTTCACCTCATGACGAAAAACACCCACCCAAGATGTCCGCCTTGGATGGGTGTTGTCATAATCGCGGATTGAACGCAATAAGCCCTAATCAAGCCGCAGCAAGCACGCCCTATCCTGCGCCGTCGGGTCCACCATCACCGGCACTTTCGCCAGTTCCGCGCCACGAATACCCTTCGCCACCAGGGAATAGGTCTTGCCCGGCTTCATCTCGGGCGCCGCCGGGGCGGTGATCAAGCGGTATCCCTGGGCCGGCACCGACAACAGCAGCTGGTCGCCGTCCATGATCTCGACTTCCCCCAGATCGGCCTTGTGCTTGCCGATGATCATGCAGTCCACCCGCGCCGATATGGGCTGCGGGGCGGTGGAGACGTTGGACAAGCTGACTTCCTGCGGACAGAAACGCCCGGCGTCGCGATTTTCCAAAGATCCACTGACCGTCAAGGATTCGGCGGAAACCGAGACCTTTCCCCCGGTCACCGCCACCTGACGGCACGACCCGTAATGCAACAGCACCATGCGGTCACGCGGTCCCAGACCGATCTCGCGCCCCGGCTGGATTTCACCATAGGCTTCGATGCCGGCCCGCGGCGGTCCGCTGTAATCCAAAATCAAGGCGGCGGGCAGTTGGCTGGCCTGAACCGAACCGGCGGCGAAAGTGACGGCAATGCCAAACAAGATGGCGCGCATGGGGACCCCCTTTCGGTTTCACCCTTTCGGTTATAAGGTGAAAACCCGATAGCCGCCAGCACTTCAACTAATACGCACAG
Source organism: Magnetospirillum sp. 64-120 (assembly GCA_001898825.1). Classification (GTDB taxonomy): domain Bacteria; phylum Pseudomonadota; class Alphaproteobacteria; order Rhodospirillales; family Magnetospirillaceae; genus Magnetospirillum. The sequence continues at coordinate 88,717 of MKVK01000014.1, forward strand.
GATTCGCACCCAAGTGCTCCTGGCTTGGCATCCGGGACCGCACCCGGCTAGAATGCGCCGCCTTTGGTTTTCGCACTGCCCATGACCGCCACTCTCGCCGCTGCCCGTGCCTGCCTTTCCTCGGTTTTCGGCTTCGATTCGTTTCGTCCCGGGCAAGAGGACATCATCGCCCCCATCCTGGACGGCGAGAACGTGCTGGCCATCATGCCCACCGGCGCCGGCAAGTCGCTGTGCTATCAATTGCCGGCCATCGTCGGCGACGGCCTGACGGTGGTGGTGTCGCCGCTGATCGCCCTGATGCGCGATCAGGTGGCGCAGATGACCAATTACGGCGTCGCCGCGGCGGCGATGAATTCCACCAACGACGCCGACGAAAGCCGCCGCATCTTCGACATGGTGCGCCGGCGCGAATTGAAACTGCTGTACCTGGCCCCCGAACGGCTGGCGCGGCCCGACACGGTGGACTTCCTGCGTCGATCCGGCGCCACCCGCCTGGCCATCGACGAAGCCCATTGCGTCAGCCAGTGGGGCCACGACTTCCGCCCGGAATATCTGGCGCTGGGCGACTTCCGCCGCGCCTTGGGTGACGTGCAGACCCTGGCGTTTACCGCCACCGCCGACGCCGCCACCCGCGCCGACATCGCCGAACGCCTGTTCGACGCCCCGCCGCGCATCTTCGTCGGCGGTTTCGACCGGCCCAACCTGACGCTGTCCATGCAGGCCAAGGACAGCCCCAGACGGCAAATCCTGGCGTTTCTGAAGGACCGCAAGGGCGACAGCGGGGTGATTTATTGTTCATCGCGCGCCGGCTGCGAGGACTTGGCCGAAGCCTTGAACGAGGCCGGCCACCGGGCTTTGGTCTATCATGCCGGGCTGGACAAGGGCTTGCGGGAAGCCAACCAGGACGCCTTTTTGCGCGAAGACGGCATCGTCATGGTGGCCACCGTCGCCTTCGGCATGGGCATCGACAAACCCGACGTGCGCTTCGTCGCCCATGCCGACCTGCCGAAAAGCATCGAGGCCTATTACCAGGAAATCGGCCGTGCCGGCCGTGACGGCATGGCTGCCGACACCCTGACGCTTTACGGCTTGGGCGACGTGCGCCTGCGCCGTCAGCAGATCGAGGACAGTCAGGCCTCGGACGAGCAGAAACGGGTGGAACGGCAAAAGCTGAACGCGCTGTTGGCCCTGTGCGAGGCGCCACGCTGTCGGCGCCAGACTCTGCTGGCCTATTTCGGCGAAACGTCCGCGCCTTGCGGCAATTGCGACCTGTGCATCCATGGCGCCCAGGTGCGTGACGGCACCATCGACGCGCAAAAGGCGCTGTCGGCCATTTGGCGCACCGGCCAACGCTTTGGCACCGAACACCTGATCAACGTGCTGATCGGCCAAGACAACGAGGCGGTGCTGCGCTTCGGCCACGACCAACTGCCCACCTTCGGCGTCGGCAAGGACCAGTCGCGCGACCAGTGGCGGGCGCTGTTCCGTCAGTTCCTGGCCGCCGGCCTGATCACCCAGGACCTGACCCAGCACGGCGCCTGGCGCCTGACCGAACAAGGCGGCGAAGTGCTGCGCGGCCGTGCCCGCATCGACGTGCGCACCGACTTCCTGAAAGCGAAAAGCAAGACCAAGGCGGCACGCCCCCTTCCCGCCGTCCTGCGCAACGACGTGGACCAGGACCTGCTGGCGGCACTGAAGAAGCTGCGGCGCGAACTGGCCACCGACCAGGGCATCCCGGCCTATGCGGTGTTCCCCGACCGCACGCTTATCGAACTGGCCGCCGAACGCCCCATGTCGCTGGCCGAGATGCGCGGCATCCACGGCATCGGCGAAGCCAAGCTGGACCGATACGGCGATCTGTTCCTGGAAGTCTTGCTGGGATAGAACCTGCCCCCCTTTCCGTCATGCCCGCGCAGGCGGACATCCAGGAGTCGCGAACAAGCCTGCGGATCCCCCCCTGGATTCCCGCTTTCGCGGGAATGACGCTCGGTCGTCAGGGGGGGGCGGCTGCCCCCCTACAGATCGTCCTTGGAAGACGGGATCTTGTGAGCCACGCCCTTGTGGCAATTGATGCAGGTCTTGCCTTCCATGGCGGCCTCGGGGTGCTTCAGACGCCCGGCGGTGCCTTGCTTGGCAAGGTTCATGGAATCGAAGGAATGGCAGGTCCGGCATTCCCGCGAATCGCTGTCCGCCATGTATTTCCACACCCGTTCCGCCAGATGCGGGCGCGCCGCTTCCAGCTTTTCCGGGGTGTCGATGGAGCCCTTGATCTCGGCGATGATGTCGTTGACCGCCATCATCTTGCGGACCAGCTTGGGCCCCAACGCCTTGGGCACATGGCAATCGGCGCATTGGGCATGGGCGCCGCTGCGGTTCAGATAGTGGACGCTTTCCTTGTATTCGGCATAGTTCTGCTTCATGGAATGGCACGACACGCAGAACTCGGTGCGGTTGGTCCATTCGATGGCGGTGACGAAACCGGCCATGCCGAACACGCCCAGCACCAGACCGACCATGACCAGCGCCAGCTTGCGTTTCCAGGTGCCCGTGGGTGGCCGCTTGTGGCGCCGCCCATGGTGGGCGGCGCCATCCGGGGCCTGATGATCCTGCCCGCTCATGGTCGCTTACTTCGGCAACGACTTGGTATAGGCGACGATGTCGGCCGAAATGCCATGATCGAAAGACCGCAGCATGGGCATGGCCTCGGCCGGCTGGCCGTTCAACGCCTTGTGCATCATGGCGGCGGGATAGTCCGACGCCTGGCCCAGCGGCATGCCGGTGCTGACCTTCTTGCCGTCGGGACCGTGGCAGACGGCGCACAGCGTGTTGAAATAGACCTCGCCCTTGGCGGCGCTGCCCTTGGACTGACCGCTGGTGGGATCGACGTATTTGCTCATGTCGATCTGGCCCTTGGACACGAACATGGCCAAGTCGCCGGCGTCCTTGTCGTTCAGCTTGTCGGAGCCATAGCCGTGGTTCTTGTCGCGCAAAATGGCGACGATGGCCGCTTCCGGCTTGCCCTTGGCGCCGGTGATGCCCTTGACCCCGGTGGCCTTGTCGCCGGTGTAGTCCCAGCCGTGGCAGGCGGTGCAGCGCCACGAATTCTTCGGCGCCTTCCCGGTGTACCCGGGATGCGGATCTTCCGGACGGGTGGTCTTCAGTTCCTTGTACCAGTTGTCGTACAAGCGGCCGCCGCGCGCCAGGGTGGATTCGATTTCGGCGGCCGTGGCGGCCATGCCGGAAAACAGAACCGCACCGAATACGGCCAGGGTGGAAAGACGACGCATGTTCATGGGGGGAATGCCCTCTCTTGGACGTGATGCCGAGCCTCGCGGGCGATTGATCGCCTCGTTCCTGAATAAAATCTAATATAAATAAATAATAACCACGCTCGCAATACAGATTTTTGATCTGATACCAAAGTAATTTAAGTAACTATACCTAGACGCCGAAAGCCCGCCCCTTTCAGAAAGAGGCGGGCTTGGCATCAGGTACTTGGATCAGGCCCAGCTGTCCTGGCAGATGCTTTGATACCACCCGACAGCGAAATCCGCTTCCTTCTTACGGAACTGGTAGTTGGCCCCCATGGGGCTGACACCGCCGGAATTGGGAATGCTGGCGATCTTGCCGTCCTTGACCGCGAACACCGCAGCCACCGAGATGCCGTAATCGGGCGCCACCAGCGAATAGCAGGTGTTGATGGCCGACAGCGGCAGCGGCTTTTCCCCCTTGAACAGGGCGACGATGGCGGCGGCGCAGACCTTGGCCTGCGACGAGGCGGAATAGCCCGATTTGGGCATGTCGCCGGCAATGGCGGCGTCACCGATGACGTGGACGTTCTTGGCCAGGGTCGATTCGAAGGTGTTGGGATCGACCGGGCAGAAGCCCGACTTGTCGGCCAAGCCCGCGGTGATGGCGATCTGCCCCGCGGTCTGCGGCGGGATGATGTTGGCCACCGCCGGCTTGAACTTCTCGAAGTCGGTTTCGACGGTGCCGTCCTTGGCGTTGACCTTGGTCACCTTGCCGTTCTTGGCCGCCGGCACCCATTCGATGATGTCGTCGTACATCTTTTCCCAGCCTTCCTTGAACAGCTTGTCCTTGGCGAAGGCGTCCTTGGCGTCCAGGATCAGCAGCTTGGACTTGGGCTTGTTCTTCTTCAGGTAGCTGGCGATCAGGCTGGCGCGCTCGTACGGGCCGGGCGGGCAGCGAAACGGGTTGCCGGGCGGCGCGATGACCACCAGACCACCATTGGGCATGGCTTCCAGTTGCTTCTTCAACAGCGCGGTCTGCGGGCCGGCCTTCCAGGCATGGGGCATGACGTTGGACGCCGCCTCGTCATAGCCTTCGATGGCGTTCCACTTGAAGTCGATGCCCGGCGACACGATCAGGCGGTCGTATTCGAAGGTCTTGCCGCCAGCGGTCTTCACCACCTTGGTGGCCGGATCGATGGCGGTCACCATGTCGGTGTAGACCTTGACGCCGTGCATGGTGTTCAGCTTGTCGAACTTGCGCTCGATATAGGACATGTCGTTCATGCCCACCAGCACGGTGTTCGAGAACGGACAGGTGAAATGGCTGGCTTGGGCGTCGATCAGGGTGACGTCCAGGCTGGGATCATAGCGTTTCAGGTACTTGGCGGCGGTGGCACCGCCAAAACCGCCGCCGACCACCACCACACGGGGGCCGCTGGAACAAGCGGAAAGGCCGCCGGCCAGGCTGAGCGCACCGGCGGCGCCCAGGAGCGCGTTGAATGAACGACGCGAGATCTTGGTCATGGCGCGTTCCCCTTATTTCTTGCGGCTGGCGAAGTAGTCGGCGATGGCGTCAAGCTGTTCGACGCTGTAAGCCTTGGCGATACGATCCATCACGGTCGCTTCGCGAGCGCCCGACTTGAAGTCGTGCAGCACCTTCTTCAGCTCTTCCGGCTTCTTGCCGGAAAAGCCCGGCATGCCGCCGATGCTGTGGCCGTCGGTGCCGTGGCAACCGGCACAGGCATCGGCCATCACCGCCACCTGGTCGGCCGCCTGGGCAGTCCCGACCAAGGCCAGCGGGGCCAGCGCCAGGCCCAACGCCAGGCGCAATACGGGTGTTACGGGGAATCCCCTCATGACGTCTCTCCTCCCTGATTTTCATTTTTACGGTTATATTATGGAAAACTAACAGGCGGTGCGCGGGTTGACAACAGATTCAACCTGCTGCACCGCAGCATAGTTCCTTGAAAAATCAGGCATATTAGAACAGGAGAGACAAGTCCTGTTATCGGACGACGGCGCCGCCCATGGACATCCAGCCGATCATCCCGCCTTCCATGCGGTTGATCTCGCCCTGATAGCCGGCTTCGACCGCCTTGGCGGCGGCCATGCCGCAGCGCTGGCCGGAACGGCAATGGAAGACCAGCTTCTTGCCTTCGGCCACGTCCGGGATCTGCGTCACCTGGAAAGTGGACAGCGGCAGGTTCAAGGCGCCTTTGATGTGTTCAGAAGCGTATTCGCCCGGTTCCCGCACGTCGACGACGATGGCGGTGCCGGCGGCGATCCATTCGGCCACGACGTTGGGCGGAACCATGTGAACATTGCCCTTGCCATTACCGGACAACGCGCCGAACAGACGATTAAGCATGACGATCTTCCTTGAGGGGCTGCGGGTTCATGTTAGCCGCCTGTCATATTAGGGGGCGAAGGCTTCATTGCAAGCCCCCTTACGCTGCGACGCACAATCAAAAATGAAAAAAAAGTAAGCCGGGGGCTTGGCGTTAACGCCCCCAACCCCCACTGATAATTATAATTCGCACAATCATCATAAGAACAAACCGCGCGAACGGTATTCAGGCGAAGCCGCAGGGAGGCAACCGCATGAGACGTTTGACATTGGTGGCGATAACCGCCCTGGGGACCGTCCTGGGGCTGGCGCCATGGCCCGCACGTGCCGACCAGCCGGTTCCTTGGGCGCTGAACTTTCAGCCGGCGGCGTCGCCGACCATGGAGCGCATCACCTCGCTTTCCACCCTGTTGAACAGTGTCATCATCGCCATCATGGTGTTGGTGACCGCCCTTCTGGGGTGGGTGATCTGGCGCTACAACGCCCGGCGCAACCCGGTGCCCAGACAGTTTTCCCACAACACCGTGCTGGAAATCGCCTGGACCGCCATTCCGGCGCTGATCCTGCTGGCCATCGCGCTGCCGTCCTTCCGGCTGTTGTACTTCATGGACCGCACCCAGGAAGCCGAGATGACCCTGAAGGTCACCGGCCATCAATGGTACTGGTCCTATGAATATCCCGACCACAACCTGTCGTTCGACGCCTTCATGGTGGCCGACGACGACCTGAAGCCGGGACAACTGCGCCTGCTGACCACCGACCGCGAGGTGGTGCTGCCGGTCGGCGTGCCCATCCGGGTGCTGCTGGCCGCCGACGACGTCATCCATTCCTGGGCGGTTCCGGCGCTGGGGGTGAAGACCGATTCGGTGCCTGGACGCCTGAACGAGACCTGGGTCCGCATCGACAAGCCCGGCACCTATTACGGCCAATGTTCCGAATTGTGCGGGGTCAACCACGGCTTCATGCCCATCATGATCCATGCGGTCGAGAAAGATAAGTTCCTGGCCTGGACCGAGGAAACCCGCATCCGCACCGCCAACGATTCCAGTGACAAAGCCAAGGGGGGCAAGTCATGAGCGACCGCCATCACGACACACCCGCCGGCTTGACCCGTTGGCTGTATTCCACCAACCATAAAGACATCGGCACGCTGTACCTGATCTTCTCGGTGATCACCGGATTGCTGGGCGGCGCCATGAGCGTGTTCATCCGCATGGAGCTGCAAAATCCCGGTATCCAGTTCCTGGACGGCGACTACCAGCTTTACAACACCATCCTGACCGCCCACGGCGTCATCATGGTGTTCTTCGTGGTCATGCCGGCGCTGATCGGCGGTTTCGGCAACTGGTTCGTTCCCCTGATGATCGGGGCGCCCGACATGGCGTTTCCGCGCATGAACAACATCTCCTTCTGGTTACTGCCGCCGGCTTTCGCGTTGTTGCTGTTGTCGGCGGTATCGGGGGCTGGTGCCGGCACCGGCTGGACGCTTTATCCGCCGCTGTCGGTCACCGGCCACCCCGACCCGTCCGTCGACTTCGCCATCCTGGCCCTGCACCTGGCCGGCGTGTCGTCGATCCTGGGCGCCATCAACTTCATCACCACCATCTTGAACATGCGCGCCCCGGGCATGACCTTCCATCGCATGCCTTTGTTCGTCTGGGCCATGCTGGTGACCGCCGTGCTGTTGCTGCTGGCGGTGCCGGTGCTGGCCGGCGCGCTGACCATGGTGCTGACCGACCGCAATTTCGGCACCGGCTTCTTCAATCCGGCCAATGGCGGCGACCCCATTCTTTACCAGCATCTGTTCTGGTTCTTCGGCCACCCCGAAGTCTACATCATGATCCTGCCGGCCTTCGGCATCGTCAGCCACATCATCGCCACCTTCTCGAAGAAGCCGGTCTTCGGCTATCTGGGCATGGCCTATGCCATGGTGGCCATCGGCGTGGTCGGCTTCGTGGTGTGGGCGCACCACATGTTCACTGTCGGGCTGAACGTCAACACCCGGGCCTATTTCACCGCCGCCACCATGGTCATCGCCGTGCCCACCGGCATCAAGGTGTTCAGCTGGATCGCCACCATGTGGGGCGGCTCCATCGAGTTCAAGACACCCATGCTGTGGGCCACCGGCTTCGTCTTCTTGTTCACCATGGGCGGCGTCACCGGGGTGGTGCTGGCCAATTCCGGCGTCGACATCGCGCTGCACGACACCTATTACGTGGTCGCCCACTTCCATTACGTGCTGTCCTTGGGCGCCGTCTTCGCCATGTTCGCCGGCTTCTATTACTGGATCGGCAAGATGAGCGGCCGCCAATACCCGGAAGGCTTGGGCAAGCTGCATTTCTGGATGACCTTCGTCGGCGTCAACCTGACCTTCTTCCCGCAGCATTTCCTGGGTCTGGCCGGCATGCCGCGCCGCATCCCCGATTATCCCGACGCCTTCTGGGGCTGGAACTTCGTCAGTTCCATCGGCGCCTACATCGCCTTCGCCGCCGCTTTGCTGTTCGTCTTCATCTGCTGGCGCACCTTCGCCGCCGGCAGCCGGGTGGCGGCCAATCCCTGGGGCCAGGGCGCCACCACCCTGGAATGGACGGTCAGTTCGCCGCCGCCTTTCCATTCCTTCGACAAGATTCCCCATGTCGGCCCCGAAATGGGCCACCCGGCGGAGTAAGCCCATGCAACGCCGCCGCAACGCCCCCGTGGTGCTGACCAGCCTGGCCGTGGTGGCCGCCATGGTGGGGTTGGTGGCGGCCAGCGTACCGCTTTACAACCTGTTTTGCCGGGTCACCGGCTATGGCGGCACCACCAAGGTGGCCGATCACGCGGCCCAGGCGACCACCCGCCCGATCACCGTGCGCTTCGACGCGTCCAAGGCCAAGGATTTGCCGTGGCGCTTCAAGCCGGCGCAAAACAGCGTCGAAACCCATCTGGGCGAGCAGGTTCTGGCCTTTTACACCGCCACCAACCAGTCCGACCATGCCGTGGTGGGCACGGCGACCTTCAACGTCACCCCGGCCAAGGCGGGCCAGTACTTCAACAAGGTGCAGTGCTTCTGCTTCACCGAGCAGCGGCTGGAGCCGGGACAAAGCGTCGACATGCCGGTGACCTTCTTCGTCGATCCCGCTTTGGCTTTGGACGAGACCACCGACGACGTCACCACCATCACGCTGTCCTATACCTTCTATCCCATCCACGACAGGCAGGGGCGGTCATGAGCAACGCGTCATCCCATTCCCACCAGGATCATCCCTTCCACCTTCTGAACCCCAGCCCCTGGCCCTTGGTCGCCGCCATCGGCGCCTTTGTCCTGGCCTATGGCGCCGTCCATTGGTTCCACGACCGCGACGCCACGCTTTGGATGTGGGTGGGGCTGGCGGTGGTGGCCGCCACCGCCTTTATGTGGTGGCGCGACGTGGTCAAGGAAGCGCGGCACGACCACGCCCACAGCACCGAGGTCCGCCACGGCCTGCGCATGGGCATGGTGTTGTTCATCGCGTCCGAAGTGATGTTCTTCGTCGCCTTCTTCTGGGCCTTTTTCCATGGCGCCTTGGGCACCAACCCGTCGGTGACCCAGTGGCCGCCCGAGGGCATCGAGCCCCTGCACACCTGGAGCCTACCCTTCATCAACACCCTGATCCTGTTGTCGTCGGGCGCCACGGTCAACTGGGCCCATCACGGAGTGCGCGCGGGCAAGAACAGCCAGGTGGTGCTGGGGCTGCTGGCCTCGGTGGCCTTGGGCGCGGTGTTCCTTGGCATGCAACTGCACGAATACGGCGAAGCCACCTTCAAGTTCACCGACGGCGTCTATCCGTCGGTGTTCTACATGGCCACCGGCTTCCACGGTTTCCACGTCTTCGTCGGCGTGTGTTTCCTGACGGTGTGCACGGCGCGCGCCGCCAAGGGGCATTTCACCCCCGACCAGCACGTGGGCTTCGAAGCCGCCGCCTGGTACTGGCACTTCGTCGACGTGGTGTGGTTGTTCTTGTTCGTCTGGGTCTATTGGTGGGGCAACGGTTAATCCCAGTCGCCGCTCATCCGCCCTTCGCTCAGGTGCAGGTCGCGTTCGTTGACCAGGCAGGCGGCAACACCGGCGACGGTCTTGCCGCCCAAGGGCTGGGCCACCGCGTTGACCATGCAGGATTGCGAACACGCTTCGGCGCAGATTTCCATCTGGTTGTCGAAATTTTCCGACAGCCCCAGATCCACATACCCCTTCATCGCCTTGATGTCGGCGGCGGAATAATGCGCCGCCGCCTTGGGGTAATCGGCCAACATGCGGTCAGGTCCGATGTCGGAACAGCCGCAACGCGACACCAGCCCCAAGAACCGGCCCATGCGGTTGGGCGAAGCGGGCTGGTCGGGCGGCGGCAAGGCGCAGCCCGTCAACAAACCGACCACCATCAAAGCCAGAATCGCACGCATCTTTCCCTCGCTCAGTTGGGGCATTCGCTCCGCCCGCAAGAGGCGGCCCCGGCCGGCCGCCAAGTGTTGCAGATGGGGCATTTGACCAGATCACGTACCGAATCGCCGTCCATCTCGGGGGTGAAGCGCTTGCCCGCCCCGGTGGGTGGGCGCACAGCTTGGTCGCGACGCTCGGCCCGGCGCTGGATAGCGCGGAAGCCGAACCAGATCACGGCCACCACGGCCACGGTCAGAAGAAACTTGGTGAACATGGCGCGAGTTTGCTCCCCTGCGGCGGATCAGGCAACTGACCTTGGTCAAGCATTGCACCGCAATATTTATGGTGCATTGCGAATTTTATTACAAAAACTAGGGACTTGTCGAAATCGATCCATCAATTGTGCTAGGATCGTCAACATTGAAAAGCGCAAGTACACATGCCTTCCACAGCGATGGAGACCGGCCATGTTGTCCCTGACCGATTGCGTCGCCTTCAGCGGCCTGACCCCCGAACAATTGGATGCCGTCGCCTGCTTCAAGCACGTGCCCACCGTGGTGGCCGCCGAATGGGCGGAAACCGTTCTGGACAGCCCCGATGGCTGCGCCCAGGTGGAACAAGCACTGCAGACCGAAGTCAAGCTGGCCCATGACCACCATCTGGAAACCGAAAGCGCGTGGGAACACGGGCTGGAAGAATTCCGCCACGACCACCCGGCAAAATAGGCTAACAAGCCAGGAAACAAAAAGGGCGCAGACCTTGTGGACTGCGCCCTTTTGAATTTGTCGGTCAGGCGGGCTTAGATGAAGTAAGCCTTCAGCGGCGCGAAACCGTTGAAATTCACCGCCGAATAAGACGTGGTGTAGGCACCGGTGGACAAGATGCGCACCTTGTCGCCCACCTTCAGAGTGACGGGCATTTCGTATCCGGCCTTTTCATACAAGATGTCAGCCGAATCGCAGGTCGGACCGGCCAGCACCACCGGCGAGGTCTCGCCGCCGTCGTGGGGGGTCTGGATGCGGTACTTGATGGCTTCGTCCATGGTTTCGGCCAGGCCGCCGAACTTGCCGATATCCAGATAGACCCAGCGGACGTCTTCGTCATAGGACTTCTTCGAGATCAGCACCACTTCGGCTTCCAGGATGCCGGCGTCGCCGACCAGCGAACGGCCGGGTTCGATGATCATGGCCGGCAGGGCGTTGCCGAAATGGTTGGTCATGGCATGCATGACGGCGTCGGCGTAGCGTTCCACTTCCGGGATGTTGGACCGGTACTGGGCCGGGAAACCGCCGCCCAGGTTGATCATCTTCAGGTCGATACCGGCTTCGTTCAGCGCGGTGAACAGCATGGCGGCCTTGCCGACGGCGATGTCCCACTGGTTCAGGTCGGTCTGCTGGCTGCCCACGTGGAAGGACACGCCATAGGGATCCAGACCCAGCTCGCGGGCCTTGATCAAGAGATCGCGGGCCATTTCGGCTTCGCAGCCGAATTTGCGCGACAGCGGCCACTCGGCGCCGTCACAGGTCATCAGGATGCGGCAGAAGACGCGCGAACCCGGGGCCGACTGGGCCAGCTTTTCCAACTCGGCTTCCGAATCGAAGGCGTACAGGCGAACACCCTTGGAATAGGCGTAGGCGATGTCCGACTGCTTCTTGATGGTGTTGCCGAACGAAATGTTGTCGGCATGCGCCCCGTTTTCCAGGCACAGGTCGATCTCGCCGCGCGAGGCGACGTCGAAGGAAGACCCCAGACCCACCAGCATGCGCACGATTTCGGGGGCCGGATTGGCCTTCACCGCATAGTAAACCTGGGCCAAGGGCAGCCAATGGCGCAGGCCGTTGTAGTTATCTCGCACCACGTCCAGATCGACGACCACGCACGGCGTCGCAGGACGGACTTCCTCCAGAAAACGAGCGATCTTCGCGGTCATCGCGAGTCCTCCCAGATGATTGGATTGGGCGTTTAGCCCGAATGTCAGGAAAACGGCACCCCGTGCCCATCATCGCTGACAGGCCGACTGGTCCTTGGGGCAACGGTCTTTTGGGACGCCGCTAGATCCGCGAGGAAGGACTTCGTACGTCGCACCAAAGCAGGTCGAACGCCTGCAATTCGGGCATCGTGATCGAGAAGTCGGAAAAAGGCTTGATCGACAGCATATGCCGAGCAACCACGTTCATAGCTTGATCCTCCAAGCACCGGGGTTTCAACCCGCTTGCACCCAGAAGACGCCTTGGACGTCGTTGCTTAAACCGCGAAGGGCCAGAGGCACGTGCGCTGTACGTCTCACCTGAAGTCGCTATATACAGCGTTTTTCCGCCACGAAAAGTGAAAAATAACCCCATGCATAAAATATTTTCCCATTCCCACGGGAATACATTTTATTTCAATGACTTAGATAAAGGCCACCAAGGGCGGAATTGTGGCAAACCGGGCCATTGTCACACTATTAGCGGTATGGCCGCGCGCCGCTTGCGATTAGGCTAGAAACATGGAAACCACCGTCGCCCTGCACCAAGACGCGCCCCCCAAGCCCAAGCCCGGCGAAACCTGCAACGGCTGCGGTCTTTGCTGCGCGGTGACCTTGTGCCCGCTGGGGCGGTTGCGCTTCTGGCGCACCCGGGGTCCCTGCCCGGCCCTGCACTGGGACCAGAATGCGACGCGTTACGTCTGCGCCCTGGCCACCGGCAAATGGACGAAACGCTGGATCGCCGCCGGCAAGGGCTGCGACTGCGCTTATGAGGCAGAGGCGCCAGGTTAAACGCGTACAAGCCTGTTCCGTCGTCATCGCCGGGCTTGCCCCGGCGATCCATGCGTCATCAGAGAAATTACTATCCGACGATATCTTAGGCGGAACCACGTGGATGCCCGCGTCAAGCGCGGGCATGACGTCAACAAAACACCAAAACCACAGACGCCCTAAATCAACCCGGCCAGGGGCGAACTGGGATCGGCATACATCTTTTTCGGCATGCGGCCGGCCAGATAGGACAGGCGCCCGGCCTCCACCGCCAGCTTCATGGCCCGCGCCATGCGGATGGGGTCCTTGGCGGCGGCGATGGCGGTGTTCATCAGCACGCCGTCACAGCCCAGTTCCATGGCCACGGCAGCGTCCGACGCGGTGCCGACGCCGGCGTCCACCAGCACCGGAACCTTGGCGTTTTCCTTGATCAGGCGGATGTTGATGGGGTTGATGATGCCCAGGCCGGACCCGATCAGCGAGCCCAGCGGCATGATGGCGACACAGCCCATGTCTTCCAGCATCTTGGCCTGGATCGGGTCGTCGGAACAGTAGACCATCACCTTGAAGCCGTCCTTGATCAGCGCTTCGGCCGCCTTCAGGGTTTCCGGCATGTTGGGATAAAGCGTCTTCTGGTCGCCCAGCACTTCCAACTTGACCAGATCCCAGCCCCCGGCCTCGCGCGCCAGGCGCAGGGTGCGCACGGCGTCGTCGGCGGTGAAGCAGCCCGCCGTGTTGGGCAGATAGGTGTATTTCTTCGGGCTGACGTAATCCACCAGCATGGGCTGGCTGGGGTCGGACAGGTTGACCCGGCGCACGGCGACGGTGACGATCTCGGCCCCTGATTCCTCGATGGCCTTGGCGGTCTCGTCGAAATCCTTGTACTTGCCGGTTCCCACCAACAGGCGCGAAGTGAACTTGCGCCCGGCGACCTCGAAATAATCCTCGACCACGTCCGTCGATCCTCCGCCGATGAAATGCACGATTTCCAAACGGTCGCCGTCGCCGACCATGACCTGGGCGTAAGTCGACTTGGGCACGATTTCCAGGTTGCGTTCCACCGCCACCTTGCGGGGATCGATGCCCAAGGACGTCAACAAAGCCTCGACGCTTTGCGCGGTCTCGAACACGCGCTCTTCGCCGTTGATCATCACCTTCATGCGACCGCTTCCGTTTTTGAAACAACAGGGCCGCAGTATGGGCAGGCCGGGGCGGCGTTGCAACCGCCCTGCCGTCAGGGTTATTTGCCGAAGATGCCCTTGACCGCGCCGCCCACGTCACCGGGGACCGCGCCCTTGACGGCGTCGCCCACATTGCCCAGCCCCATGGACTGACCGGCCTTCAGCGCCGACTTGGTCAAAGCGTCCATCACCAGGGCAGCCACTTCGCCGGCGGTGGCGCCGCCCGACTTCTTGCCGATGCCGGTCAACACGATGTCGGGCAGGGTGGCGCTGCTTTTGACGCCGGGAATGGCGGTGGCCAGGGTGACGTTGCCCTTGCTGATGCCCAGGCGGTCGATGACCAGCTTCTTGCCGTCACCCGAATCCTTCGAGGCGGCAGCGCCGCCGCCGGTCTTGGCGGCGACATTCTTCTGGATGGCGTCGATGTTGGTGGCGCCGTTGGCCCCCATTTCATAGGTGACTTCCGGCGCCGCCACCGAGATGTCCTTGATGACGATGGGGTTGCCGGTCAGCGAACCGGTGTCCAGCGCCACCGCAATGGCCCCCAGCTTGAAGGCGTTGGGGGTGGTGAAGCCCGACGGATTGGCCACCGACAAGCCGGAAATGCTGGCCTTGCCCTCGGACAGGGAAATCTTGACCTCGCCCACCGACACCTTGACCCCGGCCACGTCGCTGCCGGCGGTTTCGATGACCTTTTTCACGATGGAATCCAGGTTCGACGTCAGGAACGCCACGCCGGCGCCGATGCCCACGGCGACCAAGGCGATGACGGCGAAGATGATCTTACGCATCAGATTTCCCCTTCCCAGATGAACCGATGGCGCAAGTTTGACCCAGACCAGGGCGCCGGTAAACCGATACCGACGTCAGGGGGGCCTGCTAACAATATTTCGTGGCCCCAAGGTTCTCGTTGCGCCGTCGGTTGCGCGTGATATAAGGACGCAATGGCGAACCCGATGATCCTGATCGTCAACGGCCCGAACCTCAACATGCTGGGAACCCGGCAGCCCGAGGTCTATGGCCACGAAACCCTGGCCGACGTGGAAGCGTCGGTGCGGACGCATGCCGCGTCCCTGGGCATGGACATCGATTTCCGCCAGTCCAACCACGAGGGCGTCCTTGTGGACTGGATCCAGGAAGCGCGTCAGCGCGCTGCCGGCATCATCATCAATGCCGGCGCCTACACCCACACCTCGGTGGCCATCCTGGACGCGCTGCTGGCGGTCCAAAAGCCCACCGTGGAAGTGCATTTCTCGCATATTCACCAGCGAGAAGAATTCCGCCACCATTCTTACGTTTCCAAGGCGGCGAAGGGAATGATCTGCGGCTTCGGCAGTCACGGATACATTCTGGCGCTGGATGCGCTCGCCCGCCTGATCAGGGAAAGTTGAAAGCCCCATGGCCACCAAATCCTTCGATTCCGACCTGGTCCGTTCGCTGGCCGAACTGCTTGACCAGACCAACCTGACCGAGATCGAGTACGACACCGGCACCTTGCGCATCCGCGTCGCCCGCCAGGGCATGCCCGTGGCCGTGCATCACATGCCCGCCGCCGCGCCCGCCGTGGCCGCCGCTCCGGTCGCCCAGCCCGCCGTCAGCGATGACGCCGCCGGCCATCCCGGCGCCGTGACCTCGCCCATGGTCGGCGTCTCCTATCTGTCGCCGGAACCCGGCGCCGCCAAGTTCATCGACGTCGGCTCGACGGTTTCCGAGGGCCAGACCCTGATGCTGATCGAGGCCATGAAGACCTTCAACCCGATCCGCGCCCCGCGCGGCGGCAAGGTCACCCGCATCCTGGTCACCGATGGTCAGCCTGTGGAATTCGGTGAACCCCTGGTCATCATCGAGTAACGAATTGATGTTCGAGAAGGTCCTGATCGCCAATCGCGGCGAAATCGCACTCCGCATCCACCGCGCCTGCCGCGAGATGGGGATCCGCACGGTCGCCGTGCACTCCACCGCCGACAACGACGCCATGCATGTGCGCTTGGCCGACGAAGCGGTGTGCATCGGCCCGCCCTCGGCCAAGGATTCGTACCTGAACAAGGCGGCGATCCTGTCGGCGGCGACCATCACCGGCGCCGACGCCATCCATCCCGGCTACGGCTTCTTGTCGGAAAACGCCGACTTCGCCCAGATGGTGGAAGAACACGGTTTCGTGTTCATCGGCCCGACCGCCGACCACATCCGCATGATGGGCGACAAGATCACCGCCAAGCAGGCCGCCACCGCGGCCGGCCTGCCTTGCGTGCCCGGCTCGGCCGGCGCGCTGGAAACCGTCGAAGAGGCGCTGGAATGCGCCGAGACGATCGGCTATCCGGTGCTGATCAAGGCCACCGCCGGCGGCGGCGGCAAGGGCATGAAGGTGGCCCGTTCGGCCGACGAGTTGGCCGAGTCCTACAAGATGGCCCGTAACGAAGCCAAGGCCGCTTTCGGCAATGGCGACGTCTACATGGAAAAGTACCTGGGCAAGCCGCGCCACATCGAGATGCAGATCCTGGCCGACAATTACGGCAACGTGGTGCATCTGGGTGAACGCGACTGTTCGCTGCAGCGCCGCCACCAGAAGGTACTGGAAGAAGCGCCGTCGCCGGCGTTGAACGACGAACAGCGCACCCGCATCGGCGACATCGCCCGCAAGGCGGTGGCCCATCTGGGGTACCGCAACGCCGGCACCTTGGAATTCCTGTTCGAGAACGGCGAGTTCTATTTCATCGAAATGAACACCCGCCTGCAGGTCGAGCACCCGATCACCGAGGCCATCACCGGCATCGATCTGGTGCGCGAACAGCTGCGCATCGCCGCCGGGGCACCGTTGGGGTACACCCAGGAAGACATCCGCTTCCAGGGCCATGCCTTCGAATGCCGCGTCAACGCCGAAGACCCGCAGACCTTCGTGCCGTCTCCGGGCCGCATCACCGGCTATCATGCGCCGGGCGGTTTGGGCGTGCGCGTCGATTCGGGACTTTACGCCAATTACCGCATCCCGCCCCATTACGACAGCATGATCGCCAAGCTGATCGTGTCGGGCAATTCCCGCAACGAGGCGCTGATGCGCCTGCGCCGGGCCTTGGGCGAATACGTCATCGACGGCATCAAGACCACCCTGCCCTTGCATAACCGCTTGGTGCAGGACCAGGACTTCGTCAACGGCGACTATGATATTCACTGGCTGGAAAAGTTCGTTGCCCAGCATAGCTAGATGACGGAACAGCAAACCAAAGGAAGAGGCCGGTTTCCACCGGCCTCTTTTTTTTGTCTATTTCTTCGACTTAGCTTTATTCGCCTTGCTTTGCTGGGTCGCCACAACGTCGGCGATGGACCACAGGAACTCGGTCTGTACCGTGCCGTTGAAGTACGGATCGTCACGGCCGATATAGAAATCGGTTCCATAAGTGGGGTTGGCGGTCTTGGTGAAGGCCACCGCCGCCAAGGCGTGGCAGGTCATGCAATTGGTCTGCACCCCCACCGTGCCGGTCCAAGACGTCGAACCGTCAACGATGGGCCGCGAGATGCCGAAAGTCGATTCCGAGAACCCGGCTTCCAGATAGGGATTATAGCCGACCACCGGCTGGCCGACGCTTTGGCCGCCACTGATGGGCTGGTTAGGGGTCACCATGGAATAAGCGTAGGAACCGGCGTAATGGGCGGCCGGGCCGGTCAGCTGGGCCGGCATGGCGCCCGCGACGGCGGTGCTGCTGGGCAGCGGCGGCGCCTTGGGGTTGGGGGTCCAGAAGAAGGTCTGCCAGGTCCATTCCGTCATCTCGCGCGAGCTGACGTGCATGGCCATCAGCAACAAGGTGTCGCCGGCCACCAGCTTCTGCTTGTTGCCCAGGTCGAACAGGGCGGCGTTGTCGGCGGTCAGCTTGAAATTGACGAAATCACCCAAACCATAGGTCGAGGCGGCGGTCGGTCCCGAGCAACTGGCGTCAACCCCGGATGCCTGGCTGGGACCACTGTTCTGGGTGTCCACATAGACACAGCCGGCATTCCACGACTGTTCGGGGAAGCCATTGGCCTGGATCGCCGGGGTGACGTCGGGCGTCCCCGGCCAAGCGGCCATGACGTAATAGCGGTTCTGGTACAGCTTGTCCTTGGTAATCACCTTGTAGACCGGCTTGACCACCACGGCATTGACCGGGAAGGCCTCGATCTCGGGCTGCTTGGCGTCATAAGCCGCCTTGATGGTCGCCAGCTTGAAATAGCCGCGATCATTGATGGTCTGGCCCGATACCGGATCGTAGGTCACGGTTTCCATGGTGTCGAAATCCGGGCTGGGCGCACCGGGCTTGGCCGCCTTCAGCTTGGGCTTGGCCTGCATGGAATGGATGCCGAACTTGGACAGCTGGGTCACCTCGCCCATCTGCAGCTTGCGCGGTCCCTGCTTTTTCAGTGCCGCCATCTTGCTGGCCTGGGACATGGCCACCAGTTCCTGACGGGTCACCCAGGTCAGGTAAACCGGGGCGTTGGCGATGCCATAGACACTTTGGCCGCTGGGCGTGTTCAACGCCGTCCACAGTCCCCAACCATGCAGGTAGACATTGGCCATATCGGCGGCGCTGTTGCCGTTGACCCAGCCCAGCAGGGTGCTTTCGCTTTCGGGAAAGGTGTATCCGGGAATGGCGGGAACCGGCAAATCGGCCCCCCAGATGGACGATTCCGCCTTGGCCGTGCCAATGGACAGGGCCAAGGCGGTGACCGCCACCGATATCTTTTGTGCGTATTTTCCAGACATGAATTCCCCCATAGGTTGTTCATATCTAGAATTGCTCTTAAGATGAGTCGGTAACAACCTTAATTTTTATATTCGTTGAATAAACTCGTGTTGCGAGCATTCATCCCCGTTTCATCTTGGGCAGGAACACCGCCAGCAGGCCAAAGGCCGGCAGGAAGGCGCAAATCTGATAGACGAAGTCGATGCCTTTCCAGTCGGCCACCTGCCCCAGCACGGCGGCACCCGAACCGGCGAAGCCGAAGGCGACACCGAAGAACAGCCCCGCCACCAGACCGACACGGCCGGGCATCAGTTCCTGGGCGAAGACGACGATGGCGGAAAAGGCCGAAGCCATCACCAGACCGATCACCACGCTGAGCACCGCCGTCCACAACAGGTTGGCGTAAGGCATGGCCAGGGTGAAGGGCAACACCCCCAGGATCGAGAACCAGATCACCAGCTTGCGGCCGAAACGGTCTCCGATGGGACCGCCGGCGACGGTGCCCACCGCCACCGCGCCCAGAAACAAGAACAGCAGCAACTGGGCGTCCTGCACCGACACTCCGAATTTGTGGATCAGGAAGAAGGTGTAATAGCTGGACAGACTGGCCATGTAGACGTTCTTGGAAATCACCAGCACGACCAGCACGGCGATGGCCACCACCACGGTGCGACGCGGCAGATCGTGCGTGACGGTCTTGGCGGCGCGCCGGGCCTGGTTGGCCACATGACGGCCATACCAGCCGCCGACCCGCCACAGCACGCTCATGGCGACCAGGGCGGCCAGCGAGAACCAGGCGACACTGGCCTGGCCGCGCGGCAGCACCACGAAAGCGGCCAAAAGCGGCCCCAGGGCCGAGCCGAAATTCCCACCCACCTGGAACAGCGACTGGGCCAGGCCGTGACGTCCGCCCGACGCCATGCGGGCCACCCGCGACGATTCGGGATGGAAGATGGACGAACCGATGCCCACCAGGCCGGCAGCCACCAGCAACAGCCAATAATCGTCGGCGAAGGCCAGCAGCAACAGGCCGCACAAGGTCGACCCCATGGCCACGGGCAGGGAATAAGGCTGCGGCCGTTTGTCGGTATAAAGCCCGACCATGGGCTGCAACAGGGACGCCAGCCCCTGGAAGGTGAAGGTCAACAGGCCGATCTGGCCGAAGTCCAGGCCATAGCGGACCTTCAGCATGGGATAAAGGGCGGCCAGCAACGACTGCATCATGTCGTTCAGCATATGGCAGAACGAGATGGCGGCGATCACCACGAAGGCGGTATCGGCCTTGGGCGGCGCGGCCAGGGTAGCGGCGGCGGAATCAGACACGTCAAGGTGCTCCTTAAGGGGTATGGGAAATGCCGGCCTTGGTATGATAGACATTCGCAGATGGACCTGCTTTCGTGATCTGGCCTTAATCTTTCGCGACTGGGCCAAGTCATGGGCGACACGCCGCTTCCTCCGCCTCTGGGTTATGACGGCCCCCCGTCCAGTGACCAGCATCTGCGCCGCATCGAATGGGTCGAAGCCCTGGAAGGCGCCATCGTGCCCCTGGCCAGCGACTATGCCGACCGGGTGGTGGTGCCGCCGCACCGCCACAAACGCGCGCAATTGCTGTACGCCTTGACCGGCATCATCACCGTCACCACCGAGGCCGGACGTTGGATGGTCCCTCCCGACCACGCTTTGTGGGTGCCGGCGGGCATGGAACATTCGGTGGCGCCCCACGGGCGGGTGCGCATGCATTCCATCTATGTCAGCCCCGGCGCCGTCGACCTGCCGCCTGGCTGCCGGGTGGTCGAGGTGACGCCCTTGATGCACGGCCTGATCGTCGAGGCGGTCAAGCTGCCGCGCCAATGGCAAAAGGGCAGTCGGGCCGACAAGATCATGGCCCTGGTGGTCGAGGAACTGCCGCTGCTGCCGGAACGCCCTCTGGGCCTGCCCATGCCCGCCGATGAACGGCTGGCCGCCTTGTGCCACGACTTCATCGCCACCCCCGACCCCCACGCCACCATCGACGACTGGGCCAAACGCCTGGCCACCAGCCGCCGCAGCTTCACCCGCCTGTTCCGCCAGCAGACCGGGCTGGGTCTGGCCGCATGGCGGCAACAGGCCACGCTTTTCGCCGCCCTGCCCCGTCTGGCCGCCGGCGAAGCGGTGACCACGGTGGCCATCGACCTGGGCTATGACAGCGTCGCCGCCTTCACCACCATGTTCAAACGTCTGCTGGGGGCTCCGCCCAGCCGGTATCTCAGGCAATCGCCCATGGCATAGCATTACGGTTGAAGGACCGGGACAGGCCAATACGTCCGTGATATGAATATCCGTCGATTGTCCTGGACGAAGATTAGCGCCTGAATGCTTCCGACCAGCATCAACCCCGCCTTGCGCCATCCCGTGGGACGCAAGGAGGCCGTGTTCATGGGATTGGCGGTGATGGCCGTCCTGGCCACCCGTTCACACAGCTATCTGCTGTTCCACACCCTGGTGGAATTCTTCAACATCTGCGTAGTGCTGACCGCCTTTTCCCTGGCCTGGAACACCCGGCACCATCTGGAAGACGGCTTTCTGCGCATCGCCGGCCTGGCCTTGGGCCCCAGCGCCGCCATCTTGCTGCTGCACACCCTGACCTATAAGGGCTTGGGGGTGTTCGATCCCGACGACGCCAACCTGCCCACCCAATTGTGGGTGGTTCAGCGCCTGATGCAGGCCGGCGCCCTGTTCGCCGCCACCCTGCCCATGGTCACCCGCAGCCGCAACAACATCCCGCTGGTGGTCAGCGCCACCGCCGCGCTGGTCATGGGCGGGCTGGTGTTCCTGGGGCTGTTTCCCGATTGCTTCGTCGACGGGCAAGGGCTGACGCCGTTCAAGATCGCCGCCGAAAGCACCTGCATGGTGGTGGTGGCGTGGGCGGCATGGCGCATGTGGCAAGACCGGTCTCCGCGACCCCCCCAGGTCCGCCGGCTGGCCATTGCCCTGCTGCTGTGCGGTTCGGTGGAAAGCGCCACCTTCACCTTGTACAACGACGTGTACGGGGCGTTGAACATGGCCGGCCATGTCCTGGGCCTGACGCAATCATTCCTGCTTTACACCGCCATCGCCTGGGTCGGACTGACCCGCCCGCTGGAAAGCCTGTTCGCCCGCCAAAGCAAACTGCGTTCGCAATTCGAGCGAGACGCCGCCCGGGCCCAGCACGACATGGCCCGCTTCGCCGAGATCCTGGCCCATCACATGCAGGAGCCGGTGCGCCAGCAACACGTCTTCACCCAGGCCCTGATCAAGGCCCTGCCGCAGCCCGTGCCCCCCGAAGTGGCGCAACCGCTGGAATTCGTCATCAACGGCGCCATGCGTCAGCGCTCGTTGCTGCGCGACGCCTTGACCTATCTGTCCTTGTCGGAACCGATCCCCGCGTCGGCCAAATGCGCCGCGGGCGACGTCTTGGCGGCGGTGCTCAAGGACTTGTCCGAGCGTGTCGACCAAAGCGGGGCGCAGATCAGTTACGGCTCTCTGCCCAAGCTCGCCGTGCCCGCCGACCGGCTGAAGGCGCTGTTTCGGGCGTTGCTGGACAATTCCCTGACCTATGCCCGCCCCGACCTGCCGCCCAGGATCGACATCCGAGCCGAAAACCAGGGCTCCATGGCCCGTGTCAGCGTCAGCGACAACGGTGTCGGCATCGCCCCCGAACTGCGCCACAAGGCCTTCGGCATTTTCGAACGCCTGAACCACGACGGCAACGGTACCGGCATCGGCCTGGCCATCGCCCACCGCGTGGTCGATTCCGCCGGCGGCGACATCTGGATCGACGACACCGCCCTGGGCGGCACCACCATCACCTTCACTCTACCCTTGGCCTAGCGCCCCTGACGTTCCTGCCACGCCTGAACGCGGAACCGTTCGGCCACGTCGTGCAGTTGCTCCATGCTTAAGAAGATGCCGAACCCCATCAGGTCGTTCCGGATCTTGGTCAGGATCCAGGCCGCCGCCTCGCGGGTTTCCACCTTGGCGAAATCGGCGTCCAGCAGCAGCCGCACATAGGATTGCTGATCCTCGTCGGTCAGGTCGGAAAACCACTGGGCCAACAGATGGTTGCGCCGCGCCCTGATCCAAAAACCGGATTCCTGGCCGGCGATGAAGTTCAATTGGCTGGTCGCACCCTTGGCGTCGACCGTGTGAACGAAATCCCCCATGGGCGTTATCCGCTTCTTGCCGTTACTTGGAAAATCGCACCGCCCACCATACATTTCAAAGGGAAATCGAGGGACAGGTCATGCGGGTGCTGAACACCGACATCTTGCTGCGCGCTTATTCCATGGGACTGTTCCCCATGGCGCGCACCCGCGACGACGCCAAGCTTTACTGGATCGACCCGGAAGACCGCGGAATCCTGCCGCTGGACCGCTTCCACATGCCGCGTTCGCTGAAGAAGGTGATGAAGCAGGGGCGCTTTCAGATCAGGGTGGACACCGCCTTTCGCGCCGTCATGGCCGGCTGCGCCGAAGCCAAAAAGGGGCGCGAGGAAACCTGGATCAACGCCCCCATCGTCGAGTTGTTCTGCGAACTGCACGACAACGGTCTGGCCCATTCGGTGGAAAGCTGGGACGGCGACCGGCTGGTCGGCGGACTTTACGGTCTGGCCCTGGGCGGCGCCTTCTTTGGCGAAAGCATGTTCAGCCGCGCCACCGACGCGTCCAAGGTGGCGCTGGTCGACCTGGTCGCCCGCCTGCGGCTGGGGGGCTTTCGCCTGCTGGACACCCAGTTCATCACTGACCATCTGCTGCGCTTCGGTGCCGTGGAAATCCCCCGCAGCCAATATCAGGTCCTGTTGTCGGAAGCCCTGTCCCACGGCGCCCATTTCCCCATGGGACAGGTGGACTGGCGACTGGCCGACACCCCTGGCATGCCCCTTGCGTCAGTGATCGTCGTATAACTCGCTTTGGGGGCGATCATGATTTCCGGCATCGACAGCACCAGCCTTGTGGGCGGATCTTCCTTCGGCACATCTGCGACATCAAGCCAGACGGGCGGCTT
Source organism: Magnetospirillum sp. 64-120 (assembly GCA_001898825.1). Classification (GTDB taxonomy): domain Bacteria; phylum Pseudomonadota; class Alphaproteobacteria; order Rhodospirillales; family Magnetospirillaceae; genus Magnetospirillum. The sequence continues at coordinate 112,366 of MKVK01000014.1, forward strand.
CGACGCCGCCCTGGCGGCGGCGCAAAAGGCAGCGGCCCGACAGCAGGCCCACGAAACCGAAATGGACGCCATCAAGGAAAAGGGATTTTCCAATTGGGTGCGCGACATGCGCATTGAAAAACTGAAGGAAGAACTGCGCAAGAAGGTGATGGCCGCCATGGGCCTGGACGAGGACTCCATGGCCGCCATGGACCCCATGGTGCAGAAGATCCTGGAACAGAAGATCCAGGACGAAGTGGACAAGCAGCTGGCCCAGGTGCTGAAGGACGAAGAGATGAAGAACGGCGGCAACGGACAGGCGCCCAGTCAGACCGTGGCCCAGCAGGCCACCGCCCAGGCCGGCAATAATGACCGACGCGGCAAAACCTGCCCGGTCATTCCTGCCCTGGCCGGGGCCGAAGGGGTGGTGATCTTCTAGTTCAAGCCACTTTTCGCCGCCCGATGATCACCAGGGCGATGCCGCCCAGCACCGCCAGGGACGCCAGGACCAGACGCAGGCTGATGGCCTCGCCCAGCACCAGAACGGCGCCCAGGGCGGTGATCACCGGCACGCTGAGCTGCACCGACGCCGCCCGCGCCGCCGTCAGATGGGGCAGCACCGCGTACCACAGGGCATAGCCCATGCCCGAGGCGACCGCCCCCGACGCCAGCGCATAGGCGACGCCCTGGCCGTCCACCGACCCGCCCCCCAAGGCCAGAACGCCCAACAGCGGCAGCACGGCCAAGGGGGCGGCCCGCAGGAAGTTGCCGGCATTGGCGGCAACCGGGTCGCCGGCGGTTCGTCCCATGATGGAGTAAAGCCCCCAGGCGACGCCGCTGCCCAGCATCAGCAGCGCGCCCACCAGCGGCGGCGCCGTCACCCCCGGCGCCACCAGCACCGCCAAGCCCACCAGGGCCAGCACCAGACCCAGCCATTGGATGGGCATGGGATGTTCGCCGCGCAGCAAACCGGCCACCACCATGGTGGCCTGAACGGCGCCGAACAGCAGCAACGCCCCGGTTCCGGCCCCCAGGCTGACATAGGCGAAGGAAAACGCCGCCGCATAACCCAACAAGGCCAGGGCGCCCCGCCACGACCCCGTCGGGCGCTTGCGTTGCAGGCTGGCGATCAGCCCCAAGCTGACGGCCCCCGAGGCGATGCGCAGCAAGGTGAAGCTGGCGGGATCGATGGCAGTGTGCGCCAGGGCCAGACGACACAGCACGGAATTGGCGGCAAAGGCCAGCATGGCCACCACCACCAACAAGGCCACCCGGATCATGAAACCCCCTTTTATGCGTTTTTCACAATGTGGGGGATCGCCGGGTAATGCACAAGCGGGGCTTCCAGGTCTTGCCAAAGCCGGCCGGGTCGCGCATACCTTGCCCCAACGTCATTCCCACCAGGATCAGACCGCAATTGTCCAAGTCCACCACCCGCTTCGTCTGCCAGGAATGCGGCGCGGTCACCGCCAAATGGGCCGGCAAGTGCGAGGCCTGCGGGGCTTGGAACTCGATCACCGAGGAAGCGGCCCGCGAAAGCACGCCCAAGGGCTTGGGAGCCAAGCCGGGACGCAAGATCGAATTCGTCGGCCTGGACGGCAACGCCGCCCCGGTGCCGCGCCTGTTGACCGGCATCGGCGAATTGGACCGGGTGGCCGGCGGCGGTCTGGTTCCCGGCTCGGCGCTGCTGGTGGGGGGCGATCCCGGCATCGGCAAGTCGACGCTGTTGACCCAGGCCACGGCGTTGCTGGCGTCACAGGTCCCCGTCGTCTACATCTCGGGCGAAGAAGCGGTGGACCAGGTGCGGCTGCGGGCACGGCGCATGGGGCTGGAAAAGGCCAACGTGGCCTTGGCGTCCGCCACCAGCTTGCGCGACATCGTCTCGACCCTGGACACCGCCGACGCCCCCAAGGTGGTAGTCATCGATTCCATCCAGACCATGTTCGCCGACACGGTGGAATCGGCGCCCGGCACCGTCACCCAGGTGCGCACCTGCGCCCACGAACTGATCCGCTTGGCCAAGCGCCGAGGCTTCGTGCTGTTCCTGGTCGGCCACGTCACCAAGGAAGGCACCATCGCCGGCCCCCGCGTGCTGGAGCACATGGTCGACACCGTGCTTTATTTCGAAGGCGAGCGCGGCCATCAGTTCCGCATCTTGCGGGCGGTGAAGAACCGTTTCGGCGCCACCGACGAAATCGGCGTGTTCGAGATGACCGACCGCGGTCTGGCCGAAGTGGCCAATCCGTCGGCGCTGTTCTTGGCCGAACGGCGCGGCAACGTGTCGGGGAGTTGCGTGTTCGCCGGCATCGAGGGGACAAGGCCCATGCTGGTGGAAATCCAGGCTTTGGTCGCCCCCAGCACGCTTTCCAGCCCGCGCCGCGCCGTGGTGGGATGGGATTCCAGCCGGCTGGCCATGGTGTTGGCGGTCCTTGATGCCCGCTGCGGGCTTGCTTTGTCGGGCAATGACGTTTATTTGAACGTCGCGGGCGGCTTGCGGATCACAGAACCGGCCGCCGACCTGGCGGTCGCCGCCGCCCTGGTCTCGTCGGCCAGCGATGTCCCGGTCCCCGCCGACATGGTGGTGTTCGGCGAAATCGGCCTTTCCGGCGAGGTTCGCGCCGTCGCGCAGTCGGATCTGCGGCTGAAGGAAGCGGCGAAACTTGGCTTCGCGCAAGGGCTGGTGCCGGCGACGCCAAGGAAGGGCAAGAATTCCGGGGCCGCGGGGCCTTTGGGAATCAAACCCATCGGGCACCTGCAGGATGTTTTGGGGCTGTTCCGCCCCGCTTCGCGAGAGTGAGAGCCGACCCCGAATGGGCAACCTTTCCATAACCGCCGTCGACGTCGTGGTGGCCGTGGTCTTGCTGGGTTCCGCCGGCTTCGCCTTCATGCGCGGCTTCGTGCACGAAGTGCTGGCCATCGCCGCCTGGGTGGGCGCCGCCGCGGCAGCCCTTTACGGCTTCCCCCTAGCCCAGCCGCTGGCCCGCCAATATATCGGCAGCGCCCTGGTGGCCGACATCGCCGCCGGCGCCGCGCTGTTCCTGGTGACCTTGCTGGTCCTGTCGTTTTTGACCAAGGCCGCCGCCGACCGGGTGCGCCGTTCGGCATTGAACAGCGTCGATTCGTCGCTGGGCTTCGCTTTTGGCCTGATCCGGGGTGGTGTTTTGGTTTGCCTTGCCCATCTATTGATTACCATGGTCACCGAAACTCCGCCGTCCTGGCTGGCCGAGGCCAAATCCTATCCGTGGCTTGACCGCGGCGCCGGCATGCTGCGCGCCCTGGCGCCCGACAATTTCGGCGCCGCCAAGGGCCAGGCCCAGCAGGTGTCCAAGGAAGCTCAGGACCTGATGCAGGCCGAACAGACCTTCCGCAAGTACATCGCCCCCCAGCCGGCGGCACCGCAGGCCCAGGGCAAACAGACCGAGACGGGCGCCAAGCCCGCCCAAGGATACGATACCGAAAGCCGAAGCCAACTGGATCGCCTGATCCAGGCCAACCAATGATGACAGCCGCGAGACCCCAAATGCTGACCACCAATCCTTTCGACGACGACCATCTGCGCGAAGAATGCGGGGTGTTCGGCATCTACGGCCACCCCGAAGCGGCGGCGCTGGTGGCCTTGGGTCTGCATGCGCTGCAGCATCGCGGCCAGGAAGCGGCCGGCATCGTTTCCCATGACGGCGGCGCCTTCCACAACCACCGTGACCTGGGCCACGTGGAAGACTGCTTTGGCAACGAAGCCATCATCCGCAAGCTGAAGGGCGCCGCCGCCGTCGGCCATGTGCGTTATTCCACCACCGGCGAGACGCTGTTGCGCAACGTCCAGCCTTTGTTCGCCGAAATGGAATTCGGCGGCTTGGCCCTGGCCCATAACGGCAACCTGACCAACACCAACGTGCTGCGCCGTTCCCTGGTCAAGCGCGGTTGCCTGTTCCAAAGCACCACCGACACCGAAGTCATCATCCACCTGATCGCCATCAGCCTTTACACCAGCGTGGAAGACCGCCTGATCGACGCGCTTCGTCAGATCGAAGGCGCCTATTCCCTGACCTGCCTGACCAAGGACGGCTTGATCGGCGTGCGCGACCCCTTGGGCATCCGCCCGCTGGTGTTGGGCAAGCTGGACGGCGCCTGGTGCCTGGCGTCGGAAACCTGTGCGCTGGACATCATCGGCGCCGAATTCGTGCGTGACGTGGAACCCGGTGAAATCGTCGTCGTCACCGCCACCGGCATCCGCTCGCTGAAGCCCTTCGCCAATAACGGCCGGCGCTTCTGCATCTTCGAATACATCTATTTCGCCCGCCCCGATTCCATCATGGAAGGCACCAGCGTCTACGAAGTCAGGAAGCGCATCGGCGCCCAGCTGGCCCGCGAAAGCGCCGTCGACGCCGATGTCATCGTGCCTGTGCCCGATTCCGGCGTGCCGGCGGCCATCGGCTATGCTTCGGAAGCCGGAATCCCGTTCGAACTGGGCATCATCCGCAACCATTATGTGGGCCGCACCTTCATCCAACCCACCGACCGCACCCGCCATGTGGGCGTCAAGATGAAGCACAACCCCAACCGCTTTTACATCGAAGGCAAGCGTGTCGTGCTGGTGGACGATTCCATCGTGCGCGGCACCACCAGCCGCAAGATCGTCGAAATGGTCCGTCAGGCCGGCGCCAAGGAAGTGCACATGCGCATTTCCTCGCCGCCCACCAACCATTGCTGCTATTTCGGCATCGACACCCCGGAACGGGAAAAGCTGCTGGCGGCGCGCTATGACGTGGAAGGCATGGCCAAGCTGATCGGCGTCGATTCCCTGGCCTTCATCTCGCTGGACGGGCTGTACAAGGCGGTGGGCGAAGAATCCCGCAACGCCGAGGTTCCGCAATATTGCGACGCCTGCTTCACCGGCGACTACCCCATCAGCCCCACCGACTACGCCGACCAGCTGGCGGCGGCCAAGCAATTCTCGTTCTTGAACGAGGGAACCAAGTGAGCGGCCGCCTGCAGGGGCGCGTCGCCCTGGTCACCGGTGCGTCGCGCGGCATCGGCCGCGCGGTCGCCAAGCGTTTCGCCGCCGAAGGCGCCGAGGTGATCTGCGTCGCCCGCACCCAGGGCGGGCTGGAAGAACTGGACGACGAAATCACCGCAGCCGGCGGCAAGGCCGTGCTGTGCCCGCTGAACCTGCGCGATTTCGACAAGATCGACCAAGTGGCCGCCGCCATGTTCCAGCGCTTCGGCAAGCTGGACATCCTGGTGGGCAACGCCGGCGACATCGGCGGCGGTCTGGCCCCCATCGGCCATGTGGACCAAAAGCACTTCCAAGAGTGTTTCGACATCAACGTCACCGCCAATTACCGCCTGATCCGCGCCTTCGCGCCGCTGCTGAAGCAATCCGATTCGGGGCGCGCCATTTTCGTCACCGGCGCCCAGGCGCACACCCATTCCCCCTATTGGGGGGTCTATTCGGCCAGCAAGGCGGCGTTGGAATCCATCGTGCTGACCTGGGCGACGGAAATCGCCAACATCGCCAACACCCGGGTCAACTTGATCGATCCCGGCGCGGTGGCCACCCGGATGCGGACCATCGCTTTCCCGGGCGAAGACAGCACGACCCTGGCCCAACCCGACGACGTCGCCGGGGCTTTCGTCGATCTGGCCGACACCGCCTGTGCAAAGCACGGACAAATCATCACCTTGAATCAGGAATAGGCCGTACGAGCCTAAGTTATCGGCCCGATTGACCTGTGCGTCACGACACGCGATCATGGACACGCAAACGGTAGACCTTGCGCCATTCGGAAAGGTGCGGTAAGCCAAATGGGTGGGGGTTATTTTTCGTCGTTCCGGGCAGGTTGGGGACTGTCAGGAAGCCGGCGTCAACGCCCAGAAGGGCGAAGAGGGCGGGATGAGTCAGGCACAGCGTGACAACAAGGCATTCGAAACCAAGGTTTCGAATCTTATCAATGCCACCCGTCATCTCGAGGTGTCGCAGATTCTTTTGCTGCGCCGCCTGACCATGGCCGACCCGGAAAGCCTGAAATGGGCCTCTATTCGCGAATTGGACGTGGTGTTCGCGGTGATCCTGGGCAAGGCCCTGGAACGTATCGGCGTCGCGTCCTTGCGCGACGCCCGGTCCCAGCAATTCGCCCCCCTGCTTCCGCTTGACGCCGCTCACCGCGACGAGGACCTGCGGGTTTTGACCGCGGTGACCGAGCCGTTGCTGGGCCCGGCCCCGCCGCCGGTCAGCGAACAAGAAGCCACCCTGGCCAAGCTGTTGTCCATGCGTCCCTCCACCATCAGGCCGCCGACCTCGCGCACGGTGACCTCGATCAAGGAGCCGCCGCCCCTGTTCGCGGCGCAATTGGGCCCTGATTCCGAACGGATGATGCCCAGCGACGCCAACCGCATGCGCCTGGACAGCGACGAAAAGCCGTTCACCGACTTCAACACCTTGTTCGACGACGCGATCTGTTCCTATGCGCGCAAGGTGTTGGGCCTGCTGCAGGTCAAGGGCGACACCAAGCCCGGCCGCCGGCCATTCCCCTTGGCGCCGGAATTCGCCCTTTGCTACGAAGAAGTGCTGCGCCGCTTCGTGCTGCCACCCATGCGGGCGTCACGGCACATCCAGCAATTGGGCATGAACTACAACTGGGCCGAGGTCGGCGGCGGCAAGTTGATCGAAATCATCCAGGGCGGCGAGGTCAACAACCCCGTCCTGCATAATTGGGACACCCGCTGGAACGCCTTTCGCAGCGTCAAGGGCAAGAAGCCCAAGGCCGAGGACGATCCGTGGCCGCTGTTCCGCGAAGATGCCACCAAAAGCGGCTATAGCCCACCGGACGAGGATTCGGTGCGGCTGATGCAGGACGTCATCCGCTTTGAAACAGAATCCATCGCCAAGGCCTGGCGCGAGCTGAACCAGCTGTACCAGCAGGAATTCCACCCCAACGCCCGTCAAGAGCAGGCGCGCGAAGGGGCGTTCCGCGATGGTCTGATGAAGTGGATCAGCAAATTGCCGGAAGGTATCGGCGAGTTGCTGGCGATCAAATGCTATTTCCTGCTGGAACGCGTCGACGCCACCTATGTCCGCCGCTTGCTGACCAATTTCGGCCGTTCGGACAACGACCGGCGACGCAACGCCCCGATGCTTTACGAATTCATTCAAAACATGGGGTAATGGCTCTTTTGTTGCTTGGCCGGCCGCGTTATTTTGGCCCAGGGGACAGACAGGGGATGTCGGATAAATGAGCGCGCCGAAAAGCGACACCTTCGAAAACAAGGTCGCCGACTTGGTGGCGGTGACGCAGCAATTGGATGTGATGCGCATCGTCATGCTGCGACGCCTGACCCTGGCCGATCCGCAAAGCCTGAAATGGGCCAGCGCCCGTCAGTTGGACCTGATCTTCACCGTCATCTTGTCCAAGGCGCTGGAGCGCACCGACCCCGCCCAGGTGGTGGCCGCCAGCAACCAGCATTTCGATCCCTTCCTGCCGCCCGGCCCGGAAGAACAGCAGGACAAGGAACGGTGGCTGCTGTTCGATCTGGCCAAGCCCATCCTGGACGGCGCCGCCCAAAACGCCCAAGGCACCACCGAAGCGGTGCTGGACGAACTGCAGGCCGATTCCCAAGACGAGCAGCCGGAAAGCTACAGCGATTTCGGAACCCTGTTCGACGACACCATCTCGCGCTATCTGAAGCGCACGCTGTCGGTTCTGTCGCCCTCGGGCACCCGGCCGCACATTCCCCTGCCCTTCTACGCCGCGCCGGCCTTCACGTCGTGCTATCTGCACGTGGTTCGCGACATCATCCTGCCGCAACTGCGGGCGTCACGCCGCTTGAAGGAACTGGCCACCAGCCGTAACTGGAGCGAAGCCGGTGCCGCCAGCCGCCTTATCGGCATCATCCAGGCCGGCGAGGACAACAACCCCATCCTGCACCACTGGGATTCCCGCTGGCAGGCCAGCCACCCCGACCACGTGGCCAAGGACAAGACCGGCAAGGTCAAGCCCAAGAAGGACGAAGAAAATCCCTGGCCGCTGTTCCGCGAGGACGCGGAAAAGCACGGCTATGTGCCGCCTTATCCGGCCGACATCCCCATGCTGCAGCGCCTGCTGCGTCTGGATGGCGACGTCCTGGGCGAGGCTTGGGACCATCTGGCCCATCTCTATGAACAGGAATTCCAACCGAAACACCGCCACGACCAGGGCCGCCCGGGATCGTTCCGCGACGGGCTGCTGAAGTTCATCGACGAATTGGACCATCACGGCGGCGATCTTCTGACCATCCGCGCCTTTTTCGAGTTCCCGAAGGTCGATCGCCTGTTCATCAAGCAACTGATCCAGATGATGGGGCGTTCGGACAAGGAACGCATGATGCGGGCCCCCCTGGTCATCAACTTCTACAACGACCTGCCCAAATAGCCCCGCCATGGGCGGCGGCGGTCCGAACCAGACGCGCTGCCTGGCAACGAAACCCTCGGTGAAATGCCCGTCATTTGAATGTCCTTCGTGCAAGGCTCCCCACTCGTTCCGGGCAAGTCCACTCTTGTGAGGATCAGACGACGTATCCGCCCGACACTTCGATATTCTGCGCGTTGATCCAGCGATTGTCCTCGCCCAGCAGGCTGGCGATCATGGCCCCCACATCGTCAGGCTCGCCAATGCGGCCAAGCGCCGTCTGCCCGGCCAGCAGAGCCTCGAACTCATCATTCAGGCCGCCGCCCAGATCCGTGCGGATCGCGCCCGGCGCGATGGAATTGGCGCGGATGCGTCGATCCCCGAATTCCTTGGCCATGTAGCGTGTCAGCACTTCCAGACCGCCCTTGAAACAGGCATAGGGAGCGACGCCTGACGTGGCCACGCGGGTCGTGGCGCTGCCAATGTTGACGATATGGCCGCCATCCGCCATCAGCGGCAAAAGGATCTGGCTCAGAAAAAATGGTCCCTTCAGATGCACGCGATAGAGCGCATCAAACTCATCCTCGGTGACCGAGACGATCGGATTGAACTGGCCGAAGCCAGCATTGTTGACGAGAACGTTGAAGCGGTCCGTGTTCCAGACTTTTTCAAGCTGACGAGCGACTTCGTCACGAAATGCGGGAAAGGACGCGCTGTCAGCGACATCGAGCTTTACGGCGGTCGCTTGACCGCCACGTTGCCGGATGCGCTCCGCGACCTTTTCGGCCGCTCCAGGATTGGCGTTGAATGTCAGCACGACGCCCATTCCGCGCTCGGCGCATGCGAGCGCCGTAGCGGCTCCGATTCCGCGACTTCCACCAGTGATAATGGCGATCGACATCGCTGCTCCTTTGATTTTATGGCTGTTCGATAGCATTCGGTGCATTCAGCGGGCTTTACGATCCCCGCTTGGCATCAGACTTCGCCGGCGATGGAAACGACGATTTTGCCGACGGCGCTGCGGTCGGCGAGCGCCGCATGGGCCTCTGTCACCGCATCAATCGCAAAGGTTCTCGGATCGAGCCGCGGAACCAGCTTGCCCGCCTCGACCAGCACGGCGGCATCCCGCAGGATCTCGCCGTAATGGGCGCGGCCGATGCCGTCGAGAAGCGGCGCCAGGGTGAAGACCCCGGAATAGGTGCCGGCCTTGAACGAAAGCGGCGCCAGCGCATGCGTGCCCCAGCCAAGGCAGCTGACGACATGACCGAAGCGTTTGACGGCCAGGAAAGAGGCGTCGAGTACGGCGCCGCCGCCGGTATCGTAGACGAGGTCAAAGCCTTCGCCATTGGTGTGACGCTCCACATAGTCCTGGACCTTTTCCGTCGCGTAGTCGATGGAAGTCGCCCCCATCGAGCGGATGAAGTCGGCCTTGCCGGCGCTGTCGGTGGCGAATACTTTGGCGCCGAGCGCCACCCCCAGCTGAACGGCGACATGACCGACCCCGCCGCCACCACCCTGCACGAGCAAGGTCTGGCCCGGCCGGACACGGGCGCGATCGACCAGGCCCTCCCAGGCGGTGATGGTGACGAGCGGCAGCGCCGCCGCCTCGCGCATGGTCAGGTTGGCGGGCTTCAAGGCAAGCAGCCTTGCATCGACCGATGCATATTCAGCCAGAGTTCCCTGGATGCCGCCGACGCCGCCGGTCATGCCGTAAACCGCATCGCCAGGACGAAAGGCCGTGACATCCGGCGCCACCGCCTCGACCACACCGGCCAGGTCCATGCCCAGAACGGCCGGCAGCGGATGGCGGGCGTGGGCTGCGGCGCCGGCCCGGATCTTGGCGTCCAGCGGATTGACGCCGCTGGCATGGATGCGGACGAGAACCTCGCCGCGGTTTGGCGCGGGACGCGGGATCTCGGCAAGACGGAACGCGCCATCATTGGTTTCGACGAGTGCGGCTCTCATGGTTTTCGTGTTGCGGGTCATCGCTATCTCCTTGCGGCTGACCCGAATATGAGCTCAACAGGATTGCATGGCGATCATAAGTATCGCACGATGATCGTGCATTTTTGTATGGAGTGAAATCCATTGCGTGATCTCGAATGGAGCGACCTGCCGATCTTTCTTGCCATTGCCCGGGAAGGCACGCTGGGGGCTGCCGCCCGGCGCCTCAAGCAGACCCAGCCGACCATGGGGCGGCGCCTGCGGGCGCTTGAACTTGCAGCAGGCGCGACCCTTTTCCAGCGCACAAGCGACGGCTTTGTTCTAACCGACGAGGGGCAGGCCCTCTTTACCCACGCCATCCGCATGGAAGAGGAAGCCCATGCCATGCAGCGCGAGCTTGTGGGAAGCGTGAAAGGTCTCGATGGCCTTTTGCGCCTCTCCTGCTCCGACTGGTTCGGCACCACCGTGCTGAGCCCGGTGCTGGCGGAATTCAGCCGGCTTCATCCGAATGTGACGGTGGAATTACTGACCGATCCGCGCCTTTACAGCCTGTCACGGCGCGAGGCAGATCTCGTCATGCGGATTACCCCCTTCGACGAGCCCGAGGTGATTGCCCGCAAGCTGGTGACCATTCCTTATGGGCTCTATGGCACGTCGGGCCATGCGGCGCCGACCCTGGGTGATGGCGAGGGATGTCCGCTGATCCTGATGGACAAGGCCTTCGGCGGCATGCCGGATGTGAGCTGGGTGACACATGCGCTGCCGAAAGCAAAAGTCGTCTGCCGCAGCAACAATCGCGAGGTGCAGGCGCGGCTTTGTGCGCTTGGCGCAGGCTTTGCCGTGCTGCCACGCCCGCTGGCAGAGGCCACACCTGGGATCCGCCTGGTGGACCTCGGCACGGAGCCGCCGTCTCGCGATACCTGGATCGGCTATCACCGGGACCTGAAACGCCTGCCACGCCTTAGGGCGCTACTTGATCTCATACTGGCGCGAATCGCCCTCGCCCCGGTTTAGAGTGCGCCAAAACACGGTTTCCGGAACTCGACAATGGATCAGTTGCACACATGTGCCTATGGCCTTGGCGACACTGGGATCGCGGCATCGAGGGACTGCGACAGCTCTCCCGGCTTTCCGGAGAGCTGCGCCCCCTGCCGGCGCGCTTCGGCGGCGAAGGCATCCACCGGCACGGCGCCGCCCAGATATTTGCCGCCCCCATACCCGAAAGTGGCCACGTGGATGGCCGCCAGGGTGGGGGCACCGTTCTTCCACACCAGGACCGGGGCGCCGGAATCGCCATGGACAGCGTCGCAATCATGGGTCAGCACACCGCTGGCCAGCTTGCCGGCCACATGACAGCCCAGATGGGCGGCGGGGATGTGGGCCTTGTCCTGGCCATAGCCCACGGTGACCAGCCAGTCGGCGGGACCGGGAGCGGTCCCCAGGCCGACCCAGCCCACCTTGTCGCCCAAGGGTTCGGCCAGGATCAGCAAGGCCCAGTCACGGGACGCCAGATCCGGGGAATAAGGCACGTCGAATTGCCAGCCTGGGGCGATGATCGTGCTTTCCACGTTGGTGAAGGCCAGATATTGCCCACGGTCGTACCCGGCGACGAAACGCAAAGAGGCGGCCGGCATGGGCCGCCTTGTCTTCTTGTTCCACAGACAGTGGGCGGCGGTGACCGCCAGTTTCGGTCCCACCAAGATGCCGCTGCAATGACCGCCCTGGCCGTTGTTCAGGCGGCCGACCGCGCTCCACGGATATTGGTTGGCCGCGACTTCGATGCGGTCGTCGGCGCCCTTGATGCCGTTCAGGCCGGCGGCGCAGGCCAAGACCGGAACCAAGCACGCCAAAGCCGCCAGGATCAGTCGTTTCATGGCAGCAAATCCTTGAGGACGGCGGCGATATCGTGGGCGGCGTTCAGCGGCGGATGCGACCAGCTTTCCAGCCCCCCGTTGTCGGGCAACGGCTTGGCATAGCCCTGGGCGTAAAGGTCGGCATGCAGATGGGCGTGCTTGGCCACCACCCAGCCGAAGGGGGCGTAGATATAGACCGGTGCCGGGCTGGCGCAGGCCTCGCTGACCATGGACACCGAATCGCCGGTGACCACCAGGGCGTCACACAGGGCCAGCAGGCCGAAATAAGGATTGTCGCCCCCCGCCGCCCAGGAATGGGCCAAGCGCGGTTCCGGGATGGCGGCGAACAAGGCGGCTTCGGCCGCTGGGCTGGTACGGCGGCTGGTGGTAACCAGCACCGAGCCACCTTGGGCCAAGGCGGCGACACGGCGCCCCAGGTCGGCGGCCATGGCCGGGGAAAACGGCCGCTTGCGGGTGTCGCCGCCGACGATCAGGCCGACCCAGGGGCGCGGCAGAGCGGCGAAACGCTCCCGCCAAATTTCCGCCGCCGCCGACAGTTTGGCGGCATTGACCCGGTGCGGGGCGCCGGTCATCTCCATGACGTTGGCGCCATGCAGGCCGCCATCGTGGCGCGGCACCGCCAGCAGGTCGAAATCGGCCCGCCCCCCCGGTCCCGGGTCCATGATCTGCACCAGACGGGCGCCGGATTGCCGCTTGATCCAGCGCGCCACCGGGGCGGTACGCCGGCCGGCGGCGATGACCAGTTGCGGCCACGGCGCGGTCAAGCCAGCACGGCTTTCCGGGCTCACCCCCATCAGCCCGGCGCCGCGCACCAGATTGGGCAGCTTGGCCAAGGCCGCATAGCGGATGTCCTTGACCACGAAGGGGCGCCCCAGCGCCTCGGCCACCCCCAGGCACTGGCCCACATTGCCGGCACGGTCGTCGGCCAGAACCCAGATGGCGGCCGGATCGCTCATTTGCCGGTGAACACCGGCTTGCGCTTTTCCTTGAACGCCGCCTGACCTTCGCGGTAATCGGCGGTGTCCAGGAAGTCGTAGCACTCGTCCAATTCGGCGGCGCTGATCGGCGCCGCGTCGCCCAGACGCTTCAAGAAACGCTTGTGCCAGCGGTTGACCAGCGGCGCGCCCTGGGCCATGCGCTTGGCCGCCGCCAGCACCTCGCCTTCCAGCGCCTCGTCGTCATAGACGCGGTTGACCAGGCCTTTGACCAGGGCTTCCTCGGCGTCGAAGATGCGGGCTTCCAGCAAGATTTCGGCGGCCACCGCCGGGCCGGCGATCTGGCGGATCATGGCGATTTCCGGATAGGCCATGACCACCGAAATCTTGTTGATGGGCACGCCGAACTTGCCCGAGCGCGCCGCCAGCCGCATGTCGCAGCAGCACGCCAGTTCCAGCCCACCGCCGACGCAGGGGCCGTAAATCATGGCGATCACCGGCTGCGGGCAGTTCTTCACCGCGTCGAGCGCCCCGCGCATGATCACGTCGTAATCCTTGGCCTGTTGCGCGTTGGCGCGCAGGGTGTCGAATTCCTCGATGTCGGCGCCGGGAGCGAAAGCCTTGGTCCCCGAGCCGCGCAGGATGATGGCGCGAACGTCCGCATCGGTGGACAAATCCCGGAACGCAGCCGTCAAACCCCGCCACACCGGCAGGTTCAGCGCGTTCATGCGGTCGGGCCGGTTGATGGTGACAGTGGCGATAGCGCCTTCGCGGCTGACCAGGATCTCTTCGGACATTTCGCTTCCCTTGTTGTTTGCTGACTTGCAGGAAACCCCGATATTGGCCTATAGAGCCCCAAGCCGACAACCCAGTCGAAAGGCGCGACTTATGCAAACCGCTTCCCGCACGCCCGAGCACAAGAAGGCTGCGCTGACCACCGCCCGGATCCTGCTCGAGATCAAGGCCGTCAACTTCCGCCCGGAAGAGCCCTATACCCTGACCTCTGGCTGGGCCAGCCCGGTCTATGTGGATTGCCGCAAGGTCATCAGCTTCCCGCGCGCCCGCCAGAAGATTTGCGAGCTGGCGTCCAACGCCATCCTGCGCGAAGTCGGCTATGAAAGCTTCGACGCCGTCGCCGGCGGCGAGACTGCCGGCATCCCCTATGCCGCGTGGATTTCCGACCGCCTGATGGTCCCCATGTTGTACGTGCGAAAGAAGCCCAAGGGCTTCGGCCGCAACGCCCAGATCGAAGGCGAGTTCCCCAACGGTGCCCGTGTGGTGCTGGTGGAAGACCTGGCGTCGGACGGCGCGTCCAAGGTCAATTTCTGCAACGCGCTGCGCGATGCCGGCGCCGAGGTCAAGCACGCCTTCGTGGTGTTCTTCTATGGCGTCTTCCCCGGCGCCTTGAAGTCGCTGAACGAGTCGGGCGTCGAGCTGTCCTACCTGTGCAATTGGTGGGACGTGCTGGAAGTGGCCGAACAGGACGGCCTGTTCGACCGCAAGACCCTGGAAGCGGTGCGCAGCTTCCTGCACGACCCGGTGCAGTGGTCCAAGCTGCACGGCGGCCGCGCCGAGTAAATTAAAAGGGGGCCGAATGGCCCCCTTTTTTCATATCTCGCACGCCGCCAGATGGACCAGGAACTGGCCGATCAGATGATGCGGGTCGGTGCCGAATTCCCGCTTGAACACGTCTTCGTCCGCCTTGTTCATGGCGGTCAGCGGGCTGAACAGCGCCTGGAAGAAGGCGCAGAAATGGTGGTTGTTGAAGACGTGCGGCTCGTCATGGTCGACGTCGCGGGTGACGAAGGAATTGGAGCCCAGGCTGACGGTGGTCGGCGTGTACTGCATCAGCTTCATGAACCAGTCCTTGCGCACGTCCCAGCGCTTGAACGAACCGGCGATGCGGGTCAGCGTCCGCCACAAGATCAGCTTGGCCTCGCGGCTTTCATAATAGGCGTCCCAAGTGAAATCCTCGCCCAGGTCGGCCTTCAGTTCGCCCACCAGCTTCAGGCATTGCTCGCCATAGAAACCGGCGTCGTCGCCCAGGACCAGGTGGAAGAAGGAAAAGATGTTGGGCAGGATCGACCGGTCCAGCGTGCCGTCTTCGAACAACGGCCCCAGATCGTGCACCATCAGTCGCCCAAAGGCGTTAGTGCGGCGCTGTTCCAGCTTTTCCTGTTCGACCACGTCCAGCAGTTCGCGATAAGCACGGCGGTAATATTCGTCGAACTGGCTGGAAGCTTCCAAGGCTTTGATGATGTCGCGAAGCGCGGCCATTTCCTTGGGATGCCCCTGCCATGCGTTCTCGGCCGCCTTCAACAAGGCGTCCAAGACATGATTGGTGCTGCGTCGCAACAAATTCGGCCCACGCGAAGCCATGACCACCCCATGAACACTTTCCGGTCGCCAGGATAAAAGACACATTGTTAATAAGCGGCAAAGAAAAAAGACCGCCTAACCTTTTGTTCATGATGACAATGTGTTTTATCGACTTGCTGAACTAATCCTGCAGCCACAGGGAAAGCGCGGCGCTGACCGCCTGGGGTTGTTCGATCGCCGACAGGTGACCGCAGCGACCGATCTTCACCAGCTTGGCGCCGGGGATCAGCGCCACCATTTCCTCGGCCCGGTCGGGTGGGGTCAAGGTGTCGTCACGCCCCACCAGCACCAGGGCCGGGCAGCGGATGTCGGACAGGGACGGACGGGAATCGACACGGCCGATGATGGCGTTCTGCTGCCGCAGGAAGCCTTCCACCCCCACCGCCTGGGCCATGGAATGGAACAGATCGGCCACCGGGCCTTGGGCGTGGTAATCCGGGACCATGCTGGCCAGGACGGTGGGCAGGATGCGGTCCAGCTTGCCCCCCGCCACCAGATCCATCAGGGCACGGCGGCGTTCGGTCTGTTCGGGGACGTCGGGCCGCGCCGTGGTGCTGACCAGGGCCACCCGCTCCACCCGTTCGGGCGCACGGCGCAGGATTTCCATGGAGACGTAGCCGCCCATGGACAGGCCGGCCAGACAGAATTTAGCCGGCGCCTGGTCCAACACCGCGCTGGCCAGGTCGCCGACGCTGGCATGGGTATAAGTGGGGATGACCGTCACCCGGGCCTGGTCGGCCAAATCCTGGGCCTGGGCCTGCCACAGACGGGCGTCGTTCAGCAGACCGGGCAGCAAAATCAGGTCCTTCATCGTTCCCATCCCTATTTCACCAACTTGATCAGATCTTTGAAGCTGTCGGTGCCGGCCACGTGCAACCACTCGAACACCACCATCTCGGTGGAGACCACCGACACCCCCGCCGCCGCCAGCCGGGCCATGGCCAGATCGTGGTTGGCCTGCTTGCGCGACGAACAGGCGTCGGCGACCACGAAGACGTCGAAGCCCTGTTCCTTCAGCCCCAGACAGGTCTGCAGGACGCAGACATGGGCCTCGATCCCGGCGACCACCACCTGGGGCCGGGCGAAGCCCTGCAGACGCGAAAGCATGGCGGGATCGGCGGCGCAGGAAAAATGCAGCTTCTCGCACACCACGCCCTGGGGCGCCAAAGCCAGCAATTCCCCCATGGTGTGGCCCAGGCCCTTGGGATATTGCTCGGAAATGGTCACCGGCACCGCCAGACGGGCCGCCGCCTGCAGCAAAAGAGATGCGTTGCGCAGCACTTGGCGGGGTTCGGCCATCACCGGCGCCAGGTTTTCCTGGATGTCGACGATCAGCAACGACGCGGTTTTTGCGTCCATCAGCATAGGCGGGACCTCCTGTTCTTCACCGAAAGCGTAGCCGAAAGGCCACGGCATCGCCAGACAAAGCAAGAAATGCCGGTCTTTCATTGACATAGCCGCACGAACTTCTATTATCCGGGCCGAATGAAACATTCCCTGACATTCGCCGCACGGTCGGTATTATCGTACTCCGGGCGAGCGGCTTCATCGCACTCC
This sequence comes from Magnetospirillum sp. 64-120, assembly GCA_001898825.1. Classification (GTDB taxonomy): domain Bacteria; phylum Pseudomonadota; class Alphaproteobacteria; order Rhodospirillales; family Magnetospirillaceae; genus Magnetospirillum. Next base: position 129,418 of record MKVK01000014.1, read on the forward strand.
AAGAGCACGGCTTTTCGCACTCCATGAGCTTCGCCGACCTGGGCCTTAGCCCCGAACTTCTGCAAGCCGTCGAGGAATCCGGGTACACCACCCCGACTCCGATCCAGCAGCAGGCCATTCCCGTCGTCTTGATGGGCCGCGACGTCCTGGGCTGCGCCCAGACCGGCACCGGCAAGACAGCAAGCTTCACCCTGCCGATGATCGAGATCCTGGCCGCCGGCCGGGCCAAGGCGCGCATGCCACGCTCGCTGATCCTGGCCCCCACCCGTGAGCTGGCCGCCCAGGTGGCGGAAAACTTCGACAAGTACGGCAAATACCACAAGCTGTCCAAGGCGCTGATCATCGGCGGCGAGTCCATGTCCGACCAGGTGGCCATCCTGGACCGCGGCGTCGACGTGCTGATCGCCACGCCCGGCCGTCTGCTGGACATGTTCGAGCGTGGCCGCATTCTGCTGAACGACGTCAAGGTGCTGGTCATCGACGAAGCCGACCGCATGCTGGACATGGGCTTCATTCCCGATGTCCAACGCATCGTCTCGTTGCTGCCCAAAATCCGCCAGACCTTGTTCTTCTCGGCGACTTTGGGGCCGGAAATCCGCAAGCTGGCCGACGAATTCCTGATGAATCCCAAGGAAATCACCGTCAGCGCCCAGTCGTCGACGGCGGTGACGGTGGAACAGTTCCTGGCGGTGGTCGACCACATCGACAAGCGCGAAACCCTGCGCCACATCATCCGCATCGAGAATTTGAAGAACGCCTTCATCTTCTGCAACCGCAAGCGCGACGTGGACATCTTGTACAAGTCGCTGAAGAAGCACGGCTTCGACGTGGTGCAGATGCATGGCGACATGAGCCAGCCCGCCCGCCTGGAATCGCTCAGCAAGTTCAAGTCGGGCGAAGCCCGTTTGCTGGTGTGTTCTGACGTGGTGGCGCGTGGCATCGACATCAAGGCGGTCAGCCACGTCTTCAATTTCGACGTGCCCATCCACGCCGAGGATTACGTCCACCGCATCGGCCGCACCGGCCGCGCCGGTGAAACCGGCCGCGCCTTCACCATCGCCGCCCCCGAGGATGGAAAGTTCGTCGCCGCCATCGAGTCGCTGATCGCCCAACCCTTGCCGCGTATGTCGGTTGAGGGCGTGCCGCCGCTGGACCTGGACATGAGCCCGCGCCGTGGCCGTGGTCGCCCCGGTGACAAGAAGGAGGACGGCCGCAAGCCGCGCCGTTCCACCGGCAAGTCCCAGGACCAGGACCAGCAGGCCCCCGCCGCCGAAGCCCGCACTGAAACCCCCGCCCCGGCGGAAAGCCGCGACACCGAACGTCGCCGTGACCGCCCCGAGCGGGACCGCCCCGAACGTCCCGAACGGGACCGTTCCGAGCGTCAGGACCGCGAGCGCGCCCCCCGCGAGCGTAACGACCGAGACCGCAACGACCGAGATCGGGGTGACCGGGATCGGGGCGACCGCCGTCGCGACGATCGCGGCGGTCGCCGCCGTGGCCGCATCGACGAATTGGGTATCGGCGAGATGACCCATCCCGACAATGTCGTCGGCTTTGGCGAGCACATGCCCGACTTCATGACCCGCATGGTGCAATTGCCGGTCAAGTCCGGCAAGGATTCGGATACCGAAACCGAGTCGGCCGAGGAATAGGCCCTTAACGAAAGGACTGCCAACATGCAGACCATCTTCGTGATGATGAAATGCGAACTGGGCCGGGCCTACGAGGTCGCCGACCAGGCGGTGGACATCGAACGGGTGTCGGAAGTGCATTCCATATCGGGTCAGTACGACCTGATGGTGAAGTGCTATCTGGACGACGGCCAGGACATCGGCCTGTTCGTGGTCGACACCTTGCAGGTGATCCCCGGCGTCAAGGACACCTTCACCCTGATCGCTTACAAGGCGTTTGTCTGAACAGCCCGGTAGCGGGTCCATTCAAACGCAGTGCCGCAACAAAAAACCCGATGGGATGTCCCCATCGGGTTTTTATTCGTTCAAGGAGCGGCGAACTCAGGCAGCGTGCAGATGGCGTGCTTCGATCTGGCTTTCCAGACGATCCAGCAGCCACTGGCTGAATTCCGCCTTGGGGGCATTGCGGCGGAAGGTACGCCAGTCGGCCAGCATGGCCCCCATGGCGCCATAGGCTTCCGGCTGGGCGGCGAACAGGCCGGCGAAACGACGGTTGATCAGGGCGAAGTGATCGATCTTGCCCTGGGCCACCGCCAGGGCGGTATCACGCAATTCCTCGCGGCAACGCTGCAGCTTGGCGCCATCGGCCAAAAAGCCGACCACCCGCCACAATTCGCGATTGAACACCAAGGCGTCGGCCATGCCACCCAATTGCTCGGCACGTTCCACACGGGTCAGGCCCACTTCCAGGGCCACCGCCAACTCAACGTCGATGCTGGCAATCTTGTGCTTGTGATCCGTCATGGCCCGCTCCTACCCCGATTTTTGCTGCGATGCGATACGATTCGCCGCTTGTTGTTATGATGCAGTGAAACATGTCACTTGCCTATAGACACAAGAGAATAAGGGCCATCCACCTAGCGTGACGCGTTCCTACACCCTGCGTGTATTTCGCTACGCCTTTAGATGGATTTTAATCTGTCCGCAAGCCGATTTTTAGAATTCCTCGAAATTTGGCAGCGGCGGCGCCGCCACGCCATCGGGCAAAGGACGGGTGTCGTCCCCCAGTACGCGGTGCATGATGACCACGTCGACCCAGCGGCCGAATTTCAGCCCGACGCCACGCAGCACGCCTTCCTGACGGAAGCCCAGGGACCGATGCAGGCCGATGGAGCCCTGGTTGGCGGAATCGCCGATCACCGCGATCATCCGGCGATAGCCCAGATCGGCGCAGCGATCGATCAGCGCCCCCAGCAACGCCTTGCCCACCCCCCGGCGTTGGACGAAGGGGGCGACATAGATGCTGTCCTCGACCGTATAGCGATAAGCCGAGCGCGGACGCCACGGCCCGGCATAGGTATAGCCCAGGACCTCGCCGTCTTCTTCCGCCACCAGATACGGCAGGTTGCGGGCCTCGACCTCGTCACGGCGGCGGCGCATCTCGGCCAGCGACGGAACCTCTTCCTCGAAGGAAGCCGCCGTGCGGGTGACGTAATAAGAATAGATGGACAGCACCTGGTCCATGTCGTCGGGCGTCGCCGGGCGAATCCGCACCGACAAGGGCGACTGGCTGGGTATGGTCATGGGAACGGCTTCTCCCGCGTCAGCGCCGCCAGACCGGCGACGACACCGCTGAGATCGGCGGCCAGGCGGTCGAATCCCTGATGACGCGTGTGGTCGGTCTCGTTCATGTAAAGGGCGCGGCTGATCTCGATCTGCACCGCGTGGCAGCCCTGGCGCGGCTGGCCGTAATGGCGGGTGGTGAAGCCGCCGGCATAAGGGGTGTTGCGTACCACCCGGTACCCACGACTTTTGAAGCCGTCCTCGATGCAGGCGACGATGTCGCCGGCGGCCGAGGCGCCATAGCAGTCCCCCAACACCACGTCCGCCCCGCCCCCCCCCGGCAGGCCGTCGGCCGGGGCGCTGGACGCCGGCATGGAATGGCAGTCCACCAGAACCACCCAGCCGAACTGACGCTGGGTTTCCTCCACCAGTTCGCGCAGCCGCTGATGATAGGGACGGTAATAGGACCCGATGCGGCGCTCGATCTCGGACACCGGCAGCCGGCCCGCATAGATTTCCGCCCCCGAGGCCACCACCTTGGGAATGGTGCCAAGACCGGCGACGACCCGCGGCGAGCGGGTGTTGGCCGCTTCGGGCAAACGGCCGGCGAACATGGCCGGATCCAGTTCATAGGGCTCGCGGTTGGGGTCGCAAAAGGCGCGTGGGAACAACGCCGCCAGCAACGGCGCCCCATGGTCGGCCGCGCAGGCGAACAATTCGTCGACGAAGGAATCCTCGCTGCGGCGCAAGGCTTGCGGATCAAGGCGCGAGGAAGCGATGAAATCAGCGGAATAATCGCGCCCGGAATGGGGCGAGGAAAACACCAAAGGCACCGTCTGCCGGGGGGGCGACAGCACGGTGAACACCTGGGCAGGGTCGGCTGTAGGCGCTCGATATTCCATCTCTTCGGTTTAGCAGGTTGCGCGCCAACTGTCACAACAGAGTTCGGCGAAAAAAAACCGCAACAGAGGGGTTGCCAAGCCTGCCAAAAGCAGTTAAAAGCACGGCCCTCAGCCACGAACGCCGTGACTGACGGGCGGTTAGCTCAGCGGTAGAGCACTACCTTGACATGGTAGGGGTCACAAGTTCGATCCTTGTACCGCCCACCACCGAAGGCCCTGGGGAAACCCAGGGCCTTCGTCCGTTTCAGCCCCTCCCCATCATCATACAAAAAGCGACCACCCCGCGCCGGCATGACGCCCCGCGTCCACTTCGGATGCTGCGGTTTAATCCAATGACAGCAAGGGATTGGCTATTAATCTATATCACTATAGATTTTAATATTGACACCCTGCGCCAAACTAGCCATTAATCTAATCAATCGTAGCTTTCAGAGAGATTGCCTGATGGGCTGGCTGATCATCGAAGATTTGAAAAAGACAGCATTGGCTACCGCCTTGGCGCTGACCCTGGCAACCCTGATCGCCGCCGTTATCCCCGGCGCCCGCGCCGACCAGGATTCCCCTCACCAGGGCAGTGAACAAGCGCCTCGCCCCTGAACCGGAACTCAAGCGGCACCCCTGGGGTTGGCCGCTTTTTCTCGGCCCAATTAGTCTATATATCTATAGATTTTTATTGTAATGGAGGAGACATCATGTCTGGCAAACGCTTTCCGCTCTTGCTGGCCGCCGCCCTGTCCCTGGCGGCCACCTCGGCCTGGGCCGACGAAGCCAAGACCTTGCTGAACGTGTCCTATGACCCGACGCGCGAGCTTTACCAGGAATTCAACGCCGCCTTTGCCAAGGACTGGCAGACCAAGACCGGGCAACCGGTGAAGGTCAACCAGTCCCACGGCGGGTCGGGCAAGCAGGCTCGCGCCGTCATCGACGGGCTGGAAGCCGACGTGGTCACCCTGGCCCTGGCCTATGACATCGACGCCATCGCCGAAAAGGCCAAGACCATCAACGCCGATTGGCAAAACCGGCTGGCCTACAACTCGGCGCCCTACACCTCGACCATCGTCTTCCTGGTCAGGAAGGGCAACCCGAAGGGCATCAAGGATTGGGACGACCTGACCAAGCCGGGCGTCCAGGTGATCACCCCCAATCCCAAGACCTCGGGCGGGGCGCGTTGGAACCATCTGGCCGCCTGGGGTTATGCGCTGAACAAATGGAACAACGATCCGGCCAAGGCCGAAGACTTTCTGACCGCCATCTACAAGAACGTGCCGGTGCTGGATTCGGGGGCGCGCGGCGCGCTGACCACCTTCGCCCAGCGCGGCATCGGCGACGTTTTCCTGTCGTGGGAAAACGAAGCCATCCTGGCCAACCGGGAATTCGGCGACGGGTTCGAAACCGTGGTGCCGTCCCTGTCCATCCTGGCCGAACCGCCGGTCGCCGTGGTCGACAAGGTGGTGGACCGGCACGGCACCCGCGCCCAGGCCGAGGCTTACGTGAAGTTCCTGTACAGCAGCCAAGGCCAGGAAATCGCCGCCCGAAACCATTACCGGCCGCGTGATCCCGAAGTGGCGAAGAAATACGCCACCGACTTCCCCAGTGTCCGGCTGTTCACCATCAACGACGTGTTCGGCGGCTGGCAGAAGGCGCAAAAGGAACACTTCGCCGATGGCGGCATCTTCGACCGCATCATCGCCAAGAAGTAAGATGATGGCCCGCCCCCCCAACCTTCGCGTCATCCCAGGGTTCGACACCACCCTGGGACTGACCCTTGCCCTGTTGTCCCTGGTGGTGCTGCTGCCCCTGGCCGCCCTGGTGCTGAAGGCGGCCGGCCTGGGCGTCGCGCAATGGCTGGCCATCGTCACCGACCCCCGGGTGCTGGCGTCGTTCCGCCTGTCTTTCGGCGGCGCCGCCATCGCCGCCGGGCTGAACGGCATCTTCGGCCTGCTGGTGGCCTGGGTTCTGGTGCGCTACCGCTTTCCCGGCCGCAAACTGGTGGACGCCTTCATCGACCTGCCCTTCGCCCTGCCCACCGCCGTGGCCGGCATCGCGCTGACCGCCCTTTACGCCCCCAATGGCTGGGTTGGCCAGTTCCTGCCGTTCAAGGTGGCGTTCACGCCCTTGGGCGCCATGCTGGCCATGGTGTTCATCGGCATCCCCTTCGTGGTCCGCACCGTCGAGCCGGTGTTGCAGGATCTGGAATCTGAGCTTGAGGAAGCCGCCGCCTGCCTGGGGGCCAGCCGCGCCCAAACCTTTGCCCGGGTGATCCTGCCCGTCATCGCCCCGGCGTTGTTGACCGGCATCTCGCTGGCCTTCGCCCGCGCTGTGGGCGAATACGGATCGGTGATCTTCATCGCCGGCAACATGCCGGGAGTGTCGGAAATCGCGCCGTTGCTGATCGTCACCAAGCTGGAACAGTTCGACTACGTGGGCGCCACCGCCATCGCCACCCTGATGCTGGGCCTGTCCTTCGCGCTGTTGCTGGCGATCAACCTTTTGCAGAAATGGAACCGCCAACGGATGGGAGCGGCGTCATGAGCAACCACCCGGCCATCCGTGACCCGGCCTGGGTGCGCGTCGCACTGATCGCCGCCGCCCTGGCTTTCCTGGGCCTGTTCCTGGTCCTGCCCCTGGCCGCCGTTCTGGCCGAGGCGCTGCGCAAGGGCCTGGACTCCTATGCCCGGGCGCTGGCCGCCCCCGACACCCTGGCCGCCATCCGCCTGACCCTGCTGGTCGCCGCCATCGCCGTACCGGTGAACGTGGTCTTCGGGCTGTCGGCCAGTTGGGCCATCGCCAAGTTCGACTTTCGCGGCAAGGCCTTGCTGGTGTCGTTCATCGACCTGCCGTTCTCGGTCTCGCCGGTGATTTCGGGGCTGATCTACGTGCTGCTGTTCGGTGCCCAGGGGGTGTTGGGACCTTGGCTGGCGGAACACGACGTCAAGATCGTCTTCGCCATTCCCGGCATCGTCCTGGCCACCATCTTCGTCACCTTCCCCTTCGTCGCCCGCGAGCTGATCCCCCTGATGGAGGAACAGGGCCGCGACGAGGAAGAAGCCGCCCTGACCCTGGGGGCCGGCGGACTGCGCACCCTGTGGTCGGTGACCCTGCCCAACGTCAAATGGGGCCTGCTTTACGGCGTGTTGCTGTGCAACGCCCGCGCCATGGGCGAGTTCGGTGCCGTGTCGGTGGTGTCGGGCCACATTCGCGGCCTGACCAACACCATGCCCCTGCATGTGGAGATTCTTTACAATGAATACGATTTCGTCGGCGCCTTCGCCGTCGCCTCGCTCCTGGCCCTGCTCGCCCTTGTCACCCTTGGCGCCAAAAGCGCCCTGGAATGGGTCCACCGCGACCAGCTTGCCGCCACGCGAAGGCACTGAACCGATGATCGACATCAGCAATCTGTCCAAGCGTTTCGGCGCCTTCGCCGCCCTGGACGACGTATCCTTGCGCATCACGCCCGGCAAGCTGGTGGCGCTGTTGGGGCCGTCGGGATCGGGCAAGACCACGCTGTTGCGCATCCTGGCCGGTCTGGACCATGCGGATGGCGGCGCGGTGCAACTGAACGGGCTGGATGCGGGAACACTGAAAACCCGCGACCGTCGGGTCGGCTTCGTCTTCCAGCATTACGCCCTGTTCCGCCACATGAGCGTCGCCGACAACGTCGCCTTCGGCCTGAAGGTCAAGAAAGGTCCCGACAAGCCCAACAAGGCGCAGATCGCCGAAACGGTCGGCCAATTGCTGGATCTGGTGCAACTGACCGGCCTGGCCGGACGCTATCCGCAGCAACTGTCGGGCGGACAGCGCCAGCGCGTCGCCCTGGCCCGCGCCCTGGCGGTGGAACCCCGCCTGCTGCTGCTGGACGAACCCTTCGGCGCGCTCGACGCCCAGGTGCGCAAGGACCTGCGGCGCTGGCTGCGCCGTCTGCACGACGACATGGGACTGACCAGCGTCTTCGTCACCCACGACCAGGAAGAAGCCCTGGAACTGGCCGACGAAGTGGTGGTGATGAACAAGGGCCGCGTCGAACAGGTGGGCAGCCCGGCCGACATCTACGACAACCCGGCGACGCCTTTCGTCTTCCAGTTCCTGGGCAACGCCAACCGGTTGGATGCCGTGGTCAGGGGCGGCCGTGCCCTGGTCGGACCGTGGACCGCCGACGCCCCGGACATCGCCGACGGCCCGGCCGTCGCCTTCGTCCGCCCCCACGACCTGGACGTGGTGCCGGGCGGCGACCACGCCATTATCCGCCATCAGGTGGTTCTGGGACCGACCGTGCGGCTGGACCTGGTGCTGGATGACGACATAACGGCGGAAGCGATCATCGACCGCGAATCCCATGCCCGGTTGAACCTGCGAACCGGCGACCGCATCGGATTGCAGGCCCGCCGCATCGCCGTCTTCGCCGCCCCGTGAATGAAAAAAGGCCGCCCGGTTGCCCGGGCGGCCAGTTGTTCAGGCTCAGGGATCAGCGGAACAGCAAAGCGGTCTTTTGCAAGGTGATCCAGATGCCCCAGGCCAGGGGCACCCACACCACCGCCCAAGCCAGGGTCACCTTCCAGGAATGCTTGACCTCTTCGGCCAGGGCTTCCACGTCGGCGACGAAATGCTGGTGGGTGTCGTCGGCGATCTTCTTTTCCTCGGCCAGTTCCTCGTCAGACATGTGGTGTTCCTCGGCCACCGAGGTCACCAGCCAGTTGCAGACGAAGCCCAGGGCCAACAGACCAGCCAGGATGTACATGGTGATGTTGTAGACGTCGGCGCGGGCGACGCCGTGTTCCAACTGGTATTCACGGATGTAGTTGACCAGAACCGGACCCAGCACGCCCGCCGTCGACCACGCGGTCAGCAGACGGCCATGGATGGCGCCCACCATCTTGGTGCCGAACATGTCGGCCAGATAGGCGGGAACGGTGGCGAAGCCGCCGCCATACATGGACAAGATGATGCAGAACATCAGCACGAACAGCACCAGGGCGCCGGCTTGGGACGCGAACGGCACCGAGGCGTAAAGCAGGATGCCCAGCGCGAAGAAGACGAAATAGGTGTTCTTGCGCCCCAGCTTGTCCGACAGCGACGCCCAGAAGAAGCGACCGCCGATGTTGAACAGCGACAACAGCCCGGTGAAGCCGGCGGCCACCGCGGCGATCTGGCCCTTTTGCGCGGCGGTCAGATCGTTGAAGGCGACATCCAGACCGATCAGCTTGCCGCCGAAGACTTCCTGCAGCAGCGGCGAAGCCATGCCCAGGATGCCGATGCCGGCGGTGACGTTCAGGCACAGAACCGCCCACACCAGCCAGAACTGCTTGGTGCGCCAGGCGACGTTCAGATGGACATGCTTGTCGGTGATCATCGACTTCGACTTGTCCGGCGCCGGGGGCGTCCACCCGGCGGGCTTCCAGTTCTCGGCCGGAACCCGATAACCCAAAGCACCGCCCATCATGAAGACGAAGTAGATGGCGGCCAGACAGACGAAGGTTTCCCACACGCCCACCGAAGTGGGGCTGGCGAAGTACTTCATCAGGCCGTCGGCCAAGGGGGCACCGATCATGGCGCCGCCGCCGAAGCCCATGATGGCCATGCCGGTGGCCATGCCGCGACGGTCGGGGAACCACTTGATCAGGGTCGAGACCGGCGAGATGTAGCCCAGACCCAGGCCGATGCCGCCGATGACGCCCGAGCCCAGCCACAGCATCCAGATCTGGTGGGTATAGACCCCAAGCGCCGAAATCAGCAGACCGCCGCACCAGCAGCAGGCGGCGACCACGCCGGCCTTGCGCGGACCGGCCTTTTCCAGCCAGCCGCCCCAGACCGCCGCCGACGAGCCCAGGAAGACGAAGAACAGGGTGTACATCCAGCCCAGCATGGAAATCTTCCAGTCGCAACCGGTGGCGACCATCTGCTGGAAGAAACCCATGTCGGCGGAACAGGCCAGCGGCTGGGTGATGCCGACGGCGCGCGACAGCGGCAGCCAGAACACCGAGAAGCCATAGGCCATGCCGATGCACAGATGGATGGCCAAAGCGGCCGGCGGAACCAGCCAACGATTGAAGCCGGGCTTGGCGATGGTGCGCTGACGCGACAGCATGCCCCCTGGCAATGCGATGGACGCAGTACTCATTCTTTCGAACCTCCCCTATGGGCCGCTTTTGCCGCAGGCCTTGATCACTCCAACACCACAACCGCATTCGCCTTGGCGCTGACCGCCAAGGACATGCCCACCTGCCGGGCCATGGACAGCGCCATGGTGGTGGGGGCCGACACCGACGCCAGCAGGCCAATGCCCACGTTTGCCGCTTTTTGAACCAGTTCGAACCCGCAGCGGCTGGACATGACGACAAAACCGTCGTTGTTGTCCACCCCGGCTTGCGACATGGCACCTATGAGTTTGTCGAGCGCGGTGTGCCGGCCGACGTCTTCACGCGACAGCAACACCTGGCCCAGGCGGTCGCACCAGGCGGCGCCGTGGACGGAAAAATTCCGCGCCCGCATGGGCTGATGATCGTTCAACTGTTGGAAGGCCCAGGCGATGGCGTCAGGCGCCACATCGGGGCGACGCACCTGCTTCAACGGCCGGCGCAGCGCTTCCAGCGTCTCGATGCCGCAGATGCCGCAACCGGAACGCCCCTCCATGGCCCGTCCCCGCCCCATCAGCGCGGCGGCCCGGATATTGGGGATGGTCATGCGGATGGCCAAGCCGGCCTCCAGGCGCAGAACCTCGATGTCGTCCACCTCGGCGGCGCTTTCCACCACACCTTCGGCCAGGGAAAAACCCAGGCCGAAATCTTCCAGATCGGCGGGGCTGGCCAGCATGACAGCGAAAGAGCGGCCGTTATAGACCAGGGCGGTGGGCTCTTCTTCCGGCAGCTGCCATTCCACCACTTCCGACACCGCCACATGGCGATGGCTGACCCCCTTGACCGCCACCGAACAATCGGAGCGGCTTTCCGGGGAAGCGTCCTGTGATTGCTTGGGGGTGGTCATGGCCGGCCTCCTATTCCGCCACCAGGGTCTGCACCGCGTTGGCGATGGCGACCTGGACGGCGGTGACCTTGTATTCGGGGCAGTTGGTGGCCCAGTCCGAATTGTCGGTGGTCACCACGTTGGCCCCGGTCACCGGGTGGTGGAAGGTGGTGTAGACCACGCCTTGCGGCACCCGTTCAGTGATTTCGGCGCGCAACGTCGTCGCCCCCATGCGGCTGGCCAAGGACACCATGTCGCCGTCCTTGATACCGCGCTGTTCGGCGTCGAAGGGATGGATTTCCAGCACGTCCTCGGGATGCCAGGCGACGTTGTCGGTGCGCCGGGTCTGGGCGCCGACATTGTACTGCGAGAGTATCCGCCCGGTGGTCAGGATCAGCGGGAAGAAACGGCTGGTCTGTTCGCTGGTGGGGACGAACTCGGTCAGGACGAAATTGCCCTTGCCGCGCACGAAACCATCCACATGCATGATCGGCGTGCCATGGGGCGCGGCGTCGGTGACCGGCCATTGCAGGCTGCCTTCGGCGTCCAGGCGTTCGAAGCTGACGCCCTTGAAGGTCGGCGTCACCTTGGCGATTTCCGCCATGATCTCGGCGCCGTTGTTCCAATGCATGGGATAGCCCATGGCGGTGGCGATGGCGGCGACCACTTGCCATTCGTGCATGCCGGGGCGCGGCGCCATGGCCGGACGCACCCGGTTGATGCGGCGTTCGGCATTGGTGAAGGTGCCGTCCTTTTCCAAAAACGAGGTGCCGGGCAGGAAGACATGAGCATAGGCCGCCGTCTCGTTCAGGAACAGGTCCTGGACCACAAGGAATTCCAGCGCTTCCAGCGCCGCCGTCACATGGTTGGTGTTGGGGTCGGATTGCGCGATGTCCTCGCCATGGACGAACATGCCCTTGTAAGACCCGTGCAGCGCCTGATCGAACATGTTGGGGATGCGCAGGCCCGGCTCGGCATCCAGCTCGCGGCCCCACATGACCTCGAACAGGGCGCGCACCGAATCGTCCTTGACCTCGCGGTAGCCGGAAAATTCATGCGGGAACGAGCCCATGTCGCACGAGCCCTGGACGTTGTTCTGGCCGCGCAGCGGATTGACGCCGACACCGTCGCGACCCACGTTGCCGGTGGCCATGGCCAGATTGGCGATGCCCATGACGGTGGTGGAACCCTGGCTGTGTTCGGTCACCCCCAGGCCGTAGTAGATGGCGGCGTTGCCGCCGGTGGCGTAAAGCCGCGCCACCTGCCGCACACTTTCCGCCGGCACGCCGGTTTCGGCTTCCAGGGTTTCGGGGGAATTGCGTTCCTCGGCGACGAAATCGGCCCATTGCTGGAAATTGATCAGGTCGCAGCGGCTACGGACGAAATCCTGGTCCACCAAACCTTCGGTGACGATGACATGGGCCAGGGCGTTGACCATGGCCACATTGGTGCCGGGCTTCAGTTGTAGGTGATATTGGGCGGCGACGTGCGGCCCCTTGACCAGATCGATGGCGCGCGGGTCGATGACCACCAGCTTGGCCCCCTGACGCACCCGGCGCTTCAGGCGCGAGGCGAAGACCGGGTGACCCGCCGTGGGGTTGGCGCCCATGACGATGATGACGTCGGATTTATCGACGCTTTTGAAATCCTGGGTGCCGGCCGAGGTGCCATAGGTCTGCTTCAGACCATAGCCAGTGGGCGAATGGCAGACGCGGGCACAGGTGTCGACGTTGTTGTTGCCGAAACCGGCGCGGATCATCTTTTGCACCGCGTAGATTTCTTCGTTGGTGCAGCGCGACGAGGTGATGCCGCCGATGGAGCGCGGACCATGGCGGTCCTGGACTTCCTTGAACTTGGCCGCCGTATAGGCGATGGCTTCGTCCCAGCCCACTTCCCGCCACGGATCGGTGATGCTTTGGCGGATCATCGGCTTGATCTTGCGATCCTTGTGGCTGGCATAGCCCCAGGCGAAACGGCCCTTGACGCAGGAATGGCCGGCATTGGCGCCGCCCTGCTTGCTGGGCACCATGCGCACCACGGTGTCGCCCTGCATCTCGGCGCGGAACGAACAGCCGACGCCACAATAGGCACAGGTGGTTTCCACCACGTGTTCGGGCTGGCCCAGCTTGGCCACCGACTTTTCAATCAAGGTGGCGGTGGGGCAAGCCTGGACGCAGGCGCCGCACGACACGCATTCCGATCCCATGAAGTCCAGCGACGGGCCGGGCTTGATGCGCGAGTCGAAACCGCGACCGGCGACCGTCAGGGCGAAAGTGCCCTGCACCTCGGCGCAGGCCCGCACACAGCGCGAGCAGACGATGCACTTGGCCGGGTCATACTGGAAATAGGGATTGCTGGTGTCCTTGGCCTCGGCCAGATGGTTGTCGCCGGCGAAGCCATAACGGACCTCGCGCAGGCCGACAGCGCCGGCCATGTCCTGCAGCTCGCAATCGCCATTGGCCGGACAGGTCAGGCAATCCAGCGGGTGGTCCGAGATGTAAAGCTCCATCACCCCTTTGCGCAGGGCGGACAGGCGCGGATTGTTGGTGCACACCTTCATGCCGTCGGCCACCGGGGTGGTGCACGACGCCGGCGTACCCTTGCGGCCGTCGATTTCCACCAGGCACAGGCGGCACGACCCGAAAGGCTCCAGATGGTCGGTGGCGCACAATTTGGGGATCATGATCCCGGCTTCGGCTGCGGCGCGCATCACCGAGGTGCCTTCCGGCACGCTGACGCTGCGGCCATCGATGGTCACGGTGATGGAAGCGGCGCCTTCCTTGGCGGGGGTTCCGAAATCCTGGCAGCGAAGGGACATGGCGGGCTCCCGCTTCAAGCGAAATCTTCGGGGAAATGACGGATGGCGCTTTTCACCGGCAACGGCGTCAGACCACCCATGGCGCACAGCGACCCATCGGTCATCACCGTGCAAAGGTCTTGCAGCAATTCCATGTTGGTTTCGCGGTCGATGCCGGCGACGATCTTGTCCAGAACCTCGCGGCCACGGGTCGAACCGATTCGGCACGGCGTGCACTTGCCGCACGATTCCTCGGCGCAGAATTCCATGGCGAAGCGTGCCATGTGGTCCATGCGCACGGTGTCGTCGAACACCACCAGACCGCCATGCCCCAGCATGGCCCCGGCTTCCGCCATGGATTCGTAATCAGCCGACAGCGACAATTGCGCTTCCGGCACATAGGCCCCCAAGGGGCCGCCCACCTGGACAGCGCGCAGCGGACGCCCCGAAGCGGTGCCGCCGCCATAGCGGTAGACCAGATCATGCAAGGAAACGCCGAAAGCCAGTTCCACCAGACCGCCCCGCGCGATGTTGCCGGCCAGCTGGAACGGCTGGGTGCCGTGCGAGCGTCCGGCGCCGAAATCGCGGTAATAGGCCGCCCCTTGCGCCAGCACCACCGGCACCGAGGTCAGGGTCAACACGTTGTTGACGACGGTGGGCTTGCCGAACAACCCTTCCAAGGCGGGGATCGGCGGCTTGGCGCGAACCACGCCGCGTTTGCCTTCCAGGCTCTCCAGCATGGCGGTTTCCTCGCCACACACATAAGAGCCGGCGCCGACGCGCACTTCCAGATGGAAGTCATGGCCCGAGCCATGGATGTTGGTGCCCAGCCAGTCCTGCTCATAGGCCAGCCGGATGGCTTCGCGCAGGGTCTCGACCGCGTGGGGATATTCCGAACGCAGATAGATGTACCCCTGACGGGCGCCGACCGCCAAGGCGGTGATGGTCATGCCCTCGATCAGCAAGAAGGGGTCGCCTTCGATGATCATGCGGTCGGCGAAGGTGCCGCTGTCGCCTTCGTCGGCGTTGCAGCAGACGAATTTTTCGTCGGCTTGCGCGTTCAGCACGGTGTTCCACTTGATGCCGGTGGGGAATCCGGCGCCACCGCGTCCGCGCAGGCCGGACTCGGTCACTTCCTTGACGATCTCGGCAGGCGTCATCTTCAGCGCCTTTTCCAGCCCGGCGAAACCGCCATGGGCCTGGTAATCGGCCACCGACAAGGGGTCGGTCACCCCGCAGCGGGCAAACGTCAACCGCTGTTGATGCTTCAGGTAAAAAATCTCGTCGGTCAGGCCATGGCCCAGCGGATGGGGCTTGCCGTCCAGGAAGCCGGCATCGAACAGCTCGGCGACGTTTTCCGGGGTGACCGGGCCATAGGCGACACGTCCAGCAGCGGTCGCCACCTCGACCAGCGGTTCCAGCCACAGCATGCCGCGCGAGCCGTTGCGCACGATGTGAACCGGCAGCTTACGGGCTTCGGCCTCGGCGGCGATGGCGGCGGCGACTTGATCGGCGCCCACCGACAGGGCGGCGGCGTCGCGGGGAACGTAAAGGGTGACAGCGGCGCTCATGCCAGGGCTCCGTCGATGCGGGCGGGGGTCAGACGGCCGATCAGCCGGTCGTCAACCAGGGCTGACGGACCCAGGGCGCAATTGCCCAGGCAGTACACCGCTTCCAGGGTGAACTCGCCATCGGCGCGGGTCTGGCCCAGATCGATACCCAGCTTGGATTTCAGATGGTCGACCAGCTTGTCCGAGCCCCGGGCCTGACAGGCCTCGGCGACGCAGACGCGCACCACGTGGCGGCCGGGATGGGTCTGGCGGAATTCGTGATAGAAGCTGACGACCCCATGCACCTCCGCCTTGGACAGGTTCAAGCTGTCGGCCAGCAACGGCAGCGCGTCGTCATCCACATAGCCGAATTCTTCCTGCAACGCGTGCAGCATGGGCAACAGCGCGCCTCGCAAGGAACGATGGCTGTCAATGATGGCGCGGGCGCGCTCCGCATTCCAGGCGGCGGCTGTCATCGCGGCGGATACTCCCTGTGGGTGTTGTCCTTAATTGCCGCTAAGCTGAAACATTCCCCACCTGGGTTTCAAATACAAAATACCCATGCTGCGATAGCATATAGCTATCAAACCCCGCCCGAGCGGGTGGCCCGAGTGGCCGTCCACAGGATACCGTTGCGGGCCAAGGCCTCTTTGACCAAAAGCGGTATCCTGGATGCCAACTTCTCGGAAGAAGCCACTGCGGTCAAGGCCTTAGCCACCGGAACCACCGGCGAACGGTCGGCGTAAACGATGCCGACCACATAGGTCACATCTGGTGTTACCAAGGGAAAAGCTATCAAGTCGTCAGGCAGCCGCATCAGCCCCAACAATTGTCCGGGGACGATGGACGACCACGGCCCATGCTGCACCGCAGTGAAGATGTTGATCATGGAATTGGTTTCCATCACCGGCTCGACCTTGTGGCCGGCCATCAGGAAGGCGCTGTCGGCGATGCGGCGGTTCTGCATGTCGGGCGTCAGCAGACACAGCGGCAGCCGCGCCGCCTCGGCCCAGGTGATGTCAGCGCGGTCGGCCGGCGCGGTGTCGCGATGGGTCAGCAGGAAATAGCGTTCGGAATAAAGGGGCTGCATGCGCACCCCCGTCAACGGTTCGTTGTCAAGATAGGTGACGCCGGCATCCAGCTCGAAATTGTCCAAGCCGCGCTGGATCTGGCGCGACGACAGCGACACGATGCTGACCTTGATGCCGGGATGCCGCGCGGTGAACGGCGCCACCAGATGGGCGACCATGGGCAGCGCCGTGGGGATGACCCCCAGGCGCAACTGGCCCGACAATTCCTGGCCCGGCGCCCCCAGATCCTGCACCAGCGAATCAAAGTCGCCACAGATGCGCCGGGCGTATTCCAGCACCTTCTCGCCTTCCGGGGTGAACTTCAGGAAACGGTGGCCGCGCTCGACGATGGGCACCCGCAATTCTTCTTCCAACTGGCGGATGGCGTTGGACAAAGTCGGCTGGGCCACATTGCAGGCGATGGCGGCGCGACCGAAATGCCGTTCACGCGACAGCGCCATCAGGTATTGGAACTTGCGCAGCATCGGTCCGCATCCTTGCCATCCTTTGACCGGCAGGGATTGTCGCCGGGTGCCGCCATCGGCGCAAGCCGCTTGCGTCCACGTCAACCGCGACTGACGACAACCAACAGGTTGACACTTTAAGAGCGGGGATTTTTTTGTTTGATATCCATGTGTTACATGGCATTGTTGAACTCATGTCCGGCGACCGGTTGGCTGTCGCCCAAACCGTCATGCCTTCGGAGCCCAAGATGAAGATCGTCCTTGCCGCCACCGCCCTGCTGTTGCTGGCCGCCTGCAGCAGCCCCTATGAAGCCGCGCTGGAAAGCCGCACCGCGCCGCGCCCCATGGCCCCGGTCACCAAGGCCGACGCCGCCGCTTTGGCGCCCTATGAAGCGGCCGCCTATTTCAAGAACCGCTGATATATTTTAGGTTAATCTAATGTTTTGTGGCGCCCAGACCCGGTTTGGGCGTATACCCGTGCCCACCATGGAAAAAGGTGTGCCGTGCCCGTCTATCTTCCCATCGCCGGCCTGTCGGTCGACATCTTCTCGCTGCTGGCGCTGGGTGGCGGCGTCGGTTTCCTGTCCGGCCTGTTCGGCGTCGGCGGCGGCTTTCTGCTGACGCCGCTTTTGATGTTCATGGGCATTTCCCCGGCGGTGGCGGTGGCCACCGGCGCCAATCAGGTGGTGGGCGCCAGCGTGTCCGGCCTGATCGCCCATTGGCGGCGCAAGAACGTGGATTTCCGCATGGGCACGGTGCTGACCGTGGGCGGCTTCGTCGGATCAGTCATGGGCGTCGCCCTGTTCGGCTGGCTGAAGGGCCTGGGTCAGATCGATCTGGTCATTTCCATCTGCTATGTGGTGTTCCTGGGCTTCATCGGCACCACCATGGGTATCGAATCGGTGCGCGCCCTGCTGCAGGCCGGCGGCGGCGGCAACCTGCGCAAGCGCCATCGCCACCCCTGGCACACGCTTCCCTTCAAGATGCGCTTTTCCCGCTCGGGGCTTTACATCAGCGCCCTGATGCCGCTGGGCGTCGGCGTGTTCGGCGGCGTGCTGGCCGCCATCATGGGCGTCGGCGGCGGTTTCGTCATGGTGCCCTTGATGATCTACGTGCTGGAAATGCCCACCTCGGTGGTGGTCGGCACCTCGCTTTTCCAGATCATCTTCGTCACCGCCAACGTCACCTTTCTGCAATCCATCACCACCCACACGGTGGATGTCATCTTGATGTTGACACTGCTGGTCGGCGGCGTCATCGGCGCCCAGTTCGGCGCCCGCCTGGGCGGCAAGTTGCGCGGCGAGCATCTGCGCCTGGCCCTGGCCCTGATCGTGCTGGCGGTGTGCCTGCGCCTGGGCTGGGATTTGATCAACCCGCCATCGGACATCTTCAGCCTGGGCTAACACCCAAAAAAAGAATATCTTATTGCATTCTCAATTATTACGCATACCATGGGAGCCCCTTGATGTGAGCCCCGCGGGTGGTGATGTTCGTCCGTCTTTGTCTTGCCGCCGCTTTCTTCCTGAGCAATCCGGCATTGGCCCAAAGCGGCATGGGCAAACAAACGGCGGCAGAGCCGATCCAAAGCCAAGTGCGAGAGCTCAAGGCCGAAGTCCTTGAACTCAAGCAACTAAAAACGACGATTGAACACCAAGCCGAACGTCTGACCGACCAGAATACCCGTGTTGACAATCTGCTGACCTATATCAGCTGGGTCGGCGGAATCGTTGTGGGCTTGCTTGGTGTCGTCACCGCCCTGGTGGGTATCGCCGTGCCCTTCTGGGTAAACCGCAGTAACGCGCTCGCCGTGAACGAAGCAAAAAGCCAAGCCAAAAGCCAAGTTACCGAGCAATTAAAGGAAGCCAAGGACAACATCGAGCAGACCAAGGCAGACGTCGAGCAAGCCAAGGGCGAGGCTATGAGATTGCTCGACCAAGTGCGAGGCCTGCATCGTGACGCCACGGGCATCGTTGACGAGATGCGCAGGAAGGGCCGGGAAAGCGGAGAAATCACCCCTGAACAGCAACAAGCGGTTCAGACGGTTGCCCATCAGGCAAGTCAGAAACCCCCAGAGCAACGCAGCAAAGACGAATGGTGGGCACTGGCGCAGCAAGCCCTCAACGACGGCGACATTACCACAGCCGAGGACTTCCTCGACAAGGCACAGGATGACGACCAGGACAATCCTTGGACCTGGGTTCTGCTGGCCCGGCTACATGTCCGGCAGGGCAATCTTACCAGTGCCCGCCACGCCGCCGAGAAAGCCCTGTCCATGGCGCGTCAGCGAAACCAGTGGATCGATGAGATCGGCGCCCGAATAGAACTTGGAGACATCGCCCGCAGCGACAAACAGCCGGACGAAGCCATGAGGATCTATACCTCCGTCGAGGCTATGATCCGTGAACGATTAAAGATGGGCGGCGATATCGAGGACGCCAAACGCGCCCTGCTCGCTGCCCTCGACCGAGTCATCATGATGCATCTGGCCGCCAATAGCCCAGAAAAAGCAAAACCGGCGGCCGCTGAACAGCTTTCCCTTGCCCGCCAATTGTTTCAAGCCGATTCTGGCGAAAGTGACCGCCTGCGCTATGTCATCATATGTCATAACAATATTGGCAAGATTGAATTGTCGCTCGGTCACCTCGATGAGGCTGAGCAGGCCTTCCAAACCGCTTTCGATTTTATTTCTTTGTCGCAGTCGCATGGCAACGACAACCCTCGCATCAATGCCGATACCGCTGAAATCATTGCTGGCCTAGCTGCCGTTCTTAGCCGACGGAAGCAGTACGAGGCGGCAAAAAGAGAGTTCAGCCGGGCCATCTCCATCCTCGAGGACTTAGCCAAAGCCCAGCTGCTGGATAGCGACGGCATTGAATCCTTGGAAGAATACCGTCGGCTGCTGGCAGAGTTGAACAACGCCTAACCGAACAGATCGCCCTGGGGCTTGGGCGGGGCGTCTACCTGCACGCTGATCCCGACCTCGACCGGCTGGGGGGCGCCGCCGCCGAGCCAGCGCCCATCCACCAGCAGCGGCATGCGGTCGTGCACGCCTTGCAGGTCCGGCGTCGCCGCCCGGGTCAGGATGACGAACGTGTCGCCGTCATAAAGCCCGGCAAAGGTCATCAGGGCACCGTCAGCACGGCTTAGGCGCATCTTGGTCTTGGCCGCATCCCATTCCCACCAGGCGCTGGCCGGAACCAGGATACGCTTGCCCAGCAGGCGGCGGAACAACGGCTTGTCGGGCACGCTTTCCATACGGGCATTGATCACCGGGGCCTTGTCCCACGTCACCCGCAACCCCCAGGACAGCAGACGCCCTTCGGCCCGCCCGACCACCAGGGCGCGGTCGGTGGGACGGAACTCGGTGGCGTTGGGCCAGGGCGGCGGCAACGTCAACCCAAGACTGACAACCTGCGGCCGGGCCTGTTCGTTCAGTTCGAAGCGGGAACACATTTGCGGCCGAAGATCAGGAACTCCTTGTTGCCTTCCGGCCCCTTGATCGGGCTGTCACACAGGCCTTCCACCTGCCAGCCGGCCTGAGTGGGCAGCCATTGGGAGATGCGGTCGCAGACTTCGGCGTGCAGTTCCGGTTCGCGCACCACGCCGCCCTTGCCCACCCGGCCCTTGCCCACCTCGAATTGCGGCTTGATCAGCGCCACCAGGACGGCGCCCGGCGCCGCCAGGGAAAGGGCGGCGGGCAGCACCACCTCAAGCCCGATGAAGCTGGCGTCGCACACCACCATGGCGGGGGGCTCGGGGATCAGATCAGTGTTCAGATGGCGGGCGTTGGTCCGTTCCAGCACCACCACACGGGGATCGTTGCGCAGCTTCCAGGCCAGTTGCCCATGGCCGACATCCACCGCATAGACCTTGGCCGCCCCACGGGTCAGCAACACGTCGGTGAACCCGCCGGTTGACGCCCCCACATCCACCGCCACCAAGCCGGTGGGGTCGATGGCGAAGCGATCCAGGGCCTCGACCAGCTTCAAGCCGCCGCGCGACACCCAGGGGTGGTCCTGGCCCTTCAACTCGACCGCCACGTCCTCGGCCACCTGGGTGCCGGGCTTGTCGACCCGCTTGTCGCCCACCACCACCAGACCAGCCATCACCAGGGCCTGGGCCTTGGACCGGCTTTCCGCCAACCCGCGATCCACCAATAATTGATCTATGCGTAAACGAGCACCCATTCGGAATGGCCCCATGCGAAAACGGTGATGGAAATTACCCTTGTCTTCACCGAGAATAAATCAAACACATAAAAAGGGACGTCCGAAGAAACAACATGGCCACATTGCTGTTCACACACCCGGTCTGCCTGCAACACGACACAGGCGACTATCACCCGGAATGCGCCGACCGCCTGAAAGCGGTGCTGCAAGGCCTGGAATCCGAAGAGTTCATGATGCTGCTGCGCGAGGAAGCGCCGCAGGCCACCCGTGAACAATTGCTGCGCGCCCATTGCGCCCACCACGTGGACCACGTGCTGTCTTCGGTGCCCGAACCCGGCGAATATTTCCACATCGACCCCGACACCCTGATGTCGTACCAGTCGGGCGACGCCGCCCTGCGTTCGGCCGGATCGGTCTGCGCCGCCGTGGACGCGGTGGCCGCCAAACAGGCGCGCAACGCGTTCTGCGCCGTGCGGCCGCCGGGACACCACGCCGAACGTGACGCCGCCATGGGCTTTTGCCTGTTCAACAACGCCGCCGTCGGCGCCCTGCACGCCCGCGACGCCCACGGCTTCAAGCGCGTCGCCATCGTCGACTTCGACGTCCATCACGGCAACGGCACCCAGCACATCTTATGGGACGAACCGGGCGTCCTGTACGCGTCCACCCACCAGGAACACGCCTATCCCAACACCGGTCTGGCCGAAGAAACCGGCGGCCAGGGCCGCATGGTCAACGTGCCGCTGCCGGCCGGCTGCGCGTCGGACGATTTCCGCCAGGCCTTTGGCGACCAGCTGATCTACAAGCTCAGGGAATACGCGCCTGACTTCCTGATCATCTCGGCCGGGTTCGACGCCCACGCCGCCGACCCGCTGGCCCATCTGCGGCTGAAGACCAGCGACTTCAAATGGGCCACCGAGCAATTGCTGGACGTGGCCCAGGAAAGCGCCGGCAACCGCGTGGTGTCGGTTCTGGAAGGCGGTTACGACCTGAACGCCCTGGCGGCTTCGGTCAAGGAACATGTCCGCGCCCTGATGGGCATGTAAAAACCTACCATCGCAGTCAAGGCCGTTGCGGTATCGCAACGGCCTTTATTTCGGCCACAGCCACGCCGCCCCGCGCACGCCCGAGGAATCGCCGTGCACGGGCGGCAGCAGCCGTGTCGCCACCTGATCCGAGAACACGTATTCCCCCCACAGGCGGGGCACGTTGCGATAGAGCCGGGCCACGTTGCCGACGCCGCCGCCCAGCACCACCACATGGGGGTCCAGCACGTTGATCACCGTGGCCAGGGCGCGGGCCAGCCGGTCCTCGGTACGGTCCAGCAAACCTTCGGCGCGGTCGTCGCCCTGTTCGGCCAAGGCGACGATGTCGGGCAGGCGCACGCCTTGGCCGAACTGGCGCTCGATGGCCGGCCCAGACAGGAAGGTTTCGACACAACCGAACTTGCCGCAATAGCAGGCGTGGCCGGGCTGTTCGTCCTGTTCCGGCCACGGCAACGGGTTGTGCCCCCATTCGCCGGCAATGGCGTTGGGCCCGGACAGCAGGCGGCCATGGACCACCACGCCCGCCCCCACCCCGGTACCCAGAATCACCCCGAAAACGATGTCCGCCCCCACCCCGGCGCCGTCGGTGGCTTCGGACAGGGCGAAGCAGTCGGCGTCGTTGGCCAACCTGACCTGCCGCCCCAGCGCCATTTCCAAGTCGCGGTCGAAGGGCTTGCCGATCAGCCAGATGGAATTGGCGTTCTTCACCAGTCCGGTGGCCGGACTGATGGTGCCGGGAATGCCGATACCGACGCGGCCCCGCCGCCCCAGACGACTTTCCAGCCCCAGCACCAGATCCTTGATGGTGGCGATGGTGGCGGCATAATCCCCCTTGACGGTGGGCACCCGGCAGCGGTCCAGTTCGGCGCCGCTGGCGGCGTCAAGGGCGATGGCTTCGGTCTTGGTGCCGCCCAGGTCGACACCGATACGAAGGGGGGGATTGCTTTCTTCGCTCATCGGGCAAATTTACGCTGTTGTCGCCAGACGTCAAATCGGTATCCTGATGCCGAAAAATAGCGGAGAACATTTACGTGAGCCACGTCCAGCTTGACCATCCCTTCCCGGCGCCCCCTGACATCGCCACCACCCGCGAAGTGGCCCCCGGGGTGCTGTGGATTCGCATGCCGCTGCCCTTCGCGCTGGACCATATCAATCTGTGGGCGCTGGAAGACGGCGACGGCTGGACCATCGTCGACACCGGGGTGGGCAACGACGACACCCTGGCCCATTGGGACAAGCTGCTGGCCGGCCCCTTGGGCGGCAAGCCGATCACCCGGTTGATCTGCACCCATTTCCACCCCGACCACATGGGATTGGCCGGCCCCTTGACCGAACGCTTCGGCATCCGTCTGACGGCGACGGTGGGCGAATGGACCTATGGCCGCATGCTGATGCTGGAAGGCGGCCCCCAATACGTGGACAACCAGGTCGATTATTACCGCCGCTGCGGTTATGACGACGACATGCTGGCGGGCATCCGCGAACGCTCGGGCGGCTATGCCGACCGCATCAAGCCGTTGCCGCCATCAGTTTCGGTGATCCGCGAAGGCGACGTGCTGACCATCGGCGGGCGCGACTGGCGCGTCTTCGTCGGACGCGGCCACGCCCCCGAACACGCCTGCCTGTTCTGCGACGACCTGAACGTGCTGATTTCCGGCGACCAGATCCTGCCGCGCATTTCGCCGGTGGTCGGCGTCTGGCCGCAAGAACCCGATTCCGACCCGCTGTCGCTATTCATGGAAAGCCTTGTGCGGTTGAAGGCGACTTTTCCCGCCGACTGCCTGGTGCTGCCGTCGCACAAGCTGCCGTTTCGCGGCCTGCACGAACGGGCCGACGAATTGCTGGCCCATCACCACGACCGCCTGAACAAGGCGCTGGAAGCCTGCGCCCAGCCGGTCACCGCGCTGCAGGCGCTGCGCCACCTGTTCCCCCGTCCGCTGGACGCCCACCAGACCGGCTTCGCCATGGGCGAGACCGTGGCCCATCTGAACAATCTGGTGAAAAGCGGCCGGATGGAACGCCACACCACTGCGGATGGCATCTGGCTATATAAGACTGTTTGCAAATAACAGCATCTCTCCGATAATCGGGGCACTGTTATCGGAGCTTGTCATGTCGTCTTCCCCCGCCCCGCTGGTCACGCCGTTCTTCGACCCCGTCACCTGGACCATGACCTATGTGGTCCGGGCGCCGGGGGACACGTCCTGCGTGGTCATTGACCCTGTGCTGGATTACGACCGACGCAGCGGCAAAATATCGACCAAGTCCATCGACGATCTCTGCGATTTCGTCGCGGCCAACGGCTTGAAGGTGGAATGGGTGCTGGACACCCATGTCCACGCCGACCACATGACCGGCATGGCCGAACTGGCGCGGCGCACCGGGGCCAGGACCGCCATCGGCGCCCGGGTCGTCGTGGTGCAGAAGACCTTTGCCGGCATCTACAACCTGCCCGGCTTTCCCTGCGACGGCCACCAGTTCGACCGTCTGCTGGAAGACGACGACCAGATCACCGCCGGCACGCTGACCCTGAAGGCGCTGCACGTGCCCGGCCATACCCCGGCCTGCATGGCCTATGTGGCCGGCGACGCGGTTTTCGTCGGCGACACCTTGTTCATGCCGGATTTCGGATCGGCGCGCTGTGATTTCCCCGGTGGCGACGCCGTCGCCCTTTACCGATCCGTGCAGCGCTTGCTGGCATTGCCCGCGGACACCCGCATGTTCGTCGGCCACGATTACGGCCCCGGCGGCCGCGACATCGCCTGGGAAACCAGCGTGGCGGCGCAGAAGGCCGGCAACATCCATGTGCGCGACGGCATCGGCGAAGACGACTTCGTCGCCATGCGCCAAAGCCGCGACGCCACCCTGGACATGCCCGAATTGCTGTTGCCGTCGCTTCAGGTCAACATCCGGGCCGGCAACCTGCCCGAACCGGAAAGCAACGGGACCAGCTATCTGAAGTTCCCGCTGCAGAACTGAACAGGCTCAGGCAGCGCAGACGCCGCCGTTGTCCTTGGCGCAGTAAAGGCCATAAAGGGTGTTGATCACCGCGCTGGCTTCGGCACCGGACAGCGAATAGAAAATGGTCTGGGCCTGACGGCGGGTCTGCACCAGATTGTCCCGACGCAGGCGGGCCAGATGCTGCGACAGCGCCGATTGCGACAGACCGATCAGGCGTTCCAACTCGCCCACCGACTTTTCGCCATGCAGCAACTGACACAGGATCATCAGCCGGTGTTCGTTACTCATGGCCTTCAGCAGGGTGCTGGCGCGGCGAGCGCTATCCTGAAGTTTTTCCAATTCCATATCCGAGTACCCTATGGCTTCAAGCATGCTGGCATATAGCATACCACTCGAATTTGAGGATTCAACATTACCGCAACGAAACATTCGGGAATCCGTAGTCATGACGCGACCTTCCCCACCATTTACAGTGTGGAATTGCCATACCAAGGAATGCCCACGGGGTGGCAGTATATATTGCTAATATTTATTTATCTAATTTAAGCGGAAGCCGCAGCGCTGCCTTGCCCCAGCGCCGTCAGAACGCTGGCGACGATGTGCGGCGCGTTCAGGCCGGCCATGTCGTACTGCTTCATGGGTGCTTCGTGCTCCAGGAAGCTGTCGGGCAACACCAGCGGGCGCACCTTCAAGCCACGATCCAAGGCCCCGGAATGGGCCAGGAAATGCAGGACCTGACTGCCGAAGCCCCCCACCGAGCCTTCTTCCACCGTCACCAGCACTTCGTGTTCGCGGGCCAGACGGGTGACCAGGTCTTCGTCCAGCGGCTTCATGAAGCGGGCGTCGGCCACGGTGGTGGACAATCCCCGCGCCGCCAGGTCGTCGGCGGCCTTCAACGCTTCGGCCAGACGGGTGCCCAAGGACAGGATGGCGACACGGCTGCCTTCGCGGATCACCCGGCCCTTGCCGATGGGCAGCACATGACCGCGTTCCGGCAGTTCGACGCCCACGCCTTCGCCGCGCGGATAGCGGAAGGCGCTGGCCCGGTCGTCGATGGCGGCGGCGGTGGCCACCATGTGCATCAGTTCGGCCTCGTCCGACGGGCTCATCAGCACGATGTCGGGCAGGCACCCCAAAAAGGCCAGATCGAACGACCCGGCATGGGTGGCGCCGTCGGCGCCGACCAGACCGGCGCGGTCGATGGCGAAACGCACCGGCAGCTTCTGCAGCACCGCGTCATGGACCAACTGGTCGTAGCCGCGCTGCAGGAAGGTGGAATAAAGCGCGCAGAACGGCTTGAAGCCTTCGCAGGCCAGACCGGCGGCGAAGGTCACCGCATGCTGTTCGGCGATACCGACGTCGAAGCAGCGTTCGGGATACTTCTCGGCGAACTTGTCCAGGCCGGTGCCGGCAGGCATGGCGGCGGTGATGGCGACGACACGGTCATCCACCGCCGCTTCGGCCAACAGGCCACGGGCGAACACCGAGGTATAGCTGGGGGCGTTCGCCTTGGGCTTGGCCAAGGCGCCGGTGACCACATCAAACTTGCCGACGCCGTGATACTTGTCGGCGGCGGCTTCGGCGGGGGCGTAACCCCGGCCCTTCTGCGTCACCACATGGATCAGCACCGGCTTGTTGTCCTGGGAATCGCGGACGTTCTTCAAAACCGGCAGCAGGTGGTCGAAATTATGTCCGTCGATGGGACCGACGTAATAAAAGCCCAGTTCCTCGAACAACGTACCGCCACCGGACACGAAGCCACGGGCATATTCCTCGGCCCGTTTGGCGGCGCGTTCCAAGGGCGGCGGCAGCATCGAGGCCAGATCCTTGGCGAAGTGACGGATGGACAGATAAGGGCGCGACGACAACAGCCGCGACAGATAGGCGCTCATGGCGCCGACCGGGGGCGCGATGGACATGTCGTTGTCGTTCAAGATGACGACCAAGCGCGAATCCATGGAACCGGCGTTGTTCATGGCTTCATAGACCATGCCGGCGCTCATGGCGCCGTCGCCGATGACGGCGATGACGTTGAAGTCCTCGCCCTTCAGGTCGCGGCCCACCGCCATGCCCAGGCCAGCCGAGATCGAGGTCGAGGAATGCCCGGCGCCGAACGGGTCGTATTCGGATTCAGAGCGCTTGGTGAAACCCGACAACCCACCCCCCTGGCGCAGGGTGCGGATGCGGTCCTTGCGGCCGGTCAGGATCTTGTGGGGATAGCATTGGTGGCCGACGTCCCAGATCAGCTTGTCGCGCGGCGTCTCGAACACGTGGTGAAGCGCCACGGTCAGTTCCACCACGCCCAAGCCGGCCCCCAGATGGCCGCCGGTGATGGACACCGCCTCGATCATCTCCTGGCGCACTTCGTCGGCCAGCTGGCGCAACTGCTCGGCCGAGAAAGCACGGGTGTCTGCGGGGCAGTCGACCTTGTCGAGCAGGCGGGCGGAAACAGAATCCATCATCACTTCCTTACACGCCGCGGGTCACCACGAAGGACGCGGTCAGTCGCAGCAACTCGGCGGCATCGCCGAAGGGTTCCAAATGGCGGCAGGCCTGTTCGGCCAGCAATTGCGCCTGGGCGTGGGCACGCTCGACGCCCAGCAGCGACACGAAGGTCGCCTTGCCGGCGTCTTCGTCCTTGCCCAACTTCTTGCCCACCTGGGCCTCGTCGCCCATGACGTCCAACAGGTCGTCGGCGATCTGGAAGGCCAGCCCCAGGTCATGGGCGTAATTCTTCAAGGCCAGACGCAGCGACGCCGGCGCCTTGCCCAAAATCGCCCCTGCCTCGCAGCCGAAACCGATCAGCCGGCCGGTCTTCATCTGCTGCAGGCGGGTGATGGCGGCCACGTCCATGTCCAGCTTGGCGGCCTGCAGGTCCAGCATCTGGCCGCCGACCATGCCCTGTCCGCCCGACGCATGCGCCAACTGCCACACCAGTTCGCAGCGCACGGCGGGATCGGGATGGGTGGCTTCCGCTGCCAGAACCTCGAAGGCACGGGTCAAAAGCGCGTCGCCGGCCAGGATGGCGGTGGCTTCGTCGAACTGACGGTGACAGGTGGGCCGGCCGCGCCGCAAATCGTCGTCGTCCATGGCCGGCAGGTCGTCATGGATCAGCGAATAGCAATGCACCATTTCCAAGGCGCAGCCCACCCGAAGCGCGGCGGCCGGCGAAACGTTGAACAGCGACGCCGACTGCAGCACCAGGAACGGACGCAGCCGTTTGCCGCCGTCCAGCGCCGAATAGCGCATGGCGTCGTGCACCCGGTGTTCGGGGGCGTCGCCGCTGGGCAGCAGATGGTCCAGTTCGGTGTTGACGGCAGCGGCAGCGGCGGCAAGGGCCTGCGTCAGACGGTCGGACAAGGCCCGGCTCACTCGATGCCGGCGGGTTCAAGGCCGACGGAACCGTCACCGCCCAACACGATCTTGTCCACCTTGGCCTGGGCTTCCTTCAGCTTGGCCTCGCAATGGCGCTTCAACAGTGCGCCGCGCTCGTAGGCGCCGATGGCGTCGTCCAGCTTGGTCGAGCCGGTTTCCAGCTTGCGCACGATGGCATCCAGTTCGGAAAGCGCGTCCTCGAAGCTGAGCGCGGCGATATCGGGCGGAAGTTCGGCCATGGATCACTTTATTCATAGAGTGCGAAACGAAGGCGGCAAGTTTACGGATGCCGCCCCCTAAAGGCAAGCGCACCGGGCAAGCAAAATCTTGACGCAAGCGTTGACACGGACCCCCGCCCGCGTATAAAAGCCCCCTTTCATTCCCGAGAACGTGGGCGCGCGCTGCGCGTCCCGCCCCAGGCGACTGGACCAAGGCCTATCGGGACAAACCCCAACCGGCACCAGCCGGGACCAAAGGAAGTACCATGACCAAGCGTATTGAAGCGAAATTCAAGATCAACCGCCGCCTGGGCGTCAACCTGTGGGGCCGTGGCAAGAGCCCGCTGGCTCGCGGCAAGGAAACCCCGCCCGGCCAGCATGGCGCCCGTCGCAAGAAGCCGTCCGACTTCGGCACCCAGCTGATGGCCAAGCAGAAGCTGAAGGGTTACTACGGCAACATTTCGGAAAAGCAGTTCCGCAAGCTGTATGACGAGGCCGTGCGCCGCCGTGGCGACACCTCGGAAAACCTGATCGGCCTGCTGGAACGCCGCCTGGACGCCGTCGTCTATCGCATGAAGCTGGCCGTCAGCCCCTTCCAGGCCCGTCAGATCATCAACCACGGCCACATCCAGGTCAACGGCAAGCGCCTGAACATCGCTTCCTATCAGGTCAAGGACGGCGACGTGATCAGCGTCAAGCAGAAGTCCAAGGACCTGGCCATCATCCTGGAAGCCACCCAGTCGCCGGAACGTGACGTTCCCGATTACATCGAAATCGACCACAAGGACATGAAGGGCACCTTCATCCGCGCCCCCAAGCTGTCGGACGTGCCCTATCCGTGCCAGATGGAACCCAATCTGGTCATCGAATTCTATTCGCGCTAATCCGGCCCCGGCTGGAAAGCGGAAAGGCCCGGTGGAAACACCGGGCCTTTTCTTTTGCCCGCGTCAGGGGGGCGTCACCATGTCGCGGCTGTCGCCCATCAGGAAGGCGCGGTTGCGTTCCACCGCGTCCTTCAGGAACTGGCGTAGGGCCTTGATGCGGGCCAAGGCGTGGCGTTCCTCGGGGACGACCAGCCAGAACGAGCGCTTGAACAACACCTGATCGGTCAGCACCGGCACCAGATCGGCAAAAGGCGAGGCCAGGAAGCACGGCAGCACCGCCAGACCGGTTCCCGCCCGCGCCGCCCAGGCTTGCGCCACCACGTTGGTGGACCGATAGGTGACGTTTTCCGCCGGCACGATCTGTTCCAGATAGCGCAGTTCCTCGGAAAACACCAAGTCGTCCACATAGCCGATGAAGCGATGGCCCGTCAGTTCGGCGGTGCCGGTCAACGGCCCATGGCGGTCCAGATAGGCCGGGCTGGCGTAAAGGCGCAGATGGTAGTCGCACAATTTGACCACCGCGCAATTGCCGCTGGCCGGGCGTTCGATGGTCACCGCCATGTCGGCTTCGCGCTTGGGCAGGTTGACGAAGCGGGACAACGGCAGCAAATCCAGGGTGATATGGGGGTGCAACGCGCAGAAATGCGCCAGTTGCGGGGCCAGGAACTGGGTGCCGAAACCTTCGGTACAGGCCAGCCGAATCTGCCCCGACAGCGCCGCGTTGTGGCCGGTCAGCTTTTCCTGGGCCTGGTGCAGGGTGGATTCGACGCTTTCGGCGTATTCCACCAATTGCTGCCCCTGGGCGGTCAGCGTATACCCTTGATTGTCGCGGTCGAACAATTGGGTGCCCAGTTCCGCCTCGAACCGACGGATGCGCCGCGACACGGTGGAATAGTCGATGCCTAGGCGCTCGGCGGCGTCCATCAGCTTTTTGCCACGGGCCAATTCAAGGAAGATGCGCAGATTGTCCCAATCCATCAGCGGTTCCGCTTGGGCTTGGGCTTCGGCGAGAACTCGGCCCGCGTGTGCTGGGTTCGAAAG
This sequence comes from Magnetospirillum sp. 64-120, assembly GCA_001898825.1. Classification (GTDB taxonomy): domain Bacteria; phylum Pseudomonadota; class Alphaproteobacteria; order Rhodospirillales; family Magnetospirillaceae; genus Magnetospirillum. The sequence continues at coordinate 160,046 of MKVK01000014.1, forward strand.
CTGGTGCCGCCTTTCGTCGCCGGGCCGTTTCCGCCGGGGATCAACTGGTGCTGGCCCGGCCCGATCAGGTCGGCGCGGCCCATGCGCTTCAAGGCTTCGCGCAGGATCGGCCAGTTCTCGGGATCGTGATAGCGCAGGAACGCCTTGTGCAGGCGGCGCTGTTTCAAGCCCTTGGCGCTGACCACGTCCTCGGTCCCGGTATGCCGCACCGGGGCCAGCGGGTTCTTGCCCGAATGGTACATGGCGGTGGCCAACGACATGGGCGACGGCAGGAAGGTCTGCACCTGATCGGCCTTGAAACCGTTGCGTTTCAGCCACAGCGCCAGATTCATCATGTCCTGGTCGCTGGTGCCGGGATGGGCGGCGATGAAATAGGGGATCAGGTAATATTTCTTGCCCGCCGCCTGCGCCGCCGCCTCGAACATCTGCTTGAAACGGTCATAGGCGCCCATGCCCGGCTTCATCATCTTCGAAAGCGGCCCGGTTTCGGTGTGTTCGGGGGCGATCTTCAGATAGCCGCCCACATGGTGGGTGACCAGTTCCTTGACGTATTCCGGGCTTTTCACCGCCAGGTCATAGCGCAGGCCGGAACCGATGTTGATCTTCTTCACGCCACGAATGGCCCTGGCCTTGCGGTACAGCTGGATCAAGGACGAATGGTCGGTGTCCAGGTTTTTGCAGATGTCGGGATAGACACAGGACAGGCGGCGACAAACGGCCTGGATGTCGTCGTCCTTGCAGGCCAGCCGGTACATGTTGGCGGTGGGGCCGCCCAGATCGGAAATGGTGCCGGTGAAGCCCTTGGTCTTGTCGCGGATGGCTTCGATCTCGCGCAGGATCGACCGTTCGGACCGGCTTTGGATGACGCGGCCCTCGTGCTCGGTAATGGAACAGAACGAACAGCCGCCGAAACAGCCGCGCATGATGTTGACGGAAAAGCGGATCATCTCCCACGCCGGCAGCTTGCACTCGCCGTAACTGGGGTGCGGCGCCCGGGCATAGGGCAGATCGTAGACCGCGTCCATTTCCATCATGGTCAGCGGAATGGGCGGCGGGTTGATCCACACTTCCTTGTCGCCGTGGCGCTGCACCAAGGCATGGGCGTTGGAGGCGTTGCTTTCCAGATGCAGGGCACGCGACGCATGGGCGTAAAGCGGCGGGTCGGCGGCCACCGCTTCATAAGACGGCAGACGCACCGCCACCTGTTCACCCTTGGGGATGCGCGGCGTGTCGTCCATGTCCGACCAATCGGCGACGATCCAGCCTTCCGGCACCGCGTCGCGGATGGTGGCGGTGCCGCGGATGTCCTTCATGGCCTTGACCGCCTCGCCCGCCGCGGCCCTGGCGGCGATCTCGACGATGGCGCGCTCGGCGTTGCCATAGACCAGGATGTCGGCCTTGGCGTCCAGCAGCAGGGATCGCCGCACCTTGTCGGACCAGTAATCGTAATGGGCGATGCGGCGCAAGGATGCCTCGATGCCGCCCAGCACCACGGGCACGTCCTTGAACGCCTCGCGGCAGCGCTGGGCATAGACCAGGGCGGCGCGGTCGGGGCGCTTGCCCCCCTCGCCGCCCGGGGTATAGGCGTCGTCGGAACGGATGCGCCGGTCCGACGTATAGCGGTTGACCATGGAATCCATGTTGCCGGCGGTGACGCCCCAGAACAGGCGCGGACGCCCCAGCACCTTGAACGGTTCGGCGGAATTCCAATCGGGCTGGGCGATAATGCCGACCCGCCAGCCCTGGGCTTCCAGCAGCCGGCCGATGATGGCGGCGCCGAAACTGGGATGGTCCACATAGGCGTCGCCGGACACGACGATGACGTCGCATTGGTCCCAGCCCAAAGCGTCCATCTCGGCACGCGACATGGGCAGGAAGGGAACGCAGCCGGCCTTGGCCGGGGTGGAAAGGGGCGTGGTGGTCTGGGGCATGGCGGTCATGGCCCCTTACATAATCCCTGCCGCGCCCGCTGACGAGGGGGGAAAGGGAAATTCAGCTTTCCTGGCCGGCCCACACCACCTGATTGCGGCCGTTTTCCTTGGCCTGATACATGGCCAGGTCGGCTTGCTTCAAAAGATCGGTGACTTGCCCGCCATCGCCTTCGGCGACACCGATGCTGACCGTCAGCCGCACGCAGAAACCGCTGTCCGACGTCACCGTCTCGGCTTCGCAGGCGGCGCGGATGCGTTCGGCCACCTCCAACGCCTGGGCACGGTCGACCCCCGGCAGGATAATGGCGAATTCCTCGCCGCCCATGCGGCCCAACAAGTCATCGCGACGCAAGGCGTCGCGCAGCAGACGGGCGAAAGCAACGATCACCCGGTCGCCAGTGGCATGGCCGAAACGGTCGTTGATGGACTTGAAGCGGTCCAGGTCCAGCATCAACACCGAGATCCCCCCGGTGACGGCCTGCGCCTGTTCGAAAAACGAGCGACGGTTCAGCACGTCGGTCAGCGGATCGACCGAGGCCAGATGGCGCAGCGATCGTTCGGACCGGGTGAATTCCTGCAGTGGCAGCCCGTAAATCTGCGCCGACAAACAGAACAAGGCGATCATCAGCGTGTAGGACAGCCACACCGCCACGGTCGGCTGCGCCTGGGTCGGGGCCAGGTTGTGCAACATCACCCAGGCGACCGCAGCACGCCCGAACAAGGTGGCGGCCAACAGCACGTTGGACACCAAGGTCAGGCGCATGCTGGGTTCGCCCAGCGGCAGGTTGCGGGCGACGAAAACCGCGATGAACAGATAATAAAGACCGTTGATGGCCGAGGCCACCACCACCACGAACAGGTTATCCTGCATGTGGATGAACGCCACCACCGCCAGCAGCACCAGCCCCGGCGCCCCCCACCACCAAGCGCGGATCGGCCTGGGCACCCCATGGCACTGCATCAAGGTCGCCAGCAGAAACACCGGATAGGCCAGGATCATCAGGTTGGCGACCACCACGGTGATCAGGTTCATACCCACATAGGGGCGCAGGAAATAGCCGACGAACCCCAAGGCGAAGGTCACGCACCCCCAGGCCAGCAAGGCGAAGGCCGGCCGACGCTTGATTCTATACAACTGATACAAGAAATACCCTTGGGTGGCGAAGACGAAGATGGTCATCACCAAGATCGTGCGCAAGTCTGGAACAAATTGCAGAGCCAACATACCTGCCACCCCAAAAGTCATAGCACCCTAGTCCCACGCTTTTTACGGGTCAACCACGTCTTTGCGGCGCGCTATGATACGCACACCCCCACGAAGCCCCTTGCACAAGTACGGCCAAGGGCGGATATACGAGGGCTTGTTCGTTTCTTTGGAAATCCCCCTTATGGCACGTACCGTCGGGTCGCACGGCCCCAAGACCATGGAAGCCATCCGCAAGGCCGGCCTGAAGCTGATCCATGAACATGGATACGAGGCGATGACGCTTCGCCAACTGGCCGCCGAAGTGGGCGTGCAGGTGGGGTCGCTTTACAACCACATCAGCACCAAGCAAGACCTGCTTTACGATCTGATCAAGACCCACATGGACGACCTGTTCGCCGAACTGGGCAAGGCCGAGGCCAAAGTGGCGGATCAGGGACCGGTGGAGCGGTTGAAGGCCTTCATCGTCTTCCACGTCACCTACCACATCCTCAGGAAGCGCGAAGTGTTCATCGGCGCCTCGGAACTGCGCAGCCTGGACCCCAATCATTACGAGGACATCGTCGGCCTGCGCCGCCAGTACGAAAAGCATCTGATGGCCATCTTGCAGGAAGGCCGCGATCAGGGTCTGTTCCAAATCCCCGACATCGCCGTGGCGGCCTATGGCATCCTGGCCATGCTGACCGGGGTGTGCACCTGGTTCCGCCCCTCGGGCCGTCTCTCGCGTGAGGATGTGGCCCAGGTCTATTGCGACATGGTGCTGCGGGGCCTGGTTCCCGACAACCAGTTGGCCACAAACTTTCGGTTGCGTTAAGCCGTGGACATAATAGTTTGAAAGGCAAGAAATCCTGCTAGGATCGCCCCGCACACAAAGTTAAGCCCTGGGGGGTACCCGTGACAGAATTGTCACTCGATACGTGGTTGAACGACCTGCCGCTGTTGGATTTCTATCGCGAGATTTCGCCGCCAAGGCGCTACGACACCGATGAAGGCGCGTACGACGCGCAGTACGGCATCGACGAAACCATGGTGCGCGAAGGGTTGGGCGCGGTCAATTTGTTGCGCCACCATGGCTACGACTTTCGCGGCACCGCCCTGGAAATCGGTTGCGGGACCGGACGGTTGTCGCTGGGGCTGGCGCGCTCGTCCGCCTTCGAGCATCTGCTGCTCACCGATTGCTCGCCAAGTTTCCTGAAGATCACCGCCAGGAAAATCGGCAGGGTCGATGCCGGCCGTGTCGATTACGCGACCTTGATGGGCGAGGATCTGGGACGTTTTCCGCCGGGGTCGCTGTCGGCGGTCCTGTTGAATGCGGCGCTCCATCATGTGGTCGACGTCGACAAGTTCCTGGCCGACATCTCCCGTGCCCTGGCTCCCGGCGGCTTCATCGTCTTCCTGGAACCCTGTACCGGCATGTTGACCATGGGAATGTTGGCGCATGTGGCGGTGCAGACCCATAACGGCGCCATGAGCCCGGAACAGTGCGCCCGGTTCCAGGCCATGGCCGACTGCATGACGTTCTATCATCGCCGCGACATCGACAAGGCCAACAGCGAAGACAAGCATCTTTTCAACCCACACGAGATGATTGTCTGGTCACGTCGCCATGATATCGAAATGGACTTTTACCCAAATGCCCATTTCGCCGCATTTCACAATGGCATGATCCCAAAAGATAGGGTTTTTAATTTTACCCTGTACTTTAGAAATCACCTTAAATACTGCATGAACTTCGACGACGAACTGCTGGCGCTTTACGATACCCACGTGGCGCCGTTCGCCGCCTATATGGACGTTGCCGCCCAGGGCGGCGGCGGGCCGTTCATGGAGGGGGTGTTCATCGGTCGCAAGGCGGGCAGCCCCGCCTAGATTTTGCTTCCCCAAACCATCCGGGAGCGGTTCAACACGGGTCTCTGGCAGGCAACAAACTTCCGGTTGCGACAGGACCTTCAATACGGTTTTCACTTTACATACTTTCGATTCAGTCCATTCTTCCTAATAACCTTAATTGGGAAATGGATATGGATCGCATCCGGGTCCGCCTGCGCGTTGGCATCACCGTCATTTTCCTGCTGATCGTGGTGCCGCTTTCCGTGGCGATGATCGGCTTCATCTACAGCCGCAACGCCCATCTGGCCCGGCAAACCGCCGAACAATCCATGGAACTGTCGGCCCGGCTGGTCAATTCCAAGGTCGGCGCCGTGCTGGACGGCATGGCCCAGGCGGTGGACATGGCGGTGGCCTTCGGCAAAAGCCAGCAAGGCCAACTGCGCCAGCCCGAATTGCTGCGCCCGATGATGGAACAACTGCAGCAATTGCCCGGGGTGCAAAGCCTTTATTACGGCCTGCACGAAGACGGCGCCTTTTTCCAGATCCTGCGCCCCACCAAGGTCGATCCCTTCATCAGCCCCATGGGCGGCACCCCACCCGATGGCGCCAAATGGGTCATGCGCACGGTGGAAGGCGCCTCGGGGCAATGGCGAGAAACCATTTTGTACCTGGCCAAGTGGGGCAAGGTGGTGGGCATCGAACGGGCGCCGACCCGTTATGACCCGCGGGAACGGCCCTGGTATCGGGGCACGCTGCGCCAAGACGGCATCGCCCTGTCCGACGTCTATCAGTTTTCCAGCACCCAGCAGGCCGGCCTGACCGTGTCGCGGCGGCTGACCACCTCGGATGGCGCCCGGCTGGCGGTGTTCGCCGCCGACATGACGTTGTCGGCGTTGTCGGCTTTCCTGCAAGAGCAAAAGGTGGGCACGTCGGGAAAGGTGTTCATCCTGGATGCCCAGGGGCGGTTGATCGGACACCCCGACATCGAGTCCATCCTGACCCGGACCGCCCAAGGCGACGTGCTGGTTCCCGACGGTGCCGCCGCCAAGGACCCGGTGATCGCCGCCGCCGTGAACCAATGGCGCATCCAGAAAACCAACCTGATGAGCTTTCAGCCGCAAGGCATGGATTCGACCTGGATCGCCCGCTTCACCCCCTTCGCCAACCGTTTCGGGTCGACTTGGACCATCGGCGTGGTGGTGGACGAAGACGACTTCACCGGTCCGGTCAAGGAAGCCAGCAAGCTGATCCTGCTGGCCGGGGCCGCCTTCCTGCTGCTGGCCGGTCTGGCCATCTTGTGGACGGCCCGCATGCTGGTGCGTCCCATCCACGCGCTGATCGGCGAAACCGAACGCATCCGTCGCTTCGAGCTGGACAAACCGGTCAAGGTCATCTCGCCGGTTCTGGAAATCGATTCACTGGCCAGCGCCATCTCGTCCATGAAAGCCGGTCTGGCCAGTTTCGGCACCTATGTGCCGAAAAGTCTGGTCCACTCCATCATCCAATCGGGGATCGGCACCACGGTGGGCGGCGAACGTCGGCCGTTGACGGTGATGTTCACCGATCTGCAGGGCTTCACCGCCGCCACCGAATCCATGGCGCCGGAACAGGTGCTGCATTGGCTGTCGGATTACTTCAACTTGATGTCCAGTGCCATCCACGCCCATCACGGCACCATCGACAAATATATCGGCGACGCGGTGATGGCGCTGTGGAACGCGCCCTTGGACGATGACGACCATGTGGCCAACGCGTGTCGCGCCATGCTGGCCTGCCGCGACGCCGCACTTCTGGCCGCCAAGGACGGCGTCGGCCTGAAAACGCGCATGGGCCTGCATACCGGCACCGCCGTGGTGGGCAACGTGGGCGCCAGCGACCGCATGCAATACACCGCCCTGGGCGCCATGGTGAACCTGGCGTCACGGGTGGAAAGCCTGAACAAGCAGTTGGGCACCCAGCTTCTGGTCACCGGCGACGTCGCCCGGGCGGTAACCGGGCGTTTCACCCTGCGTCCCATGGGGCGGGTGCTGGTGGTGGGCACCAGCCTGCCCATGGATGTCCATGAATTGCTGGGCGAGGGCTTGGCGCAAACGGCGGATGTGGTTCTGTGGTCCCAGGCCGTCGACGCGGTGACGGATGGCCGCTGGCAAGACGCCCAACACGCCTTCCAGGACTACGCCGCCCGCAATCCCGACGACAAGGCGGCCGCTCTTTACCTGCACAACCTGACCGCCGACCGGGCCGGAAGCTGGGACGGTGTGTTGCGTTTCGACAAGAAATAGGCGGATCGGCTGATGACCAGAATGCTTGCGATCCTTGGTCTGCTGCTGTTGGCCGCCCAGCCGGCCTGGGCCCAAAAGACCCAGATCTTCCTGGCCCACGCCCAACCGCAAGATCCGACCAGCGACACGGTTGCGGCGGTGGCCGAGGAATTCCGTCGCATCCTGAACAGTGAAAGCGACGGCCGCCTTGAGGTGGAAATCTTCCCCGACGGCATCCTGGGCGGCAACCGTGACATGACCGCCTTGGCGGAAAAGGGCGTCATTCAATCGGCCCTGGTCACCGTGGGCGGCGTCACCGCGCTGTATCCGCCACTGATGGTCACCCAGTTGCCCTTCGCCTTCGACACCATCGCCGACGCCCACGCCACCCTGGATGGGCCGTTCGGTGCCGCCATGGCCGAGGACTTCAAGGCGCGCACCAAGCTGACCCTGCTGGGCTTCGCCGATCCCGGCGGTTTCCATGTCTTGACCAACCTGGATCGCCAGGTCGAAACCCCCGACGACATGTGGGGCATGCGGCTGCGGGCCATTCCCGGCTTCACCCCGTTGAACGCCATGATCGAAGCGGTGATGGCGCGGCCCGTCGATGTTTCGTCGCGTGACGTTCTGGCCATGCTGTCCACCGGGGCCTTGGATGGCCAGTTCAGCCCGCCGGCGGTCATCATGGCCAGCGGCTTCGACAACGTCCAAAAGAACGCCACCGTGCTGAACGTGCTGTATTCGCCCTATGTCTGGGTGTTCAACAGTGCCCGCCTGACCGCCCTGCCCGCCGATGACCAGGCCTTGGTGCAGCGTGCCGCCCAGCGCGCCCTGGAGGCCGGACGACAGATGGCCAACCGCATGGACGGGTCGGAACAAGGGTTGCTGGGCCTGACCAAGCGCATGAAGGTGATCACCCTGAACCCGTCCTCGCGCAAGCTTTTCCGCGAGGTCATGCAGCCCCCGGTGCAAGACGCCATCACCCAGGCCCTGGGCAACGACCGGCCGTGGATGGACCGCTTCTTGTCGTCCCTGCCCCATTAATTCGTGCCATGCTGGTCGGTGACGCAAAAGCCACTTGCACCGCGATTAAAAAAACGTATGTTCGTTTTTAGACAAAGACCAACGGGAGCCGTCCATGTTCACCGCCACCATGAATTTCGACCTTGGTGAAACCGCCGAGATGCTGCGCGACCAGGTGGAAGCCTTCGCGGCAGCCGAGATCGCGCCGCTGGCCGCCGAAATCGACCGCAGCAACGAATTCCCCAACCATTTGTGGCGCAAGATGGGCGACATGGGCCTCTTGGGCATCACCGTCGAGGAAGAATACGGCGGCGCCGGCATGTCGTACCTGGAACACGTCATCGCCATGGAAGAAATCAGCCGCGCCTCGGCCTCGGTCGGGCTGTCCTATGGGGCGCACTCCAACCTGTGCGTCAACCAGATCCGCAGGAACGGCAACGAAGCGCAAAAGCGCAAGTACCTGCCCAAGCTGATTTCCGGCGAACATATCGGCGCGCTGGCCATGTCCGAACCCAATGCCGGTTCCGACGTGGTGTCCATGAAGCTGCGGGCCGAGAAAAAGGGCGACCGCTACATCCTGAACGGCACCAAGATGTGGATCACCAACGGCCCCGACGCCGACACCCTGGTGGTCTATGCCAAGACCGATCCCAATGCCGGCCCCAAGGGCATGACCACCTTCATCATCGAAAAGGGCTTCAAGGGCTTTTCGGTGGCGCAAAAGCTGGACAAGCTGGGCATGCGCGGTTCCAACACCGGCGAGCTGGTGTTCCAGGATTGCGAAGTCCCCGAAGAAAACGTCCTGGGCACTGTCGGCAAGGGCGTCAACGTGCTGATGAGCGGCCTTGATTACGAACGCGCCGTGCTGGCCGGCGGCCCCATCGGCATCATGCGCGCCTGCATGGACGTGGTGGTTCCTTACCTGCATGAACGCGTGCAGTTCGGCCAGCCCATCGGCACCTTCCAGCTGATGCAGGGCAAGCTGGCCGACATGTACACCACCATGAACGCCTGCCGCGCCTATGCCTATGCGGTGGCCAAGGCCTGCGCCAAAGGCCAGACCACCCGCAAGGACGCCGCCGGCGTCATCTTGTACACCGCCGAGAAGGCTACCTGGATGGCCCTGGAAGCCATCCAGACCCTGGGCGGCAACGGTTACATCAACGAATACAGCACTGGCCGCCTGCTGCGCGACGCCAAGCTGTACGAGATCGGCGCCGGCACGTCGGAAATCCGCCGCATGTTGATCGGCCGCGAATTGTTCGAAGAGACCAAGTGATGAGCGTCATCAAAAGCACCATCAACACCCGTTCGGAAGAATTCCGCACCAATTTCGAGGCGACCTCGAAGGTGGTGGACGACATGCGCGACGTGGTGGCCAAGATCAAGGAAGGCGGCGGCAAGGCCGCCTGCGACCGCCATGAAGGCCGCGGCAAGCTGTTGGCCCGCGAACGCATCCGCCGCCTGCTCGACGTCGGCTCGCCCTTCCTGGAACTGTCGCAACTGGCGGCGCACGGCATGTATGGCGGCGACATCGCCGCCGCCGGCATCATCACCGGCATCGGCGCGATCCAGGGCCAGGAATGCATGATCGTCGCCAACGACCCCACCGTCAAAGGCGGGTCGTACTATCCGATGACGGTGAAAAAACATCTGCGGGCCCAGGAAATCGCCCGCGAGAACAACCTGCCTTGCGTCTATCTGGTGGAATCGGGCGGCGCCAACCTGCCGCAGCAGGACGAAGTCTTCCCCGATAAGGAACATTTCGGCCGCATTTTCTATAACCAGGCGCAAATGTCGGCGGAAGGCATTCCGCAGATTTCCGTGGTGCACGGCTCGTGCACGGCGGGCGGCGCCTATATCCCGGCCATGAGCGATGAATCCATCATCGTGAAAAACCAGGGCACCATCTTCCTGGGCGGCCCGCCCTTGGTCAAAGCCGCCACCGGCGAGATCGTCACCGCCGAGGATCTGGGCGGCGCCGACGTGCATTGCCGCATCTCGGGGGTCACCGACCATTACGCCCTGGACGACGGCCATGCCTTGGCCATTGCGCGCCGTGTCATCGGCAACCTGAACCGGGCCAAGCCGGTATCCCTGGATATCGCCACCCCGGAAGAACCGCTTTACGACCCGCGTGAGATTTACGGCATCATCCCCGCCGACCCGCGCAAGCCCTATGACGTGCGCGAAGTCATCGCCCGCGTCGTCGACGGTTCGCGTTTCGACGAGTTCAAGCAATTCTATGGCCAGACCCTGGTCTGCGGCTTCGCCCGCATCTGGGGCTATCCGGTGGGCATCGTCGCCAATAACGGCATCTTGTTCTCGGAAAGCGCCGTCAAGGGCGCCCATTTCGTCGAGCTGTGCGCCCAGCGCGGCATCCCGCTGGTGTTCTTGCAGAACATCACCGGCTTCATGGTCGGGCGCAAATACGAATCGGGTGGCATCGCCAAGGACGGCGCCAAGATGGTCACCGCTGTCGCCTGTGCCAACGTGCCCAAGTTCACCATGCTGATCGGCGGGTCCTTCGGTGCCGGCAATTACGGCATGTGTGGCCGCGCCTTCCAGCCACGCATGTTGTGGATGTGGCCGACCGGCCGCATCTCGGTGATGGGCGGCGAACAGGCGGCCGGTGTGCTGGCCCAGATCAAGAAGGATTCCATGGCCGCCAAGGGCCAGGACTGGCCCGCCGACGAGATCGAGGCCTTCAAGGCCCCGGTGCGCGCCCAGTACGAACACCAGGGCCACCCCTATTACGCCGGGGCGCGTCTGTGGGATGACGGTCTGGTGGACCCGGCCGACACCCGCATGGTGCTGGGATTGGGTATCTCCGCTTCGCTGAACGCCCCCATCAAGCCGACCAAGTTCGGCGTGTTCCGGATGTGACGGCCATGAGCGATTCCCTGATCATCCGCAATGACGGCCCCACCCGTTTCATCACCATGAACCGGGCCGAGCGCCACAACGCCTTCGACGACCTGCTGATCGCCGAACTGACCCAGGCGTTCGAAGCCGCCGTCGTTGATCCGGCCACCCGCATCATCGTTTTGGACAGCACCGGCAAAAGCTTTTCCGCCGGCGCCGACCTCAATTGGATGAAGCGCATGGCCGAATACGACCTGGCGCAGAACCTGGCCGATTCGCGGGCCTTGGCCAAGCTGATGGCCACCATCGACAGTTCCCCCAAGCCGGTGATCGGCGTGGTGCAAGGCCCGGCTTATGGCGGCGGCGTCGGTCTGGCGGCGTGCTGCGACATGGTGGTCGCCAGTGATACCGCCAGTTTCTGCCTGTCGGAAGTCAAGCTGGGTCTGATCCCCGCCGTCATCAGCCCTTATGTGGTTCGCGCCATCGGTGGGCGCGCGTCGCGGCGTTACTTCCAGACCGCCGAGACCTTCAATGCCGCCAAGGCCTGCGAACTGGGCCTGGTGTCGGAAGTGGTGTCCGCCGAGCAATTGGCGGAAGTCCGCGACCGCTGGATCAAGGCGTTGTCGAACAACGGCCCCCAGGCCATGCAAGCCGCCAAGGAACTGGCGGTGCGCGCCACCGAAGACGAACTGAACGACGATTTGCGCGACTGGACCGCCCATCGCATCGCCACCATCCGCGCCTCGGACGAAGGGCGCGAAGGCGTGCGGGCTTTCCTGGAAAAGCGCAAACCCACATGGTTGGGGGGACACTGAAATGTTTGACAAGATTCTTGTCGCCAATCGCGGCGAAATCGCCTGTCGCGTCATGCGCACCGCCAAGCGCCTGGGCATCCGCACCGTCGCCGTCTATTCCGAGGCCGATGCCAATGCCATGCACGTGGCCATGGCCGACGAAGCGGTTCTGATCGGCCCGGCGCCTGCCGGCGAAAGCTATCTGCGGGCCGAGCGTATCATCGAAGCCGCCAAGCGGACCGGCGCCCAGGCGGTGCATCCCGGTTATGGCTTCTTGTCGGAAAACGCCGATTTCGCCGAAGCCTGTGCCAAGAACGGCATCGTCTTCATGGGCCCGCCCGCCGACGCCATCCGCGCCATGGGCTCGAAAGCAGAATCCAAGCGCCTGATGGACGCCGCCGGCGTGCCGCTGGTGCCCGGCTATCACGGACAGGGCCAGGACGAGGCCGAACTGGTCGCTGCCGCCAACAAGATGGGCTATCCGGTGCTGGTCAAGGCGTCGGCCGGCGGCGGCGGCAAGGGCATGCGCGTGGTCACCGCCGAGTCCGAACTGCTGGACGCCATCCGTGGCGCCAAGCGCGAAGCCAAGGCCGCCTTTGGCGATGATTCCCTGCTGCTGGAACGTTACCTGGACCATCCGCGCCATGTGGAAATCCAGGTGTTCTGCGATGCTTTGGGCAACGGCGTCTATCTGTTCGAACGCGATTGCTCCATCCAGCGCCGCCACCAGAAGGTGATCGAGGAAGCCCCCGCCCCCATGCTGGCCGACGAAATCCGCCAAGCCATGGGCGAAGCCGCCGTCGCCGCCGCCAAGGCGGTCAATTATGTGGGCGCCGGCACCGTCGAGTTCCTGTACCAGGACGGCCAGTTCTATTTCATCGAAATGAACACCCGCCTGCAGGTGGAACACCCGGTGACCGAGATGATCACCGGCCAGGATCTGGTGGAATGGCAGTTGCTGGTGGCCAGCGGCCGTCCGCTGCCCTTGGGCCAGCACGAATTGGTGCGCAAGGGTCACGCCTTCGAAGCCCGCATCTATGCCGAGGATGCCGATCGCGACTTCCTGCCCGCCACCGGCACCTTGGTGCATCTGGCGCCGCCGGCCGAAAACCAGCATGTGCGCGTCGACACCGGCGTGCGCCAGGGGGACAGCGTCACCGCCTATTACGACCCGATGATCGCCAAACTGATCGTCTGGGACGAAGACCGCGACCGGGCGCTTAGGCGCCTGCGCCGGGCCTTGGCCGATTACCACATCGCCGGCATGACCACCAATGTGGGCTTTTTGTCGGCCATCGCCGGCCATCCGGCCTTCGCCGCCTTCCAGGTGGATACCGGCTTCATCGGCCGTCATCGCGATGACCTGATGAAGCCGACCGGTGCCGTGCCCGACAACGCCTTGGCCTTTGCTGCCGCCGCGCTGCTGATGGACCGCGCCCAACAGCCGGGCCGCCGCGACGACCCGCATTCGCCGTGGCGGCTGACCAATGGTTGGCGCATGAACGACGACAACCACCACGATTTCCGTCTGATCGACGGCGAGACCCTGCGCCTGACCTCGGTCCATTTCCGAGCCAATGGTTGGGACATGGAAATCGGCGATGGGCGCTGCGTGGTGCGTGGCGCCAGCCGGTCGGGCCGGGTGATCACCGCCGAAATCAACGGCGAACGCAAAAGCGCCACCGTGGTCATCCAGGGCTTCGACATCACCGTGCTGGAAGCCGGCCATGCCTGGAAGCTGAAGCTGGACGATCCCTCGGCCAAGGCCGCCGACCAGGACGCCGAAGTGGGCGGATCGCTGGCCGCCCCCATGACCGGCACCTTGGTGCAGGTGTTGGTGAACGCTGGCGACAAGGTGGAAAAGGGCCAGGTTCTGGTGGTGGTGGAAGCCATGAAGATGGAACACGCCATCAAGGCCCCCGCCGACGGCGTGGTCAAGGAAGTGCTGTTCGCCGCCGGCGACCCGGTCACCGACGGGGCGCAACTGGTCACCTTCGAGGCCGCCGATGCAGCCTGATCAGAAAACCGTCATTCCCGCGAAAGCGGGAATCCAGGGGGAACACACCCGATTTTTCCGTGACTCCTGGATGCCCGCCTGCGCGGGCATGACGAAGAAAGGGAACAGCCGATGATCCCCTCCCACGTCAAGATCGTCGAGGTCGGCCCCCGCGACGGTTTGCAGAACGAAGCCACGCCGGTTTCGGTCGAGGTCAAGGTCGCACTGATCGACCGCCTGACCGCTGCCGGTCTGCCGGTCATCGAATCGGGCAGCTTCGTCAGCCCCAAATGGGTGCCGCAGATGGCCGCCAGCGCCGAGGTCTTGGGCGCCATCACCCGGAAACCGGGCGTGTCCTATCCGGTTCTGACCCCCAACATGCAGGGGCTGGAAGCCGCCCTGGCCGCCGGGGCCGAGGAAGTCGCGGTGTTCGGCGCCGCCTCGGAAAGCTTTTCGCAAAAGAACATCAACTGTTCCATCGCCGAAAGCCTGGACCGCTTCGCCCCCGTGATCGCCCACGCCCGGTCAAAGGGCATCAAGGTGCGCGGCTATGTGTCCTGCGTGCTGGGCTGCCCCTATGAAGGCGAGATCGCCCCCCTGGCCGTCGCCCAGGTGGCCAAGCGCCTGGCCGACATGGGCTGTTACGAAATTTCGCTGGGCGACACCATCGGCACCGGCACGCCGGTCAAGGCCCAGGCGATGATCGCCTCGGTCGCGGCGTTGCTGCCGGTGGACATGCTGGCGGCGCATTTCCACGACACTTATGGCCAGGCCTTGGCCAACATCTTGGCGGTGATGGAAAAGGGCGTCGCCGTGGTCGATTCGTCGGTGGCGGGTTTGGGCGGCTGCCCCTATGCCAAGGGCGCGGCGGGCAACGTCGCCACCGAGGATCTGGTCTACATGCTGAACGGCATGGGCATCAAAACCGGGGTGGACTTGGCCAAGCTGATCGATGCCGGCCGCTTCATCTGTGACGCCATCGGGCGGACCACCGGGTCCAAGGTCGCCAAGGCGCTGAACTAACACGTTGACCCCTCGCCGAGTGGTTCGCGGCGGTGGGCGTTTCCCCTGAGTTTCGGGGAAGGATGTCTCCCAAGAACCGCAAACTATAAGGGCCGGACGATTCCTCGTCCGGCCCTTTTCTTTATCCGGCCCCATCCCAGGGGGCCAAAGAATCGTGGAAGGCGGCGATGTCGTCCAGAACTTCGGGAAACCGCGAAAAACGGTGCCCGCATTGGTCCAGCACCACCACCCGGGCGTTATCACGCCCGTCAAAGACGGACTGGGCCGGACCGGGGGGCACCACGTCGTCGTCGGACGCCAACAACACCAGCACCGGCAAATCCGGCCGGTCTTCGGCCACAGCGTGGATCGCGGCGCGGCCAACGGCCTGGGGACCGACGACGAAGGTTTCCCCGGTGTCGTAATTGGTGTTCGG
The DNA here is from genome assembly GCA_001898825.1 of Magnetospirillum sp. 64-120. Classification (GTDB taxonomy): domain Bacteria; phylum Pseudomonadota; class Alphaproteobacteria; order Rhodospirillales; family Magnetospirillaceae; genus Magnetospirillum. The sequence continues at coordinate 175,388 of MKVK01000014.1, forward strand.
CCCTTGATAGCGGGCCAAGGTGGCCGCGCCGTCCAAGGCCGGATTGACCATCAACAAACCGGCACCGGGAAAATCCTGCACCACCCGCCGCGCCCAAAAGCCGCCGAACGAAATGCCCCCGATCAGCAAGGGCTGACCGGCCCGGGCATGATAGCGCACCGTTTCGGAAAGCAGCCGAAAAGTGGCGTCGGGATCGCCGCACGGATAAGTGGGGGTGACCACCTGAGCCTTTCCCTGGAAATGCTGGCGCAGCAGGGCAGCCTTGGCGCTGCCCTGACCGGTGGCCCCGAATCCATGGAAAAAGACGATCACCGGACGGCCCCTCAGCCTTCCTTCTTCGGCTTGGGCAGGTCCGGCTTGATGTGCAGTTCCTTCCAGCGGCTGGCGTCCACTTCGGCGGGTGCGCCCATCAACAGGTCCTGGGCCTGCTGGTTCATGGGGAACAGGATCACTTCGCGGATGTTGGGCTGGTCGGCCAGCAACATGACGATGCGGTCCACGCCAGGGGCCGAGCCACCGTGTGGCGGCGCGCCGTAACGGAAGGCGTTCAGCATGCCGCCGAACTTTTCTTCCACCACTTCCGGGCCATAGCCGGCGATGCCGAAAGCCTTGATCATGATGTCGGCGCGGTGGTTACGGATGGCGCCCGACGACAATTCGACGCCGTTGCAGACGATGTCGTACTGATAGGCGTTGATGGTCAGCGGATCTTTGGTCTCCAGCGCTTCCATGCCGCCCTGGGGCATCGAGAACGGGTTGTGGCTGAAGTCGATCTGGCCGGTTTCCTCGTTCAGCTCGTACATGGGGAAGTCCACGGTCCAGCAGAACTTGAAGATGTCCTTTTCCAACAGGTCCAGGTCGTTGCCGATCTTGGTGCGCACCAGGCCAGCGAACTTGGCGGCCGGCAGTTCCTTGTCGCAGGCGAAGAACACGGCGTCGCCGTCGTTCAGCTTGGCGGCTTCCTTGATGGCGGCGATGCGTTCGGGTTCCAGGTTCTTGGCGATGGGGCCCTTGGCGCCATCGGCGGCGAACTGGATATAGCCCAGACCACCGGCACCGTTTTCACGCGCCCATTCGTTCAGCTTGTCGAACCACGAACGCGGCTGGTTGGCGGCACCCGGGGCCGGGATGGCGCGCACCACGGCACCCTTGTCCACCAACTTGGCGAACAGGCCGAAGCCCGAGCCACGGAACGGCTCGGTGACGTCGGCGATCTCGATGGGGTTGCGCAGGTCGGGCTTGTCCGAACCGTACTTCAACATGGATTCCGCATAAGGAATGCGCGGGAACGGCGCCGGCGTCACCTTGCGGCCGTTGCCGAATTCCTTGAACACGCCTTCCAGCACCGGTTCGATGGCGGCGAAGACGTCATCCTGGGTCACGTAGCTCATCTCGAAGTCGAGCTGATAGAACTCGCCAGGGGAACGATCGGCGCGGCCGGCTTCGTCACGGAAGCACGGCGCGATCTGGAAGTACTTGTCGAAGCCGGCGACCATCAGCAGCTGCTTGAACTGCTGCGGCGCCTGGGGCAGCGCATAGAACTTGCCGGGATGCAGACGGGCGGGAACCAGATAGTCGCGCGCGCCTTCCGGCGACGACGCGGTCAGGATCGGGGTCTGGAACTCGGTGAAGCCCTGGTCCAGCATGGCCTTGCGCAGATAAGCGATCACCTTGGAGCGCAGCATCATGTTGGCGTGCACGTCTTCCCGGCGCAGATCCAGGAAGCGGTACTTCAGGCGCATGTCCTCGGGATATTCCTGGTCGCCGGCCACCTGGATGGGCAGCACGTCGGCGATGGACTGGATCTCGATTTCCGTCACCTGCAACTCGATCTCGCCGGTGGGCAGACGCGGGTTGACGGTGTCGGCGGTGCGGCTGACCACCTTGCCGGTGACGGTGATGACGCTTTCCGGGCGGGCCTTTTCCAGGGTCTGGAAGACGGCGCTGGAAATGTCCAGCACGCACTGGGTCAGACCGTAATGGTCGCGCAGATCGACGAACAGCAGATTGCCATGGTCACGCTTGCGGTGAACCCAGCCGGACAGGCGGGCGACAGAGCCGGCATCGGTGGCGCGAAGCTGGCCGCAAGTGTGCGTACGATATTGGTGCATGGTCAAAAAAATCCCCGGTGCGTGCGCGAGAAACGGGAAAAAACACACGCCACCGGGGGAATGTCAAGATGGAAAGCGGTTATTTGGTTTTGGCTGAATCCGAGGTCGGGCTGGCCTCGGCCGCCGAGGTGCCGACACCCGAACGCGATTCCACCACGCCCAGTTGGATGGTCAGGTGGTTGATGCTCTTCAGCAGTGCCTGATTGGTGGCTTCCAGCTGGCTCTTCAGCTGGCTCGATCCGTTGGCGGCCAGTTCGTTGTTGTCCTTGATCTGCGAACGCAGGCTGGCGATACGCCCCCGCAACGCGTCGGCGGTGGTCGGCGCCGTCGCGCTTTTGCCCAGGTTCATCAAACCGGAATAGAACGAACACGCGTCATGGTAGCGGTAGACGTCGGCCAGCATGGCGTCCACCGAATAGACCACCTGGGGGTTGGCCCGCGCGGTCATCATCTTTTCAAGCGTGGCTTGCCGACTTTCGTCGATCTTGGCGACGATGGCGGTGGCGACGTTCTTTTGATAGATGCTTTCGTTCCAGTTGGCGTGCACGCCGCTGACCGCCCCCGCCGAACCGGCCAGGGCGCGGGCGGCGTCGGCGCCGGTGACGATGGCACCCGCGCCACCCAAAAGCGTGGTCAGGCTGGAAAAGGCGAAATTGGTCCCGGCGGCATTGGCCTCGATGGCGGCCTTGTGATTGGCGCAACGCTGGTCGGACAGCATGACCAGATGATCCATCAGCCGGTTGCGGCAGGCTTCGGAATCAGTGCCGGCAGCGGCGGCCAAGGCATAGCCGCAGCCGTCGGGCAAGCTGTCGGTGGCGATGTTGAACATCTTGAAACTTTGCTTGCCGTCAGCCGAAACCTGAACCCCGTCGGGTCCGGTGACAATGGGATTGATTTCATAACTGTCGGCCAGACGGCTGCATGCCGACACGGCCAGGACCAGGAAGGCGGCAACAAGCGCCTTGGAAACGGCTATCTTTTGCATTCCGACCCCCATGAAAAGAACTGACGAAACTTTGTACACCTAAACGCAACTTTATCCGATAAGAAAAACTCTTTTTGATTGTATTTATCGCCGGAAAATCACCCGCGCAAACAACAGGATCATGGACGCGCGCCCTTGCCCAGAGAGGCCGTTGGGTGTATCACTGCACCCATGCCTATGATCGCCGATTCCGCCGAACTCGCCGCTTTCTGCCAGCGTCTTTCCTCGGCCCCCTACATCACCGTCGACACCGAATTCATGCGGGAAAAGACCTATTACCCGCAGTTGTGTCTGGTTCAATTGGCCGGCCCCGACGAAGCCCGCGCCGTCGATCCCCTGGCCCCCGGCATGGATCTGGCGCCGCTGTTCGACCTGCTGGCGAACACGTCGGTGCTGAAGGTGTTTCACGCCGCCCGCCAGGATGTGGAAATCTTCCTGCACCTGTCCGGCGCGGTGCCGACGCCGCTGTTCGACACCCAGGTGGCCGCCATGGTCTGCGGCTTCGGCGATTCGGTGGGATATGAAACCCTGGCCAGCCAGCTGGCCAAGGCCCGCATCGACAAGTCCATGCGCTTCACCGACTGGTCTTTGCGGCCTTTGACAGAAAAGCAGATCCAGTACGCCCTGGCCGACGTCACCCATCTGCGGGTGGCTTACGAAAAGCTGGTGCGCAAGATGGAAAAGAACGGCCGCATCGGGTGGCTTTCCGAGGAAATGGCCGAACTGGCCAATCCCTGCACCTACCGCACCGACCCGGAAAACGCCTGGAAGCGCCTGAAGCCGCGCTCGTCCAGCCCGAAATTCCTGGCTGTTCTCAAGGAACTGGCGGCCTGGCGCGAGCGTGAGGCCCAGGAACGCGACATTCCGCGTCAGCGCATGCTGCGCGACGAAACGCTGATGGAAATCGCCGCCCACCATCCCAGCGGCGTGGACGAACTGGCCCGTACCCGGGGACTGGGCAAGGGCATGGTGGAAGGCCGCATGGGCGCCGCCATCCTGGACGCGGTGCAACGCGGCCTGAAGCTGCCGGAAGACCAGATTCCCAAGCCGCCGGAACGGGTGGAACTGCCCCGTGGCCTGGGCCCGGTGGTGGACCTGCTGAAGGTGCTGCTGAAGATGAAGTGCGACGCCCAGGGCGTGGCCAGCAAGCTGGTGGCCAATTCCGCCGACATCGAAGCCATCGCCGCCGACGACAACGCCAACGTCCCCGCCCTGCACGGCTGGCGCCGCGATCTGTTCGGCGAGGATGCGCTGGCGCTGAAGCACGGCCGTCTGGCCTTGGGCTTTTGCACCGACGGCCGCAAGCTGCGTCTGGTTCCCATGGAACCGGCCGAAGCCCCCTGCGTTCCAAGCCCGGTCGAACTGGACTAAACGATGGATGACGACCACGCCTTCATGCGTCTGGCCTTGGCCCAAGCGCAAAAAAGTTATGACGAAGGCGGGCTTCCCATCGGGGCGGTGATGGTGGAAAACGGTCAGGTCATCGCCCAGGGGCACAATCGCCGTGTCCAGGACGGCAACCCCGTCGCCCACGGTGAGATGGATTGCTTCATGAAGGCCGGGCGGCGACCGCGATACGACACCGTCACCCTTTATACCACCTTGTCGCCGTGCATGATGTGCGCCGGCACCATCGTGCAATTCGGTGTCGGCCGGGTGGTGGTGGGCGAAGCCCGCAGCTTCGCCGGCAACCTGGATTTCCTGCGCCAACGCGGGGTTCAGGTCACCTTGCTGGACGACGCCGATTGCGTCGCCCTGATGACCCGATTCATCGCCGAGAAACCGGCATTGTGGGACGAAGACATCGCCGGCAACGGCTGATCCCCTCCCCCTCTACACCTTCCTGAAATCCAGGTTGGCGCAATCCAGTCCCTTGGCCAGTTTGTCGAAGGTACGGTCGTTTTCCATGGCGAAGGCCGGGTTGGCGCCCGGAACCTCGATGATGATGTCGCCGTTGTCGAACAGCAATCGGGTCTGCTTCAACAGGTTCGGCGCGCCCCCCGACAGGGTGTGGGCCAGACGCAGGGCGACACCGGTCACCCGGCAGCGCTTCAGGCTGTCGTCGTCCAACAGGCCGATGGCCATTTGGGCGTGGGGCGTGTCGTCGTCCCCCTGATAGCGCTGATAGACCGTATAGGCGATGGCGGCGCGGTCGCGGTGCGGAACCCCCATGAAGGGCAGCTTCAGCAGGCGATGGAACGCCTGTTCGGCCCGATAATCGGGATGTTCGTTCCAAAAGATATCCGACACCAGACAAGCGGCGTGGCGCAGCCGGGCATCATGGGGGCTTTCGTCGGGGAACAGCGGCGCCATCCACGCCATCAGTTCATCGCCGTGTTCGGGAAAGCGGGCGTTCATCAACGCCATCTGCCGGCACACCGACAGCAGCGGGTCTTGAACCCGCAGCCGTTCCGGCAGGCGTTTATAGAACTGGCCTTCGCGCATGCCATAGATGGAAAACACCAGATTGGATGGCTGCACGGCGCGGATCACCCGATCCAGCAACAGCGCCGCCATGGGCAGGTTGGGCACCCGCTTCTTGGAGACGCCGGGCACCTTTTCCATGGATTTTTTGCTTTGCACGGCGATCAGGTCCAGGATGCGCAGCGCTTCCTTGGGATCGATGGCGAAATTGTCCAAGACGGTCAGCGGATGATGCGTCTGGCTGATGCAGATGCGGGCGATGGCGCGCCAGGCGCCGCCCACGGCGTAAAGCGCCCTGCCCCGCCCCTGGTCCAGGAACCGGACCTTCTTCAGGTTGCCCTCGATGAACGCGTCGGCCTTGGCGCGGTCGTCGCCGGCCGCCTCGGCCATGCGCAGCACCCCCAACGGCATGGTCACGTGGTCACCGAAATCGCCTTTTTGCACGGTGACCAGTTCCAAGGAACCGCCGCCCAGATCGGCCACCATGCCGTCGGCGTCAGGCGTGCCGCACAGCACCCCCATGGCCGCCGCCTTGGCTTCCTGGCCGCCCGACAACACCTTGACCTCGACGTCGTACAGCTGTTCCAGCTGGGCGACGAAAGCCGGGCCGTCCTCGGCGTCGCGCACCGCCGCGGTGGCCAGGATGTCCAGGCGCTCCACCTCCATGGCGCGCGACAGCGCCACGAAACGCCCCACCGCCGCCACGGCGCGCACCACCCCTTCGGGGTTCAGCCGGCCAGTCTGTCCGACGCCTTGCCCCAGGGCGCAGACCGCCTTTTCGTTGAACAGCGGCACCGGCACGCGGGCGGCGCCGTCATAGACGCACAAACGGATGGAATTGGACCCGATATCGACGATGCCCACCGGCTCTTGGCGGCGCTTGATCTTCATGGGCCTAGTCCAACAACAGCTTGGGCGTGCGCACCTTGTCGCCGGCGCTGCCGCGCCCGGACAGGCTGGGATTGGTCATGAAATAGGTATGGGCCGAGAAGCCCGACCCGTCGGGCGACACCCGGCGATAGACGCCGTCGGCGCCCAGCACCCAGCTTTGCGCCATGTCCTTCAGGTTGGCCACCATGATCTGTTCCAGGATCTGGCGATGCACAGTGGGGTTTTCGATGGGGACCAGGGTTTCCACCCGCCAATCCATGTTGCGCTGCATCCAGTCGGCCGAGGAAATGAACACCTTGGCCTGGCGCGACGGCAGCCGCGCCCCGTTGCCGAACACCACCACGCGGGTATGTTCCAGGAAGCGGCCGACGATGGACTTGACCCGGATATTTTCGGAAAGGCCCGGCACCCCGGGACGCAGACAGCAGATGCCGCGGATCACCAGATCCACCTGCACGCCGGCTTGGCTGGCCTTGTAAAGCGCGTCGATCAGCTTGGGATCGACCAGGGAATTCATCTTGCCCCAGATGGCCGCCGGCTTGCCGGCCTTGGCGAACTCGATTTCCTTGTCGATCTGGGCCAGCAGCGACTTCTTCAGGAACAACGGCGCGATGGCCAGCTTTTCCATCTTTTCCGGCACTGCATAGCCGGTCATGTAGTTGAACGCCTTGCTGGCGTCGCGCGTCAGATCCTCGTCGCAGGTGAAGAACGACAGGTCGGTGTAGACCTTGGCGGTGATCGGGTGGTAGTTGCCGGTACCGAAATGGACGTAAGACACCAGCCCGCCGCCTTCGCGGCGCACCACCAGGGAAATCTTGGCGTGGGTCTTCAGTTCCATGAAGCCGAAGACCACGTTGGCGCCGGCTGCTTCCAGATCGCGGGCCCAGCGGATGTTGGCTTCCTCGTCGAAACGGGCCTTCAGTTCCACCATGCAGGTCACCGACTTGCCGGCCTCCGCCGCCTCGATCAGCGCCTTGACGATGGGGCTGTCCTTGCTGGTGCGGTAAAGGGTCTGCTTGATCGCCACCACGTTGGGGTCACGCGCCGCCTGACGCAGGAACTGCACCACCACGTCGAAGCTTTCGAACGGGTGGTGGACGACGATGTCCTTCTTGCGGATGGCGGCGAAGCAGTCGCCGCCGAAATCGCGGACGCGCTCGGGGAAACGGGCGTTGTAGGGCGGGAACAGCAAATCGGGGCGTTCGTCGACGATCAGTTGCTTGGTGTCCACCAGGCCGATCATCTCGTCGAATTCGTAGACGTCGCCTTCCACCGCATGCATTTCCGAGATGACCAGCTTCTTCAGCTCTTCGGGAATGCCCGAACTGAAGGTCAGACGGATGACATGGCCGCGGCGACGGCGCTTCAACGCGCTTTCGAACACGCGCACCAAGTCTTCGGCTTCTTCGTCGATGTCCATTTCCGAATCGCGGATGACCCGGAACAGGCCGCTGGCTTCCATGCGAAAGCCGGGGAACAGGCGGTCCAGGAACAGCACCACCAGCTTTTCCAACGGCAGGAAACGGATGGCTTCGCCGGGCAGGCGGATGAAGCGTTCCAATTGCGGCGGCAGCGGCACCAGGGCGCGCAGCACGTCGCCGTCATCCAGGCGGAACAGGTGCAGCACCAGGGCGATGCCGGCATTGGGCAGGAACGGGAACGGATGCGCCGGATCGATGGCCAAGGGCGTCAGCACCGGGAAGACGTGTTCCATGAAGCGCTGCTCCAGCCACTTCATGTCGGTCTTGGTCAGTTCCTTGGCGTCGACGACGCTGATGCCGGCTTCGCGCAGTTCCACCTGCAGCGTCCCCCAGCATTCCTTTTGCGCCCTGAGCAGGTCCGACGCCATGGAATTGATGGCGTTCAACTGCTGGGCCGGAGTCAGGCCGTCTTCCGAGGTGGTCATGACGCCGGCATCCACCTGGCCCTTCAGGCCGGCGACGCGCACCATGTAGAACTCGTCCAGGTTGGACGCCGAGATGGACAGGAAGCGCAAACGTTCCAGCAACGGGTGATGATGGTTGACCGCCTCTTCGATGACACGCAGGTTAAAAGCCAGCCAGGACAGTTCGCGATTGATGAAGCGATCCTTGGAGTCCATGGCGATCACGGGGATTTCGGTAGCCTGCGGCAGGGTGGTCAAGGCGTCTCTCCCAACTGAATACCCGTCCTTTATATATGCTGAACCCGCCCCTGTCATGACCCGCCGGCCGGCTGTCACGGATGCTTCATCCTTTCGCCGCATTTGTCGGGTCATAGTGCGGCCAGATTTCAGACCGGGACCAATGCCATGAAACGCATCTATTTGCTGCGCCACGCCAAATCCAGCTGGGACGACGTCGCCCTGGACGACTTCCAGCGTCCGTTGAACGCCCGGGGCCGCAAGGCGGCCAAGCGCATGGCCCGGCATTTCACCGAACATTCCATCCGTCCCAACATGGTGCTGTGCTCGGCGGCGCTGCGCACCCGGTCCACCTACGAGTTGCTGGAACCGGTCCTGCAAGGGGTCCCCGTCAGCTTTGAAGACGGCATCTACGAAGCCAGTCGATCCGACCTGCTGCACCGGCTGCAGCGCCTGGACGGGCACCTGAACTCGGTGCTGCTGATCGGCCACAATCCCGGCCTGGAAAAGCTGGCCCTGGCCTTGTGCGGCGGCCATGGCGACCATGCGGGGCTGGAAAGGCTGGAAGCCAAGTACCCCACAGGCGCCCTGACCATTCTGGACAGCAGCGTGCCCCACTGGCCGGAACTGGACGCCAACAAATGCACCTTGGTGGACTTCATCCGCCCCAAGGACCTGGACCCCACCGACGACGATGATTGAAATGTGTTGGTGATGGCGCCCGATAGGCTATAAGCGGCGCCATGCAATACGACGTCATCATCATCGGTGCCGGCGCCGCCGGCCTGATGGCCGCGGCCCAAGCCGGACAACGCGGCCGCAAGGTTCTGGTTCTGGACCATGGCGAAAAGGCCGGGGCGAAGATTTTGATCTCGGGCGGCGGACGGTGCAACTTCACCAACCGCAACATCGCCCCCGACCGCTATCTGTCGGCTAATCCCCATTACGCCAAGTCGGCGCTGAAGCGGTTCAGCCAAGCCGATTTCATCAATCTGGTGAACAAGTACAAGATCGCCTTCCACGAACGCGACCTGGGGCAACTGTTCTGCGACCAGTCGTCGGCCTTGATCCTGAACATGCTGCTGGACGAATGCGGCGCCGGGTCGGTGACCTTCAAGCTGGACGTCAAGGTGGGCCAGATCATCGGATCGGGGCCTTACAGCGTCACCACCGATGCCGGCACCTTCACCGCGCCGTCCATGGTGGTGGCCACCGGCGGCCTGTCCATTCCCAAGCTGGGCGCCACCGGCTTCGCCCACGGCGTCGCCCGCGATTACGGATTGGCGGTCACCGAACTGCGCCCGGCCCTGGTGCCGCTGGTGTTCACCGCCGCCGACCTGGATTTCATGCGGGCGCTGACCGGCATCGCCGTGGACGGTGTCGCCCGCTGCGGCAAGATCAGTTTCCGCGAAGCCATCTTGTTCACCCATCGCGGCCTGTCGGGGCCGGCCATCCTGCAAATCTCGTCCTATTGGCGCGAAGGTCAGGACATCCTGGTCAACCTGGCTCCCGACCTGGACGTCGCCGCCCGGCTGATCGAACGCAAATCCGAACGCCCCAAAGCCGAAGCCAAGACGGTGCTGGCGGAAATGCTACCGGCACGACTGGCCGATTCCCTGGCCGAACGGGCCGGCATCGGCAAAAAGCCCATGGCCGAACTGGCCAACAAGGCGTTGCAGGATTTGGGCCGCATGGTCAACGCCTGGAGCCTGAAGCCGGCCGGCACCGAGGGCTGGCGCACCGCCGAAGTCACCCTGGGCGGCGTCGACACCGACGGCCTGTCATCCAAGACCATGGAAGCCAAGGCCCATCCCGGCCTGTTCTTCGTGGGCGAGGCGGTGGACGTCACCGGCTGGCTGGGCGGCTATAATTTCCAATGGGCATGGTCGTCCGGCTGGGTCGCCGGACAGCATTGCTAGCTTGTCTGCACGCCCCGTACCGGGCCCGCTCAATCGCCGCGCAGGCTTTAAGATGCCGGCTTACGCCGACCCCTGCATCAGCTCCAAAGCCTGAGCCAGCTTGTCGCGTTCACCCTTGATGGTCTGGGCCTGCTGTTCGTGGCCCAGCACATTCAGGATGGAAATGAAGGTGTCCAGCGTCGGCACCAGCGGTTCCAGCGCGCCGGCCGGATCGACCTTGACCAGTTCCTGCAGGCTGCCCACCGCTTCCACCGCCGGCTCCAGCGCCAGTTCGTGGGCGCCGGCTTCGTGCAGGCGCCCGGCCAAAGCGGCCAGGGACTGGGCCAGGAACAGGGCATATTGTTCAGGGGCGGTTTCCGCCAGGTCGCGGGCCAGGTTGGTGGCGTCCTCGGCCAGGGGCAACGCCTCGGTGAAGAAGCCTTCGCGGCACTTGGCGGCGGCCGCCTGCTGCATGGTCAGCGCCTGCAGATGCAGCACCGCCAGCGGGATCTGGTCTTCGGGGAACAATTGCCCGACCATGCGGCGCACCGCCAGGGCTTCTTCCCACAGATTGCCTTCGGCCAGGGCCATGGCGTTCTTGTGCAGGACGTCGACCATGAAATCCAGGAAGGAATAAAGCGCCTCGCCGCCTTGGCGGAAGATGTCCACCCCGGTGCCCAGTTCCTCGATGGCGCGCAAGGACTGGCCGGCCCGCCAGGAACGGCCCGACTGGTTCATCAACGCAGAAATCAGCACCAGACGAGCCTCGGCCGGGGCGTGTTCCACCGCCGCTCTCCCCAGTTCGACGGCTTCGTCGCCGGCCGAGCGGGCTTCGTCGTCACGGGCCAGATCGGACAGGCGGTTGGACATGTTGTTCAGCGCCGAAGCCAGATGCACCCCATACTGGGCCGGATCGGCGTTGTGCAGCTCGCGCAGGGCGGAAACACCGTCCACCGCCGCGTCCAGGGCCCGTTCGGGCAGCGACGCCTCGGCATATTTGCCCGACAACGCCATGGTGGCCTCGGCGAAGGCCGCGTCTTCCTGCTTGGCCGCCTTCATGTCGGCCACCAGCTTCTGCAGTTGGTCCAAATCCAGGGCGCTGTAATCGGTCATCGGTCTCTCCTGAGCCTGGGTTCACTTCCACACGACCAAGCCGAGGGAAAACGATCAATCAACTCGCGGCCTCAACAGCCGCGACGGGGCAGGGTTTCCACCGATTCCAGCTTGCCCACCAGGCTGAAGTTCTTGAAGGTCTGGACGATTTCCTGGGCCACGCCATTGGGGTGGTAAGCCAGGCGCATCTCGAAATTGGGCACTTCCTCGGGGCTGGCCACCGGGAAGAAAGCCAGATGCATGGGCCAATAGGGCGTGCCCAACAGCGGCGACACCAATTTGGACGGGAAGGTCTGGCTTTGCTTGCCGATCAAGGCGTTGACCTCGTACGGGCCGTCCAGGCCCGAACCGTCGAACACCACCTTCCAAAAAGTCCGGTGGCCGCCTTGGGCCGCGTCGATCAGGCGCAGGGTGTGGTCGGTGGGGAACAAAGTGCCCTTGGGCAGCGGCATGGAAAAGCTTTCCGGTCGGGTGAACTTGGCGACGCCGCCCTGGCCCTTGCCCTTGAGGTCGGCGTGGCCTTCCACTTCCTCGGTCACCTGACCGTCGCGGGTGTTGCGCATGCGGAAGCGGTAATGCAGACCGTCCTTGGATTCCCAGGTGATGAAGTCGGTAGCCGACAGCGCCTGGCCGCCCTCGGTATAGGCGTAGTTGACGGCGATGCGGTTTTCCACCACCCAGCCGTCACAGGCGTCTTCGAACTGATAGCTCATGGTGCCGCTGGCGGCGGCGATGCCGGAACCCGGCTTGGTGGTGGCCAAGCCCATGGCGTAAATGGCGCGGTGCGGCGCCAGATCGGCGGGTCCGGCCCAGGCGACGGACACCGTCCCCGAAACCACAACGGCCAAAGCCGTCAAAACACCACGCACCATTGGGACCTCCAAGACAAACCGGCCGCATTATACATGGCGTCCACACAACCACCAGCAAACAGTGTGCCGGAACATCCTTGCCGGGCTGGCGGCAACTTTTGCCCAGCCCAAGCGGCAGTTTCTGCCCGCCATGCCCCGAAAGCCGCAGCCGCCCGCCCCCAAAGTCTGGCACGCCCCGTGCAACGTTTCCCACCAAGTGTTGGAAAGACGACACGGAGGATGGGCATGACTTTCGATTTCACCCCTGGATGGTACGACGAAACGGTCGAGATGGCAGGCACCGCCACCGCCCCGGCCCTGCATGTGCAACCGGCGGCGCAACGGGCTCCGTCCCACCCGACTTCGGGTGAGATCGCGCTGTTGGTGCGCGAATTGTTCAGCGAAGGCAGCCTGACCTGGGACCAGTTGCAGGCCCTGTCGCGCGTCGCCGAGCTGAAGCCCGTGCTGGAACCCACCTTGGACAACGTCCCCGCCTTCCGGCGCGTTTCCGCCCACCGCCAATAACCGGCCAACGGACAGAAAATGAACGCCATCACCCCCTTGCTGGCCCTGCCCGCGCCCCGTTCGCAATGCCGCGCCCGTTACGACCTGCGCAACGTCAGCCCGCGCCAGTACGCCGAAATCACCCACGAGCTGTATCTGGAAGGCTCGCTGCGCTGGGACGAATACCAGTGGGTCGGCTTTCCCAGCGAACTGCATCCCGATTACGACCTCACCATCGGCGCCCTGACCGGTGAAAGGGCCGATCCCGACCGGCCGCGCGACATGCTGGCGGCCATGGAAAACCACGTGGACTTCATCCGCCGTTATGCGCCCCCCAACGAACGCGCCAGCTTCTGGCGGGCCGAACGCGCGCTGGACGTGCTGCGCCGGCAGACCGAGCCGCGCTGGAGCTGACCCCGAAAAACGAAACCGGCCGCCCCGAGACATCGAGGCGGCCGGTTTGCGTTTGCGATACCCGATCAGTACAAATAATTCAGCACGCTGCCCGGACGAACCGAGCCCGGCGTGGTCACCCGCATGTTGTGTTCATAGGTGCCGACGCCGCGCATGACGTAATCCATGAACACCGACGACGAACCGCCGCCGGTGGCTTCGTCGGCCAGTTCGGCCTGGAAGCTGGACGCCGCCTTGGACATGAAAGGCGTGGACCCCCGGGAATCCGGATCGCGTTGATCGGAAAAGCCCAGATCCAGTTCGTCGTCATAGCGCAGCAGACGGTTGTCGTTGACGCCGATTTGGGAGGAAAAGACGGCTTCTTCGGGCGAGGTGCTCGACACCGACGCGACATTGCGGCCACCCGACGCGGGGCGGGCCGTGGCCGCCGCCGACATGCCGGGCGTCGCTAACGCCGAGACTTTGTGAGTGCCGAGTGCCATCGCTGACTCTGTTCCCGTTTCGTCCGCCTTGTTACACGGACCCTAAGGTTAAGATAATCCAATCCTGAATATACTCTTAAGGTGGGGGAAAAATCCATCAATTTCACCAGCGCCGGACTCGATTATTCGCCCATTTTGCATTGCAGAAACTTCATACGGCGATGACGGGCAACCGCCCTATAGTGGTGACCAGACTTGGTTCGACTAAGGGATCAGATGACATGAACGAGATCCGCACGGCACAGCGCCCCAAGGACGCCGCCCAGCAACCCGACGGCATCGCCGCCCCCGTTCCTGCCGACGCCTCTCCCGCCGCTCCGCCACCCCCGGCGCCGACCGGGCATCTCAACCCGGTACACCAGATGATGGCGCTGCCGGCCGGCATGGACCAGTTCCGCACGCCGTTCCCCATCTTCACCGAAAGCACCGACCGGTTGATGCACGCCATCCAGGGCCGCTTCACCAACGCCCTGTCGCCGGCTTCGCTGTTGCTGGCCTATCTGGATTGGCTGGTGCATCTGGCCAATTCGCCGGGCAAGGTGGGGGAACTGGCCCAGAACGCCCTGTCCAAGGCTTTGCCCCTGGCCCGCTATACCCTGGACACCATGGCCGGGCGCACCGATCCCGATCCCTTCGTGCCCCTGGCCCACGATTCCCGCTTCGCCAGCGACGGCTGGCAGAAGTTCCCCTTCAACGTCATGAGCCAGGCGTTCCTCTACACCGAGCAATGGTGGCACTATGCCACCACCAACGTGCGCGGTGTCGGCAAGCACCGCCAGAACGTGGTCGAGTTCACCGCCCGGCAATTGCTGGACATTATGTCGCCGGCCAATTACCTGTGGACCAATCCCGACGTCATCCAGACCACCATTGAACAGAACGGCCAGAACCTGGCCCGTGGCCTGCAGAACCTGTCCGACGACATCATGCGCAACCTGACCGGGCGCGACTATGCCAAGGACGAGCGTTTCCAGGTGGGCAAGGGCGTCGCCTGCACCCCGGGCAAGGTGGTGTTCCGCAACAAGCTGATCGAGCTGATCCAGTACGCGCCCACCACCGAAACCGTCCACGCCGAGCCGATTTTGATCGTGCCGGCCTGGATCATGAAATATTACATCCTGGACCTGTCGCCACAGAACTCGATGGTCAAATGGCTGGTGTCCAAGGGCCACACGGTGTTCGTCATCTCGTGGAAGAACCCGGGCGCCGAGGACCGCGACATGGGCATGGCCGATTACCGCCGGCTGGGTGTCATGGCGGCGCTGGACGCCATCAACGCCATCGTGCCGAACCAAAAGGTTCACGGCGCCGGCTATTGCCTGGGCGGCACGCTGTTGTCCATCGCCGCTTCGGCCATGGCGCGGGACGGCGACGACCGCCTGGCCAGCGTCACGCTTTTGGCGGCGCAGACCGATTTCGAGGATGCCGGCGAAATCATGCTGTTCATCGACGAAAGCCAGGTGACATACCTGGAAGACGTCATGTGGGACCAGGGCTACCTGGACACCAAGCAGATGGCCGGCGCCTTCCAGATGCTCAGGTCCAACGACCTGGTGTGGTCGCGCATGATCCGCCAGTACCTGCTGGGCGAAAGCGACACCGCGAACGACCTGATGGCGTGGAACTCCGACGCCACCCGCCTGCCCTACAAGATGCATACGGAATATCTGCGCCGGCTGTTCCTCAACAACTCGCTGTCCAAGGGGCGCTACACCGTCGAAGGCCGCCCCATCGCGCTGACCGACATCCGCGCCCCCATCTGCGCCGTCGGCACCACCAAGGACCACGTGGCGCCGTGGAAGTCGGTCTACAAGATCGGCATCCTGTCCGACACCGACGTCACCTTCATCCTGGCCAGTGGTGGCCACAATGCCGGCATCGTCTCGGAACCCGGCCACAGGGGGCGCTCGTACCAGATCAATACCCGCGCCGACGCCGACAAATATGTCGATCCCGACACCTGGGTCCTGGTCACCCCCCAGCATCAGGGATCGTGGTGGGAACCGTGGGAAGAATGGCTGGTGGCCAACTCCTCGGGACGGATCGCCCCCCCCGGGATGGGCGCCACCGACGCCGGCTATCCGCCCATCGCCGAGGCGCCGGGCTTCTATGTCCACATGCCCTGATAGAAAAAGTTAACCAATTCCGTGATGTACTGCCTGCTGGAGTCTTTCCAGCAGGCAGTGACAAGGCGGTGGCAAATGGCTGATGACGATACCATGGTCGGCTCGAAGCACCAGGAAGCGGTGTACGGGGTCAACGTCGAATGCATCGCCGTGTTGGGCACGGCCAACCTGCCCATCGCCCAGTTGCTGAAGCTTGGTCGCGGCGCCGTGGTGGAGCTGGACCGCAAGGTCAACGACCCCGTCGATCTGTACGTCAACCGCAAGCACATCGCCCGCGCCGAAGTGGTGGTGGTCGAAGACCATCTGGCAGTGACCGTCACCGAAGTGCTGAAACGCGCCGCGGATTAAGAACAACGAAGGAAACACAAGAAACATGAAGTTCTTCATCGACACCGCCGAGGTTGCCGACATCAAGGCCTTGGCCGAAACCGGTCTGGTTGACGGCGTCACCACCAACCCGTCGCTGATCGCCAAGTCGGGCCGCAACATCCTGGATGTCATCTGCGAGATCTGCGACATCATCCCCGGCCCGGTTTCCGCCGAGGTCGCCACCACCGATTTCGAAACCATGCTGGCCGAAGGCCGCAAGCTGCGGGCTTTGCGCAAGAACGTCGCCGTCAAGGTGCCGTTGACCGTCGACGGCCTCAGGACCTGCAAGGTGCTGGCCGACGAAGGCACCAAGGTCAACGTCACCCTGTGCTTCTCGGCCAATCAGGCGATCCTGGCCGCCAAGGCCGGCGCCGCCTTCATCTCGCCCTTCGTCGGCCGCCTGGACGACGTGGGACAGGACGGCATGCAGCTGATTTCCGATATCGTCGAGATTTACAGCCAGTACCCCGCCTTCACCACCGAAGTGCTGGTGGCCAGCGTGCGCAACCCGCTGCACGTCACCGACGCCGCCCGTCTGGGCGCCGACGTGGTGACCATGCCACCATCGATCCTGAAGCAGATGTACGGCCACCCGCTGACCGACAAGGGTCTGGACGCCTTTTGCAAGGACTGGGCGAAGACCGGCCAAAGCATCCTGTAACGCCGCCCAAACCGTCATTGCCGGGCTTGACCCGGCAATCCATGCAGCGGAAGGCCGCCAGCCTATGGACCCCCGGATCAAGTCCGGGGGTGACGGTCAGAGAGCGATTATCAGTTCATCTTGGGCTGGGCCAGCACGGTCCGGCCCAAGCCGTTTCCGGGCCCGGCCAGATGGGTGGCGGGAAAAGCGACGACACGGGAATCCGGCAGCGCCGCCACCACCTGGGCGAAGGCTTGCGAATCGGCGCCTTCCTCGAATTCCGGCACCACCACCAGATCGCCGGCCACCATGCAGTCGGAATAGCACCCGGTCTGCCGGCTGGGACACGGCAGATCCAGCACGGTCAGGCTGCGCCCGACCCGATCCGACGTCATGCGCAGCCGGTCGCGATTGGCCGACAGCGCCGCATAGGACGGGTGCGACACCCCGTGCCCACCGGGCACCGCCACCACGCCAGGAGCCAGATAGCGGGCCGGCACCCGGTCGATGCCGGGATCTTCCAGCCAGATGACCTGAAGGATGCCCAGCTTCTCGCGCATCAGCCGCTCGGCCTCGTCGCGGCCGCCCGCCAAGCCGTCGGCCAGACGCGCCGCCACCAGGGCGGTGCCCTCGCCGTCGCATTCGATCAGGTCGCCGCGCCAACCGGCCGGCAATTCGACAACATCCACGCCGGCAGCCCGGGCCAAATCAAGGCCGCCCGGGCAGTCGGCGGCGATGCCAGCCAGCACCTGACCGGACAGCCCGGCCAGCCAAACCGGCTGCTGGGCCAGCAGCGATTGCGAGGACGTGGTCGGCAGGGTCATCACCCCCGCCGGCATCTGCAACGAACATTGCACCAGATCGGCGCAAGCGGTGACCATGGTCACCGGCGCATGGGCGGACAGCAACTGCGCCAGGGCAACGCTGTCGTCACGGGCGATCTGGTCACGATCCCGGGCACCCGTGTTTTGCGGCCAGGCCAACCAGAAGCGGTCGGTCTTGCTCCACGAGGCAGCGGCCCGCAGGGAATGCTCGAAATTGCTCATGCCTGCTCTCCGTATCAGTTTCGGGAACATGGTGCATATGTGGGCACCAACCAACGGATGGCAACCAAACCAAAAGAATTATAAAGCACAGGCCATCATGATGACATCAAACCCACATCACAAAAGCGAAGTGTTAATGCCAAACTACATGAACAATATTTCATTTTATTGAAACGGGCCGTGACTTATGGTGCGCCGCACCACACATTCCCCTAGCCAGGCAATTCGGATATACCGTTGATATTATCAACCGATCCGCAGCTCTCAATCTCGCCCTGTTTTCAACCATAGGCTTGACAGTGACCCAATGGCAACAGTTTTAACCAATTGCCATGGACCGCCACATCCCATCCGCCTGCCCCTCCCCCCTTGATCAACAGCAGAATCAGGACCATGGCGCACAACCTGAAACCCGACTAATCTGACGATACAGGACCTTGGGTTGAAGCTTCTGTCCAGCCATATGAACCTGATGGGGGATGATCAACATGCGCATATCGTCGCTGGCGCTTTCGGCGTTCTTCCTGGGCTGCGGGGTTCTGCCGTCCCTGGCCGAGCCGGTCAAGGACGCGTTTTTGCCCTTGCCGCCGGTTCCCTTCAAGCTGATCGACGAGTTGGAAGACCTGAACCGGCCCGTCCGCCCCAAGGCCACGCCCTATAAGGGCCCCATCTACGACACCCACGTCCACGACCTGTTCTTCACCACCGGCATCGTCAGCGACGCCACCCTGCGCGAGGACATCGACAAGGCCCGTGAAAAAGGCGTGGTCGGCATGATCGTGCTGCCCACCCCCAATGATGCGATTCAACCCAACGGGCCGCAATCGGCGAAGTCGCGGGCCGAATTGGTCAAGCTGACCGCCCCCTTCACCGCCCGCATGTGCGGGTCCGAAATGACCACCTGGATGGACAAGGCGGCCAAGGACGGGTACGAGCCGGAAGAACTGACCCGCCGCCTGACCAAGCTGGAACAGGACCTGGATGACGGCTGTATCGGATTGGGGGAATTCGGGCCGGCGCATTTCGACAAGACGGCGGACATGAACACCATCAACTTCTCGATGGCGTTCAAGCCCATGGTGGCGGTGGCGGAACTGGCGGCGCGGCGCGGCATCCCCCTGGACATCCACCTGGAACCCCGCATTCCCAGCGGCAAGAAATCTTATCTGGTCGAGGAAATGGCGGCGGTCACCTTGTTGTGCCAGATGTTTCCCAACCTGAAGCTGGTGCTGTCGCACACCGCCATGACCCGGCCGGAAAACGTCCGCGCCCTGCTTGAAGCCTTTCCCAACATCATGTTCGACGTCAAGATATCACCCCCCGGCACCGAAATGGCCTGGGACGCCCTGGCCCCGGTGGTCAACAAGGACAAGGACCTTTACGAAGACTGGGCGCAGCTGTTCGAAGACCACCCCAAGCGCTTCATGGTCGGCACCGACTCCCGCCTGGGCGAGGTGCACAAGGGCCACAAGATCATCGAATACGACAGCAGCATCTTCGCGATCCGCTTGCTGTTGGGCCGACTGACCCCGCAGGCCGCCCGACTGATCGGCGCCGGCAACGCCCGACAGCTGTATGGCGCCCGCAACGACGGCGGCACCGAACCGCAGGGACCGGGCCGGATGGGGCCGGATGGCGGCGGCGGTCCCGGCATGAAAGGTCCGGGAATGAAGGGGCCCGGCATGAAAGGCCCGCAATCCGAATAAGTCCGAATCAAAAACCCCCGGCCCATCAGGACCGGGGGTTTTTCATGGCGATGAAGCAGCCGACAGGCAAGGCCTAGGCCTTGGCCTGACGGTCCTTCTTCAGCTGGTCGGCGATCAGGAAGGCCAGCTCCAGAACCTGGTTGGCGTTCAGACGCGGATCGCAATGGGTATGGTAACGATCACCCAGGGCGGCTTCGGTCACCGCCTTGGTGCCGCCGACACATTCGGTGACGTCCTGACCGGTCATCTCGAAATGGACGCCGCCGGCATGGGTGCCCTCGGCCTTGTGCACGGCGAAGAAGGCGCGGACTTCGGCCAGGATGCGGTCGAACTCGCGGGTCTTGTAGCCGGTGGACGCCTTGACGGTGTTGGCGTGCATGGGATCGCACGACCACACCACCGAACGGCCTTCACGGGTGACGTGACGGACCAGGGCCGGCAGCTTTTCTTCGATCTTTTCCGCCCCCATGCGGGTGATGACGGTGATGCGGCCCGGCTCGTTTTCCGGGTTCAAGGCGTCGATCAGCTTCAGCAGGTCGTCGCCCGACATGCCGGGGCCGGCCTTGAAGCCGATGGGGTTCTTCACGCCGCGCAGGAATTCCACGTGGCCGGCATCCAGCTGGCGGGTGCGTTCGCCGATCCACAGCATGTGGGCCGAGCAGTCGTACCAGTCGCCGGTGGTGGAATCGACGCGGGTCAGCGCCTGTTCATAGGGCAGCAGCAGCGCTTCGTGCGAGGTGAAGAACTCGGTCTCGCGGATTTGCGGCGTGGTCTCGCTGGTCATGCCGCAGGCTTCCATGAAAGCCAGGGTTTCCGACAGGCGGGTGGCCATTTCGGTGTACAGCTTGCCCTGCAGCGAGCCTTCGACGCAGCCCAGCGTCCACTGGTGCACCTTGTGCAGGTCGGCGTAACCGCCCTGGGCGAAGGCGCGCAGCAGGTTCAGCGTGGCGGCCGACTGGTTGTAGGCGCGGACCATGCGTTCGGGATCGGGCACACGGGCTTCTTCGGTGAACTCGATGCCGTTGATGATGTCGCCGCGATAGCTGGGCAGGGTCACGCCGTCGATGGTTTCGGTGTCGGCGGAACGCGGCTTGGCGAACTGGCCGGCCATGCGGCCGACCTTGACCACCGGCATGGCGGCGCCATAGGTCAGCACCACCGCCATCTGCAGCATGACGCGGAAGGTGTCGCGAATGTTGTTGGCGCGGAATTCAGCGAAGCTTTCGGCGCAGTCGCCGCCTTGCAGCAGGAAGGCCTTGCCGTCCGCCACCTTGGCCAGCGACGACTTCAAGCGGCGGGCTTCGCCGGCGAAAACCAGCGGCGGGAAGGTGGACAGGGTTTCTTCCGTCTGGGCCAGCTTGGCCTGATCCGGATAGGTGGGGACCTGATGCAGGGTCTTGTTGCGCCAGGATTCCGGGGTCCACACGTCAGCCATCAAACTATCCTCGACACCACGAACAACGAATTTTCCGCAAACGCGGAAAGGGGAGCGAACTCTATACGACCTTGGGCGAAGGATTTCCAGCGTGACGGCGGCAAGAACAGGCGTAATATTTCTGTTTTCAGCAATCGAGCGGCTCGATATGTCCAGCACCGAAGATCGTCACGCCCATTGGCAAGATGTGTGGTCGACCAAGGACCACGACAAGGTCAGCTGGTTCCAGGACGATCCGGCCCTGTCGCTGCACCTGATCCATCAGACGGGATTGCGCCGCGACGCCGCCATCGTCGACGTGGGCGGCGGGCGCTCGCCCCTGGCCGGCCTGCTGGTGGAACAGGGCTTTTCCAACGTCGCGGTGGTGGACATCGCCGAAGCCGCCCTGGCCCGCGCCCACCAGGACCTTGGGACCCTGGGCGACGACGTCACCTGGATCGCCGCCGACGTGTTGCGCTGGCGCCCGGCACCGGGCTTGTTCGACCTGTGGCACGACCGGGCCGTCTGCCACTTCTTCACCACGCCCGAAGACCAGGCGGCCTATGCCGAGACCCTGCGCCACGCCCTGGCACCCGGGGGAATCGCCATCATCGCCACCTTCGCCCCCGACGGCCCGGAACGCTGTTCCGGCCTGACGGTGGCACGTCATGACGGCGCCAGCCTGTCGGCCCTGCTGGGCGGCGACTTCATCCTGGAACAGGAACGGGCCGACACCCACGTGACGCCCGGCGGCAGCGCACAGCGCTTTTGCTGGTGCGTGTTCCGTCGGCTATAGCTCGCCGTCGGCGGCACGGATCTGGGTCTGGCGCAGAATGTCGAGGAACGGGGCGTCCGCTGCCGCCGCCGGGCCGTTCCAGGTGTCGAAGGCGACCAGATCCTCCATGGGCAATCGCTGGCGCCAGCCCTTGTCCTGCAATTCCGGCTGGGCCAGGAAGTGGCTGACCTTGCCCACGCACAGATAAGCCACCGGCACCACGGAATCGGGCAGGTTCAGGATGGATCGCAGGGCTTCGGGGTCCATGATGCTGACCCAACCGACGCCCAGGCCCTCGGCACGCGCCGCCAGCCACAGGTTTTCCACGGCGCAGACGGTGGAATAAAGGTCCATCTCGGGCATGTGGGTGCGCCCCAGAACCACCGGGCCGGCGCGATCGCGGTCGCAGGTGATGCACAGGTTGACCGGCGCCTCCAAGATGCCTTCCAGCTTCAAGGACCGGTATTTCTGGCCGCGCTCGCCCTCGAACATCAGCGCCGCTTCGGCGTTGGCGCGATCGAAGGCCGCCTTGATGCGGGCGCGCTGCTGGGGCGAACGCACCAGGATGAAGCTCCACGGCTGCATGAAGCCCACCGACGGCGCATGATGGGCGGCCAGCAGGATGCGGGCCAGGACCGCGTCGTCCACCGGATCGGCCAAGAATTGGCCGCGCACGTCGCGCCGCCCCAGGATGGCGCGATACAATCCCCGGCGATCTTCGTCGCTAAGCGTGATTTCGGGCTGGCGGGCGGCGGCGGTCTCGGTCATTTTGCGTCCTTCCTGATGGCGCTTGCGCCGGCACAATAAACACAAGCGGACAGCAATGACCATTCCCCAGCGCGATTCCGACCTTTGGGTTTTCGGTTACGGGTCGTTGATGTGGCGCCCCGGCTTCGACTTCATCGAAGCCCGCCCGGCCCTGCTGAAGGGATGGAACCGGTCGTTTTGCCTTTATTCCCTGCATTATCGCGGCACGCCCGACCATCCCGGCCTGGTGCTGGGGCTGGACCGCGGTGGATCGTGCCGAGGCGTCGCCTTCCGCGTCGCAGCCGCCAAGGCCGAGATGACGGTGGAATACCTGAACGAACGGGAACTGGTGGGCTACGCCTACAAGGCCAAGACCCTGAAGGTGTCCTTGGACGACGGCACCCGGGTGCCGGCCTATTGCTTCGTCGCCGACAACCGTCACCGCCATTACGCCGGCGCCCTGGACCTGGAACACGCGGCTTGCATCATCATGGACGCCCAGGGCTGCGCCGGGCTGAACCGCGACTACCTGATCAACACGGTGCGCCGCCTGGAAGCCGACGGTTTCCTGGATAAAAGCCTGCATCTTTTGTTGAAGGAAGTTGAACGTCAGACCGGGCTGATCGATCAGGGGGCGGGCATCTGATCGTCTTTTGGTATAACCCTCACAAAAAGTGCCGAAAGGGGCTTGCCAAGTACCGCTAAAGGCACCCACTCTTTTGGGGTAAGGGAGTGGGACCGAACATGCGAATACTGCGCCTTATCGCCGTTTTCGCCTGCGCTTGTTTGTCGCTGACGGCGGCATACGCGCAGCAACTGCCTTTACCCGACGACGTTCGCCAGTTCCTGGCCCAACACCCCACCATCCGGGTTCGCACCCACACCGCGTTTCCGCCCTTCCTGTTCGTCCAGGACGGCAAGGCCGAAGGCATCAGCGTCGATTACGTCACCTTGGCGGCCAGAAAGCTGGGGCTGACCATCGCGCCTTCGGACGAGATGACTTTCGCCCAGGTGCTGCAACGCCTTCCCAATGGCGACGGCATCGACGTGCAGCCCACCATGCGCGCCACCCCGGATCGCAACGGCATCGTCTTTTCCAAGCCCTACAGCAAGTTTCCGCTGGTCATCGTCACCCGATCGGACGCCCCGTTCATCGGCTCTTTGGACGACCTGTCCGGCCGTCATGTGGCGGCCGAGAACGCCTATTGGTACACCGACGAAATCCGTCACAAACACCCCGGCATCAAACTGCAGGCGGTGGAC
This sequence comes from Magnetospirillum sp. 64-120, assembly GCA_001898825.1. GTDB lineage: Bacteria > Pseudomonadota > Alphaproteobacteria > Rhodospirillales > Magnetospirillaceae > Magnetospirillum. Next base: position 199,269 of record MKVK01000014.1, read on the forward strand.
AGCAGCGTCGACGCGCTGCGACTGGTGTCGCAAGGCGACAGCGACGCCTATGTCGGGGTTCTGCCGGTGGCCACCTGGCACATGGAACACCAGGGCTTCACCAACCTGAAGATCGCCGCGCCCGCCGACCTGACCCCGGCCGAGCTGTCCTTGGCGGTGCGGGGCGATTGGCCACAGCTGGCGCAGGCCCTGGACATCGCCCTGGATTCCATCACCCCCGAGGAACACCGCCAGATCCGCCAACGCTGGCTGAACATCCCGGCTCAGATCGGACTGGACCCGACCACGGTGATGCTGTGGGGCTTGGGCGGCCTGCTGGTGGCGCTTTTGGTCCTGGGCGGCTTCGCCCTGGCCAACCGCCGGCTGCTGAAGGAAATCCAGCTGCGCCGCCAGGCCGAAGAACAATTGCGGACATCCGAGGAAACGTCACGGCAGTTGCTGGACGCGTCCACCGACGCCTGCATGCTGTTCGACGTGGACGGCACCATGCGCGGCTGCAACCAGGTGTTTTCCAAACGCTTCGGCATCGATCCGCTGACCGTGCCGGGCACCAGCCTGTGGGATTACTTCCCCCCCGACGTCAGCGCGCAACGTCGGATGGCGGTGGCGACGGTGGTGGCCAGCGGCATACCGCAAACCACCGTGGACGTGCGCGGCGACCGGCATTTGTCCAATTCCATCTATCCTCTGAAGGATTCCGCCGGCATCGTGCGTCGGGTCGCGGTCTATTCCCGCGACATCACCGAACGGGTGCTGGCGGAACAGCGGATCAGCGATTACGTGGCCGAAATCGAACGGTCCAACGAAGACCTGGAACAATTCGCCTATGTGGCCAGCCACGACCTGCGCGAACCCCTGCGCCAGATCGCCAGCTTCGTGTCGCTGCTGGAACGCCGCTACGGCCATCAGTTGGATGCCGATGCCGGCCAATTCATCGCCTATGCCCGCGAAGGCGTGCACCGCATGGACCAGTTGATCCTGGACCTGCTGGATTATTCCCGTGTCGGCCGCGGCACCGCCCTGGAGGCGATGGAATCCGAGCCGGCGCTGAAAACCGCGGTGGACAACTTGAAAGCCAGTCTGGCGGAAAGCGGCGGTACCGTCCAATGCCACGGCCCCTTCCCCCGGGTCCTGGCGTCGGAACCGCAATTGCTGCGCCTGTTCCAGAACCTGATCGGCAACGGCTTGAAGTACCACCGCGAAGGCGTCGCACCGCTGGTCGAAGTCAGCGTCACCACCTCGCCGCAGACCGGCATGGCCACCTTCACCGTGTCCGACAACGGCATCGGCATCGAACCGGAATATTTCGAGCGCATCTTCGGGATCTTCCAGCGCCTGCACGGCCGTACCCAATATCCCGGCACCGGAATCGGCCTGGCCATCTGCCGCAAGGTGGTGGAACGCCACGGCGGCCGGCTGTGGCTGGATTCGGTTCCCGGCCAGGGCACCAATTTCCACTTCACCCTTAAACTGGCATCCTGACTGACCCCGGTCAGCTTTCGACGCAACCGTCGCCGATGGTGAAATGGAAGCGGCTGCCCGTGTCGTCGGACTCGACCCAGATACGGCCGCCATGATCTTGGACCACCTTGCGGCAGATGGCCAAGCCGATCCCCGAGCCGCCTTCCACCCCCGGGGGCTGGAAACGGCGGAAGGGCTCGAAAATGGCGGTGCGGTAGTCCTCGGGCACGCCGATGCCGTTGTCGGCGACGACGATTTCCCACCCCCCGTTCGCCCCTTGCGACGCCCCCACCACCACATGGGGAGTCCGTTCGGGATGGCGATAACGCAGGGCGTTGCCGATCAGGTTCTGGAACAAGGCGGCCATCTGGTCGGGGTTGACCCGCAGCACCGGCAACGGATCGATGTCGACCTGCGCCCCGGTGGCGACGATGGCCCCCGACAAATCGGCGACCACCCGCCCGACCAGGGCTTCCATGTCGGTGGCCACCCTGTCATCGTTGTGCTGGGTGCTGCGCGAATAGGCCAGCAATCCCTGGATATTGGTGCGCATGCGGTCGGCGCCGCCGATGGCGTAGTCGATGTATTCCTGCGCCTCGTCATCCAGATTGTCGCCCAGCCGGCGCTTCAGCAACTGCATGAACAGGCCGATGGTGCGCAACGGTTCCTGCAGGTCGTGGCTGGCCACATAGGCGAAGCGTTCCAGGTCGGCGTTGGTCTGTTCCAATTGCGCGGTGCGGGCCAACAGTTCGTTTTCCACCTGGGCACGCCGTTCGATCAGCTGGTTGGCCGCTTCGGCGAAATGCAGATGTTCGGCGAAGCGCAAATGCTCGGTGTCGATGGGTTCCGGCGACGACGCGGCGGCCGCCAGGTTCCGGCTGAGCGCCAAGCCGTCGGCGGCGGCGCGGCGCGAGGTGGCCCGCATGATCACCACCCCCGCCAATCCCACCAGAAAAGCGGCAAAAGCGGCGACACCGCCCTTGATCAGCATGCTCAACAACAGACGCTGACGCTGGATGTCGATTTCTTCCTCGACACGGTCGTCGTGCAGGCCGGCGCCGACGAACCAGTTCCATTCCGGGATACCGGCCACGTAACTGGTCTTGCGGGTCATCCGGCCCTTGGCGTCCATCATGTCGTAACTGACGAAACCGCCACCGGCCTTGGCGGTGTCGATCAGGGCCTGGGTGCCGTCGCGCAACACCGGGTCGTCGCCATTCAGCGGATTGCGCCCCTTCAGCGCCCCCACCAGGGACAATCCGTCCATCTGGCTGACGAAAACATAGCCGTCGCGATCGAAGCTCAGGTGCGACAGGCGTTCCAGCACCTCGGCCTTGATGTCGTCTTCCATGTCGGCGACGTATTCGCCGGTGCCGATCACCCAGCCGATGGGCATCACCGGACGGACATAGGCGAATTTCAGGTGGTCGCCGATGCGGGTGGGGTGCGGCCAGTAATAGCGGTACAGACCGCCGCCGTTGTTGCGGACCAGTTCCAGCATGTCGCGGACCACGTATTCGCCGCGAGCGCCTTTCTGGTCCAGCATGTCCGTCCCTTCCAATTCGGGACGCAGGGGAAACAGCTTTTCCACCCCGGTCAGGTCGAAGGCGAAATAATAGCCCCGCCCCCGGTTGAAACGGATGGGGCGCAGGGATTCGCGCACCATGACTTCGATTTCGCCCATAGAGCGGGTGTCGCGATAGGTCTTGATCAGGTTGGACGCCAGCAATTCGGCTTCGTCGATGCGGTCGCGCAGACCGGCCTCGACCCGCGCCTCGACGCGACGGCGTTCATAGGCGATGGTTTGCAGCGCATCGTCCACCACCCGCTTCAACAGCACCTGGCTGGCATTGCGGTGGCTTTGCCGCAATTCGTCGCTGCGCAGGTTGAAGTCGTAAAGCTCGGCCCCGGCCCAGACCAGGCACAGACACAAGATGCCACCCCCCGCGACCAAGGCCAGACGCAGGAACAAATGGTCGATCAGACTGATCCGTCGTGTACTCAAAACCCCCTCACCCGAACAACTCTGGCATTAGGGTACCCTTTTTCCACGATTCCGCCCCTCTATTCTTTAGGATGAGAGGACGGACAGGCATTGTCGCGGGCAGGTGGGCTCTGGCAAAGTGCGGCCCATGATCGCTACCCCCCGTCAGGCGCGTTCGGCGCTGTCCTTCTCGTGCATCGGCCACCTTTACGCCCATGTGTTCGAGCCGATTTTCTATATCGTCGCCCTGGTCCTGCCCGGCGAAATGGGGCTGCCCTATGAAGAGGTGCTGGCCCTGATCGTCGCCGCCAAGCTGCTTTACGGCATCCTGGCGCCGGGTGCCGGCTGGCTGGGCGACCGCTGGTCGACCACCGGCATGATGGCCGTGTATTTCCTGGGCCTGGGGGCGTCGGCGGTGGCGGTGGGACTGGCGGGAACGCCGTTCACCCTGGCCCTGGCCCTGGCGGCCACCGGCCTGTTCGGATCCATCTATCACCCGGTGGGCATTTCCTGGCTGCTGCGCAACGCCGTGGACAAGGGCAAGGCCATCGGCGTCAACGGTGTGTTCGGCGGCATCGGACCGGCGGTCGCCGGCCTGATCGCTGGCGGTGCCATCGAAACCCTGGGCTGGCGCGCCGCCTTCATCGGGCCCGGCATCCTGGTGATGCTGACCGGGCTGGCCTTCCTGTGGGCGGCCAAGCGTGGCGTGGTGGTGGAAACCAGGGCCGACCGGGCCCCGGCGCCGGCGCCCAGCAAGGGCGACACCTGGCGCGCCGGTCTGGTGCTGTCCTTGACCATGCTGTGCGCCGGATTGATCTATCAGGCCACCCAGCCGGCCCTGCCCAAGCTGTTTTCCGAACGTTTGGGCGACGGCCTGGGGGTGGGGGCGGCCGCCCTGGCGGTGACGCTGGTCTACCTGATCGCCGGCCTGACCCAGATCGTCGCCGGCCACCTGGCCGACCGTTATCCGGCCAAGACCGTCTATGTCGCCGCCGCCCTGGCCCAGGCGCCCCTGCTGCTGGTCATGGTCTGGGCCACCGGCCTGCCCCTGGTGGCCTTGGCGTTGCTGGCGGTGACGTTCAACATGGCGGCGATCCCGGCCGAAAACCTGTTGCTGAACCGCTATACGCCGGCCAAGTGGCGCGGCACCGCCCTGGGGATGAAATTCGTGCTGTCTTTCGGTGTTTCGGGGCTGGCGGTGCCCTTGGTGTCGCTGATCCGTTCCTGGACCGGCGGTTTCGAGGTGCTGTTCGTGGCCTTGGCCGGCTCGGCCCTGGTGGTGGGCGCCGTCGCCACCCTGCTGCCGTCGGAAGCGGACAAAAAGACGGCCGCCAGTCCCGAAGGAAAGGCGGCCGAAGTCATGGCACAACCGTAAAAAGCGTAGATAAGAACTAAACCGTCCTGGTCTTGGGGATCAGCTTGGCCTCGGCGGCCTTCACCAATCCTTTCAGCTTGGTCAGCGCCGCGGCCTCGATCTGGCGAACGCGCTCGCGGCTGATGTTGTAGCGCTGGGCCAGGTCCTCCAGGCGCAGCGGGTTTTCGCGCAAGGTGCGCTGGGACACGATGTCCTTTTCACGCTCGCTCAGGCCGTCCCAGGCATGGCGCAGCAATTCGCGGCGGTACATCAGTTCCTGACGCTCGCCCAGGGTTTCCTCGATGCTGGGGGCGTCGTCGGCCATCAGCTCGCCATAGGTGGCGCCGTTCTCGCCCACCGGGGCGTCCAACGATCGCGGGCTTTGGGTCAACAGCCGTTCCATCTCGGCGACGCGATGGTCGCGCACGCCCAGTTCCTCGGCCACCTGGGCGGTTTCCGCCTCGGACAACGCGTTGCCCGAAGGACCGGTCAGCCGCGACTTCAGGCCGCGCAGCTTGAAGAACAGCTTCTTGCGTTCCGCCGACAGGCCGAAATTCACCGGGGTCGAGAATTTCAGCACATATTCGAACATGGCGGCGCGCACCCACCACTGGGCATAGGTGGAAAAGCGCAGGCCCCGTTCCAGCTCGAAGCTTTCCAGGGCACGCACCAGGCCAAGGTTGCCTTCCGCCACCAGATCGGCGCTGGGCAGGCCATAGCCCTTGAACTGGCCGGCGGTCTTCACCACAAGGCGCAAATGGGCGGTCAGCAGGCGGGCGCGGGCCTTTTCGTCACCGTCGTGCTTCCAGCGACGGATCAGCTCGGCTTCTTCCTCCCCCGACAGCAAGGCGGTCTCGCGCATGGCCTTGTAATAGGCGGTGGCGGTATCCGAAGTGGGGCGAAGGATGGACATCGTCGTCTCCGTGGATATTGTCCGTGCAGACACTATGCCCCCTTGCCTGTGATCAGTCTAATCGATATATTTTTTATAATTGATAGTTTATTATTATCAGAGGCGCCATGCTGTCCCTACGCCAACTGCAATGCCTGGTCGCCGTCGCCGAGACCCTGCACTTCCGCCGCGCCGCCGAGCGCCTGAACCTGTCGCAGCCGGCGCTGTCGGCGCAGATCAGCCAGATGGAAGACCATCTGGGGGCGATGCTGGTGGAACGGACGCGACGCAAGGTGCTGATGACCCCCATCGGCCGCGACACCGCCGCCCGTGCCAAGGCCATCCTGCGCGATTTGTCGGAACTGGAGGAATTCGCCCGACGGTCCCAGGCGCCGCTGTCAGGGACCCTGCGGGTCGGCGTGCTGCGCACCCTGGGGCCGTACCTGCTGCCGCACATCCTGCCCGACCTGCGCAGCCGCTTTCCCGACCTGAAACTGTACCTGCGCGAAGAACCGCGTGAACGTCTGCTGGCGGAACTGGCCCAAGGCGACCTGGACATCCTGCTGATTTCCGCCGCCCCCGCCGACGACGACCACATCAGCGTGGTGCCGCTGTTCCACGAACCGCTGTGGATGACCCTGCCCTTGGGCCATCCCCTGGTTGGCCGCGACACCATCGCCGACGACGACATGGCCGGCGAGTCCCTGATCATGCTGGAAGTGGGCGACGGCATGCGCGACCCGGCGCTGGAATTGTGCCGCCGCACCGGCGCCCGCGAGCATCAGGATTTTCGCGCCACCTCGCTGGATTCGCTGCGTCAGATGGTGGCCACCGGCTTGGGCAACACCCTGTTGCCGGCGCTTTACGTCCAAGCCGAAGCGTTGGCCGACGACCAGATCGCCGTGCGCCCCTTCGCCCACGACGCGCCGTCGCGCCCCATCGACATGGTGTGGCGGCGCACCACCGCACGGTCGGACGAGTTCCGCCTGTTCGCCCAGATGCTGCGTCAGAATTTGCCCGGCTGCGTGGTGGCCAGATAAAGGCCGGGCCCGCTGAGCCGCCGCGGGCTTAGGGTATTTCGTACGTTACAGCAGATTGCGGTCGAACAGGCTGACCAAATCCTCGGCCGAGACCGGGCGGCTGACCAGGAAGCCCTGGATTTCGTCGCAGCCGCGCTGGCGCAGGAAATCGGCCTGGTCCTGGGTTTCCACCCCTTCGGCAACGGCACGAAGCTTCAGATTGTGGGCCAGGTTGATGATGGTCGAGACGATGGCGGCGCCGTCGCCATCCTCGGTGATGTCCTTGACGAAGGAGCGATCGATCTTCAAGGCGTCGATGGGCATGCGCTTCAGATAGGACAGCGACGAATAGCCGGTGCCGAAATCGTCGATGGAAATGTGGATGCCCATGGCCCGCAATTCCTGCAACACCTGGGCGTTTTCGTCGACCCGCTGCATCAGCACCGATTCGGTGATTTCCAGTTCCAGGAACTGCGGCGGCAGCCCCGATTCCTGCAACGCCTGCTTGACCAGTTCGGCCAAGTCGCCTTCGCGGAACTGCAGCGTGGAAACGTTGACGGCGATACGCACCCGGGGCAGGCCCAGATCGAACCACGACTGGCTTTGCCGGCATGCCGCCTTCAGCACCCAGGCGCCGATTTCGGAAATCAGCCCCATGTTCTCGGCCAGCGGGATGAACTCGGCCGGCGACACCAACCCCATTTCCGGGTGACGCCAGCGCACCAGCGCCTCGACGCCGGACATGCGGCCCGACACCAGGTCGATCTTGCCCTGATAGACCAAGGTGAACTCGCCTCGGTTAAGCGCATGGCGCAGCGACGATTCCATGGCCAGACGCTCGAACGACTTGGCGTTCATGGCCGGGGTGTAAAGCTGGTACGAATTGCGCCCCAGGTCCTTGGCCCGGTACATGGCGGTGTCGGCGTTCTTGATCAGCGTTTCGTCGGTCAGGCCGTCATCGGGATAGACGGCGATCCCCACCGAGGTAGTGACGTAAAGCTCGTGTTCGTCCACCGAAAGCGGCTGCTTGACCCGGCTGATCACCCGGTCGGCCAGCTTGGCGGCGTCTTCCACATGGTCCAGTTCGGGCAGCAGGATGACGAATTCGTCGCCGCCCAGCCGCGCCACCGTGTCACCTTCGCGCACGCAGGCCTGCAAGCGGTTGGCCACCTCGCACAGCACCTGGTCGCCGATGCCGTGGCCAAGCGAATCGTTGATGCGTTTGAACAGGTCCAGGTCCAGGAACATGATGGCCATCTGCGCCCCGTGACGATGGGCGTGGGCGATGGCCACCTGCAAGCGGTCGGTGAACAGACGACGGTTGGGCAACCCGGTCAACACGTCGAAATAAGCCAGGTTCTTGATGCGCTCTTCGGTCTTCTTGCGCTCGGAAATGTCGGAAAACACCGCGGCATATTGGGTGATGACGCCGTCTTCGTCACGGATGACGTTGATGGTCAGCCATTCGGGATAGACCTCGCCCGATTTGCGGCGGTTCCAGATTTCGCCCTGCCAGATGCCTTGGACATGCAGCGACTGCCACATGCGGTCATAGAAGCTTCTGTCGTGCAGTCCCGATTGCAGCATCGACGGATTGTGCCCGACCACTTCGTCGAAGGCATAGCCGGTCAGTTGGCTGAAGGCCGGGTTGACGAACTCGATCATGCCCGACGGGTTGCAGATCATGATGCCGTCCAGCGACGCCTCGATGACCTTGCGGGCGATGTGCAGGTCCTTGCGCGAGCGTAAAAGCGCCTCGTCACGTTCGCGCAGGGCCTCGTCCAAGCGCTGGACGTATTCGTATTGCAGCGACGACAAGATGTCGGAAAACGACAGCAGTCCCTTCAACTCGCCACTGTCGGACACCACCGCCAGATGGCGGATGCGGCGTTCCTCAAGCGTGTTGCGCGCCGACAGCAGACTGTCGTTCTCGTTGACGGTGATCAGCGGGCGGCTGGCGATGGCCCCCACATTGGGCGGCATCTCACCACCGGCGGCGATGATGCGCAAAAGGTCGCGTTCGGTGATGATGCCCGGCGCCTCGCCATGGTCGCCCACCACCACGGCGGCGTCGGCCCGCATGGCCCCCATCATCTCGACGGCGGTGCTTAAGGCCGCGCCCGGCGCGATCTTCACCATGGGCTGCTTGACCGACGAGCCGACGTTGCGCAGCACCAGGAAATGTTCGACCCCGTGGCGCAGGATGACGTCGCTTTGGCTGACCACGCCGACCGGCTTGCCCGAATCGTCGACAACGACGAAATGGCGCACCCCTTCCAGTTGGAAGCGCAGGCCGGCATCGCCCAGGTTGGTCTTGCCGTGGATGGTCTTGATCGGCGTGCTCATCACCGAGGCGATGGGGCGGCCGAAGCTTTCAGGGTCGGAAAAATCCACCGACAGGGTATCGCGTTCGGTCCAGATGCCGATGGGCTGACCATCGTCGACGATGATGATCGACGAACAGCGGGCCTGCGACATGGCCTTGGCGGCCTCGTAGATGGTGGTGCCGGGCGCGCAGCTTAAGATTTCCCGCTTGGTGATGCGGTCAATGGTGTTTTCCGAACCCAATCCACTGTCCACCCGTTACCGAACCTGTGCCTAGCATCACCGCCTTTTCAAGGACTTGCAACATGCACTTTGGTTTTGCCTGACATGGGACATATTCCCATCGTGAAGGGATGGCCGTGACCGTCGCGACAGAGTAAGCTGGCGCCATCACCAACGCCGTACCGGCAAAGGGACGCCATGACCGACTCCGCCTCTGGCCGCATCGCCTATCACGACCTTTCCGAAGACATGCGCCGGGAATTCCTGGACGAAGCGGCGGAATCCATTCGGGAACTGGACGTGTTGCTGGATAGCGGCCGCCATGGCCGGGCACCGGAACAGGACGTGGTCGCCGCCTTCCGCCGTTCGGCCCTGCGTCTGCGCGGCCAAGCGAGCAACTTCGCGCTGCGGGCGCTGTCCACCGTGGCGCGGCGTCTGGACGACTATCTGGCCCAGGCCCCCAAGGTGCTGCCGCCACGCGTCTGGGAGGACCTGCAGGTCTATGTGGACCGGCTGGAAGAATTGGTGGAAAAGCCCGACGATTCCGACCAGGCCACCGCCTCGCTGGTCCGCTCGCTGCCCCGCAAGCTGGGCTTCGACCTGGGCGACATCGCCGTGCGCGAGGTCGAGGTGATGCTGGTCATGCCGCCCGGCGCCCAGACCCATTACGTGGAACGGGAATTGCAGCAATGCGGCTATCGCACCCTGGTGGTGTCCGACACCATCGACGCCTTCGCCCTGGCGGTGCACAGCAAGCCCGACCTGATCATCGTTTCGGCGCTGATGGCCCACCTGGACGGCATCGACCTGGCGATCGCCCTGGTGTCCATGCCCAGCACCCGCAACATCCCCATCGCCGTCATCACCTCGCTGAACAGCGACGACGACCGGCTGGCCCTGCTGCCGCGCAAGGTCCCGGTCCTGTACAAGGGCCCCAGCTTCGGCGACGACCTGTTCAAGGCCCTGGACGATCTGTTTTTGATTTAAGGCCGCTCGCCCAGCTTGGCGATGGCGGCGTCCCATTCGCGACGCATGACGTTGGCACCGCGTTTGTTGTTATTGCGCAGGTGTTCCCGATAGCGGCGGTCGTAATAGCCGTTGACCGCCACCATGCGCGCCGCCCGGTCCCAGGCGATGCGTCGGCATTCCAGTTTGGCCCGGCAATGGTCGCCGCAGGTTTCGGCGCCGTCGGCGGTTTGCTCACCGCAGGTCTTGCAGGTCATGGCGTGGTCAACGCTTCTTGCGGCTGGCCAACCACGTGGCCAGACCGATGATCACCGCCACCACCACCACGATGATGGTCCCCAAGGCGTTGACCTGCGGGCTGACCCCCAGGCGCACCGAGGAAAACACCTCGATGGGCAGGGTGGTGGAACCGGGGCCGGACACGAACTGCGCCACCACCACGTCGTCCAGCGACAAGGTGAAGGCCAAAAGCCAGGCAGCCACCAGCGACGGCGCGATCACCGGCAGCGTGATCAGGAAGAACACCTTGGCCGGGCGCGCCCCCAGGTCCATGGCCGCTTCTTCCAAGGAATCATCCATCTGCGCCAGACGCGAGCGCACCACCACGGTGGCATAGGCCATGCCGATGGTGGTGTGGGCGATGGCGATGGTGGTGAAGCCGCGTCCGTCGGGCCAGCCGATCAGGTCTTCCAGGGCGACGAACAGCAGCAGCATGGCCAGACCCAGGATGACTTCCGGCATCACCAGCGGCGCGGTGATCAGGCCGTTGAACAAAAGCCGGCCGGAAAAACGCCCGAACCGCACCAGCACCAGGGCGGCCAGGGTGCCTAAGACCAAGGCGCCGGTGGCGCTGGTGGCGGCGATCTTCAACGACAGCCAGGCGGCGTTCAGATAGGCGTCGTTGTCCAGCAACTCGGCGTACCACTTGGTCGAGAAGCCGCCCCACACGCTGACCTCGCGCGAGGCGTTGAAGGAATAGACCATCAACAGCACGATGGGGGCGTACAGGAAGGCATAGCCGAAAGCCATGGCCGTGATCAGCGAGGAAGAGCGGCGCATCAGCGTTCCCCCTCTTCTTCCATGCGGGTCTGGATGCGTTGGAAAAGCGCGATGGGAATGACCAGGGCCACCAGCATGGCCACCGCCAGCGCCGCCGCCGACGGCCAGTCCCGGGTCTGGGCGAAAACGTCCCACAACGCCTTGCCCAGCATCTGGGTGTCGCCGCCGCCCAACAGGTTGGGGATGACGTATTCCCCCACCGCCGGCACGAAGACCAGCAGCGAACCGGCGACGATGCCCGGCAGCGACAGCGGCAGGGTCACCGACCAGAAGGCGCGGATGGGCTTGGCGCCCAGATCGGCGGCGGCTTCCAGCAAGGTGGGGTCCAGCTTTTCCAAGGTGGCGTAAAGCGGCAGCACCATGAACGGCAGATAGGAATAGACGATGCCGATATAGACCGCCCAATCGGTGTTCAGGATCACCAGCGGCTCGTCGATCAGGCCCAATCCCATCAGCGCGTGGTTCAGCACCCCTTCGTCGCGCAGGATGGTCATCCACGAATAGACACGGATCAGGAACGACGTCCAGAACGGCACGATGACCAGCAGCAGCAACGGGCCACGCGACTTTTCCGGGGCCCGGGCGATGCCCAGCGCCATGGGATAGCCGATCAGCAGGCACAACAGGGTCGAAATGCCGGCGATGGTCAGCGACTGGACATAGGCTTCCACATACAGGTCGTCTTGGAACAGCAGGACGTAGTTCTGCAGCGTGGCGCGGATGATGGCGAAGCCTTCCTCGGCCCAGTCCAGCAGGGGCTCGTAGGGCGGGATGCCGATGCGCGATTCGGAAAAGCTGATCTTGCCGACGATCAACAGCGGCGCCAGGAAGAACACCAGCAGCCACAGATAGGGCACCGCCAGAACCAGACGTCGGCCCCAATCGCGGCGCAGCCCCCCCACCCTCACGGCAACAACACCGCGTTGCCGGGATGCCAGGACAGATGCACCCGGTCGTCCCAGGTCACCGCCGGCTCGGCCGAGTGGCGCAGGTTGGCGTTGGTGACCAGCACCACCAGCCCCGATTCCAGACGCACGTGATAGATGGAGACGTCGCCCAGATAAGCGATTTCCACCACCACGCCCGACACCGAATTGATGGCGCCGGCCGGGGCTTCGCGCCCCATGATGATCTTTTCCGGGCGCACCATGATGGCGGCGTGCGCCCCCACCGCCAGGTTTCCGGCAACCACCAAGGGCGCGGCGACGCCCTCGGCGCGGAAGGTCACCTGGCCGTTCTGGCTGTCTTCCACCACGCCCGCGAAGAAATTGGCGGTGCCGATGAAGTCGGCCACCATGCGGCTGGTGGGATATTCGTAAATCTCGTGCGGGCGGCCCACCTGCAGGATGCGCCCGGCGTTCATCACCGCGATGCGGGTGGACATGGTCATCGCCTCTTCCTGGTCGTGGGTGACCATGACGAAGGTGATGCCGACCTTTTCCTGGATGTTGACCAGTTCGAACTGGGTCTTCTCGCGCAGCTTCTTGTCCAAGGCGCTCAGCGGTTCGTCCAGCAGCACCACCTTGGGGCGCTTGACCAGACAGCGGGCCAGGGCGACGCGCTGACGCTGGCCGCCCGACATCTGGTGCGGCTTGCGCTTGGCGAAGTCGCCCATCTGCACCAGGTCCAGCGCCTCGGCCACCCGTTTGGGGATTTCGGCCTTCGGCACCTTGTCCTGCTTCAGGCCAAAGGCGACGTTGTCGGCCACGTTCATATGCGGGAACAACGCATAGGACTGGAACATCATGTTCACCGGCCGCTCGTAGGGCGGCACGGCGGTCATGTCGGCCCCGGCGATCAGGACGCTTCCCGAAGTGGGCGTCTCGAAGCCGGCCATCATGCGCAACAAAGTGGTCTTGCCGCAGCCCGACGGCCCCAGAAGCGAGAAGAACTCGCCTTCGCGGATTTCCAGGTCGATGCCGGCGACGGCGGTGGCGTCACCAAAGCGTTTTTCCACCCCCCGGATCTGAATGGCCGGGGGGCGGATTTCGCGTTCGGGGCGAACGGCAAGGCTCACCTTGTCTTCCCCTTACTTCTTGGCGGCGCGGAACTTGGACCACGCCCGCGAACGGGCGCGGTCATAGGCCTTGCCGGCCGGCAGCGGCGGAGTGATCATCTTGGCGCGGACGTCGTCCGACGGGAAGATGACCGGGTCCTTGGCCATCGCCGGGTCGACCATGGGCAGCGACGCCGGCACCGCGTTGGCATAGCCGGTTTCGTTGGTGATCTCGGCGACGATGTCGGGCCGCAGGATGAAGTTGATGAAGGCGTGGGCCGCGTCGGCGTGGGGCGCGTCGGCGGGGATGGCCATAACGTCGATGTTCACCAGCGCCCCTTCCTTGGGGATGGTGATGCCGATGTTCTGCTTCTTCTTGGCTTCGGCGGCGCGGGTGCGCGACTGCACCAAGTCGCCCACATAGCCCAAGGACAGGCAGATGTCGCCGTTGGCCAGGTCCGAACGGTACTTTTCCGAATGGATGTAGCGATAGTTCGGACGCACGGCGGTCAGGGCCTCCATGGCCGCCTTCAGGTTGTCCTCGGTCTGCTCGTTGGGGTTCTTGCCCATGAACATCTGGATGGCGGGCACCGCTTCGGACGGCGTGTCGAGCAAGGCGACGCCGCAGGACTTGAACTTGCTGACCACCGCCGGGTCGAACAGCATGGCCCAGGAATCGACGGGCGCGTCGGGCATGATCTTCTTGATGGCGTCGATGTTGTAGCCGAAGCCGGTGGCGGCCATCATGTAGGGAACGCCATAAGCGTTGCCCGGATCGGAGACGTTCAGGCTTTTCATCACCGACTTGTCCAGACCGGCGGCGTTGGGGATCTTGGCCATGTCCAGCTTCTGGAACACGCCGGCCTTGATCTGCTGGGCGAAGAACGGCGAGGCCGACGGGAACACCACGTCATAGCCCGACTTGCCGGTCATCAGCTTGTTGTCCAGGACTTCGTTGTCACCATAGGTGTCGTACTTCACCTTGATGCCGGTTTCCTTGGTGAACTTTTCCAAGGTGTCCTTGGCGATGTAGTCCGACCAGTTATAGACGTTCAGGACCTTGTCTTCGGCGTGGGCGCTGACAGCGGCCAGACCGACAACCGCGAAGGCGGCGAAGCGGGACAGACGAGTGAACATTGGCATCCCCCGTGGGTGTCATGGAATGGCGGATATTCAGATCAGCGGGGCAGCGAGTCAACAGCGCATGCCGCGCTGCGATGAAATCTTCGCCAACCGATGCAGCCCTGCCACTCGTTTCGACATCGCAACACACCGACAGATGTTGCAAACCCCGCCCGTATGAACCACAGTACGGCCTGTACTGGCTTTACGTTTTGTGCTTGGCCCGGCGGACTTTATGAGCTTTTCCACCGTTATCATCATCTCTTTGGCGGCCGGGGTCATTCTGATCATCGGCGGCGGCCTGATGATGTACATGGCCAACCTGGTCAAATCCGCCTACGAGATCAAGGTTCAGATCAATTCCGAGGTCGAGGACCGCCTGAACAAGATGGGCGACGAATTGGACAAGAAGTCCAAATGGATCAAGCGCGACCTTCTGGAAGAGATCGAGCGGATCAAATCCAACATGAACGCCGAAGCCCAGACCAAGGTGGCCGAGCTGACCCAGCCGTTCACCGCGCGGCTGGATGCCCTGGAAGCGGCGTTGAAGGCCGAGCGCGTCGAATGGGTCAAGGCGGTGGATTCCGACCGCGCCGCCATCACCAACCTGGACAACCGGCTGAAGTCGTTGGGCAAGCCGGGACCGGCGGCGCGTAAAGGCGACGACAAGGACGCCGCCCCCGCGCCGGCCGGCGAAACCACCCCTGCCGGCGAAAGCGAAGCGCCCAAGCCCGCCGCAGCGGCAGCCCCCCAAGCGGCCACCAACAAGCCGGCCATGCCGCCGCAAGGATCGGGGGCCGCCGCGTGGTTGCCCGAATTGGGCAACGGCCGCTGATCAATCCTGCCTTGGTTCAGATTCCGCCACCTTGTCGTCGCGTGTTGACGGACGCTTGGGCGGACGGTTCTTGTCTTCGTTGGAAAACCGGAAACGACCGGCCAGGATACAGCCCTTCATCCCCGGATCGCACGGACGCCCCGCCACCCGGGTGCAGGTTTCGTTGACTTCGTGCACGCATCCCCAGCCGGCCATCGATCCATACTCCTGGCTGTGTCCTGAACCTGATATTAGCAAAATTTCCCGGCTTGCCGTCACCCAAGCTTGGCCGCACCATGGAAAAAACCGCCCACCCAAGGGGGAAGCATGGATTTGATCCGCGTGCTGCACCCGGCCCAGTCGCCGGCCCAGGCGCCCCGTGAATGGCTGGTGGCCAACGGCTTGGGCGGCTATGCCTGCGGCACCCTGTCCGGCCCACCCATCCGCCGCTACCACGGCTGGCTGATCGCCGCCCTGCCCCCGCCCCTGGGCCGCACCATCCTGGTCAGCCGCCTGGAGCAAACCGTCCATCTGGCCGACGGCAGCAGCTTCGACCTGGATGACGCCCATCTGGCGGAGTTCCGTCTGGAATGGGGCCTGCCGGTCTGGCGCTTCCATCGGGATGGGGTGGAGATCGAACGCCGTTTGGTGATGGAACACGGCCGGAATGTCAGCCATCTGCGTTGGCGGGTGCTGGCCGGCGCGGTCAGCGGCATGATGCTGCGCCCATGGATGCAGCCCCGCCCCCACGGAACCCCGGTGGACGCCGCCCCGGCCGCGGGAACGGCCGAAACCACGCAATGCGGCTTGTCCGTGCGATGCCCGGGTTTCCCGGTCGTCACCCTGTCGGCGCCGGGTGCCGTTTCGACCGTGGACCGCCGGGACCGCACCCAATATTACGCCAACGAAGACGAAGGCGGCGACCCGCCCAACGGCCCGCTGTTTTCCCCCGGCACCCTGGCCTTAGACCTGGACACGGCGTCCCAATTGACCATCGCCACCGACATCCCGGCTGATGGCGATCCCTGGCAGGCTGAAACCGCCCGCCGCCAAGCCTTGGTCCAGGCCGCCCATCCCGCGTTGCGCCAGGGCATGGCCGCCGAACTGGTGCTGGCCGCCGACAGCTTCGTCATCCAACCCCGCCACCGCACCAACGACCCCACGGCGCGATCCATCGTCGCCGGCTACCACTGGTTCGCCGATTGGGGCCGTGACACCATGATCGCCCTGGAAGGCCTGACCCTGCTGACCGGCCGCGCCGACGACGCCAAGCCGATCCTGGCCGGCTTCGCCGCCCACATGCGCGACGGGCTGATCCCCAACATGTTCCCCGATGGCGCCACCGACGGGCTTTACAACACCGCCGACGCCTCGCTGTGGTTCTTCCACGCCGTCGACCGGGTGGTGACGGCCTGCGGCGACCTGGACTTCCTGCGCGGCCTGATGCCGGTTCTGGAGACCATGCTGGAAGCGCATGTCAAGGGCACCCGCTTCGGCATCGGCATGGACCCGGAAGACGGATTGATGCGCCAGGGCGAAGACGGGCTGCAGCTGACCTGGATGGACGCCAAGGTGGAAGACTGGGTGGTGACGCCGCGTCGCGGCAAGGCGGTGGAAATCAACGCCCTTTGGTACAATGCTTTGTGCTGCATGGCCCGTTGGCGCGCCCTTCTGGGGCGTGACGGAGGGGATTGCCGGGATTGGGCCGAACGGGTGCGGCAATCCTTCAACCGGCGCTTCTGGTCCGACGCATTGGGATATCTGCGTGACGTGGTGGACGGCCCAGACGGCGACGATCACACGCTTCGCCCCAACCAGCTGTTCGCCGTCTCGCTGCCCCATCCGGTGCTGGAGAGACGACATTGGCCGACCATGATGCCGACGATCCGCAAGGCGCTGCTGACCCCTTACGGCCTGCGCTCGCTGCCCCCTGACCACCCCGACTACAAGCCGCGCTTCGAAGGCGACCGCTGGGGCCGTGACGGCGCCTATCACCAGGGCACGGTGTGGGCCTGGCTGATCGGCCCCTTCGCCGAATCCTGGCTGAAGGCCTTTCCCGACGATGGCGGCCGGGTCATGGCCGACCTGGATGCTTTCGCCCCCCACCTGGATCAATTCGGCCTGGGTACCATCGCCGAAGTCTTCGACGCCGACCCGCCGCATCGGCCGCGCGGCTGCGTGTCACAGGCCTGGAGCGTCGCCGAATGGCTAAGATCCCGTGCGCTTTGCGCCCCTTAGGTATTATTTTTGAACCTGTCGAAGTATGACATGTGCGCTGCGGCGTATTCACAGCAACCACAAGGAAATTCTTTCAGGAAAGACCCCATTAAAATATCTCCCCCTTTTGTCGGGAGTTCATGGTTCCGGGTGACGATTGACCTTTGCTTTGCCGTTTGTTTAAGGTGTCATCACACCACAAAGGACGAAAAGTCCACGGTGACATAATAAGAACGACATATGGGAGACGGGGATGAACGTGCATGTGGGCGAAGTCCACCCCGAGAACGACAAGGCGGACCATTTCGCCTCGGAAGTCCTCGAGAAAATCGAAAACCTGAGTCTGGAGGTCGCCGACATCGCCGGCACCATCGACGGACTGGCCAAGTTCGTCAAACACCAGGAAGATTTGTTCGGACAGCTGAAATCCATCGCCCACTCCATGGCCGACGCCATCCGCCGCATCGACAGCGCCGGGCGCGAGACCCGCGACGTCACCACCGAGGCGGGTCGTCAATCGGGCGAATCGCTGAACACCATCGGCGCCGCTTTGGGCGACATCAACCGGCTGGTCGGCGCGGTGCAGGGCATCGAAGAACAGCTGGAGGAACTGGAAGGCGCCTTGGGCGAAGTCTCGACCATGTCGCGCGACATCCAGAAGATCGCCCGCCAGACCAACCTTTTGGCCCTGAACGCCACCATCGAAGCGGCGCGCGCCGGCGAGGCCGGCAAGGGCTTCGCCGTGGTCGCCACCGAGGTCAAGACCCTGGCGCGGCAGACCGCCGACGTCACCGACGGCATCGACCAGACGGTGGGCAAGCTGTCGGGATCGGTGACCGATTTGATCACGTCGTCCACCGACACCTTGCGCATGGCCGATTCGGTCAATTCCGGCGTCGGCGTCATCAACGACGCGGTGGCGGTGTTCGGCCACGCCATCGACACGGTGGAAGCCCGCGTCTCGGACATTTCCGACGCGGCGTCCACGTCCCTGGAACAATGCTCGGACGTGATCGGCGAGATCGACAAGTTCTTCGAAGGCATTTCCATGACCAGCGAAAGCCTGCGTCGCGCCGACGAACGCATCACCTCGCTGTTGTCCCATTCCGAGGATCTGATCGGCTATATCGCCGATTCCGGCTTCCGCACCGGCGACACCCCATTCATCATCCTGGTGCAGGAACTGGCGGGCAAGGTCTCGCAGGCCTTCGATCAGGCGGTGGATGGCGGCCAGATCGGCCTGGGCGAATTGTTCGACGAAAACTATCAGGAAATCCCTGGATCGAACCCCATCCAGCATCTGACTAAATTCGCCGCGCTGACCGACCGTTTGCTGCCGCCCATCCAGGAACCGGTGCTGGAATTCGACCCCCGGGTCGCCTTTTGCGCCACCGTCGACCGCAACGGCTATCTGCCCACCCACAACAACAAATTCTCGCAAAAGCCCACCACCGACCCGGTGTGGAACAACGCCAACTGCCGCAACCGCCGCATCTTCAACGACCGCACCGGCCTGCGCGCCGGGCGCAATGACGCCCCCTTCCTGCTGCAGACCTATCGCCGCGACATGGGCGGCGGCAAATACGTGATGATGAAGGACGTCTCGGCCCCCATCCGGGTCAAGGGGCGCCATTGGGGCGGCATCCGCATCGGTTACCGCATCACCACCTGACGCCCGCCCCGCCCCATTTTCCACTGGCGCGCAGCCTTGGTTGCGCGCCTTTTTTATTTGTGCGTACAATTGGCAACAATAAGATTACAAACAGTAACAATAATCACACTTATGCAATATTCTATACTTTTGACCAGCGCATCCGTTTAAAGGCGATATTGACCCAAGTTACCATGACCTGCCTTACTTGGCGCAAAAGGGCAACAAAGCCCATAAACCCATAATAGACGCCAGGATACCAAGTGCAATTACTGCCTTGCTGGCGCTCTCCGGGAGGCAGAATGAACAGGAACTTGCAGTTGCGCCACGCCATTCCCGTGGCGCTGGTGGCGTCGTCCATGGTCACCGCCCTGTGCTTGGGCATCTTCGCCTATGTCACCGCCGCCGACCGCCTGCACAGCGCCGCCGAGCAACGTCTCGCCGCCCTGGCGCAAACCCGGGCCGGGGCCGTCGACACCTTGCTGGACGGGCTGATCGGCGATCTGGCACTGACCGCCAATTCCCGTTCGCTGCGCGACGCGGTGATCGGCCTGAACAACGGCTGGCGCATCGAATCCGGCAATGGCGACGTGGGTCAGGCCCTGCGCCAGCGTTACGTCACCGACAATCCCCATGGCCCCAACGCGCTGGAAAAGCTGGAAAAACCGTCCAGCGACACCATCTACGACATGGCCCACCAGCGCCTCCAGGCCTGGCTGGACGACCTGCGCCAACGCCGCGGTCTGGCCGACGTCCTGCTGGTCTCGCCCAAGGGCGAGGTGATCTACAGCGTCACCAAGGGCGCCGATTTCGCCCGCCCGCTTGCCGCCGGCCCACTGGCCCAGGCCGTCGCCGCCGCCGAAACCCGCGCCACCGACTTCCATGACTACGACGGTGGCCGCGCCGCCTTCCTGTCCACCCCCATCAAGCTGTCGCCGGACAGCCCCATGGTTCTGGCCACCCTGGTTTTCCGCCTGCGCCCCGACGCCCTGGACGCCACGGTGGCCAATCCGCGCGGCCTGGGACAAACCGGCGACGCCTATGTGCTGGGTGCCGACGGGCAGCAGCGCAGCCGGCCGCGGCTGGCCACCTCGCCGCACCCCCAGGCGGTGCACGCCCAATCCACAGCCGGGACCACGCTGGGCTTGGGCTGGACGGTCCTGGTGATGGCCGACGAGGACGAAATCCTGGCCCCCGTCCACGCCATGCGCACTCGCATGGCCTTGGCGGGCTTGGGCATCCTGACCCTGGTCAGCGCCCTGGGCATCTGGTTCGCCAAGGGCATCACCCGACCGCTGGCAGCGCTGTGCCAGGCCATGCAGCATCTGGCGCGGGGCGAGCGCGACCTGGACATCCCGGCCACCCATCGCGGCGACGAGATCGGGGCCATGGCCAAGGCCCTGGCGGTGTTCCGCCAAGCCCTGTCCCAGGCCGACCAGTTGCGCCGCGAACAGGACCGCCAGAACCAGTTGCGGGAATTGCGCAGCCGCGACATGGACAAGGCCATGCGCGATTTCGAAGCCCAGATCGGCGCCATCGCCCAAGGCCTGACCGGCGCCGCCGAACGGCTGCAGGACGACGCCCGCGCCATGTCCACCGACGCCGAGCAAACCCGCAACCACGCCCGCGAAGGCGATTCCCAGGCCGGCCGCACCGCCGAAAGCGTCGGCACCGTGGCGACGGCGGCGACCCAATTGGCAGCCTCGATCGGCGAGATCGACCGCCGCATGCGGGCCACCAGCCAAGTGACCGCCACCGCCGTCAGCCACGCCGCCGAAGCCGGCGAGGCCATGCACAAGGTGGTGGACAATTCCCGCAACATCGAAGCCGTGCTGCGCAGCATTTCGCTGATCGCCGGCCAGACCAACCTTTTGGCGCTGAACGCCACCATCGAGGCGGCCCGCGCCGGCGACGCCGGCAAAGGCTTCGCGGTGGTCGCCGGCGAGGTCAAGACGCTGGCCAACCAGACCGCCAAGGCCACCGAGGAAATCGCCGGGCAGATTTCCGCCATGCGCGAAGTCACCGACAGCGCCGCCCGCGCCATGGACGACATCATCAAGGTGGTGGGCGACATCGGCCAGATGGCGACCGAGATGACCCACGCCATCGAGGAACAGGGCAACGCCACCCGCGAGATCGCCCAAGGGGCGGAACAGGCGTCGTCGGCGACCCGCACGGTGACCGACCTGATCGGCTCGGTGGGGGCCGCCAGCCTGTCCACCCAAGGCACCGCCCATTCGGTGCTGGACCAGTCCAGGCAATTGGCCGAACAAGCCCAGGCGCTGCGCGGCGAGATCGAATCCTTCCTGGCCCACGTGGCCGGTACCGGCCTGCGGTCCGAGGACGAACCCTTCATCGACAAGGCCCAGACCGTCGCCGCGCAGGTGGCAGAAGTCCTGGAACAGGCCCTGGCGCAAGGCACGATCAGCGAAGCCGCCTTGTTCGACCAGGACTACCAGCCGGTCCCCGGAACCGATCCGGTCCAGCACGTCACCAGCGGCATCGACGCGTTGGAAAGGCTGCTGCCGGACCTCATCAACCCGGTGCTGGATTTCGATCCCCGCGTGACCTTCTGCGTCGCCGTCGACCGCAACGGCTATCTGCCGGTGCACAACCCGGAATTCAGCCAGCCCCAGGGCCAGGATGCCGACTGGAACAACGCCCATTGCCGCAACCGCCGCATCTTCGATGACGCCACCGGCCTGGACGCGGCGCGCAGCACCGAACCCTTCCTGCTGCAATCCTATCGCCGCAACATGGGGGGCGGCCAATACGTGATGATGAAGGATTCGTCGGCCCCCATCATGGTGCGCGGCAAACATTGGGGGGCGCTGCGCGTCGGCTATCGCCTGGAGCAATGAACAAGGCTAAGGTAAGGGGATGATCATCCGCCCGTCCACCTTGGCCGACGTCGCCCCCGCCCAGGCCATTTACGCCCATCACGTCCGCACCGGCACCGCCAGTTTCGAACTGGTGCCGCCCGATGTGGACGAGATGGCGCGCCGCCGCGCCGCCCTGGTGGACAAGGGGTTGCCCTGGCTGGTGGCCGCAGACGATGACGGCACCGTTCTGGGCTATGCCTATGCCGGCCCCTACCGCACCCGGCCGGCCTATGACTGGACGCTGGAAGATTCCATTTACATTCGCCCCGACGCCCTGGGCAAGGGGGTGGGCCGCGCGCTTCTGACCCGCCTGATCGGCGATTGCCAGGACTTGGGCTATCGCCAGCTGATCGCGGTGATCGGCGATTCCGCCAATGCCGGCTCGATCGGCCTGCACCGCGCCTGCGGCTTCACCGACGCCGGATTGCTGAAGGCGGTGGGCTGGAAATTCGGCCGCTGGATCGACAGCGTGCTGATGCAGCGCCCCTTGGGACCGGGCCAGTCCCAGCCGATCAAAGAGTGAAGCCCAGCCATGCGCACAGGCGCATGGTAAAGGCCGGTCAGCCTTCCTAGACTCAGGAAGACCGTTCATGGCAAATCCTGAAGGAGGCCGCCATGCGTACACACATCCTCGCCGCTGCCGCCGCCGCGCTGCTGCTGGCCGTGGCCGCCCCCCTGGCGGCGCAAGCCGCCGACTACACCCCGAAAGCCGACACCGCCCTGGTCGCCAAAGGCGGCTGGTGGGACGCCGACGTGAATGGATATTCCGGCGCCCCCGCCTTGGGCCTGGAAGTGTCCACCACCGACACCTGGGTCGACCTGCCGGCCGGCATCTTGCGTCACATGCTGTCGTGGAACCATGCCGACCATGACGGGCTGGAACTCAACAGCGTCGAATGGAACATGCACTGGATGGCCCAAACCGGATCCGGCCTGTGGCTGGGCCTGGGGCCGGGCCTGGGCTATGTGTGGGCCGACGGCAAGAATCTGGATGACGGCGTCGCCGCCCAGTTCGGTGTTTCCGCCCATTACATCCAAGGGCACGCCTTCTTCGGCATCGAAAGCCGCTATCAGTGGACCGAGGCCGACAGCGCCGACAACTGGCTGACCATGGCCAAGGTGGGATGGGCCTTCTAATAACCACTTAAACGACTCAACATTATGAGATGAAATCCAACTTGATCACAGTCAATTAACCAAGCTGGTTAGTCGGGTAATAAGGGCGCATCACAACAGCAAGACCAAGGATCGGACATGCGCCCCACCGACACCTATCGCAAGCACCACCAGGAACTGCGCGACATCGCCGCCCGCGTCGAACAGGTTCTGGATGTCGCCGCCATCACCCGCGACCCGGCCGCCGCCGCCCAGGCGGTGCGGGAATTGTTCGGCAAGTTCAGCGTCCATCTGGCGCTGGAAGACAACAGCCTGTATCCGCGCTGCCTGCGCAACGACGACAGCCATCTGCGTCAGGTCGCCCAACGCTTTCAAAATGAAATGGGCGACCTGGGTCCGCGCTTCGATTCCTACAAGAAATCCTGGCCCGGCCCGCTGGCCATCGCCCGCGACCCGGCGACTTTCGTCACCGACACCATCGCCATCCTGAACCTGCTGCGCGCCCGGGTGGCGCGTGAGGAAAGCGAATTTTACGACATCGTCGACCAGGTGGCGTGAAATCCTTGCATCGGTGCCGCCACAATGCTGTGATCCGGCCCCGATGCGCCCTTGCTTTTCCGCCCTTGTGCGGGCCCTGCCCGTCCTGACCGCCCTTGCCGCCCCGGCCACCGCCGCCGAGGCGCCGCCGCCGGCCGCCATCACCGTGGACGCCGCCACCGGCGCCGTGCTGGAAGACCGTCAGGCCGGGCAGCCGCGCCATCCCGCCTCGCTGACCAAGATGATGACCCTTTACCTGGGGTTCCAGGCCATCGGCCAGGGCCGCGCCAGCCTGGAAACGCCGATCGCCGTGTCGGACAAGGCGGCCGGCCAGGGCGGATCCACCCTGGGCCTGAAAAGCGGCGCCACCATCCGCCTGGGCGAGGCCCTGCGGGCCCTGGTGGTGCGCTCGGCCAACGACGCGGCGGTGGCCATCGCGGAACACCTGGCCGGCAGCGAAGAAGCTTTCGCCCGCCAGATGACCGAACAGGCCGCCCGCCTGGGCATGACCGCCACCCGCTTTCACAACGCCACCGGCCTGACCGCGCCGGGACATGTGACCACCGCCCGCGACATGGCGGTCCTGGCCCTGGCCCTGCGCCACGACTTTCCCCAGCATTGGCCGCTGTTCGCCGCCACCTCCATGCGCTGGGGCAAGGCCAGCCTGCCCACGGTCAACGGCTTCGTCGCCTCTTATCCCGGTGCCGAGGGGCTGAAGACCGGCTTCACCTGTCCGGCCGGCTACAATCTGGCTGCCGCCGCCCATCGTGACGGCCGCGCCGCCATCGCCGTGGTCATGGGGGCCACCGCCAAGGATCAGCGCCTGTCCCTGGCCAGCGGCCTGATGAACAAGGCGTTCAAGGCCCCGCCAGGCCCGCTTTTGGCCCAGACGGTCAACCTGTCCTCGGCCCCGCCCGACCTGAGCGCCATTGTCTGCGACGGACGCGGCGGCGGCGAGGAAAGCGCCACGCCGCGCCTGCCCAAGGGCTGGGCCATCGAGGTGGCCGGCGGCCGCGACCGCGCCGAGGTCAAACGCCAACTGGCCGGCAAGATGGCTGAACTGCGCCGCGCCTTGGGCGGCGGCAGCACCGCCATCATGATCCGCCCCACCGGCGGCGCCCTGCGCTATCGCGGCCTGATCGCCGGCCTGGCCGAAGACAAGGCGGTGACAGTGTGCCTGAAACTGCGCCAGGAAGACGAAAACAACTGCCTGGTCCTGCCGCCCCCGGCCGTGGAAGGAGCCATGGAGACCGAACGCCGCTGGCGCATGCTGTCGGCGCGCTGATTCCATTGCATGGTTGCGATACCAAGGACTTCGGGCGCATAATGACCCCGGACAGAAGTTCCACCCGTCGGCAGAAGGCTTGGCACGTGGATAGACACGACACCAACCCACTGGAAACCCTTAGCCACCGCCTGCACATGATGACCAATGTGCTGGGGTTCCTGTGTTGCGCCTGGATCGCCGTCGTCGGATCGACCCTGATGGCCGAGATCAATTCCGACCGCATGGGCAACCATCGTTCTCCCGCCGTGATCGAGCAGATGAAGGAATGCGAGGGCGCCTTCGCCCAGCGCTTCGCCTGCACCGACGACATCTTGCTGCGCGGAGAACGCGGCGGCGCCTCGGAAGTGTTCCTGCGCCTGCTGGCGACCCTGATGCTGCCCGGTGTGGCGTGGTCCATGTGGCGGGCGGTGCTGGATAAAACCGACCGCCTGTGCCGACACTAGGGCGTAAAAGCGTTGACGGGGGAACGACCCTGGTCTTTCCTGTCATTCGCGATTTCCTGCAAAGGCCATGCATGCGCGTCTGGCTGTTCCTTCTTGGGGTGCTGTGTGCTTCCACCATCCGTCCGGCCCTGGCCGACGAGGTGACGGTCGGCATCACCTCGACCGCCCTGCCCTTTGTCGAAACCGCCCCCGACGGACGCCTGACCGGCGGCTTCAACGTCGAACTGGCCCGCCTGCTGTGCAGCCGCATGGGGCGGATTTGCAGCCTGGAAAAGACCAGCTTTCCGCAATTGGTGACCCGCGTCGAGGAAGGCACCTTCCAGATCGGCTTCGCCAATCTGCTGAAGACCCCGGAACGCGAACAAAAGATGCTGTTTTCGACGCCCATCTGGCGTTCGACCTCGTCCTTCGTCACCCGCAGCGGCGCCCCGGCGATCCAGCCGGCCACCGCCCGCCAGAAAGCCCGCATCTGCGTGGTGCGCAAAACCGCGCAGGAAGCCTATGTGGCCGAGTTGCCCGGACCTTTGAACAACATGGTCCCCGTCTCGTCCCATGCCGAGGTCTTCGCCGGGCTGACGCAGGGCCAATGTGACGCGGCCCTGTTGCCGACGGTGCACGTCCTGTCCTTCCTGGCCAGTCCCGACGGGGTCGGATACGACTATTCCGGCGCCCCGGTGCAGGACCCGCGCCTGTCGGGCAACGTCTACATCGTGGTGGCGAAAAGCCGGCCGGAATTGTTGGAAGCGCTGAACCAAGCCTTTGCCGACATCAACCGCGACGGGACCTACCGCGCACTGATCGCCCGTTTCTTCCCCTTCGACATCCTTTAAACATGCCCCCCATCCCCCCCCTCCGCTTGCCGTCGCTGCAACGCCGCCTGCTGGCTTTCGCCATCGCCCTGGCCATGGTCGTGCTGGCGGCGTTGGGGGCCTTGTTGCTGTCAGGCGCCGCCACCCACACCGCCATCCAGGACAGCCGCACCGAAACCGTGCCGCACATCCTGGAACGTCAGCGGGCCACCGCCAACCTGGAACGGCTGATCCGTTTCGGCTGGATCGCCGCCACCGCCGAAGACCCCAAGGATTGGCGTCAGGCGGCCGTCACCGCCCAGGCCCTGGCTTTCCATCCCTCGCTGGCCTTTGACGAGGAACTGCGCCGCCAGGTGGTCCAGGTGCACGCAACGTTGCGCCAGGTGGTCAGCCTGCGCGAACAGGCCCAGGACTTGCGGGCATCCCGACAAGATGCCAGGCGCGCCGCCATCGTCGACGACCAAGCCAAGAGTTTGTGGACGCCCCAGGAAAGCGTGCTGGCCAACCTGCAAGGCCGTCTGGCCGACGACGCGGCGGCACTGATCGTCACCCGCATGGACCGCATCGCCCGCATTTCCGATCTGACGCTACGGGCGGCGGTCGCCGCCGCCCTGATCATCTTGCTGATCGCCGGCGCCACCGCATGGATGGTCGGCCGCAACCTGCTGCGTCCGGTGGTCGGCTTGGCCCAGGCCATGCGCAACACCCAGGCGGGCCAAGAAACCCCGCCGCTGCCCTTGGCGGCCACCGCCGAAATCGCCGTGCTGCAAGACGCCGTCGGCCAGTTGCACGACGCCCTGCACCGGGCCAATCTGCGCGAACACGCGCTCAGGGCCAGCGAACAGCGGCTGGCGTCGATCTTTTCCGCGTCCGAAGCCGCCATCGTGCTGACCGATTCCATCGGCCAGGTGATGCAGGCCAACGATTCCTTCCTGCGCCTTTTGGGGTTGAAGGATACCTTGGATCTGAAGCTGGACAGCCTGACCCATCCCGACGACCGTCCGCGCACCGCCGAACTGGCTCAAGCCATGGCCCGGGGCGAAATCGACCGCTATCGCATGGACAAGCGCCTGATCCGTTCGGACGGATCGGTGGTCTGGGTGGACGCCACCATCCGTGCCATCCGTGACGGCGACGCGCCGCCCCATCAATATGTGGCCGTGGCCATCGACATTTCCGACCGGGTGCGGGTGGAAAAGGAACTGCTGTTCATCCGGTCCCTGGTCGATCAAAGCGCCGACCCCATCTATTGCGTCGACCCGCTGGACGGCGGCCGCATGGTCTGGGCCAATGCCGCCACCTGCCAGCATTTCGGCATCCCGGAATCCCAGTTGCTGACCATGCGCATTCCCGATTGGGACCCGCGGGTGGACATGCAGACAGCCCAGAACATGATGCAGACGGCGCTGAACAACGACACCCACGTGCTGGAAACCGTCCACCGCGTCGCCGGGGGCGAGATCATTCCGGTGGAAGTGTCCGCCTCGACGCTGGAACATGACGGGCATCCCTATGTCGCCGGCTACATCCGCGACATCCGCGACCGCAACCGCATGCTGGAAGCGGTCCGCCGCTCCAACGACGACCTTCAGCAATTCGCCTATGTGGCCAGTCACGACCTGCAGGAACCGCTGCGCATGGTCGCCAGTTTCCTGCAATTGCTGGAACGCCGTTACGGCCCCATGCTGGACGACGACGGACGCGAATACATCCATTTCGCCGTCGATGGCGCCATACGCATGAAGCAGTTGATCGAAGACCTGCTGGCGTTTTCCCGCATCGATTCCAGGGGCGCCCCCCTGGCCAAGGTCGACCTGGAACAGATCACCCGCGAATCCTGCGACAACCTGGCCGCCGCCATCCAGGAAAGCGGCGCCACGATCACCTGGAAGTCGCCCCTGCCCCGGGTCATGGGGGACGAAGGCCAGTTGGTGCGTCTGATGCAGAACCTGCTGGGCAACGCCATCAAATACCGTTCCCCCGGGACGGCGGCGGAAATCACCATCTCGGCCCTGCGGCGGGGCGAGTTCTGGACGGTGGCGGTGGCCGACAACGGCATCGGCATCGCCCCCGAATATCACGAACGCATTTTCATGATTTTCCAACGCCTGCACGGCATCGGCGCCTACGAGGGGACCGGCATCGGCCTGGCCATCTGCAAACGCATTGTCGAGCGCCACGGTGGGGAAATCTGGGTCGAATCCCAAGAAAACAACGGCTCCGTATTCAAATTCACCCTGAAGGCCGCCTAGGGCTTTACCCACCCCCCATTTCGACTATACGCACAAGCGAAGGAAAGAGGGGCCTACGACTTATTGATCATTGGTAAAGTGATGACAGATGGGGGAGGCTGGCAGTATCTTCTGACGGCCATCACAAGACCATCGGAACATGACTAATGGATAAGTCCCTTACGGGTGTCGAACGCACGTTCCAGACCGACGAAATCATCGTCAGCAAGACCGACACCACCGGGCGCATCGTTTATGCCAACGATGTCTTCATCGACATCAGCGGCTACACCACGGACGAAGTGCTGGGGCAGCCGCACAGCATGATCCGCCACCCCGACATGCCACGCGCCGTGTTCAAGCTGCTATGGGACCGCATTGCCCAGGGCCACGAGGTTTTCGCCTATGTGGTCAATCGCTGTAAGAATGGCGACCATTATTGGGTCCTAGCCCACGTCACCCCCAATTTCGACGATGCCTGCAAGATCGTCGGCTACCATTCGTGCCGCCGCACCCCGAAGCGCCAAGCCGTCGAAACCATCCGGGGGCTTTACGCCCAGCTGCGCCAGGTGGAAAACCAGAACGAGCGCAAGGCGGGCCTGGAGAAGTCCACCGCCATGCTGAACGAAGCCGTGCGGTCCTTGGGCTTTTCCAGCTACGACCGCTTCGTGCTGAGCCTGGGTCGCTAAGGAGACGCAGCCATGAGCCTTAAGACCTCGATCCGCAAGCAGGCCCGCCTGGTCAGCGGCGGCTTCGTCGCCATCGTCTTGTTGCTGGCGGTGTTCAGCTTTGGCGGTGTCATGCAAAGCCTGTCCCAGGCCTCGGAACAGGATGAAATCCTGGAACATCTGCATTCCAAGGTCGCCCCGTTCCAATTGCTGGCCCGCCAGTTGCAGCTGGACGTGGTCCAGATTCAGCAATACCTCAGCGACGTTTCCGCCACCCGTGGGGAAAACGGCCTGGATGACGGCTTCGACAAGGCGGCCCAGTTCGCCCAATTGTTCAAGACCCACATGGACCAGGCCCAGTCCCTGGCCAAGGACATGAACGCCGACAAGGCCGCCGCCAGCCTGGGCATGGTGGACAAGGCCTTTCCCGGCTATTACGAGGTCGGCCAGCGCATGGCCCATGCCTACGTGGACAACGGCACTGCGGCCGGCAACAAGTTCATGGAGGAATTCGACCAGCAGGCCGGCAACCTGACCCAATCGCTGGAAACCTTGTTGGCCGACGCGGACCAGTTGATGGTGGCCGAACGCCAAGCCACCGACCAGGCCATCCGCACCGCCCGGGTGCGGGCGTGGACGGTCTCGGCCCTGCTGGCCACGGTCACCGTCCTGGGATTGGGACTGGCCCTGTTCACCGGCCGCAACATCACCGCCACCGCCGCCCTGTTGCAGGAAGCCGAGGCCGTGATGTCACGCGCCGCCCGCGGCGACCTGAACGCCCGCATGGTGCGCATCGGCCGCCGTGACGAAATCGGGCAATTGCTGATCGCCGTCAACCGGGTGATGGACCTGACCGAAACCTTCGCCAAGGAAATCGGCGCCGCCATGGCCGCCGCCCAGCGCAAGGAATATTACCGCTATATCCCCGAAGAGGGCTTGCGCGGCGACTTCCTGCGTTTCGTGCGTTCCATGAACAATATCCTGGCCGCCATGGAAAACCGCGACGCCAAGACCATGGAATTCGAAGCCACCGTCAAGGGCATGGTCGAAGAAGTCGCCCAGTCCACCCAAGGCATCAGCGGCACCGCCAACATGATGGCCCACCGCTCGGAAGCCACCGGCGGCCGGTCCCTCGAAGTGGGCGAAGCCGCCCTGGCCACCACCCAGCGCGCGGAAATCGTCTCGGAAGCCACCCGCCAATTGGTGGCCTCCATCAACGAAATCGCCGAACAAGCGACCCAGTCCAGCTCGGTGGCGCGTCAGGCCACCAGCCAAATCTCGGCCACCTCGTCGCGCATGGACGAACTGGCACAAGCCATTTCGCAGATCGGTCAGGTGGTCGGCCTGATCAACACCATCGCCGGCCAGACCAACCTGCTGGCCCTGAACGCCACCATCGAAGCGGCGCGTGCCGGCGAGGCCGGGCGCGGTTTCGCCGTGGTCGCCAACGAAGTCAAGAACCTGGCCAACCAGACCGCCACCGCCACCGGCACCATCACCGGCCAGGTGGAAGCGGTGCAATCGGCGGCGCGTGAAGCCATCGACGCCATTTCCGACATCGTCCAGACCATCGCCAGCATCGAAGGCATCGCCGCCGCCATCGCCGGCGCGGTGCAGCAGCAGGAAGCCTCGACCCAAGAGATTTCCCGCAACATCGAAGGGGTGGTTCAGGAAGCCGAACACGTGTCGCACAGCGTGTCGCAACTGTCGCAATCTTCGGCGCAATCCTGCGCCGGTACCGTGCGCGTGATCTGGAGCGCCCGCAAACTGGCCGGCGTCGTCACGTCCATGCACGACAAGGTCAGCGACTACATCAAGTCGGTCAGCTGACCAACTGACGGGGCGGCCGCAAGGCCCCCCGTCACATCTTTACATACGTTCGATCTGGAACATTTTGGAAGCGTCGGTCAGGTCCAGCAACCGGGCGACATATCCTTGCGGATTGCGCAGGACGACAGGAACGCCCTGCAAATCTTCGCTGGCGATATACAAAAGACCAAGCCCAACAGAATCAATGGTCGTAAGACCGCTCAAATCAAAGACAAGCTTAGCCGGCTTGCTTGACTTCAGGGTATCCAGAAGTTTCTCAAAGGTATCATTGGCGGAAAAGTCCAGCTGCCCTTCCAGCACAACCAGCGCGATATTACCGTCGTTCTGAACCTTGTATTGCATATCATCACCCTTACAAGCGCAATCTTGAAGGCGCCACCATTATGACCTATGCTTTGGGCAGCATCGGGCGGATGGTGACAGCACATACCGCCCCAAACAAGTCTTTTCTCTCCCCGTTCAGGCCACCCGTTCGGAGTGCCGCAATGGCCCAACCAGAAACCGTTTCCGCCGATCTTTCCAGACCTCTGGATTGGTCCTGGGCGACGGTCATGGTTGTCGACGACGAAGAGATCAACCGCGAATTGCTGGCCGGCATCGCACGGCGCCAGGGGGTCGGCACCGTGGTCCAGGCCAAGGATGGCCTGGACTGCCTGCATCAGCTGGAACGCACGGCGCCCGACCTGATCATCCTTGACATCGTCATGCCCAACCAGGACGGCTTCACCACCTGTTCGCGCATCCGCCAGATACCGCAATGGGCCGACATTCCCATTTTGGTGCAGACCGCGCTCACCTCGCCCCAGGACGTGCTGGCCTGTTTCGAGGCCGGGGCCTCGGACGTGGTGGCCAAGCCCATCCGCCCCGCCGAATTGTCGGCGCGCATCCGCGTGCATCTGGAAAACCGGCGCATGATGGGCACGCTGCGCGACGCCAACCTGCGCATTCACCGCGAAATGCAAGGCGCGCGGGAAATGCAGCGCACGTTGCTGCCGTCCCGGACAGTGCTGGACGACTTGCGCACCCGCCATGGCCTGTGGGTGGAAGGCCGGGTCGAACCGCTGGACGGCGTCGGCGGCGACATCTGGAACATCGTGCCGCTTAGCGACACCCTGATCGCGGTGATGCTGGCCGATTTTTCCGGCCACGGGCTGATGGCGGCGTTGAACACGTTCTGGCTGCACGCCTTCATCACTCGCCAGACCGAAGCCATGCGGCAACCGGCCGACTTTCTGAAGCTGCTGAATTCGGCTTTGCGCGAAAACCTGATGCGCGGTCATTTCGCCACCTTCTTCTTCGGCCTGATCGACCTGGAACGCGACGAGATGCACTGGTCGGGGGCTGGTGCGCCGAAACCGGTTCTGACCTTGGGCGGCGAACACTTCCAGTTGGACACCACCGGCTTGCCGCTGGGCCTGACCGACCGTGCCGTCTACACCTCTCATTCCGTCGCCTTCCCCCCGGGCGCCGGACTGCTGTTGTTCAGCGACGGCTTGACCGACGTGGACATCGGCGACGGCCAAAAGATGGAATCCCATGGCCTGGTGTCCCGCCTGGAAGGCTATCCGTCGTCGATAATGGATGCCGACCTCAACAATTTGTGGGACACCATCCTGCCGCCGGGAACCGGGCATCTGACCGACGACACCACCGCCGTGTGGATCCGCCGGCAGCGACTGACCAAGTCCGACCGCCAGGACAACCGCTTCCTGTCCCTGGCCGGCATCGGCACCGAGCCGGCGAAGCTGTGGGTGGCGCAGATGGCGCTGCCCACCAACCTGACCCCACCCGGCGGCATCGCAGGACGCCCGATCCATCTGGTGGCCTCGGGCCTGGACGAAGCGCTGGCCACCGCCTTCACCACCCCCTTCGCGCTGATCGTCGAAGCCAATGACGACCTGATCGCCGCGCCCCCGCCGGAAGAATTGCTGCAACCGCCCGGCGACAACCAGATCATGGTTTCCATGACCACGGCCACCGCCTATCGCCTGCCCTTGGCCATGTTGTTCACCGACGCCTTGTTCGCCCAGGGGCTGATCGCCGAAGCCGCCAAGGGCGGCATCTTGCTGGCGCTGCAGGAAGCGGTGGCCAATTCCGTCGTCCACGGCAACCTGGAACTGCATTCCCCCCGCCGCGCCTTTGAAAACATGCGGGCCTATTGGGCGGAAATCCGCAGCCGGCTGGCCGATCCCATCAAGGCCAACCGCCTGATCACCCTGGACGCCCGCATCCGCGACGCCCTGATCGCCATCACGGTGACCGACCAGGGGCGCGGCTACAATCCCGACATGGTGCAATCGCGTGATCCGTCGCGCCCCCACGGCAAGGGGCTGAAGCTGATCAGCCAACTGGCCCTGTCCAGGGACGTGACGCAAGGCGGCCGCCAACATGTGCTGACCTTCGCCCGCGACCGCGCCTGATCACCGAATTGTCACAGCCTTCTTACGCCGTTGTCGCGGCGCGCTGGATAGCATGGTCTTGTCCATAACCAGCCCGGACACGGTTCCCCCACCGGCCGGGCAAGGAAGAAAGATCATGAACAACTGGATTCGCCCCTTATCCCTGGTTTTGACCATCGGTCTGGTGTTGGGCGCACCTCTGGCCGCCCATGCCGACCCCAAGCACGGACGTGGCCACGACTACGGCCACGGGGGCCACGATCGCCATTGGGTGCCGCCCGGACACCGCGTCGATTACGGCCCCCGCGTGGTTTACCTGGAGCCCCAACGCCCACGGGTCATCGTGATCGAGCGCCCCTATCGGCCGCCGGTCTACGCCATCCCCGTCGATGAGCCGTCCATCAACGTGATCTTTCCGATCAACTTGCGATAAAAAAAGGCCCCGCGGCAACCTGCGGGGCCTTTTTCCGTCGGACCACCGTCAGCGGTTTTCCCGGATGGTCTTGGCGTACCAGTCAAAGGACGCTTTCGGCGTGCGGGTCCCGGTGGGGAAATCGACGCGGATGATACCGAAGCGGTTGCCGTAGCCCGATCCCCATTCGAAGTTGTCCAGCAGCGACCAGATGAAATAGCCCCGGATGTCGGCGCCCTTCTCGATGGCGGTGCGCATGGCCTGGGTATAAAGCTTCAGATAGGTGACGCGGTAGAAATCGTCCACCCGGCCCTGGTCGTCGGCGAATTCCTTGTCGTCGTCGCGGCCGCAGCCGTTCTCGGTGATGTAGATGGGCAACCCATAGCGTTCGTGGGTTTCCATCAATTGGTCGGTGAAGGCCTCGGGGAAGATTTCCCAGCCGATTTCGGGGTGCGCCTCGGCGACCTTGACGTCGGCCCAGCCGAAACCCAGCTGCGAGTTGGGGTCGTCCTTGGCCCAGATGGGACCGTAATGGTTCATGCCGACCCAATCCAGCTTGCGGCAGATCCGCGCCATGTCGCCGGCCTGGACATAGGGTTCGTAGTCGGCGGCGACATTGGCCGGATAGTGGCCCAGGATGTGCGGATCGGCATAAACCCGGTTCCAATGGGCGTCCAGGATGTCGGCGGCGCGGTGATCGGCGGCCGAGTTTTCGTCCGCCGGATGGATGGGCTGCAGGTTGTAGACACAGCCCACCGACGAATCGGGCACCCAATGGCGGATCACGTCCACCGCCGCCCCGTGGGCCAGGTTGACGTGGTGACAGGCGGGGAAATAGGCGGCGCGGTCTTCCACGGCAGGCGCACACCACGTCATGGCATAGCCGAACAAGGTACAGACATTGGGTTCGTTGAAGGTGGCGAAATGCTTCACCCGGTCGCCGAAGCGGCGCACCACCAAGGTGGAATAATCGGCGAACCAGCCGACCACGTCGCGGTTGGTCCAGCCACCCAATTCGTGCAGACGCTGCGGCAGGTCCCAGTGATACAGGCACAGCCACGGCGTGATGCCGGCTTCCAGCACCTTGTCGATCAGCCGGTCATAAAAATCCAGGCCCTTGTCGTTGACGGCGCCGCGTCCGCGCGGCAGCACCCGGGGCCACGAAACGGAAAAGCGATAGGCGTCGATGCCCAGCTTTTTCATCAACGCCACGTCTTCGCCATAACGGTGGTAATGGTCGCAGGCCACGTCGCCGGTGTCGCCGTTGGCAGTGCGCCCCTGGGTGCGCGAATGCACGTCCCAAATGCTGGGGCCGCGCCCATCGACGGCGGCCGCCCCTTCGATCTGATAGGCCGACGTCGAGGCCCCCCAAACGAAACCGGGACGCATTCCCAACGGCAGCCGCTTGTCCTTGGCCATGTCTTCCCCCTGTGGCGAGAATTATTTCCTTTAGTCTACGCCCGGGGGAAACGGCGTCAACGCGCTTGGGCGCGCAGCGACAAAATCACCTTGTCCAACCCACGGAAGGCGGCATCCAGTTCCACATGGGCTTCGCGCATGGCCCCGGCATCGGGACACGGATGCCCGCCCAGCCGGTTGGCCTGCAGCATGCGCACCGCCGCCGCCATACTTTGCCCTTTGACGAAATCGGCGACCCGTTGCACGGCGGCGTAGTGGACGGAAATATTGGCCGCCAGTTGCGGCGAGAACAGGAACAGCTGTCCCTGGGCGGCGCGGAAGGCACAATCGATGCCGGCCATGGAGATCACCGAAGACACGAAGGACACGCCGGCGTCAACGTTGGGGGGCAAGGGCACCGATTCAAAGGCCAGACGGCGGGTATCCAACTCGGTGGCCAGACTGGCGGCGACAGAACGGCGACGTTCGGCCAATTCACCCCGACGCAGGCCACGCATGGTCAAGGCCCCGCCCAACAGCGCCAGCACCGCCCCGGTCAGCAAAGCCAGCACGGTGACCCACAAGGGCAGCGACAGGGATTGTCGGGCCGGAGCCGGTTCCGCCATCGGCGGCATGGGCGGCGGCGGCGGCGGTTGAACCGCAGGGGCGGCCTGGGGAACCGGCACGGGCACTACGGGCGGCGGCGGGACGGCCGGGGCCGGCTCGGCGCTCCCCTTGTCCTCGGGCTCGGGCTCGGCCGGACGCAGGGGCTGGAAGTCGGGGCGTTCCTCTTCGACCGCCGGCTTGGCCTGTTCGGCGGCGCCGACAGGCTGCGGCGCCTGGGCCCAAGCCGGGCTGGCGAACAAAAACAATGCAAGGCCAAGGCGCTGGACAGACGTCATGAAAGTTCCCATCCCCGGGGCAAAGACGAAAGTGAGCAGACCATAACCGAAGCTGGCGGACAGCGAAACCTCTGCCTCGCGCCCCTATCCGCGACGCCAGCTTTCCTCGCCGTCGGAATGAAGCTCCGAGACCACGCGGCTGGCCGGGAAGGTCAAGGTCACGGTGGTGCCGCGATCGGGGACCGAGGTCAGGCTCATCTCGCCGCCATGGGCCTGGACCAGGGCCTTGGTCAGGGGCAGTCCCAGGCCGGTGCCTTCGTATTTGCGCGACAGGCGGGTGTCGGCCTGGACGAAGGGTTCCATCACCCGTTCCAGTTCCTCGGACGACATGCCGATGCCGGTGTCGACCACCTGGATCACCATGCCCTGCGGGTCCACATGGGCCGAGATCACCACCTTGCCACCGTCTTCGGTGAACTTGACGGCGTTGGACAACACGTTCAGCAGGATCTGCCGCATGCGCCGCTCGTCGGCGTTCAGGAAAGGCAACGGCGACTGCAGGTCCGACGTGATGGTGATGTTGCCGGCCAAGGCCCGCTTTTCCATCATGCGGATGGACGCATGGATCAGCGAGCCGACATCCACCATGGTCTCGGAAAGCTCGGTCATGCCGGCCTCGGCCTTGGACATGTCCAGGATGTCGTTGATCAGTTCCAGCAGATGCATGCCGCTTTCATGCACGTCGTCCACATAGGATCGATAGGCCACCGGCTGCAGCGGCCCGAAGATTTCGTGCTTCATCAGCTCGGAAAAGCCGATGATGGCGTTCAGCGGCGTACGCAATTCATGGCTGATATTGGCCAGGAACGTGGCCTTGGCGCGGTTGCCGCGCTCGGCGGCGTCCTTGGCCAGACGCAGGGTGTCTTCCACCTTCTTGCGGTCGGTGATGTCGGTGAAGGTCAAGATCAGGCCGCCGCCCGGCATGGGAGTGGACCGCACTTCCATGACCAGGCCGTTGGGCCGCGCATGCTCGAACACCCGGCGCGGGTTGCGCCGCAGCCGCTCAAGGCGGGTCCGCACCTTGTTCATGGAACTGCCGGTTTTGCCGAATTCCCCGTGTACGGCCAGATACAGCAGCATCCCTTCCAGGGTGGACATCTCGGTTTCGATGTCGCCTTGGCGCAGATCCAGCAACAGGCGGGCCTGACAGTTCAGCGCCACCAGGCGTTCCTCGCCGTCGAACACCGCCACACCCTGGCCCATGTTGTCGATGATGGCCTGACGCATGGACGACTGCGCCGCCAGTTCCTGCTCGTGGCGCTTCAAGGGCGTGATGTCTGCGGCGGTGCCGCGATAGCCATAGAACTTGCCGTCGGCGTCAAAGGCCGGACGTCCAGCCATTTCCACATATTTGATGGCGCCGCTGGCCAGATGATGGATGAAGACGAAGCCGCGGAAGGGACGCCGGGCGTTCACCAACCCCTGCTGCACGTCCCAGTCGCGGGGGTCTTCGCACGATTGGGCCAGATCGCTGAACGGCCGGCCGATGAAATAGCCCGGCCCGACACCCAGAACTTGGCGCACCCGCCCCGACACGAAGGTGAAGCGCAGGTCGGTGTCCATTTCCCAGAACCAGTCCGACGCCGATTCGGCCAGATCGCGGAAGCGCTGTTCGCTTTCCACCAAGGCGTCCTCGACCCGCTTGCGGTCGGTGATGTCGCGCACCAGACCGATGAAGGTGGTCATGCCCCCCTGGTTCATGCGGGTGACCGCCAGTTCCAGCGGAAACACCGAGCCGTCCTTGCGCAGGCCCTTGACCTGACGGCCGATGCCGATCACCCGCGCTTGGCCGGTTTCGGCATAACGCCGCAGATAGCCGTCATGTTCGGAATGAAAGGGTTCGGGCATCAGCATGTTGACGTTGCGCCCCAGCACTTCGTCGGCGCTGTAGCCGAAAATATGTTCGGCGGCGGCATTGAACGACAGCACCGACCCGGTGTCGTCGATGGTGACGATGCCGTCCACCACCGTGTTCATGATGCCGCGCAGCCAAGTCAGGCTTTCATGGAGCGAGGTGGTCATCTGCCGCCGGGCGGTGACGTCGCGCAAGATGCGCAGATGACCGCCGTCGGCGGTGGGATAGACGTTGATGGCCACCCAACGGCCGTCGAACAGTTCCGCCTCGCAGCCCTGAACCGAGGGGGCGGCGTGGTCGGTCAGCTTGGCCGAACGCACCACCTCGCATTCCTGGCGAACGACGCCACGCTCGAACTCGGCGTCCAGGATGTCCTGGAACAGACGACCGGGCTTGATGATTTCCGAGGCCGGGGCCATGAACTGGCGGTACAGGTCGTTGGCGGTCACCAGACGGTCGCGGGGGTCGAAAAGCGCGACGCCGTCCTGAATGCTGGCCAGCGCGTCCACCAGCCGGGCCTGGGACAGGTTGGCCCGCAAGCCTTCGCTTTCCGCCACCGCCTGCTGGCGTATCAGCACTTCCAGCAGCAGGGCCAGGGCCATCAGCACCGACGCCACCTGCCCGGCGAACAGCCCCCACACCGCTGTGGAATGGTCCCCGTTCAGGACCGGGGAAAGCAAGGTGACCAGCCCAAGTCCCGCAAAGGAAAGCGCGGCCAGACTGTTGGCCCCCAGGTGACCACGGCGTTGGCGCGGGGTGCGGAAATACCAGGCGGCCAAAAGCAGCGGGCCGCCGCCCAGCCCGAAAACCGGCAAGTCCTGGGGCAACAATCCGTCGGCGCGGCCCAGATGGATCAAGACCGACCACACCGCCGCCACCTGCAAGCCCCCCAGCAGCAACGCCCCCGACACCGATCGGCCGGCCAGGGACAACGCCCCGCACAGGGTCAGGCCGGCCGACAAGGCATGGCCCACATCGGCCAGATCAGCCAAAAGCGGCGAGCCGCCCCCCAGCAACAGGGCGCGGCCCAGGGACTCCAGCATGAAAGCCGGGGCCCACCAGCCATAAGCCTTGGGCGCATTGGGCAGAGTCCAGCCGTACAGGGTGGCGGCGGCCAACACCGCCGCGCCCATCACCCCCCCCAGCAAAGACGCCTGCAACGTGAAATCCATCTTTGGAACCTTCCCCCGGGCCAGGCCGTCCCCCTGACGGCATTCCCGGGCGCACCCCGTTGGGGTTATTCGTCGTACGACACCAGGGTCGAACAGGGCACCCCCATGTCGGACAGACGCTTGCGGCCCGGCAGGAAATTCAGCTCGATGATAGCGGCCGCCCCGGTCACGTCGGCACCGATCTTGCGCAGCAGTTCCACCCCGGCGCACATGGTGCCGCCGGTCGCCAGCAAGTCGTCCAAAATGACCACTCGCTGCCCCTTTTGGATGGCGTCTTCCTGGATTTCGATGGTGTCGGTGCCGTATTCCAAGGCGTATTCATGACGGATGGTCTTGCCCGGCAGCTTGCCTTTCTTGCGCAGCATGACGAAACCGCAGCCCAGCTTCAGCGCCAGCGGCGCGGCGACCAGGAAGCCGCGCGATTCGACGCCGGCCAGGATGTCGGGCTGGAACTTGCGCACGTCGTTGGCCAAGCGGCCCATGGCCACCGACCAGGCATCGGAATGAGCCAGCAGGGTCGAGATGTCATAGAACAGGATGCCCGGCTTGGGAAAATCAGGAATGCCGCGAATATGGTCCTTGATGTTCATGACAGAAATCCCTGTGATCAATAAGGCGATAGAAAAGTACCCTCATCGGGTCAAGGCGGCAACATGTCCGCCAGGGCGGCCCGCACCGCGGAAATAGGAATCAGGTCCATGGCCTCGCCGCCGAAGGAGCGGGCCTCGATCACCCGGCCGTGCCGGGTGGCGGGGGCGAACTTGGCGGCGGGCGTCGGCCCGAACAGCGACAGCAGCGGAATATCCGCCGCCGCCAGCATGTGGCCAGTGCCGGAATCGTTGGCCAGGGCCGCCGCCATGCGCCGGGCCAGGGCGATGGTCAGCATGGGGGTGACAGGCAGCGCGGCGTCCTGCAGCGCCATCACCGCATCGGGAACCGCCGCCCGGATGGTGGGCGCCCAATCGGCTTCGCCGGGCCCCAACAGGAAGACCGGCACCATGCCGGTTTCGGCCAAATGCGCCGCGACGGCGCAAAAGCGGTCCAAGGGCCAGCATTTGTGGCGCCCCCCCGCCCCCGGCGCGAACCCCACATAGGTCCGACCATCGGGCAGCAGACGGGCCGCTTCGGCCAGGGTCGCCGGGTCAAGCAGCAGCGGCGCCCCATCGGTCGGCGTCCGCCCCGACACCAGGGCGACCAGATCCAGCAATTGCGCCGCCATGGCGGCGGGCCGCACATATCCCCGTCCCGGCCGCAACGACGACAGAGCGAATCCGGCCGCCGCCGAGACAAAGGCGCCGTGCCGTATACGACGCAGGATCAGGCTGGTCAGCAGCCGGCGCTGGGTGTCGACGATCAGGTCGAAGTACCGGCCGTGCAAAGGGCGCCGGCCCAGCAATTCCGACGCCTTGCTGCCCACCCGGCAATCATCCAGCACCTCGTCCACCAGACCGGCCACCAGGGGGGCCAGGATACCGGCATAGACGCTGTGCCCCTTGCCCGCCATCCAGGTGATGCGGGCCTGGGGAAAGGCGGCGCGCAACGCACGGACGAAAGGCAGCTTCATCAGTCCGTCGCCGACGGCGTCCAGGCCGACATAGACCAGAATGGTCGCAGGGGGGGAAATCACTGCCCCCGCAACCCGTTGACGAAATCAGCCATGCCCACCTGACGGCGGCGGCGCAGCCGTTCCGCGTCCAAGATCGCCTGAACACGGGCGATGGAGCGGTCCACCTCGGTGTTCAGCAGGACGTATTGGTATTCAAACCAGTGGCTCATTTCGTCGCCGGCCTTGGCCATGCGCTTTTGCACCACCTCGTCGCTGTCCTGGGCGCGGCCGCGCAGGCGGCGTTCCAGTTCCTCGACCGAAGGCGGCAGGATGAACACGGTGACCAGATCGTCGCGGGCGTTGTCACCCAATTGCTGGGTGCCCTGCCAATCGATGTCGAACAACACGTCGCGGCCGCTGGCCAGGGCGTCTTCCACCGGCTGCTTGGGGGTGCCGTAGTAATTGTCGAACACCTTGGCGTGTTCCAGGAACTGGCCGGCGGCCACCATCTGCTGGAACTTTTCCACCGAGACGAAATGGTAGTCCTTGCCGTCCACCTCGCCGGGGCGCGGCGGGCGGGTGGTGGCCGACACCGACATGGCGATGTCGGGATCACGTTCCAGCAAAGCCCGCGCGATGGTGCTTTTGCCGGCCCCCGAAGGCGAGGACAGCACCAGCATCAGGCCGCGACGCTGGACGGTGGGAAGATTGGCGGGCGGATTGCTCATCTGGGACGCTTCTCTATTCGATGTTCTGCACTTGCTCGCGGAACTGGTCGATCACCGCCTTCAGATCCAGGCCGATGCGGGTCAGTTCCACGTCCGACGACTTCGAGCACAAGGTGTTGGCCTCGCGGTTGAATTCCTGCGACAGGAAATCCAGCTTGCGCCCCACCGCGCCGCCCTGGGCGATCAGGTCGCGGGCGGCGGCCACATGGGCGCGCAGGCGGTCCAGTTCCTCGCGCACGTCGGCCTTGACGGCGATCAGCGCCACTTCCTGGGCGATGCGGTCCTCGCCCAAACTTGGGGCGGCTTCCAGCACCGAAGCCACCTGCTGGCGCAGACGTTCGCGCACCGCTTCGGGGCGAAGCGCGGCGGTGGCGCCGGCCCGGTCGGCCAGGGTGGCGACCTCGTCCAGTTGCGACGCCAGAACCGCCTGGATGCGTTCACCTTCGACGCCGCGCATGGCGGCCAGGGAATCCAGGACCTTTTCCAGGTCGGCCTTGATGGCGGCTTCGCGGGCATCGCGGATGTCTTC
Organism: Magnetospirillum sp. 64-120; assembly: GCA_001898825.1. Taxonomy (GTDB): domain Bacteria; phylum Pseudomonadota; class Alphaproteobacteria; order Rhodospirillales; family Magnetospirillaceae; genus Magnetospirillum. The sequence goes on from MKVK01000014.1 coordinate 241,096, forward strand.
GGGCTCGGCTTCGTCGCCGTTGGCGGTTTCCAGAACCCCCTTGACCGCCAACAGGCCATCCCAGCGCGCCGGGGCGATGTTCTGGTGCGACGGCCCCATCTCGTCCACCAGGGCCACCAGTTCGGCCAGGAATTCCTTGTTGACGCGCAGCCCCGGTCCCTGGGCGTTGGCGGTCAGGGTCAGCGACAACTGCACATTGCCGCGCTTAAGCTTGCGGGTCGCCAGATCGCGGGCGGCGATTTCGACCCCGTCCAGGCCGTGGGGCAGGCGGCAGCGCACGTCCAATCCCTTGCCGTTGACGCTTTTGGCTTCCCACAGCCAGGTGGTTTGGGCGTCGCGGCCCTCGGCGCGGGCATAGCCGGTCATGCTGGCGATGGACACGGGATCAGGTTCCTTTCGGTCAAACCACAAGCCCACGGTTATAGCCTTGCGCAGGCGCGGCAACAACCCGTTCCAAACTTAACCTTTAGGAGAGAGATCTGCGACTTAGGTCTGACAAAAAATATCTTTTAGCTATCCAACCACGGCCTTGTTGATCAAGCCCGCACATTCCAATACCAATGAACGTGTGCACCGCACCATTATTATAACCTTAGGTTTAGATTGCCGCCCATGAGCTCGACCGCGATTGTTCCGACACCGTCGACACAGGGTTTGGCCCGCGCCAAAGTCCTGGTATGCGAATCCAACGGCATGATCCGTCAGGCCATTCGCATCGGCCTGAACAATCTGGGCATCCGCGACATCAGCGAGGCCAACGGCCTGGTTTCAGCCCACAAATCCCTGGCCGAAGGCGGCGTCGACGCGGTGGTGATGAACACCGAGCTGGAAGGCCACGACACCACTTTCATGCTACGGGAAATCCGCCTGGGCAAGCTGGGCCCCGACCCTTTTCTGGTCAGCATCCTGCTGCAATCGGCCCCCGACCACAGCAAGCTGAAACAGGCGGTGGACAGCGGCACCGACGACCTGTTGCTTATTCCCTTCGCCCCCGATCAGGTCAGCACCCGCCTGGACGCCCTGCGTTCGCGCCGCAAGCAATTCGTCGTCACCCACGATTACCTGGGCCCCGACCGCCGCAAGGCCGCCCGCCCCGGCGATTCGCCGGTGGTCACCATCAGCCCGCCCAATCCGCTGGCGTCCCGCGCCGCCGGCATTCCGCCCGAACGCTACGAGCGGCTGGTGCGTCAGGCCCGCGACGCGCTTGGCGCCGAGCGCATCAAGCGTCTGGCGGTGGGACTGGAATGGGAATGCCGGACCCTGCTGACCGCCTCGGCCGGCGGCCAGTGCCGCCGTGAAATGCTGATCACCGGCTTCTACCGAATGGAAACCCTGCTGACGGAACTGTCGGAACGGGCCACCAGCCAATTGCGGCATGACAGCCGCCATCTGGACGAGATGATGGACAAGGTGCGCGACGCCAAGAACCGCATGACCGAGCTGAAACTGGCCGATTTCGACACCCTGCACGGGGCGTCGCGGCGCATCACCATGACCTATTGCGGATCATAGGGACTTTTGCCGGAACCGTCCCGGGTCTATGCTAAGCCCATGAAGGAACGCCGTCGCCCCGCCCGGGGCCGCCCCAATGTGGTTGACGTCACCGTCCGCGTCCCCGCCGACAAGGTCGAGGCGGTGAAGTCCTATGCCGGACGCATCAGCCGCCAACGCCAGCCCATCACCCGCGACGAAGTGGTCGCGGCCTTGCGCCTCCACGCCGAATTGTTCACCCGCTTCGGGGTCAAGGGGGCGTCGCTGTTCGGATCGGTGGTGCGCGACGAAGCCAAACCCATGTCCGACGTGGACCTGATGGTCGAGTTCCTGCCCGGCCAGCCCGGCGGGCTGTTCCGCTACGTCGAACTGAAGCACGCCCTGGAAGGGGTGCTGGGACGTCCGGTGGACCTGATCACCAAGAACAACATCAAACCCAGGCTGAAGGAACGCATTCTGGCCGAGTGCCTGCCGGTCTTCGGCGACGAGGTCTGCGAAGCATGACGCAAAAGGATTGGCGCGTTCGCGTCGAAGACATGTTGGAAGCCATCGACCGTATCGAAAGCTATGTGGACGGCCTCAGCGTGGCGGAATTCGTCGCCGACAGCCGCACCCAGGACGCGGTGATCCGCAACCTGGAAATCCTGGGCGAGGCGTCCAAGCGCATTCCCTTCGCCGTCATCCAGCATCACCCGGAAATGCCGTGGTCACGCATCGGCGACATGCGCAACATCCTGGTGCACGAGTACCATTCGGTCGATCCCGAGATCATCCTGGACGCCGCCCGCAATGACCTGCCCCCCTTGGTGGCGCCGCTGCGCGCCATCCTGAACGAGGCATCATGACCGCCAAAAGCCCCCCCGCCCCCACCTCGATCGTCATCACCGGCGCCTCGTCGGGGCTGGGCGAGGCCTTGGCCCGGGCTTACGCCAAGCCCGGCACCACCTTGTTCCTGTCGGGCCGCGACCGCCAACGCCTGCACGACGTGGCCGATTCCTGCCGCGCCAAAGGGGCGGAAGTGCACGCCGTGGTCATCAACGTGACGCAAGCCGTACCCATGGCCACCTGGATCAGGGAATGCGACGCCATCCGCCCGCTGGATCTGGTGATCGCCAATGCCGGCATCTCGGCCGGAACCGGCGGCGGCGGCGAAAGCGAAGACCAGACGCGGGCCATTTTCGCCACCAACGTGGACGGCGTGATGAACACGGTGTTCCCGGCGCTTTCGGTGATGCGGCCGCGACGCCACGGCCAGATCGCCATCATGGCGTCGCTGGCCGGCTATCGCGGCTTGGCCGGGGCGCCGGCCTATTGCGCGTCGAAAGCGGCGGTCAAGGCCTGGGGCGAAGGCCTGCGCGGCCATCTGGCCGGCGACAACATCCGGGTGTCGGTGATCTGTCCCGGCTTCATCACCACCCGGATGACGGCGGTGAACACCTTCAAGATGCCGTTCCTGATGGATGCCGAACGCGCCGCCCGCATCATGGTCAGGGGGCTGGCCAAAAACCGCGGCCGCATCGCCTTTCCCTGGCCCATGGCCTTCGGCGCCTGGTTCGGCGCCGCCCTGCCCGACCGGATCATGCAAGCCATCGCCCGGCGCATGCCCGACAAGGGCTGAGCCTCGCGTCTTCACCCCATGACAAGATCGCCCCCAAGGCCTATTCTCTGAAAGGTTTTCTTGGGGCATGTGGGGGGCCATCATGCGCGTGATTCCGGTTGTGGTGTTGACATTGTCCATCGCCTTGCCGTGGCAGGCCTGGGCGCAGATGGGGTCGTCGCTTCTGCGCGGATCGTCGCGCATGGTCGAACGCACCGTCAGCCGCAACCTGGACAAGGTGTTCCGTCCCAAGCTGGTGGTCCGCCAAGGCTCGACCGGGCCGGTGACCGCCATGTCCCTGTCCCAGGACGAACGCTATCTGGTGTCGGCGGTGGGCGACTTTTCCGTGCGCTTGTGGGATTTGGGGGTCGGACGCGAAGCCGCCAGGATGAGCGGACATCAAGCCGAAATCACCACCATCGCCATCAGCCCCGACGGGCGCCGGTTGCTGACCGGCAGCCGGGACAAGACCCTTAGGCTGTGGAACCTGCAACAGGGCGAATTGCTGAAGACCGAAACCGGCTTTTCGCAACCACTCAGCGCCGCAATCTTCCTGGACCAGGACCATTGGGTCGCAGCCGACGAAAGCGGTACGATCATGGTGTCGGGCAAGGCGGTGGCCGCCCATGGGCCGGGACCGGTGCGTCTGGCGGCACAAGGCGGCGAACGTTTCGTCAGCGCCGGCGCCGACGGTATCTTGAAGCTGTGGGACATCAAGGCCGGCCCGGTCGCCCAGCAAAGCCTGGGGGCGGCGGTCACCTCGGTTGCCGCCGACGCCGAAACCGTGGTGGTCGGACTGGCGGATGGGCGGGTCCTGCGCCTGGATGCCGCCTTGACCCAAGTCGGCGAACTGGGGCAAAAGCATGCCGGCGCCGTCACCGCCCTGGCTGTGGGGCGCGACGGGCGGGTGGCCTCGGCCGGTGCCGACGGCCATGTCCTGGTCTGGTCTTCGCGGAATTCCGTGGAATTGGGCCGCCATGACGGCGCCGTCAGCCATGTCGGCATGGGCAAGGATGGCGAATTCGCCATCTCGGCATCCCAAGACGGCACCACCCGACTGTGGAGCATCGCCACCAGGAAACCGCTGGTCACCTTGCTGTCCACCACCGACGGCTGGGCGGTGGTTGATTCCAAGGGGCGCTATGACGGCAACCAGGACGGCCTGGACGGGATCGACTGGCAGGGCGAGGACGCCACCGTCGGCATCGAATCCTTCGCCGAGACCCATTTCGAAGCCGCCTTGCTGCCGCGTGCCCTGCATCAGGACGAACTGGCGGACGCCAAATCCATTCCCGACGGCGTGCGTTACCCGGCCAAGATCAGGTTCGTGTCGCCCAAGTCTTCCGGCGATTCGGAAAATCCCCGGGTCCAGGTGGAAGTGGAAGCCACCGATGACGGCGGCAGCGGCGTGGCGGAACTGCGCCTTTACCGCAATGGCCGGCAAGTGACCACGCGGTCAGTGGACATCCGCCGCGAAACCAGCGAAGACGGCAGCCCCCGCGTGGTCGGGCGTTTCGAACTGGACCTGCGGGCCGGCCGCAACGTGTTGTCGGCCACGGCGGTCAACGACGACCGCATGGAAAGTCCCGCGCAAAACCTGGTGTTGAACGCCGAGCCGCCGCCGCCCGGCCCGCCGAAGATCCACCTGATGACGGTGGGCATCAACGCCTATGCCAACAAGGATCTCAGCCTGTTCTACGCCAAGCCCGACGCCCAATCCATCGGCGGGTTCTTCACCAAGTCGGGACAAATCCCCGACCCCTTGGGCAGCACGGTGACCATCGAGGACAGCAAGGCCACCAAGGACAATATCCTGGCGGCATTGAACGAACTTCGGGCCATGCCGGCCCAGGACATGGTGGTGGTCTACATGGCGGGCCACGGGGTTTCCATCGGTGACGACTGGTATTTCGTCCCCCACGAATTGCGCGACGCCGACAGCGACGAAAGCCTGAAGGCCCAGGGGTTGTCGTCGATGGAACTGAAGCGCGCCATCGAATCCATGACCGCCGACCGCACCTTGCTGTTGCTCGACACCTGCCATTCCGGCACCGCCGTCAGCCCGCTGAAGGATTATCGCGGCATGAAGTCCCTGCGTCTGCTGGCCCGGTCGGTGGGCACCCACATCCTGGCCGCCACCGACCGCGACCAATATGCCATCGAACTGGCCAAGCTGGGACACGGCATCTTCACTTATGCCCTGCTGGAAGGCTTGAAGGGCAAGGCGGACACCGCCCCCGCCGACGGGTCGGTCTCGGCCGGCGAAATCATCCGCTATGTGGAAGAAAAAGTACCCATGCTGGCGGCCAAGTACACCGACTACGCCCAATACCCGACCGGCTATTCCCGCGGCAAGGATTTCGCCGTTTCCGTGGCTCCGGGCAAGTAATGGGGAAATTCCGGGCCGTCGTGCTGGCTTTGCTGGTGGCGTCCTGCGCCCCCCGCGACGCGGTTCTCGATACCGCCCGGCAGTCGGGGCTGACGCCCCGGATGATCGAAACCCCGGGCTTCCGCCTGGCGGCCTGGGAACGGCTGCCGCTTGATCCCGGCGGGCGCCTGACCGTCTATATCGAAGGCGACGGCATGGCATGGCTGTCACGCAGCCAACCGTCTTCCGACCCGACACCGCGTGATCCGGTGGCCCTGGCCTTGGCCAGCGCCGATCGGTCGACAGCGGTCCTGTATCTGGCCCGCCCCTGTCAGTTTGCCGGCCGTGCCGACCCGAAATGCGACACCCGGTACTGGACCCACGCCCGTTTTGCTCCCGAAGTGGTGGAGTCCACCGCCTGGGCCGTGGCCTGGGCGCTTCGCACCACCCAGGCCCGCAGCCTGCATCTGGTGGGATATTCCGGCGGCGGCACCCTGGCCGCCCTGCTGGCGGCGCGCCATCTGGCCGAACGCACCGAGCTGACCACCATCGCCGCCCCCCTTGACCTCGAGGCCTGGACCCGGCTTTTGGGGGTCAGCCCGCTATCGGGATCACTGTCGCCCCGCGATGTCGCCACCCAGTTGCGGACCGTGCCGCAACGTCATCTGGTGGGCGGGCGGGACGAAACCGTGCCGGCCCGGTTGACCCAAGACTGGCTGAACCTTGTGCGACCCAGTTGCGGTCAGGTGCGAGTCATGCCGGACTTCGACCACGCCTGCTGCTGGGCACGGCTTGCCGCCGCCGAACTTCCCCCCCTCGCCTGTCCATGAAAAAGCCCCCGGCGAGCGAGGCGCCGGGGGCTTTCACCATCCAAGCCGATCAGAAACGCAGACGGCCGTTCATCATCAGGCCCATGGCTTCGCTGCGGTCACGACCGACGACGCGGTTGATCTCAAGCCCCACCGATTCGGTGTCGGTCGCGTACCAATCCAGCCCCAGATAGAACTGGAACTCGTCGGCATCCTTGCTGCCGCCCGGCGCGATACCGCTGTCGCCCACGTAATCGCCCACGAAGTCATAAGCGTAATAGGCCGAAACATAGGGTTCGACCCGATCCCAGGCATAGGACAAACGGGCGCCGGCCTTGCCTTGCAGCAAATGGCTGGTGGACGCGTCCACATGGCGGGCGGCGGTTCCGGTTTCGTCATAGCCGTTGGTGCGGCTATAGGCACCGGACAAGCCAACATCGCCGCGCAGGAACAAATCGTTGCCCAGGCCCCAATTATGGTGGCCGTTGACGGCGACCATGGTGCGATAGCCGTCGTAATGGCCTTCGGCATTGCCGGCGGCACGGGAAGCCTTGCCACTGGCATAGGCCACGCCGACCATGGCGTCGACGGTGCTGCCCTGGCCGAAATCATAGCCGGCATAGGGAACCAGCCACCAACTGTCGCCGCGCAGGTTGCCGGCGTTGAAGTCGGTCTGGAAGGTGTCACCCTGACGGAAGACCGAGACGCCGACCACGGTGCGTTCGTTGACCATCACGTCATAGCCGGCGGTCTGGTTGGACATGGTACCGCTATAGGCGGCACCGGAAACCGTGCTGGACAAAGTGTTGGCGCCCATGGACACCCACAGCGCCTGATTGATCGAGCCATCACCGGCAGAGACGCCGGTTTCCATCATGCCGGCAGTACGGGACGACCGGCCCGAGCCGCCAAGGATGCCGCTCACATGGGAAGCGATGGTGGTGGTGACGGTGGTGGTGGTGGTGCGGGTGACCTCACCCTGGGTCTGAGTGGCGCCGGATACCGTGGGATTGGTGCCGCAGCCACTGTAGCTGGCGCTGGCCCCCGAGCCCGAGGTGTAGCAAGTATCCTCGCTAGTGGCCCAGGCCGCGGTGGACAGCCACGACAAGGAACCAGCCACGCAGGTCGTCAGCAGAAAAACTTTACGCATCGTCATCCCCCCACCCGTCTTACGACATCAACGAACGTGTATTGTTTCCCCCTGGGATTGTCAATAATCACAAAAATTGTGCGGATAACACTGTTGACTGACCGGACGTTGCGCACAGAAATGCCGCCCGGCAGATAATCTAATGGCAGTCTTTAGGGCGCCAACAGCCCCGCCACGAAAACCTGACCGGACAGCAGTGGATCAAGTCCAGGCACGACGGTGGGAGAAATGGATTCTTACCGCTGGTCGAAGCGGATTTCGATACGGCGGTTCTTGGCCAGGGCGGCTTCGGTGTTGGACGCATCCAGCGGCTGGAACTCCCCGAAGCCGGCCGCCGCCAGACGGTCGGCGGGGACGCCGGCGTCGATCAGGGTGCGGATGACGGTGATGGCGCGCGCCGTCGACAGCTCCCAGTTGGACGGGAAGCGGTCGGATTTGATGGGCCGTTTGTCGGTATGGCCGTCAACCCGCAGCACCCAGTTCACTTCCTTGGGGATTTGGCGGGCCAGTTCCATCAGGGTCTTGGCCAGTTGGCGGACCTGCTGTTCGCCGCTGGTGCCCAGGTCGGCGGACGCGCTGTCGAACAGCAATTCCGACTGGAAGACGAAGCGGTCGCCTTCGATGCGGATACCCTGGCGGTCCCCCAGCACCTTGCGCAATTTTCCGAAGAATTCCGAACGGTAACGCTGCAATTCCTCGACCTTGCCGGCCAGTGCCACGTTCAGGCGCTTGCCCAGATCGGCGATCTGGGCCTTTTGTTCCGCCGACAGCTTTTCCGAGACATCCAGGGCGGCGGCCAGCTTTTCCAATTGTTCGCGCATGGCCGCCATTTGCTGGTTCAGCAATTCGGCCTGGCTTTTGGCGCTTTCGGAAAGCTGCTTTTCATCCTGAAGCGTGTTCAACAGGTTGTCGCGTTCGGCCAGGGACGCCTTCAGTTCGTCCTGAAGACGGGACAGATTGGCTTTGACGTCGGCGGACTTGGCCTTTTCCAGGGACAATTGTTCGACCAGAGAGGCCATTTCGGCATGCAGCTTTGACAGTTCCTGATCGCGGCCGGTCAGCGCGTTGCCCATGAAGTACTGGGCCAGCACGAAGACCAGCAACACGAAGATCAGGCTCATCAACAACGTCGCCATGGCATCGACGAAGCCGGGCCAGATGTCCACGCTTTGACGGAAGCGGCGGCCGCGCGGCATGGCGGTTACTCCGGTTGGTCCTCGGCCAGGGCGGCGATGGTGCGGGCCAGCAGCTTGAACTGTGCCCGCAATTCGCCCACCAGCTCGTCATGGGAACGGGCGTTCAGTTCCACCAGACGATTCATGGAAACGTCCAGGTTACGCAGATGGGTCCGGCTGACTTCGTCCATGCCGGCCGTGGGCACGGCGGCGCCGACGCCGCTTTGTTCAGCCAGACGGGCCAGCAGCGGCCGCATTTCCAGCTGCGCCTCGCCCAGCTTCAGCATCAACGCCTGCTCAACCTTCATCTGGTCGGCCAGGGTGGACAGCCGGTCGTTCAGCGACTGGATGTTGGAATTGGCGGAAATACGGCTTTCCTCGCCACGCGAGATGGTGCGCTGCAAGCCGTCCAGGGAATCGGCCGTCTGTTCCAGCAAAGCCCGGATATAGGCCGGCACCGATTGGTCGCCCTCGGCGACGCCCCCGGACGAGCCCAAACGGGTCTGGCCGGCCAGCCATTCTTCCAATTCGTTGTAGAAGCTGTTCTGGGCCTGGCCCGCCTGCAGATCCAAGAAGCCCAGGACCAGCGACCCGGCCAAGCCGAACAGCGAGGTGGAAAAGGCGGTGCCCATGCCGGCCAGCGGCGCTTCCAGGCCCGACTTCATGCGGTCGAAGGCGGCGGCGGCGGCGTCGCCGCCCACCGACAGGCTGGCGATCACCTCGCCCACCGATCCCACCGTGCGCGACAGGCCCCAAAAGGTGCCCAACAGTCCCAAAAAGATCAGCAGGCCGACGAAATATCTGGCCAGTTCGCGGCTTTCATCCAGCCGCGAGCCGATGGAATCCAGCACCGAGCGCAGGCCCATGGCGGACAGGCTCATGCGGCCCTGGCGTTCGCCCAGCATGCCGGCCATGGGCCCCAGCAGACGCAGGCGGCCACCCGACGGCGCCGGCTGGCCGCGCATCCAGCTTTCCAGCCATTCCACTTCCGGCTTCAGCAGCAGCACCTGACGGAAGTTCAGCCCGATACCCAGCAAGAACACGCCCAAGATCAAACCGTTGAGCGCCGGATTGGCCATGAAGGCCTGTTCCAATCCAGCCGCCAGCATGGCGGCGACGGCGGCGACGGCCGCCAGGAACAAGATCATGCGAACCAGGTAGCGACTGGGTCGGGTCATGGGGTTTCCTTGCTCAGGATCGGCGGAGGAACAGGGAGGATGGCCGAAAAATGTGGCGAGGACGGGGCGACATCACGCCGCCCCCCTTCGCTTAGCGGCCCACCAGGACGGCGTCGACGCGGTCAGCGGGGCCGCGGCCGTCCAGCTTGTTGCCCAGGGCGCGGACTTCGATGCGGGTCGAGCGGATACCCTTGTCCATCAGCACCTTGCGCACTTCCAGGGCGCGCGACAGCGACAGACGACGAGCCTTGGACGCCGAAGCCTCGTCCCCCGAGGCATAGGCCAGCAATTGCAGGTTCAGGTCCTCGTCCTTCTGCATGCGCTTGACCAGGGCGGCCAAGTCGCCGCGGCTGGCGTCGGACAGCTTGGAATCTTCGGCGGGGAACATCAGCGACACGGTGTCGCTGCCACGGGACATGGCCGGCGGCTCGGCGGACGGCAAGGACGCGACCTGCTGGGGCATCACCGGGATCGGCGGCGGCACCGGGGCCAACAGCGGCTGCGGCGCGGCGGCGACGACAGGAGCGGCAGCGACAGGAGCAGCGGCTGGGGCCAGAGCGGCGACCGGCGCCGGCGGTTCGACCTTCGCGGGTTCGGGGGCCTTGGCCACCTCCACCGGCTTGGCGGCTTCCACCTTGGCCGGGGCCGGCTCGGCGACCTTCACCGGTTCAGGAGCCTTGACGGGTTCCGGGACCTTGGCCACTTCCACCGGCTTGGCGGTTTCGACCTTGGGGGCTGCGGCGGGAACGGTTTCAGCAATCGGCGCCGCCTTGGGCGGCACGCCCGGCTTGGCGGCGGGAACAGCACCGGTTGCGGCGACCTTGGCCGGAGCGGCGGCAGGCTTGGCAACCTCGGCGGCCTTGCGTTCCTGCATCATGGCGGCGATGTCGGCGGGTTCTTCACGCGGCGGCTGCGGCTTGGCGACAGCGGCCGGCGCCGGCTTGGTGGCGGCCACCTTGGCGGGCGCGGCCTTGGCGGCCTGGGCCTTGGGCGGCTTGGCGGCAGCGGCCTTGCCGGGCTTATAAGGCTTGAAGGCCAGACCCTGCGGCCCGGCCGAGGGCTGGGCCCGCTTGACACCGGGCGGCGTCAGCTGGCCCGAGCCGTCGCGGCCGTGCAGGTCGTTCTTCAGCATGTCGGCCAGACTGGGCTGACGGCCCAGACCGTCCAGCACCGACCAGTTCACCACCACGTCGGGTTGCCCCGATCCACCAATCACCACCTGCGCCTGGGCGGGCACGACCGAAGTCATCGGCGCCACGGCCCCCAGAAGCGCGGAAAGCGCCACAATTCGCCAAGTCGCCTTCGCCATGGACTCGCACCCTCTGCTGTGCCCTTACATAGATGCGGCACAGACTAACCCATAGGGAGTCGCGGTACAACACCGTGTTGACAAAATCGCAACACGGCCGGCGCGGCAAGAATTATTTAAAGAAAGGGTTAACCCGCAAGTATCGGAATTAACCCCGCGCCTCGCGCAGCATGGTCAGCAGCTTGGGATGAATTTTGTCGTTGCCGGCGACCACGTCACCACTGTCCAGCATGGTGGAACGACCAGTGAAATCCGACACGTAGCCGCCCGCTTCCTTGACCAGGACGATGCCGGCGGCGATGTCCCAGGGCTTCAAGCCCGATTCCCAGAACCCTTCACAGCGGCCGGCAGCCACATAGGCCATGTCCAGGGCGGCGGAACCGAAGCGGCGGATGCCGGCGGTCTGTTCCATGGCGGCGGTCAGCTCCTTGATGAAGGTCTTCTGCCCCGGACGGCCACGATGGGGGATGCCGGTGGCCAGCACCGCCTCGTGCAGGTCGCGCCGCGCCGACACCCGCAGGCGCCATTCATTCAGGAAGGCCCCCGATCCCTTTTCGGCATGGAACATGGAATCGGAAATCGGTTCGTAGATCACCCCGGCGATGATTTCACCGTCGCGTTCCAGGCCGATGGACACGGCGAAATGCGGGATGCCGTGGATGAAATTGGTGGTGCCGTCGATGGGATCGATGATCCAGCGATGGCTTTTGTCCTCGCCGGCCACCTCGCCGCCTTCTTCCAACAGGAAACCGAAGGCCGGGCGGGCCTTGGACAATTCCTGGCGCAGGCTTTTTTCCGCCCGGATGTCGGCGGAGGAAACGAAGTCCGAAGTGCCCTTCATGGACACCTGCAGCTTTTCGACCTCGCCGAAATCGCGCACCATTCCGCGGCCAGCCTTGCGGGCGGCGTTCATCATGACATTGAGAATGGGGGAACGGACGATCACGGCGGGAACTCCCAGGATGACAAAAACAAGAAACCGCTCCCCGGTATAAACCAGGGAGCGGTGCAAGTACCAGAACAGCCTTACTTGGCGCGTTCGACGTAGGTGCAGTCGCCGGTGTTGACGATGATCTTCTCACCCTCGGCGATGAACGGGGGCACCAAAATCTTCAGGCCGTTTTCCAGCTTGGCCGGCTTGTAGGACGACGAAGCGGTCTGCCCCTTCACCACCGGATCGGCTTCGACCACGGTCATGGTGACCTTTTCCGGCAGGCTGACCGAAACCGGCGAGCCTTCGATGAAGTCGACGGCCACTTGCATGCCGTCCTGCAGGAAGGCGGCGGCTTCGCCCAGGATGTCGGTGGACAGGTTGAACTGTTCGAAGTTTTCCTGGTCCATGAAGGTCAACGCTTCGCCGTCGGCGAACAGGAAGGTGCAGTCCTTTTCCTCGACGTTGCACTTTTCCACGGTGTCGGCGGTGCGCCAGCGTTCGTTGGTCTTGGTGCCGGTGCGGATGTCGCGCATTTCCACGGTGATGAAGGCGCCGCCCTTGCCCGGCTGGACGATGGCGGTCTTCAGCACGGCCCACTGGCGGCCGTTGTGTTCGATGATGTTGCCGACGCGGATCAGGTTGGCGTTGATTTTCATGGGACAATCCAAAGGTCTGACGGGAAAATTGGCGCGGAACCTAGCAGGTTGCCCAACGGATGGCAACCTTGGCGCCTTATTTTCTGGCGCCCCCCTTCTGCGTCAGCCAAACCGACGTCAAAACCAGCCCGGCGCCGGCCCATTGCCAGCCCCCCAAGCCTTGGCCGGCCAAAACCCAGCCCAACAACGTGGCCGAGACCGGCGACAGCAGCCCCAGGGCGGAAACCGTCGCCGCCGGCAGCACCGTCAGGCCGCGGAACCACAGAACATAGGCGATGCCGGCGCCGATCAGCCCCAGATAGGCATAGGCCCCCACCTGCAACAGGGACAACGGCGGCAACGCCGGCTCGAACCAAAGCGCCGCCGGGGCCAGCAGCACGCCGCCGGCCACCAGTTGCCACGAGGTGAAGACCAGCATGGAGACCGGCGGACGCCAGCGCAGGGTCAAGGCCATGCCCAGGGCCATGCAGGCGGCACCGCCCAACGCCGCCGCCACGCCGATGCCGTCCAAGGCGGCTTGCGGCGTCAGCACCAGGGTGGCAACCCCGGCCACCCCCAGCAATCCGGCCCCCAGCACCAGCGGGCGCGGCTTGATCCCCACCAGCGGCCAAACCAGAATTCCCACCAGCAGGGGCTGAATGGCCCCCAAAGTGGCGGCGACGCCGCCGGGCAGGCGATAGGCGGCGACGAACAGCGCCGCCTGGAACAATGCGATGTTCAACGCCCCCAGCACCAGCGCGCGGCCCCACCAAGCGCCTTTCGGCAGATGACGGTGCCCCAGCACCATCAGAAGCCCCACCGGCAACACCCGCAGACAGGCGGCGGTGATGGGCCGGTCGGGCGGCAGGATGGTCGAGGTGACGATGTAAGTGCTGCCCCAGACCAGCGGCGCCAGCGCGGTGACCAGCATGTGGCGGAAGACCAATTTCACGATCCCTTGGAAATATCTTGATATCGAGATACTATCAGATGGCGACGAACTGTCTTGATGTCAAGATATCTGGGTGGAAGACCTATGCATAAGGACAAGCTGGACCTGATCTTGGACCAATGGGCGGCGGAAAAGCCGGACCTGGACTGCGCCCCCATGGCGGTGATCGGCCGGGCGCTACGTCTGGCCACCCACCTGGACCGCGAATTGTCCAAGGTCTTTGCCCAATTGGGCCTGCCGCCCGGCGGCTTCGACGTGCTGGCCACGCTGTTGCGATCGGGGCCGCCCTATCAATTGTCGCCCAACGACCTCTTGCGCTGGATGCTGGTGACGTCCGGGACCATGACCAACCGCCTGGACCAGTTGGAAAAGGCCGGCTGGGTCGAACGCAAACCCAATCCCGCCGACGGCCGGGGCGTCCTGGTGGCGTTGACCACGGCGGGCCGGCAAATGGCCGAACGGGCATTGGCCGCCCATCTGGACAATGAAAGACGGCTGCTGGCCGGCCTTACTGCAGCGCAGCAAGAACAGTTGGCGGATTTATTACGCCTTTGGATGCGTAATTTCGAAACATGAAGTCATAATTTCTTTAAGGACAATACCCGCCCAAAAAGCGTAGAGTGACAAAAATCAATCTTCTCGGGGGAGGAGGATGTCGATGCGCCTTTATCTGGACGTGGACGGAACCTTGTTGCGGCGCTCGGGCCATGCCCGACTGCGCGGGGATTTCGCCCCCGCCAACAACTTGCTGCGCTTCCTGGAATGGGCCGCCGATAATTTCGACTGCGCCTGGGTGACCACCCGGACCCGCCATGGTGCTTGCGACAAGTTGCTGGACGTGTTGCGTCAAGCCGTCGGCCCCGGCGACGAATGGGACCGCATCGCCCACTTGGTCAAGTCCTTCGCCACGCCCCCCTGGTCCGACTTCAAGGCCGAAGCCATGACGTTGGATGAAGACTTCCTGTGGGTGGACGACGCCCCGGACGAGGAATCGCTGGAAGCCATGCGCCGCATGGGCCGTCAGGGCTGTTGGATTCCGGTGGACGTGGACGGCCGCCCCGACGACCTGCGACGGGTGATGGACGTGATCGAGGCGCGCCGCGCCCCCATGGCGGCGGAATAGCCTTAGCCCGGATAGGGGTGCCTGCGCCCTTGCCAGTCGGTGACCTCGGCTCGGTCTTCGTCCCACCAGTCCGGCCCCACCGGCACCTTGCCGGCGCCACCAGGGATATCCAGCACGTAAGTGGGCTGGGCGATGCCGGTCAGCCGGCCGCGCAACGCCCGCATGATGGCCTGGCCCTCGGCGATGGTGGGACGGAAATGGCTGGTGCCACGCGCCAGGTCTGGGTGGTGCAGGTAATAAGGCCGCACCCGATTGCGGATGAGCGCCCGGAACAGTTCCTCCAGCACCGACGCGTCGTCGTTGACCCCCTTCAGCAGCACGCTTTGCGACACCAACGGCACGCCGGCGTCGGCCAGACGCTTTAAAGCGGCCCGCGCCGATGGCTGCAATTCACGCGGGTGGTTCACATGCACCGACACCCACACCGCCAGGCTGTCGGCCGAGCGCAGGGCGGCGGCCATGGCGGCGGTGACGCGGTCGGGATCGGCCACCGGCACACGGGAATGAAAGCGCAGCACCTCCACATGGGGCAACTGCGCCACCCGGCCCACCAGATCGGCCAGACGGGTGGCGTTCAGCATCAGCGGATCGCCGCCGGTGACGATGATTTCCCGCAGTTCCGGGCGCCCGGACAGATAAGCGAAGGCGTCGTCCAGTTCCGCCGCGCTCAGGGTGCCGTCGGCGTCGCCCACGGATTCGCGGCGAAAGCAGAAACGGCAATAGACCGGACAGACCAGGATAGGCTTCAACAGCGCCCGGTCGGGATAGCGGTGCACCACCCCCTTGACCGGTGAAAAGGCGTCGTCGCCGATGGGGTCGTCCCGTTCCTGGGCGCTGATGCGCAACTCGGCCGGATGGGGAACGTATTGGCGGGCGATGGGATCGGCCGGGTCGGCCGGGTCCATCAAGCGCGCCACGCTGGGGGTGATCGAGGTGACATGGGACCGGGCCAGCAGTTCAAGCTCGGCCCGCCGGCTTTCCGCCACCAGACCGGCCTCGATCAATTCGTCCACCCGGCGCAGCGACCGCGTGATCCGCCCCGCCACACCTTTATCCGTGTTCATCCGCGTCCATCCGTGTCATGAAACACCGCACAACGTTGGGCGTTCATAGAGGTTTTCATGTCCCAAGGTAAAGAGCCCTGGCATCCGTCGGCGTTTTCCGCCCGCCTGCCCCACCTGCGCCGCCGCGCCCGGGTGATGGCCGCCATCCGCCAGTTCTTCGCCGCTCAGGACTTCGACGAGGTGGAAACGCCCTGCCTGCAGATCTCGCCGGGACTGGAGCCGCACCTGATCGCCTTTGGCACCCGGCTGCGCGATCCGTGGGGCGGCGAAGACACGCCGCTTTACCTGCACACCAGCCCGGAATTCGCCATGAAGAAGCTGTTGGTGGCGGGGATGGAACGCATCTTCCAGATCGCCCACGTGTTCCGCAACGGCGAACGATCCAATACCCACAGCCCGGAATTCACCATGCTGGAATGGTACCGGGCCGGCGGCACCATCGGCCAGATGATGGACGACACCCAAGCCCTGGTCCGCGCCTGTGCCCAGGCCGCCGGAGCGACGCAGCTGCGCCGGGGGGCGCTGACCTGCGATCCTTTCGCGCCATGGCGGAAACTCAGCGTCGCCCAGGCCTTCCTGGATTATTGCGGCTTCGACATCCTGGCCACCGCCCCCGATCCTTGGGCTCCCGACACCGCCCTACTGGCGATCGAAGCCCAAAAAATCGGCATCTCGGTGTCGGCATCGGATCGCTGGGACGACATCTTCTTCAAGATCGTCATGGACAGGATCGAGCCGCATCTGGGCATGGGCGTGCCGACCATTCTTCATTCCTATCCGGTGTCCATGGCGGCGCTGGCGCGCCCCAACGCACAAGACCCCCGCGTCGCCGACCGTTTCGAGGCCTATGCCTGCGGGGTCGAGCTGTGCAACGCCTTCGGCGAGTTGACCGACGCCGACGAACAGCAGCGACGCTTCGACGCCGACATGGACCTGAAGCAGGCGCTGTACGGCGAACGCTATCCCGTCGATCCCGGCTTCATCGCCGCCCTGCGCCACGGCATGCCGGAAAGCGCCGGCAACGCCCTGGGACTGGACCGGCTGATCATGCTGGTCTGCGGCGCCGACAGCATCGATCAGGTGCTCTGGCTGCCGGTGGCAGGCGTCCCCTCGCCGCCCTGACGGGACAGCCGTCGCAGCATGACCCGCAAGCCCAAAATCCGTTCGTCGGCAGAGTGGCAAGTTGCGATCAGATCGTTGTACCAAGAAGCGGCCAGGATGGCGACCGCCTCCGCCTCGGCCGGTTGACCAAGACCATGCAACACGTCGACGATACCGCCGACGATCTGGACAAAGAAGTGCTCGTCCAGCCCTTCTGTCGCGAGGGGAGCCGGATAGCCGCACCGCATAGCGCCGTCGCCGGTGATCAGCCAGTCAAGCGACACCCCAAGAACCTTCTTCAGCCGTCCCAGCATTTCCTGGTCGGGAAAGGTGCGCCCTCGTTCGTAATTGCCAAGCGTCTCCAACGGACAGCCCAACGCTTTGGCGACATCCATACGAGAAGCCTCTCCACGGGCCTGGATCAGCCGCTGGGCGAAGGGTGTCGAGGGCTTGAGGGAACGACCCATGCGCGCCGCCTGGACGCTAACAGCCGTCGGCGGACAAGATCACCATACTTTCAGCTAAAACAGCTGATACTTTATATTCATAGGTGATAGATGCCGATAATACGACTGAACAGGGGAGGGACCCTTGCATATCCGCCAAATTAGCGGTAATTTCACGCCTCATGATGGCACTCCCGGATGCTGGCCGGAACGGCGGGTTGCAGGAACAGACGATAGTGAAACAGGGGCGACGACACCTGACGCATGAACGGCGAAACGCTACCCGAGCGCACGTCCCTCCCACCACAGGAAGACGTTCTGGGTAATTGTAGCTTTCGTTCGCCGAAAACAAGTGCTTAACCGCTCAACCGTTACCCCCCGGACGGCTCGCCTTTGACTGCGCATCCTGTCGCCTCCAAGGACTGGGTCCAAGGGGGTTAAGCTCAGGAAAAGGAAGTCAGGATAGCATCGTCATCAGCCATCATGAAGTGCTGTCAAGACAAGATGCCGACACTTCACGAGGCTCATGATGTACCAGCCGACCAATAACAGTGACTTAGAATCACTATCATCAGCTTTGACGACGAACTTGCCGCCACAGGTCTTGGCGGCCTTGTCCGATTTGATCACCATCGTCGACGGTGGCGGACATGTGGTTACCGCCTTTGGTTCACGCACTAGCGCCAACTCCAGACAAGTCGATCCCCAGCAATTGGGCGAGGCCTTCATCCAAGGCCTGCATGCCGTGTTGACCAAACGCCGCGACAGCTTCGAACATGTGGATGCCGACCGTCCCCCCGAGAAATGCGCCCGTTACCGGGTCCTGCCCCTGGGCGCGGACCCCGACGGCCCCGTTATCGGCGCCGTTATCGTCCGCCATCCCCTGCAAGACGTGATCTTAGCGAACCGACGGGTCAGTGACACCTTGCATCAGGTGGCCGACGTCGTTCACGACCTGCGCACCGAACTGAACGCGGTGATCGGTTTTGCGGACATGATGCGGCAAGAAAGCTGGGGCAAACTGGGCGACGACCATTATCGCACCTACGCAGAACATATCCATCTGTCAGGCAATCACCTGCTTCAACAGATCAACCAATTGCTTGACCTGTCGCGAGCGGAATATCTGGGACCCAACCTTCAGGAACAGGACGTGGACTTGGCCGCATTGCTCAACCAATGCTGCCAAAGCATGGATATCCTGGCGCAACGCAGCGGTCTGGCCGTATCCGTACACCCTCAGGAGGCCCCTACCGTGCGGGCCGATTTCCGTCTCATCCGGCGAGTCGTACTCAATCTGCTCAGCAACGCCACCCCAACGGGGGGACGCATCGCCGCGACCACCGGCCTGGATCACCTCGGACGACCGTTCCTGTCGGTACGCGACAACGGCATCGGCATCAGGGCCGACCATCTGGACAAGGTGATGCAGCCGTTCGCCCAGATCGACTCGCTCCAAAGCCGCCGCCATGTCGACAACGGCAGCGGCCTGGGCCTGCCCCTGTCGAAACGCTTGATGGAACTACAAGGCGGGTCCTTGGTGTTGGAAAGCGCCCCTGACCAAGGCACCACGGTAACAGCCTGGCTTCCTCGTCAGCGCATGGTCGCGGTTGCCCAACCTTCCGGCTGAATGTCGGCCAGGGTCTTGCCGTCGAAGACCCGCAGGAACGCGTCGCGGGCGTCTTCGATGACGCCCTTCAGCTTGCAGCCGAAGATCGGACAGGTGTCGCCCTGTTCATGACAGGGGACCAGATTCAGGTTTTCCGAATGGCGCAGCAATTCCCCCAGATTGATCTGATCCGGTTCACGCGCCAGACGCAGGCCGCCATTCTTGCCGCGCACCGTGGCGATGTGCCCCAGTTCGGTCAGCCGACGGACGATTTTTTTCAGGTGTTCGGACGAAATGCCGTAAAACTCGGACACTTCGCGGACAGTGCACACTTTTTCGCGGTGCGCCGACAAGTAGATCAGCAACCGTAAAGAGTAGTCGGTGAATTGAGTGATTTTCATGGCCGGCCAAATTCGCGTTTTACTGATATTGGCGCAGCTGCATCACCCGTTCAACAGCTTCACTCACTTGGTCGTCGATTTTTTGCTGCGGCGCAACCGGTGCGTCCAGCTCCAATTGGCTCAGCAGGTCGTACAGGCGGTTTTCTCCGAACATGCCGCACTTGCCGCGCATGGCGTGGACATGTTCGACAAAGGCGACGCGGTCACCACGCCGCAATTCCTGAAGTGCCAGGGAATCCTTGTCCATTTCTGCCAGGAAGGCGGGCATCAACACCTCTAGTCCGGCCGGCGGCTGGGGCGGTGGCGGCAGGGGATTGTCGGGCAGCAACGCCGACAAGCTGGCCACCAGGGCGTCGGGGCCGATGGGCTTGGCCAGGAAGGCGGTGAACCCGGCCTCTTCGGCGTTGCGGCGGTCGGCGGCGGCGACGCCGGCCGACAGCGCCACCACCGGGATGGGGGCCAAGCCCAGCTCGGCCTCGCGCTTGCGGATGGCCCGGCAGGCGGCGAAACCGTCCATTTCCGGCATGCGCAGATCCAGAACGATCAGATCATAACGGCGCGCCGCCGCCATTTCAGCGGCTTGGCGGCCGTCGGCCGCTTCGTCCACGTCCCAGCCGGCACCCGACAGGAACCCCCGCAGCACCAGACGGTTCAGTTCGACGTCGTCGGCCAGCAGCACGTCCACATGGCTGGGGGCGTGGCGCTTCTTGGCGGCGGGCGCCTCGACCTCGGTCAAGGGCAGGCTCAGCTCGGCCTCGGTCAGGCCGTCCAGACGGCGCAAGGTCAAGATGCCGCCCATGGCGTCCACCAGATTGCGGCACAGGCTTTGACCGATGTCGCCATCGCCGGTGCTTTCCACGTCGGCCCGCGCCGGCCCCATCAGCCGAACCCGCAGGCTGTCGCCGGATTCCACACCGATCCCCAGCACCATCTCGCCGGCCGAAGTGCCGAAACGGTCCAAAAGGGTCCGGATCACCTGCAGGACGGCGCTTTCGTCAACCATCATCGCCGGCGGCAGGCTGGGCGAACAATTCATGCGGAATCCTTGCCCGCGGTCGCCGGCCTGGGCCCGCACCAGGGTGGCCATTTCCTCGGACAACTCGTCCAGGCGCGCCGGCTTGGGGGCCAGTTGCACGCGGCCGGTTTCCATGCCGGCCAGTTCCAGGATGTTGCCGATCAGGCGGCTCAATTGCTCGGCGGTACGGCGCAGCAGGCGGACATAACGTTGCTGGCGATCGTCCAAAGCGGTGCCGGCCAGCAATTCGGTCAAGCCCACCCAGCCGTGCAAGGGGGTGCGGATTTCGTGGCTCATCACCGCCAGGAACTCGGACTTGGCCTTGGACGCCTGCTCGGCCACCTCCAAGGCGTCGGCCAAGGAAGCGGTGCGTTGCGCCACCAGACCTTCCAGGTCGCGGTTCATCTGCGCCAAACTTTCCGAGGCCGAGCGTTCGGCATGGAACATGCGCAGCGCCAGGGCGGCGAAATAGCAGGTGGCGAAAGCGGCGAATCCCACCGGGATCAGGTCGGTGCTGGTGATGATGCGGGCGTAGTGCAAGATGTCGTTGACCATGGCGGCGCACAGCAGCACCGAGCCCGCCATCAGCCAGTTGGCCCCCAGCCGGCGACGGATCATGGCCCAGGCCACCAAGGCCACGCCGATCAAGGGCACCAACAGGTTCAGCACCATGAAGGGATCGCGGAAATTGGTGTAGAAAGCCGGCGGCGTCAGCAGCGCCGCCAGCACCATCACCCCCGAGATCACATAACCGGCCAGGGCCAGGGGCTTGGGCGTCTCGTCGGGCAACAATTCGCGCAAGAAGCCGAAATAGATGCCCGGAAACATGAAAAGCGTCACATAGGACACCGGCAGATACCAGAAATCCGCCCGCATCTGATGGCCGATCAGCACGTAAAGCTGGGCGGCGCTGAAGGTGCGCGCCGCCACCAGGGCGGTGAACAGGGCGAAGATCAAAAAAGCCGGATCACGCTTGCCGCCGGCATAAAAGGCCAAGGCCATCAAGGTGACCATCACCAGCGCCCCCAAGGCGACCTGCGGCAAGACGCTTAGGCGTTCGGCCTGCAAGGCCAACACCTCGGCCGGGCCAATGCGCACCGCCCGGGTGATGCCGCCTTCGAAATGATGATGATTGGAAATCTCGAACACCAGGTCGACGAAGGGGCGCCCCAGTGGCAGCGGCACCAGCGCCTGTTCCTGAACCGGCACTTCCGATTCCGCGTCCAACCCCAACTGCCCCATGGATTGAACCAGTTCGCCGTCCACATGCAGACGCCAGGCGCTGTTGATGTCAGGGACGGCCAGGGCCAAGGGCGGGGCGTTTTCCGGCAGCAGCACGCGCAGGGCCAGGGATGCGTTGCCCAGACCGGGAAAACGGCTGTTCCAGGGACTGGGCTGGTCCAGATAGGACTCCACCAGCCAGGCGAAGGCCCGCGACGAATCGGCCCCGGGGACGAAGCCCCACTGGCCGGCCAACTCCACGGCGCCGGTCTGGGGAAAGTCGACGCCGCGCAGATCGATGACGCCATGCACGGCTTCCGGCGCCGCCGCCCGGACATAACCGGGCGCCAGAACCGCGGCCAGCACCACCACCAGACGGATCAACAGCCCGCGCATATGTATTTTGTCGCAGGCATCGCCGCCCGCGTCATCAGGTAAACCCCTTATTTTAGCGCTGCGAGAGGCGCGCTTGACGCACGTAGTCGCGGAATCGTTCCGCCGCCAGCGGCGGCGAATAGCGATAGCCCTGAACCAGATCGCAGCCACGTTCGGCCAGGAAGGCCTGTTGCTCGGCGGTTTCCACCCCCTCGCCCACCACCTGCATGCCCAGGGAATGGCCAAGCGCGATGATGGCCTCGATCAGACGGGCGTCCTCGGCGTTGCGCAGCGCCTCGGCGACGAAGGACCGGTCGATCTTCAGCACGTCCACCGGGAAATGCTTCAGATAGGAAAGCGACGCATAGCCGGTGCCGAAATCGTCCACGGCGATCTTGGCCCCCAGGTCGCGCACCTGTTCCAGCTTGCGCACCACCTCGTCCCCCGACCCCAGGATCAGGCTTTCGGTGATCTCCACCGTCACCAGCTCGGGGTCCATGCCACTTTGGTCGATGGCACGGCCCAGGATGGCGGCGATGTCGGCCTGCTGCACCTGACGGGGCGAGACGTTGACGGCGATGCGCAACGGCCCCAGCCCGGCCTGCTGCCAGCTTTTGGCCTCGCACAGCGCCGACGCGGTCAGCCATTCGCCGATGGGCAGGATCATGCCCATCTCTTCGGCCAGCGGCACGAATTGTTCGGGATTGACGGCGCCGATATAGCGATTCTGCCAGCGCAGCAACGCTTCGGCGCCGGCCACCGCACCGGTGGTCAGGTCGATCACCGGCTGATAGACCAGCGAGAACTCGTCATGACTAAGGGCGTCCGACAGTTCGCCGGCCAGCCGCGAGCGGGCCTGGGCGCGGGCGTCCATGCTGGCGGTGAAGAAGCGGAAGGTGCCGCGCCCCGCCGCCTTGGCCTGTTCCAGGGCCGAGGACGCGTTGCGCAACAGCGTCTCCACGTCCTCGCCGTCGCCCGGCCACAGCGACACGCCGATGGATGTCGACAACAAGATCTGGTGGGCTTCGATCAGCAGCGGTTCCTGCAGGGATTCCAGCATCACCCGCACCACCGCCTCGACTTCCTCGACCTTGTCCACCTGGGGCAGGACGGCGATGAACTCGTCGCCGCCGAAACGGCCCAAGGTGTCGCCCTTGCGCAGCGCCCGGCCGAAACGGTGGGCGCATTCGCGCAACACCATGTCGCCCACCGTCATGCCCAAGGTGTCGTTGATGGTCTTGAATCCGTCCAGGCCGACGAACAGCACCGCCGCCCGGCAATGTTCACGCCCGGCCAGAACCAAGGCCTGCAACAGGCGGTCCAGCAGCAAGGATCGGTTGGGCAGTCCGGTCAACGAATCGAAATTGCTGTGCTGCCACAGCTTTTCGGCATTATCGCAGGCTTCCGAGATGTCGCGGAACATCACCACATGGCGGTCAGAGCCGCCGTGCATGTTGTTTTCGCAGGCGATGGACAGGCTTTGGCGATAGGCCTCGCCATTCTTGCGCCGGCTCCAGGTCTCGCCTTCCCAGGTGCTGCCGCGGCGCAGGTGGTCGCTGACCTCGTCCAGGAAATGCCCATGGCCCAGGGTCGAATACAGGCCGGACGCCGAACGCCCCACAATTTCGTCTGGAAGATAGCCGGTGATGGCGGTGAAAGCCGGGTTGACCGCCAGAACCCGCCAGTGATGGTCACAGACCAGCATGGCCTCGGCGGTCATGTCGAAGGCGGCGCGGAACAAACGCAATTCGGCGTTTTCGCGCTCAAGCTCCTGCAGACGCGGCTCGGCTTTCAAGAACGCCCTCCCGTTTCAAGGGTTCGATTTCATCAAAGGACCGCAACCTAAACAAGCAAAAACCCGCCGTAAACCCACAAAGATAATGTGATTATAAAATGGGCTCATAGTACATATGCGCAAAATTCAGGCACGAGGGCTTGCCCAACCCGAAATTCCCTGTCATGATCCTGATTGTCGATGGCGGTTTTCTCCTCCCTTCCGCCTCTGACGAGACCTGAAGAGCTCTTCTCGACGAACAAGCCGCGCGCCTTTCATCTCTGGCGCGCGGTTTTCGTTTATCCGGCCCACAAGACCAAAGCGATGACCTGGGGCGCCACCACCCGCAGAACCATCACCAGCGGATAGACCGTGGCATAGGACAAGATGGGCGCTTCCGACGACGCCAGCCCCTGGGCGAAGGCCAAGGCCGGCGGATCGGTCATCGACCCGGCCAGCAGACCGCACATGGTCAGATAGTTGACCCGGGTCAGCAGCGTCCCCACCAAAGCCACGGCGACCAGCGGCAACAGGGTGATCAGCACGCCCCAGGCCATCCAGCTGAGCCCCGGCCCATGGACCAGGGTCTCGACGAAACCGTGCCCCGACTTGACGCCGACGGCGGCCAGGAACAGGGCGATGCCCAAATCACGCATCAGATGGTTGGCGGCCGGCGGCATGAACCACACCACCCGGCCCACATGGCCCAGACGCGACAGCAGGATGGCCACCACCAGCGGCCCGCCGGCCAGTCCCAGCTTGATGGACGACGGCAGGCCCGGCAGCATGATGGGCAGCGAGCCCAGCACCATGCCCAGCGCGATGCCGATGAAGATCGAGGTCATCTGGGTTTCCAGCAGCGCCTTGGACCGGTTGCCGACGATTCCGGCCACCAGCGGCATGGATTCGGGGGCGCCGACCAGGGTCAGCATGTCGCCGAATTGCAGCTTCAGCCCGGAATTGGGAACCAGTTCATGGCCGCCGCGATTGACCCGGCTGACCACCACGCCGTGGGTGCCGCGCAGGTTCAACTGCCCCAAGGTCTTGCCCAACACGTCGGAACGGGTGACCACCTGGCGTTCCCAGATCACGTCGTCGCTGGCCATGGCCTTCAGGTCCACCGCCGCCACCGGTCCTAGCAAGCGGTTCAGACGCGGCAGGCGCGAAGCCGGCCCCACCGCCAGCACCACGTCGCCCTCGGCCAGGGTATCCTCGGCGTGGACCACGTGCTGACTGCCGTCATGCAGCACCCGCGACAACACCACGCCCATTTCCTTCAACTCGTCCAGATCGCGCAGCCGCACGCCGAAAACAGCCGGGTTCCTGATCTCGACATTGACGGTTTCCAGGTGTTCCTGTCCGGCGGCCCGCGCCGCGTCGAAATCCGCCGCCGCCTTGGCGGGGTTTTGCCGGAACACCAATCGCAGGATCAGCATGGACAACAAGATGCCGACGATGCCGAAGGGATAGGCCACCGCATAGGCCTGACCCTGCACCGCGCCGGTCACCCCCAATTGCGACAGCACCTGCTGGCCGGCAGCCAAGGACGGGGTGTTGGTCACCGCGCCGGACAGCAGGCCCAGGGCGGCGGGCAATTCAACCCCTCCCCACAGGTGCACCGCGACGGCCAGCAACGACCCCAGCACCACGATGGACGCCGCCATCAGGTTCAACGCCATGCCGTCTTTCTGAAAGGCTTGGAAGAAACCCGGCCCCACGGTGACACCGATGGCGTAGACGAACAGCACCAGCCCGAATTCGCGGGCGAAGGCCAACATGGTGGGGTCAAGGGTCAGGCCGAAGTGCCCCAATGCCAGGCCGGCGAACAGCACGCCGCCCACCCCCAGCTTGACGCCGCCCAACTTGATCTGGCCCAGGGCCAGCCCAAAGGCGGCCGCCAGCGAAAGAACCAACAGCGCTTGCGCCGGTCCGTGCAGTTCCATCATCCCCCCACCACGACATTGCGGCGCAGCAAGCGTGTCGTAGCGGCGCATTCTTGGCAAGGGCCAAGCCGTTACCGCACCGCTGGAAACATCACCTGCCCGGCACAGCGGTCGCGCACCGACTTGCCGCAATCGGTGAATTTCAAATCCTTGGTCATGCAGACCCGCAACTCGGCGGCATAGCGGCCCCGGCACACCACCGCGATCTGATCGGGCTTCAGGCCGGGATTGGCCTTGACGAACAGGTCTTCCACCTGTTCGGGGGCCAGGGTCAGCATGGATTTGGGGGCGGCGAACTCGGCCGGCAGCTTGACGACGGCGAAGGCCTGGGCGGTCTTGGCGAAATAATCGGCCGGATTGCTGCCGTCGCAGGTGCCGTGACGTGCCCATTCGTGTTCGATCAGCTTCTTGCTGGGCATGATGGGCAGGGTCTTGGCCACCACGTCGTCGGGCACCGGCTTGGGATCGGCGACGCATTGGGCCGGATAGCCGGTTTCGGCATATTGCGGCCACAGGCCGTGGACGACGAAGCCATAGGTCTTGGGGCCGCCGCATTGATCGGGATCATCGCGCCCGGCCCGGCTGGCGCAATAGGTGGGCGACCACGACAGCGACAGCACATATTGGTCGAAACGGCCCGGCTCGCCGGGCTTTTGCGCGGCTGCCGGCAGGGCGAACAGACAGGCCAGGGCGACGATCAGAACACGCATGGGCGACCTCCATTGCAACGGTTTCAATTTAGCGGCGCCGAAGGGCTTGACAAGCGCCTTGACTGCGCCCTGAATTGCGCCCTTCCCGCCACAGGAACCAAACGAAATCATGCGTCATCCGCCGCCGTCCGTCGTCCCCTTGGACCGCATCCTGCCCGACGAACCCTTGCTGATGATGGGCGCCGGCCCGGTGCCGATCCCGGCCAAGGTGGCCCAGGCCAATTCCATCGTCATCAATCACCTGGGCGAGACCATGAACCGGGTGATCGAGCAGGTCAAAGCCATGGCCCGCTATGTGTTCCAGACCCAGTCCGGGCAGATCCTGGGCGTCGCCGGTCCGGCCTCGGCCGCCATGGAAATGGCGGTGTGCAACCTGGTGGAACCGGGCACCAAGGTGCTGGCGGTGTGCAACGGCTATTTCAGCCGCCGACTGGCCGAGATGGCCGAACGCTGCCAGGCCGACGTGGTGGTGCTGGAAATCGCCAATGGCGAGCCGGCGCGCCCCGACGAGATCGAAGCCGCCATCAAGGCCCATCGTCCCGCTTTGCTGACCATCGTCCAGGGCGAGACGTCCAACACCGTGTGGAACCGCTATCTGCCGGAAATTTGCGCGGTGGCCCGCGCTTACGACTGCCTGATGGTGGTGGACGCGGTGTGCACGCTGTCCACCATGCGGCTGGACATGGACGAATGGGGTGTCGACGCCCTGATCACCGGCGGCCAAAAGGGGCTGTCGTCCATTCCCGGTGTGTCGCTTTTGGCTTTTTCCGATCAGGCGTGGAAAAAGATCGAGGGCCGCAACGCCCCCATGGCGCACTGGTGCCTGGACGCCCGTCTGGCCGACCGCTTCTGGAACAAGAATTCGTACCATTACACCGCACCGGTGTCGGGCATCATGGCCATCCACGAAGCCCTACGGCTGATCTGCGCCGAGACCCTGCCCGCCCGCTTCCACCGCCACGAATTGTGTTCGCTGGCCTTGCAAGGCGGCATCGAGGCCATGGGGCTGGAATTGCTGGTCAAGCAGGAATGCCGGCTGAATTCGGTGGTCGGAATCAAGGTGCCGGCCGGCGTGTCGCCCGACGACGTACGCCGCCACATGTCCAACGTGCACCGGGTGGAAATCTCGGGTGCCTTCGGCCTGGACATCCTGCGCATCGGCCAGATGGGCGAGCAATGCCACGCCCACACCATCTTCCGTACGCTCCACGCCTTCGGTTCCAGCCTGAAGGCCCACGGCGCCAAGCTGGACCTGCCGGCCGGCGTCGCCGAGTTGGAACGCATCCTGGCCGAAGGTCAGGTGACGTAATCTTTGCGCCCTCAGGCGCCGGGCGGCGGGCATCCGCCCGCCTGGGCTCACGCGGCATAAGCCGCGCGGCGCCTTGCGCCTAGCCCCGTCATCAAGACGGGGCGTGAACGACTTTGTCGGGGTCTGCCATCAGGTAGACCCCGAAGATTTTTCCATCCCGACAGCCGAAACTCAGGACCCAGCGGGCTCCGTCCCCATCGGCGCCCACCAGGGCCGGCAGACCGTTGACCACCACCGGACGCAAGTGGAAGTCGGCGGCCAGGAACTTGCGCCGCACCCCCAGCAGGAAACGGCTGATCTTGTCGGGGCCACGAATGGGGTTCAGCGCCGCCTTGCCCTTGGCGCCGGCAAAGCTGACCAGACGGCATTCGTCACCCAGCAAGTCCACCAAAGCGGCATAATCGCGTTGTTCGCAGGCGCTAGCGAAACGCTGCACCAGGGTCGCGGTCTGCGCCGCGTCCCAGGCGAAACGCGGCTGGCCCTTCAGCGCGGCCCGCGCCCGGCTCATGATCTGGCGGCAGGTGGCGACGCTCTTGTCCAAGATGGCGGCGATCTCGGCGAAATCCAGGTCCATGGCCTCGCGCAGCACATAGACGGCGCGCTGTTCCGCGCCAAGCCGTTCCAACAGCAGCAACAGCCCGGTGGACAGGTCCGCCTCGTCCTCTGCCACCGTGTCGAACCACGGCTCGGGAAGCCATTGGCGCCCCAGTTCGCGCTGGCGCTTCAGCTTGCGCAGGCGGTCGATGGACAGACGGGTCACCTGGGTGGTCAGGAACGCCGCCGGATCACGCACGATTCCGTCATCGAGGACGCACCATTTCAGCCAGGCGTCCTGGATCACGTCGTCGGCGTCGCTGATGCTGCCCAGCAACCGGTAAGCCAGCAGCCGCAAACGCGGCCGCTGGTCCAGGAACGGGGCAAGACGGGGATCAGCCGTGGTCATAAGCGGAAATACCCACCCGGTTCCAGGCATTGATCACGCCGACGATCATGGTCAGCTCGGCGACCTGCTGTTCAGAATAATGGCCCCGCAGGTCGGCCAGCAAGGCCGGCACGCTTTCTTCCTGCTGACGGGTCAGCGCCTCGGCCCAGGCAAAGGCCGACTTTTCGGCGGGGGTGAACAGGTCGGACTTGGCCCAATCGGCCACTGCGTCCAATCGGTCTTGGCCGACGCCGTCACGCAAGCCCCAGTCGGCATGCAGGTTCTGGCAGAACAGGCACTTGTTGATCTGCGATACCCGCAGGTCGATCAGATGCTTGAAACCCGCCCCCAGGCCGGAAGCGGCCAGGGCCTCGGAGGCGGCGTACAGCGCCTGATAGGCGGGCTTGGCCAGGGACGAGGCGTCGAAACGGATATTCATCGGGGTATTCCTTTCGGTTCAAAGACACCCCCATGACGCGCCGGCGCGGCAAAACGTGACTGCTAGTTCTCGGTTTTTTTCTCGTCCAGTTGATGACGCAGGATCAGCGGGCCCTGGGCCAGCATGAACACCAAGGTGATGATCAGGCTGCCCGGCATCTTCCACAACACCCAATGGTCGGTGCTCATCACATGACGGACGACTTCGTTGGCCCCCGCCATGGCGACGAAAAACAGGGCGACGCGCAGCGACAGCTTGCGCCAGCCGGCGTCGTCCATGGCGATGGCATGGCCCAGCACTTTCTTCAGCGCCAGTTTTCCCAAAGCCAGACCGCCGCCGATCAGCAACGCGAACAGCGCATAGATGATGGTCGGCTTCATCTTGATGAAGGCGTCGTCGTGCAACCACAGGGTCAGCCCGCCGAACACCAGCACGATCACCGCGGTGACCACCGGCATCAGCGGCAGCTTGCGGGAAATGGCGAAGGACAGCCCCACACCGACCACGGTGGCGATCATCAGGGCGACAGTGGCCGGCATCAGGCCTTGCGAGAAATAGATGGCGACGAAAATGCCCAAGGGGCCGTATTCGACCGCGGGCTTCAGCCAAGCCGGTTCCTTACCCACGCCGCTTCCTTTCGTGATTTCGGGGCGGTTGTTATAGCCGATCAGCGCGGCTGCGTCAGCTTCGCCCGCAATTCCCCGGCGAAGCTTTCGGGGGCGGCGGGCATGTCGGCGCTTAGGATCACCCCATCCTTGCCGCGCATCTGCCATTCATTTTGCCCGGGCACGTGCCAGAACACCCAGTCGTAGTCGCCCTGCGGGGGCTCGCCCTCGTCGTCGGTGACCACCCGCACGGTCTTGAACAGGCCCGAGGCGGTGACGAAGGTGCCGATGCGACGATCCTGAAAGCGTTGATAGGCGGAGATGCCGGGAACCGAGTTGGACCACAAATGCGGCGCCCCGTCGTCCCGCAACACAGGAATACCGCGGCCGGGATGGCGCGGCAGCACCACCAGCGCCTTGTCCCCCACGGGCGGGGTGACGGCGACCACCTGTTTGCGTTCTTCCGCCAGCAAGGTGTCGAAGGCGGCGATCAAGCCGCGCAGCCCGCCATATTCCTTGCCGCGATAACTGAAGATGACATCTTTGCCCATGGCCTGGGCACCCAGGTATTCCATGTCGCCGGACAGGTCTTCGCGGGCTTTTTTCACCAGATTGACGAAGGCGGCGGCGGAAGTGGCGGCAGACAGACGGATCATCCGGCCCTGCCCGTCCTTCAACCGCCAGGCGTTGGCATAACGGTACAGGATGAAGTCGCGCCCCTCTGCGTCGGGATCGCGCAAGGACAGGTCTTCCACCTGGAAATCGGCGAACAAAGCGGATTTGCGCAACGCATCCAGGCGCAATTCATCCAAGCGGTGATAGAAACGCCCCACCCCGCGCTCGGCGTCCACGGCCGCCGGCAGCACCACCCGCAAGGTCTTGCCGCCCGGTTCGGATTCCGGGGTCAGGGCCGCGATCTCGCTGCCCAGGCGCGACTCCAGATCCTTGATCAGTTCGTCCTCGCCCACATAGCGGCGCCCCCGCCACTGATAATGGTCGACGCCGTCGACCCGCATATAGCCCAGATAGCCGACATTGTTTTCAACACCACGGCCTTGGACCTGCGTCAAGGTCGGCGCGCCCGGCTTTTCCGCAGGCGCCGAGCAGGCGGCCAGGACGGCGGCCAGCGCCAGGGCGAACACGGACTTAGCGTAAAAAGACGTCATCATCCCCCCCCTTAGCGCATGAAATATTGCGGTTCCATCGTGTTGCGAAGCGGTGGCGGCGGCGCCAGGTCGTCCAGGTCCACATCGGGCGGCAGGGTCAGCGCCTGCACCAGGGCATCGGCGAAACCGCCGGGCTGGGCCGACAGGTTCAACATGCCGAAATCGTGATCACGGGAACTGCCCGACCACCCCCAGTCATTGGGCAGACGCCACAAAATCCAGTCGTATTCCAGCGGCACCGCCCCCAATTCGTCAGCGAACACCAAGGTGATGTCGTTGAAGATCTTGCCGGCCTGCAGATAGCGGGCGAAACGTTTGTCCAGGGCCAGACGATAGGATTTGCGGGCACTGCTGATCAAACCCGGCTTTTCCCCAGCCAACAGCAGCATCCTGTCGGGGCCACGCCGCGGCAGGACCAGCAAAGCCCGGCCCCCCAAAGGTTTGCTGGCGGGAACGACGTGGCCGGCCATTGCCGCGTTGTCGCGGTCGAAAGCGTCCACCAAGGACACCAGATCAGCATAGGTCCGGTCGCGATAGGTCACCATCTCGCCCCCGTTGGGGCCGCTGGCCGGACTGAACACCCGCAAGCGGTCCCGGTCGGCATCCAGGATGTCCACCGCCTCCAGCACCTTGTCGACGAAAGATGACAAGGTCTTGCCGTTGCCGACCGCGACCTGGCGGTCCTCGCCGTCGCGCAACAGCCAGCCGCGCCGGTCGAATTGCAGGACGTAATCCTTGCCCTTGGTGACGAAACGCCCCGGCGCCGCGTTCTCGACCCGCAGCGACTGGAACACCGCACTGTTCCGCAGGGCCTCGATACGGGCTTCGGCAAGGTGCAGGTTGGCCATGTCGGCCACCCCGCCGACGGTGTTGGCGTTGGGACGCAACACCTTCAGGGCGGCGGCGACCTTCTTGTGCTGGCCCAGAGCGGCCATGTCCTTGGCGACAGCATCGTCAATGGCCCGGTTCAACTGAGCTTCGTCGGCATAGACCGTACCGTTCCAGGCATAGCCGCGCAGGGTCTTGTAATTATAGCTTTCGCTGACCCGCCACCGGGAATCCGCCAAGGAATCTTCCGCGCCCAAGGTGGCCGTGCCGATCTGGTCCAAGGCAGATTGGGTCGCCGCACAGCCGCTGACCGCCAAGCAGGTTGCCACCACCATCGCGAACCGCATGCATGCCCCCAAATTCACAACCACACCCCGGTGAAACGCCGTGATCATACACACGTCCCACAGGCATGACGAGGACTGCTACACCATCTCGTCGCGGCGCTTGCGAAGCCCCGGCGGCATTTTCAGGGTTGCACGATCCCACCCCTCGATGTCGAGAACGTCGTCCAGACACGCCTCGAGGACGGCCAAGGCCCGCTCGCCGGCCGCGGCGATAGTTTTGTGAACCTTGGAATCGGCCCCCACCTGCGCTTCGCAATCCGCCTGATAGCGAATCATTTCCCGAAGCCTAAGGATTTGCTCGGCGACCTGCGCCGGGCAGGCACACATATAGATGGTGGCCTCGTCGATGATGCTGGCCAGTTGGTTGTTGCTCAATCGCGTCTTCGAAGACATTTCCCCTCCAAACAGCCGCGACACCAGGACGTCAGGAAGTCGGTGCACAGCTTTTGAGATATTTGCGCCACCCTATCGATACGCAACCCCAGGAACGGGAACAAGGTTGCCCAGAACGGCGAAAGGCCCCCGGTTTCCCGGAGGCCTTCCATGGTGCTGCCGAATGGAATCGAACCATCGACCTTACCCTTACCAAGGGTATGCTCTACCGACTGAGCTACGGCAGCGTCTTCGTCGTGGGCAGGTGCCCCGTGAAGAGGGGCGCTTTATGCCAAAGCTTTCCCCACCGGTCAAGCACCTTTTTTCGCCCTCTTGACCCAAAATCATAAGCGGCCAAAATACCGCCCATGAACAGCCCAGACGACACCCCGAAAAAGCCCAGCCCGGCCGAACTGCGACGCCAGCGCCAAGCCCAGGCGCTGCGGGCCAACCTGGCCCGGCGCAAGGCCCAGGACCGCGCCCGTGCCGAAGATGAAGACGCCGAACGGGCCAGCGGCTTGCAAGGGGGCGAAACTGACGCTAAAACGGGCGGCTAAAGTTTTTGGAGCACGCTGATGTCCGTCATGCCCGACACCTGGATTCGTGAAATGGCCACCAAGCATGGCATGATCGAACCCTTCACCGAGAAATTGCAGCGCGAAGGCGTGATCTCGTACGGGCTGTCGTCTTATGGCTATGACGCCCGCGTCGCCCCGGAATTCAAGATTTTCACCAATGTCGATTCGGCGGTGGTCGATCCCAAGGGCTTCAACGACAAAAGCTTCGTCGACCGCGAAACCGACATCTGCGTCATTCCGCCCAATTCCTTCGCGCTCGCCCGCACGGTGGAATATTTCCGCATTCCGCGCGACACCCTGGTGATCTGCCTGGGCAAGTCCACCTATGCGCGTTGCGGCATCATCGTCAACGTGACGCCGCTGGAACCCGAATGGGAAGGCCATGTGACGCTGGAGTTTTCCAACACCACCCCGTTGCCGGCCAAGATCTATGCCAACGAGGGCGCCTGCCAGTTCATCTTCCTGAAGGGCGCCAGCACCTGCGAGACTTCGTACCGCGACCGCTCGGGCAAGTACCAGGGTCAGAAGGGCGTTACCCTGCCCCGCCTGTAAAGGGGTTGAAAACCGGCAAGGGCAGGGCTAAACCCTGCCCTTCTTCATTTCCAGATCACCCAAGGACATCGCATGGACCGCATCCGCATCGTCGGCGGCACTCCGCTTAAGGGCACCATCGCCATCGGGGGCGCCAAGAACGCCGCTTTGACCTTGATGCCGGCCTGCCTGCTGACCGACCAGACGCTGTCGCTGTCCAACCTGCCGCATCTGGTGGACATCACCACCATGGCCAACCTGCTGTCCCAGCATGGCGTCGGCATGGCCTTGAACGGCGCGTCGACCAAGGGCGGCCATACCGGCCGGGTGCTGGATTTGACCGCCGCCGACATCACTAACACCACCGCGCCCTACGATCTGGTGCGCAAGATGCGCGCCTCGGTGCTGGTGCTGGGGCCGTTGCTGGCCCGTTGCGGCCAGGCCAAGGTGTCGCTGCCCGGCGGCTGCGCCATCGGCACCCGCCCCGTCGACCTGCACCTGAAGGCGCTGGAACAGATGGGCGCGGTGATCGAGTTGACCGAGGGCTACATCCACGCCCATGTGGAGGGTCGCCTGAAGGGCGCCCACATCATCTTCCCGCAGGTCACCGTCGGCGGCACCGAGAACATCCTGATGGCCGCCACCCTGGCCGAGGGCGAAACCGTCATCGCCAACGCCGCGCGCGAGCCGGAAGTCACCGACCTGGCCCAATGCCTGGTGGCCATGGGCGCCAAGATCGACGGCATCGGCACCGGCACGCTTCGCGTCCAGGGCCAGGACAAACTGCACGGCGCCGAATATTCGGTGGTGCCCGACCGCATCGAGACCGGCACCTACGCGGTGGCCGCCGCCATCACCCGCGGTGATGTGGAACTGGTGGGCGCTCGCTGGGACCTGATGGAATCGGTCAACAAAAGCTTGCGCGAATGCGGCGCGGTGGTCGAACAGACCGAACGCGGCATGCGGGTGCGTGGTGACGTGAACGACATCGTCGGCGCCGACATCATGACCGAGCCCTATCCCGGCTTCCCCACCGACATGCAGGCCCAGTTGATGGCCCTGGCCGCCACCGCCAACGGCGCCTCGATGATCACCGAGACCATCTTCGAGAACCGCTACATGCACGTTCCCGAACTGATGCGCATGGGGGCGCGGATCAACGTTCACGGCTCGTCGGCCATCGTGCGCGGGGTGAAAAACCTGTCCGGCGCCCCGGTGATGGCCACCGATCTGCGTGCCTCGTCGTCCTTGATCCTGGCCGGTCTTGCGGCGCAGGGCGAAACCGTCATCAACCGAGTCTATCACCTGGATCGCGGCTATGAACGGGTGGAAGAAAAGCTGGCGGCCTGCGGCGCCGTCATCGAACGGCTGAAGGGCGAAGCGGCGGAATAACTACCCCCGCCACAGCACCATGGCCAGCACGAACACCGCCATGCCCACGGTCTCGGCCACCAGCAGCAGAACGGGGCGCAAGCCCAGGGCCGCCATGGATTTCAGCGACGTCTTCACCCCGAGCGCGGCGATGGCGGTGACCAGGCACCAGCGGGACAGCTGATTGACAGCGTCCGCCACCAGCGGCGGCACCAGACCCAAGCTGTTCACCGCCACCAGCACGACGAAGCCGACCAGGAACGGCGGCAGCAAAGGCGGCCGCTCGGAGCGGGGGGCGCCACGGCCCATGCTCATGCCCACCAACACCGCCACCGGCAACAACAGGGCGACGCGGAACAGCTTGACGAAGGTGGCGGTGTCGCCGGTTTCCGGCGACAGGGAATAGCCGGCGCCCACCACTTGCGCTACGTCGTGGATGGTTCCCCCCAGGAAAATCCCCGCTTGCAGATGATCCAATCCAAACAGCGTGCACAGCATGGGATAGATGATCATCGCCAAGGTTGAAAGCGCGGTCACGCCGATCACCGTGAAGATGGTGTCACGTTCGGCTTGGCGATGCCGCGGCAACATGGCGGCGATGGCCAAGGCGGCCGAGGCGCCGCAAATGGCCACGGCGCAACCGGTCAGCACCGAGAAATCGCGCTGTTGCCGCAACAGCCGTCCGACGACCAGCCCCAGACCGATGGTGAAGGCCACCGTCGCCACCATCATCACCGGCACCTCAAGCCCGGCACCGACCACCTGATCGATGGTGATGCGCATGCCCAGCAACGCGACGCCCAGGCGCAGCACCGTCTTCGAGGTGGTGCCGATGCCCTCGGCACAGGGGCCGTCCTGGGACAGGAAGTTGAAGGCCATGCCCAGCAACAGGGCGAACAACATGGCCGGACCGCCGTAGTGATCGGACAGGAAGGTGGCGGCGACACCGATGGTGGCGGCGGCCAGCAAACCGGGAAACTGGCGTTGGAAGGCGGACAAGGAAAGGACCTGGGCCATGACACGGCTCCGCAAGGAAATGACGCTTGCAGTGTGGGGCCCCGAAGACGCATAAATAAAATACATATAAATTATTGTTGCGATGCCTTTTAAGCATGAATCTGCATCATCTGCGCGTCTTCCATGCCGCTGCCGAGGCCGGTGGCATCACCGCCGGGGCCGGGCGGCTGAACATCAGCCAGCCGGCCGCCAGCCGCGAAATTCGCGCCCTTGAGGACCGGTTGGGTCTGGCTTTGCTGGATCGCTCGACACGCGGCTTGACGCTGACCGAGGCCGGCCGCCTGCTGTTCGACGCCGCCTGCCGCATCTTTGCCCTGGAGGCCGGGGTGGAAGGCCAGTTGCGCGACATGGCCGGCCTGCATGGCGGCACCTTGGTCCTGGGCGCCAGCAACACCATCGGCAACCACGTGTTGCCGCCTTTGCTGGCGCGTTTCGCCTCGCTTTACCCCGGGATCGAGATCACCCTGCTGGTGTCCAATTCGGAAGAGGTGGCGGAACGCCTGGAAGACGGCGTGCTGCATCTGGGCTTTGTCGAAGGTCCGGCGGATCTGGACCGTTTCGACGCCCACGCCATCGGCCAGGACCACATCGTCGCCGTGGCCACCGCCGGCCACCCGCTGACCCTGGAAACCACCGTGACCGCCGCCACCTTGTGTCATCGCGTGATGGTCGCCCGTGAAAAGGGGTCGGGCACCAGGGCCATCATCGACCAGGCCCACGCCCAAGCCGGACTGGATTTCCACCCCCACATCACGGTCAGCACCGCCCAGGCGCTGAAGAACCTGCTGCTGGCCGGCGGCGTCGCCTGGGTGCCCCGCTTGTCGGTGCTGACGGAACTGGCGGACGGCCGTTTGGTGGAACTGCCGGTGGCCGACCTGACCATCGCCCGCACGCTGTCGCTGATCACCCGGCGCGGCCGATCGCTGTCGCCGGCGGCCCGGTCCTTCGCCGCCTTGGCGACGGCTTAGGGATACCATTTGCCTTGCGGTCATGAGAGGCTGGGGAAGCAACCTTCCCGGGGTGTCCCATGCGCGTCTTCTTGCTGGCTTTGGCCCTGCTTTTGTCCCCCTTGGCGGCGCAGGCCGCCGACCTTGTCGGCGTGGTCCTGATGCATGGCAAGTGGGGCAATCCCAACAACGCCATCACCGTTTTGTCGGACAAGCTGGAAAGCGCCGGCGTCCTGGTCGCCCGCCCTGAAATGCCCTGGTCGCGGGGCCGCGAATACGATGCCGACTATGCCCAGGCCATGGACGAAATCACCGCCGCCATCACCAAGCTGCGCGCCAAGGGAGCGACGCGTGTGGTGGTCGCCGGCCACTCCATGGGCGCCAACGCCGCCTTGGGCTATGCCGCCCGCCATGACGACGTGGCCGGGATCGTCGCCATCGCCCCGGGTCATTCCCCGGAATTGTTCGCCGCCCGGCTGGGCGCCAGCATCGCCAAGGCGCAAGCCATGGTGGCCCAGGGCAAGGGCGATGAAACCGCCCAATTCGACGATTTGAACCAGGGCAAGACCAAGCCGGTCACCTGCAAGGCGCGGGTCTATGCCAGCTATTTCGATACCCAGGGGCCGGCGGTGATGCCCGTCAACGCCGCCGCCTTCAAACGCCCCACCCCTTTGCTGTGGGTGGTGGGTGTCGGTGACCCGCTTTATCCCCGGGGCGAGGATTACGCCTTCAACAAGGCGCCGTTCCATCCCGACAACCGCTATCTGGTGGTGGAAGGCGGCCATATGGACACCCCCACCATCGCCGCCGATCAGATCGTCGAATGGATCAAGGGGATCACTCCCTGACCACCCGAAAGCCGATGTCGTAGCCCAAGGACCGCCCGTCTTCGCCCACGCGTGAGGCGGAACGGGACTGATAGGGCACGAAATACCAGCTGCCGCCCTTGACCACGTGCTTTTGGCAACCGGGCTCGGACACCGCGATGCCGTCGCGCGGCCGCCCCTGATGGCTGGGTTTCCAGCAATCCAGCGTCCATTCCCAGACATTGCCGTTCATGTCGTAAAGCCCCCAGGGGTTGGGCTGCATGGTCGCCGCCGGCGCCGGCCGGTGGTCGAAGCGCGGGTCGCAATGCTGGCACACCGCACGGCCTTCCTCCATCCCCGCCCCCCAGGGGAACAAGGTGTTGGTGCCGGCGCGGGCGGCGAATTCCCATTCCGCCTCGGTGGGCAGACGATAGGGCTGGCCGGTCTTCCGGGTCAGCCAGACCGCATAGGATTGGGCGTCGGCGAAGCTGACATGGGTCATCGGCATGTCGTCGTCCTTCCACCGCAAGTCGGCCGGCAACGCCTTGCAGCCGCCTTCCGCCGCGCAGGTTTTCCATTGCCGCACCGTGGTCTCGGTCCGGGCAATGGCGAAGGACGCCACCCGCACGGTGAACGGCGTCGTGTCGTCCCCCAACTGCCCAAGACCGCCGGTCACCGTCACCATTTGGGGACAGTCGCGACAGTCGGCGGCCACAGCGGAAACAAGGGGAAGCAAAGTCAGCAGCGAAGCCAAAAACCAGCGGATCATGCCTGTTACACTTTGTTGCCGAAAAGCCGGGACGGCGACATCGCCGTGTTACCGAAAAGTGGTGGAATCAAACCATGGAAGGACAGGATTTGTACAGGAGGAAGCCATGAAGACCACCTTGAAAACCATCGCCGTTTTCGCCGGTCTGCTGCTTCTGGCCGGTTGCGCCGCCCAAGCGGGCGACACCCCCAACCAGACCTTCAACTGCCCCGGCTACGGCCCCGGCTGGCGCCATGAACAAATGGTGCAGGCCCGCATGAACAACACCGGCATGCCGTGCGGCATGGCGGTGCGCGGACAGGGCTTCGGCCCCGGCTACGGCCAGGGCATGCGCGGTTACGGCCCGCCCACCAACGCCGACGGCACCATCGACACCAGCAAGTTGCCGGCTTGGTGCCCGTACGCGACCAAGACCGACCAGACCCCGCAAAACGTGGTGCCTAAGACCGAGTAGCGTTTCCCCCTCCCCCCTGGCTGCTCGGTCAGCGCAGACGCCCCCGCCGTTCTCCCTCGGCGGGGGCGTCTTTGTCTGGGGCCGGCTTGGTGTTAACATGCCCGGCCCGTTGCAAGCAGAGAGCCGATGCCGCGCCTGACCTCCCTTTTGCTGATCCTGGCCCTGTGCCTGACCGCGTCGTTGCCGGCGCGGGCCAAGGACGATCTGGTCATCGGCATCACCCAGTTCCCGTCGACCCTGCATCCCAATCTGGATTCCATGATGGCCAAGACCTATGTCATGGCCATGACGGCACGGCCGCTGACGGTTTTCGACGCCAAATGGCGGGTGGTCTGCATGCTGTGCGAACAATTGCCCAGCTTCGACAACGGCCTGGCCAAGCGCGAGAAGACCCCGGATGGGAAACCGGGCGTGGCCCTGACCTTCACCTTGCGCCCCGACCTTTATTGGGGCGACGGGGTGCCGGTGACCAGCAAGGACGTGGTCTTCACCTGGGAAATGGGCAAGCATCCCCAGTCGGGGGTGGCCAATGGCGAGATGTATCGCCGCATCCTGGCCATCGACGTCCAAAACGACAAGACCTTCACCTTGCATCTGGACCGCCTGACCTTCGACTACAACGTGATGAACGGCCTGCTGCCCATCCCCGCCCATCTGGAACGCGCCGCCTTCCTGGCTGATCCGGCGCAATACCGGGTGCGCAACGGATACGACCAGAAACCGGCCCAGCCCGGCCTGTACAACGGTCCCTATGTGATCACCCAGGTGGTGGCCGGCAGCCATCTGATGCTGGAACCCAATCCCTTTTGGAAGGGCAAGCAACCCCAGTTCAAGCGTCTGGTGGTGCGCGCCGTGGAAAACACCGCCGCCCTGGAAGCGCAACTGCTGTCGGGCGGCGTCGACATGATCGCCGGCGAACTGGGACTGCCGCTGGAACAGGCGGTCGGCTTGGAAAAGCGGGCCGATCCGCGTTTCCGCGTCATCTTCAAATCGGGGCTGGTCTTCGAACACGTGGACGTGAACCTGGATTCCCCCATCCTGTCCGATCGCCGGGTGCGTCAGGCGCTGATGTTCGGCCTGGACCGCCAATCCATGAACCGGCAATTGTTCGACGGTCGCCAGCCGGTGGCCGATTCCTCGGTCAACCCGCTGGACGGGGTCTATGCCGAAGACGTGCCGAAATATGCCCATGACCCGGTCAGGGCGGCGCAAATGCTGGACGATGCCGGCTGGAAGATGGCGGGCGGGCTGCGCCGCAACGCCAAGGGCGAACCGCTTTCCGTCGAGCTGATCACCACCGCCGGCAACCGGTCACGTGAATTGGTGTCCCAGGTGATCCAGGCGCAATGGCGCAAGCTGGGCGTCGACGTGCGGCTGAAGGCGGAACCGCCCAGGGTGTTCTTCGCAGAAACCGTGACCAAGCGGCGCTTTCCCCATCTGGCGCTTTATGCCTGGATTTCCGCCCCGGAAAGCGTGCCGCGCACCACGCTTCATTCCACCCAAATTCCCAATGCCGCCAACACCTGGGCAGGACAGAACAACCCGGGCTATGCCAATCCCGCCATGGACAAGCTGCTGGACGACATCGAAACCGAACTGGATGCCACCAAGCGCGGTGAATTGTGGCGCCAGTTGCAGCATCTGTACGCCACCGACCTGCCGGCCCTGCCCCTGTTCTTCCGCGCCGACGCCTATATCCTGCCCAAGGCGCTGGAAGGGGTGGAGCCCACCGGTCACCAGGACCCCAGCACGCTGTGGGTGGAAAACTGGCGGTGGCGCCCATGACCGGTTGGCTGACCTCGCGGCTGTTGCAGTCGCTGGCGGTGCTGCTGGTGATGAGCGTCGCCGTTCACGGCCTGATGGCGCTGATGCCGGGCGACCCCATCGATTTGATGATCGCGTCCGACCCGCATCTGAACGCCGCCGACGCCGTCCGCCTGAAGGCGCTTTATGGCTTGGACAAGCCATGGGGCGAACGCTATCTGGCCTGGGGCACCCAAGTGCTGAAGGGCGAGTTGGGCTATTCGCGGCTGTTCGCCAAGCCGGTGCTGGAAATCATCGGGCCGGCGGTGGTCAACTCGCTGATCCTGATGGGATCGGCGCTGGTGCTGTCCTTGCTGGTGGCGGTGCCGTTGGGCGTCACCGCCAGCCGCCATCAGGGCGGCTGGGCCGACCATCTGGTCAACACCATCAGCTTCGCCAGCGTGTCGCTGCCCACCTTCTGGCTGGGGCTGATGCTGATGGTGCTGTTCGCCGTCAAGCTGGGCTGGCTGCCGGCGGGGGGGATGCAGTCGCTGTCCGGTGACGGCGGCGGCCTGCTGGACAGCCTGCGCCACATGGTCCTGCCGGTGGCGACCCTGGCGATCACCGGCATCGGCCAATATGCCCGCCACACCCGTGCCGCCATGCTGAACGAAGCGGCCCAGGATTACATCCGTACCGCCAGGGCCAAGGGCTGCGGCCCGGGGCGGGTGGTGTGGCGTCACCAATGGCGCAACGCCGCCTTGCCGCTGGTCACCTTGCTGGGACTGGAATTCGGCAACCTGTTTTCCGGCGCGCTCATCACCGAAACCGTCTTCGGCTGGCCCGGCATGGGCAAGCTGATCGCCGACGCGGTCATGGGCAACGACTTCAACCTGGCGCTGACGGCGCTGATGCTGGCCACCGCCATGACGCTTTTGGGGTCGGTGCTGGCCGATCTGGCCATGGCGCGGCTGGACCCCAGGATCAGACTGCGATGAAGGCCCGCGACCTGCCTGCCCTGCTGGGCGCCGTCCTGCTGGTGCTGCTGTGCGCCGCCACCCTGTCGGCCCCCTGGCTGGCCGCCGACCCGGAAGCCATGAACCTGGGCGCCATCCATGCCGCCCCCAGCCTG
Organism: Magnetospirillum sp. 64-120; assembly: GCA_001898825.1. GTDB lineage: Bacteria > Pseudomonadota > Alphaproteobacteria > Rhodospirillales > Magnetospirillaceae > Magnetospirillum. The sequence goes on from MKVK01000014.1 coordinate 282,812, forward strand.
TCGCATCCCTTGGGCACCGACGAACTGGGCCGCGACGTCGCCGCCCGCCTGCTGAACGGCGGGCGGGTGTCGTTGGCGGTCGCGTTGTCCACCGCCGTGTTGGCGGCGCTTTTGGGAACCAGTATCGGTCTGATGGCCGGCTATCGTGGCGGCTGGCTCGACGCGGTGCTGATGCGCGTGACCGACGGGGTGATGGCCCTGCCGCTGCTGCCGCTGCTGATCGTGCTGGCGGCGCTGGACCCGGCCAAACTGGGCATCGGCGACGAGGCCCGGTCGTCGGAAATGTTCATGGTCGGCCGCATGGTGGCGATCATCGCCCTGATGGGCTGGACCGGCGCCGCCCGACTGGTCCGCGCCCAGACCCTGAGCGTGAAGACCCGCGACTACGTGCGCGCCGCCACCGCCTTGGGGGCGTCGCCCGGCCGCATCATGATCCGCCACATCCTGCCCAACGTGGCGTCCCCCATGGTGGTGGCGGCGACACTGTCGGTGGGCAACATCATCTTGGTGGAAAGCGCCCTGTCGTTTCTGGGGCTGGGGGTGCAGCCGCCGATGGCCAGCTGGGGCAACATGCTGACCGGGGCGATGAACGTCATCTGGAGCGCCCCCGACCAGGCCCTGTGGCCGGGGCTGGCCATCTTCGTCACCGTCCTGGCCTTCAACCTGGCAGGAGACGGTCTGCAACGGCTTCTGGACCCCCGACGCTAGGTTCGGTCTTGCGCAAGGTGGCGACGCCGCCGTCGGCCGACAGGGTGAAATGGAAAACGGTGCCGCCGCCGGGATTGGCCTGATACCAGATCCGGCCGCCATGGCGGCTGACCACCCGCTTGCAGATGGCCAGCCCGATGCCGGTTCCCTGGTATTGGCCGGGACCATGCAGACGGCGGAAGACTTCGAACACATCCTGGTCGCTGGCTTCGATGCCGATGCCGTTGTCGGCGACGCTGAAATGGTGATAACCCTTGTCCAGCCCCAGATAGGACACCTGCACCAAGGGCGCACGGCCCGGCGCCCGGAACTTCACGGCATTGCAGATCAGATTCTGGAAGACCTGGGTCAAACGGATGGGTTGCCCCAGGACGACCGGCAGGGTCTGGACCCGGATGTCGGCGCCGGCTTCGGCGATCACCTCGCCCAGGCTTTCCAGAACCGACCGGCACAGGGCGGCGCAATCCACCGCCACCACCTCGTCCTTGGCGCCGCCCACCCGTGAATAAACCAGCAGGTCGTTGACCAGATCGTTCATGCGCTGGGCGCCGTTGACGGCGAATTGAATGAATTCGTCGGCTTCCGCCCCCATCTGGCCGCCGAAACGCTTTTGCAGCAATTGCAGGAAGGTGCTGACCGTGCGCAGGGGCTCGCGCAGGTCGTGGCTGGCCACATAGGCGAAGCGTTCCAACTCGGCGTTGGCGTCGTTCAGGTGTTCCACCAGCCGCGCCATCTCGTCGCGATGGCGGCGGCGTTCCGAAATGTCCTGGTGCACGCCGATATAATGGGACAAGCCGCCGTCGTCTTCGTGAACCGGGGCCAGGACGACGCTTTCCCAGAACACCCCGCCATTGATCCGGTGGTTCAGCATCTCGCCTTGCCACACTCCGCCCCGGGCCTGGGCCGCCAATTGCGCGTAGGTCATGGGCTCGCCGGCGGCCTGGGCCTTCAACTGCACGGTTCGCCCCACCACCTGGGCCAGATTGTCCGCCCCCACATTGGCCACATAGGCCGGGTTGGCATATTCGACACGGCCATCTTGCCCGGCGATGACGATGCCCACCGGATTGCGTTCCAACGTTTCCACCAAGGAACGCTTCATCATGGCGAAGCCGTCACTCAGGCTGCTGATCTCGGCGATGAACGAACTGTGCACATGAGCGGCGGCGAAATCCCAGTCCAGCGTCCGTTCGGCGTCGCCGGCCAATTGCTTGACCGGACGCACGATGTGATGGGCCAGCCACCAGGCCAGGGCCAGGCTGACCACCGCCAGGACGACGGCGCCGGTGAAAATGTTGCGGCGCATGCTGTCGACGCGGCCGGTGAAATCGGATTGGGGGGCGAAGACCGCCACTTCGATGGCGTCGTCGCCCTTGCCGCGCAACCGTTCGCGATGCACCGAAAGCTGATGTTCCGAGCGGGCGGTGGATTGGTTGCTGAACACCGCGTCGAAAGGCGGGCCGGACAAGGCGGTGACCTGGCTCATGGCGGGCATGGACGGCATCTGGTGGCCGCTTAACGCCATCAACTGGTGATTGCCGTCAAAGACGATGATGCCGCCGTGTTCCGAAATCTCTTGCCGGTCCAAGAACGCCTGCAACGAAGCCAAGGTCAGGTCGGCCCCCACCACCACACCGTTGCCCACATGGCGCGAGGCCGTCACTCCCGGCGCCTTCAACGAGTTGAACAGATAAGGCGGCGACACCGTGACGCCTTCGCTGCTGGTCGCCTGCCCGTACCAGCGGCGTTGGCGCGGGTCATAGTCGGCGGTGACATCCTGGTAGTCGCGCAGCACCTTGCCGAAAGTGTCCAGGAACAACCATCGCTGCCGCCGCTGCCCGTCTTCAGAGTTCAGGATGGTGCGCACGATCAGGGCGGTGTCGGCCGGGGCGTGATGAGCCGCCAAGATGCCGGACTGGTCCCGCGTGGCGATGACCTGCAGGAAATCACCGTCGCCGTTGGCGACATAGATCGAATAAAGATCATGGACCGCCAACACGGTTTTGGCGAACAGCGGATAGGCCGGATGTTGGCGGCCGTCGGACACCATGGCGGCGGCGACCTGCGGCTGGCCGGCCAGGATGTTGACCGGAATTTCCACATTGGCGAACAGGGTCTGGACGCGGTCGCGCACCGCTTCGGCCAATTGCGAGAAATGCGTCTGCGCGGCATCGCGCGCGGCTTTCCAGCTTTCGTTGACGACCACGGCCAACGCCAAGCCCGAGGTGGCGACCACCACCAGCAACACCAAAGCGGAAATGGTGATGTGAAACCGAACCCTAAGGGGCGGTAGAAGCCGCATCTCAGCCCCCCAATCGCACCAGAAGCCGGACGGAACACAAGTTCCACCAACCGTCCGAAAACGATAGTTCACATCAAACCACGAGAAAACAACTAAAGCGTGGCCCAATGATTGGGCCACGCTTCAGGAAATCAGTGGCTCATCAGCACTGGGATGGTCATGTGGCGCAACATGTGGCGGGTGGCGCCGCCCAGCACCAGTTCCCGCAGCCGCGAACGGCCATAGGCACCCATGACGATCAGGTCGGCGTCTTCGTCGGCGGCCCGCGACAACAGCATCTGGCCGACGTTCAGATCCTCGGCGCGCACGTGCTCGCACACCGCGTTGACGCCGTGGCGGGTCAGGTGCAGACAGATGTCGGCGCCGGGAACGTCGCCATGGCCGGCCATGCCGCCATGGGGGTTGACGGCGATGACATGGACCAGCTTGGCCTTTTTCAAGAGCGGCAGGGCGTCGTGCACGGCGCGCGTCGCCTCGCGCGAGCCGTTCCAGGCCACCAGCACCCGTTCGCCGATGGTGGGAAAGGTGCCGACATCGGGAACGATCAGCACCGGACGTCCCACATCCATGATCAGGGTGTCGGTCAACGGACGCTCGCCTTCGTCCAGGTTGGCGCCCTGGCCGACGATGGTCAGGTCGGCGTAACGGGCGTGCAAGGCGACGGTGTCCACCAGTTCGCCATCCAGGTCACGCCATTCGGTGGTCGCCCCCGGCGCCGGCTTGATGGTGTCGAACAAAGCCCGGGCTTCGCGCGCCGCCTCGGCGTTGAAAGCCTCGCGGACCCGGTCGATCTCGGGGCCGTATTGGGCGGCGATGAATTGCGGCAGCAACGGCCGGGTGCGCACGTTCAGCGCAATCAGGTGCCCCTCTTGCGCCTGGGCCAGCATGCCCGCCAGTTCCAGTCGCGCCTTGCACTGGGCGGAATTGTCCACGTGGACCAGGATATCCTTGAACGCCATCGTCTTTCTTCTCCAGACGTTTTCCATCCGAAAAAGGATCATAGACCGGGTTAAGTGGTCACACCAGTCCCCACAGCACTGTCGAGAGCAAGGGAATGCGGAAACAGCACCACCATGCGGGTGCCGCCACCGGGATTGTCCTCGGCGCGGATACTGCCGCCCATGCTTTCAATGATGCGCCGGCAGATGGCCAGCCCCATGCCCAATCCCGGCACGTCTTGATGGGCTCCGCCGCGCTTGAACAAGCCGAACACCAGTTCACGGCTTTCGGCGGGAATGCCGGGACCGTTGTCTTCCACGGCGAATCCCGACTGCCCCCCCTGATTCCAGCCGATCACCCGAATGCGCGGCGCCCTGTCGGGGCCAGCATATTTCAAAGCATTGGCCAGCAGGTTCTGCACGACGCTGTAAACCTGTCCGCTGTCGCCGACAACGGTCGGCAGCGGCTCGACCACCTCGATGCGGGCGTGGCGTTCGTCCACCGCGGCCCCCAGGTCGGCGACGACCTGGGCGACCACCTCGCCCAGAACCACCGGGGCCGCCGCCTTTTCCCCCCGGCGTCCCAGGCGGGCGTAATCCAGCAAGGACGCGATCATGACGCCCATGCGTTGGGCGCCCTGTTCGGCCATGGCCATGTATTCGGCGGTGGTGGCGTCCAGTTGGTCGGCCAGGGCGCGGTGGGCCAGGGTAACGAAGCCGGAAACGGTCCGCAGCGGCGCCTGCAGGTCGTGGGATATGGCAAAGGCGAAGGTTTCCAGCGCGGCGTTGGAACGGCGCAGTTCTTCCAGCAGCGCCTGATTGCGTTCTTCGATGCGCTTGCGGTCGCTGATGTCGCGGAACACCAGCACCACGCCGCGATCCTTTCCTTCGCCCCACGAACTGACCATCAGTTCCACCGGAAACGGTGTGCCGTCCTTGCGCCAGAACAGGTCGCTGGCCACATGGCGCGACTTGCCGTCGGCCAGGGTTCGATGCACAGGACAGTCGGCCGACGGGTTGGAACTGCCGTCGGCACGGGAATGGTGGATCAGGGCATGGTGCGAACGCCCTTCCAGGTCACCCATGCTCCAGCCGGTCATGTGCTGGGCCGCCGGATTGGCGAACAAGGTCAGGCCCCGGCTGTCCAAGGCGATCATGCCGTCCACCGCGTTGTCCAAGATCAGCCGGTTCAGCTTGGAAAGCTCGGTCAGTTCGGCCTCGACCCGCCGATGTTCCCGCATGTCGGCACGCATGGCCGCGGCCGCACGGCCGATGTCTGCCACTTCGTCGAATCCCTGGACGGGCGGCTCGGCCGGCGCGTCGGGCGGACCAAGCATGTAGCCGCGCAGCCATTCCAAACTCTTGGACAGCTTTTGGCTGATGGTCAGGATGGCGGCGGCGGCCACCACCAGCGCCGCCAGAATGATCAGATGCAGGGTGAATTCCCGCAGGACCGCCTGTTCCTCGGACTGGGCGACCAGCATGCCTTCCTGGGTCGCCACGTCCATGACCTTGGCCACCATGTCCAGGGCCGGAACCGACGCCGACGAATAATATGGCAATGTCTCGTTGGGTAGGCGCTTGTCGGCGAAGGCCGACAGAACCGCATCCTGCAACGGGCGGAAATTGCGGTAAACCTCGCGGTCGACACCGGACACCACTTCGGCCAACGCGGCGTTTTCCGATTGCGCCGCCTCGCGCCGCAACGAGCTCCAGGCGGCGTCGCCCTGGCCGCGCAATTGGGCCAGTTCCTGTACCTGCTCGACACTGGGCGGCTTGCCGGTGGCCAGGATGGACGCGATGCGCGACGATTCCACGCCAAGCGCGTTGCGCAGGTCGAAGGCATGCAGCGAGACCCGGGCCAAAGGCGGCAACTCGCCGTCGCGCCCCAGCAGGAACACGCTTTCCGGCACGCCTTCCAGCATGGCGGTCAGGGAATTGAACCACTGTCCGGCGAATAATTGATCGCGCTGGGACAAGGGGATGGACATGTAGAAGTCGGCCCGTTGCCGCAAATCCCCCAACATCTGCTGCTGGCGTGACAAACGGCGGGCCAGGGCGGTGTTTTCCTCGTCCAGCAGTTGGATGGCTTGGCCGTATTCGGCGTCCACCAAGGCCCGGCGCGTATCCAGAAAGCGCCGGTTTTCCTCGCTGACCAGGGAATCGGCCTGCAGCACCACATTGGTGCGCCCACGTTCAAAGGCCAGATTGCGGGCGCCGCGAACGATATGGCCCAAAATCCGCTCGGCCCGAAGCTGTTCGCGGGCAAGCCCCAAGCGCTGCCCCTGACGGATCAGGTCAGTGACGACCAAACCGGCGACTGCCAGCGAAAGCAGCGCCAACAAAACCGCCAGTACCGATTTCGCGGAAAGCCGTATCAACCCATCCTCGACCATATAACCACTAAGGCATTCCCCACCCTTACTAAAGTCTGGCACAGATCGACGCCCAGGAAAACAGGCAACCCCCCTTACAAACGAAATCGTGAACTCCCATTTGCAAGCAACGGGGAAAGCCCCCTGTCGCATCCACTTCTAGGCATGGAACGGCGAATGTTCGGTCTGACGCGCGCGCCCGATTTTTCCCAGCCCGGACTGCAATGGTTCAACGTCGAACACCCCCTGTCCCTGACCGCGCTGCGCGGCAAGCTGGTGTTGTTGGATTTCTGGACTTTCTGCTGCATCAACTGCTTCCACACCCAGCCGGTCCTGCGCGAGCTGGAAAGCCGCTTTCCCGAAGAACTGGTGGTGATCGGCGTCCACAGTCCGAAATTCGACCACGAACGCGATCCGCGCATGGTGGCCCAGGCCATCGACCGCTATGACATCGCCCATCCCGTGGTCCACGATCCCGACATGGCGTTGTGGGACGCTTATTGCGTCAAGGCCTGGCCGACCCTGGTGCTGATCAGCCCGGAAGGCCGGGTGATCGGCCAGTTGTCGGGCGAACCCCATCCCGATCTGCTGCCCGAAGGCATCGGCGAGATGATCGAGCGGTTCTTTTCCATGGGCAAGCTGCGGCCGCGCCCGCTGGACACGGCGCCGCGCGTGGTGGCCGGCGGCCGCCTGCGTTTTCCCGGCAAGATCAAGCGCGGCCCCGACGGCTTGTGGGCTCTGGCCGATTGCGGGCACCACCAGATCGTGCTGCTGGACGACCAGGGCGCCGAAATACGCCGTTTCGGCAGCGGCGAACCCGGCCATCAGGACGGGGACCACCCCAGTTTCAACGGCCCGGAAGGCGTCGCCATCGACCACGACGCCATTTATGTGGCCGACACCCGCAACCATTTGATCCGCCGCGTCGACCGCGCCAGCAGCGTCACCACCACCATCGCCGGCCAGGGCTGGCGCGGCGGCACCCTGGGTGACGCGGCACCGGCCCTGCAAACCGCCCTGGCTTCACCTTGGGACATCGATGTGGGCGGCGGCATCCTTTACTTCGCCAATGCCGGCAGCCACCAGTTGGGGGCGCTGCATCTGGAACGCGGCCTGGTCTGGCGCCTGGCCGGATGCGGCGCCGAGAACCTGTCCGACGGCGACGGCGACGAATGCCTGCTGGCCCAGCCGTCCGGCCTGGCCCTGTGCCCGGAAAGCCAATCGCTTTACTTCGCCGACGCGGAAACTTCGGCCCTGCGACGGCTGTGCCTGAAGACCGGCAGGGTGGAAACCCTGGTGGGCGCCGGCCTGTTCGATTTCGGCGCCGCCAACGGCCCCTTGGCGCAGGCCCGCCTGCAGCATCCGCTGGGGGTCAGCGTCGGCGGCGGCCGACTGTTCGTCGCCGACAGCTACAACCACGCCATCCGCGTCGTCGATCCCGCCACCGGACAGGTCAGCGACCTGAACCACCTGACCGGCGCCATGGATCTGTGCGAACCCGCCGGTATCGCCGCCGCCGGCGACGACCGCCTGCTGTTGTCGGACACCAACAACCACCGCATCCTGGAGGTGGACCTGCGCCAAGGCGTCGTCCGCGCCTGGGCGGCCTGAGGTCTTGGCCTGATTGCGATTATGCTTCAGCGCGCTATCCTACCCATTGGTTTGGGGGAGAAACGCCATGGCAGCCAAGTCACGTTCGCAGATCATCGGCGAGATCGAGGATTACATCGACAAGAACGGTGGCGTGTTCGCCCAGTGGTTCGTCGGCTGCACCGGCGCCCCCAAGGGCATGCTGTTCACCCAGCATGGGGTCAAGCAAAAGGGCGACGCCTGGATCGCGCGGCAAGCCAAGGACGACCTGGACGCCCACGACGTGGTGGAATATTTCGTCGGCACCAAGCGGACCAAGGGCCGCGCCAAGGAACGCCGCGACACCGACCTTTACGTCTATGCCTTCAAGGTGAAAAGCCACACCCGTATCTGACTTGGCACGCGGGCGGCCTTGGGCCTAAGCTGACGCCCCCGATCGCCGGAGGCATCATGACATCCGTTTCCGAAGCTGATATCGCCCATCTGTTCCATCCCTACACCAACCTTGTCCGCCACCCCGAGACCGGCCCCATGGTCATCACCCGGGGCGAGGGCGTGCGCGTCTTCGACGACCAGGGCAAGGACTACATCGAGGGATTGGCCGGTCTGTGGTGCACCGCCCTGGGCTGGGGCGAGGAACGCCTGGTCGAGGCGGCGGCCGAGCAGATGCGCAAGCTGCCCTTCTATCACCTGTTTACCTCGAAAACCCACGAACCGGCGACCCGGCTGGCCGAACAACTGGCCCAAATGGCCCCGGTGCCCGATGCCCGCGTGCTTTTCGCCTGTTCAGGGTCGGAATCCAACGACACCGCCATCAAGCTGATCTGGTACCGCAACAACGCTCGCGGCCTGCCCGACAAGAAAAAGATCATCGCCCGCGAACGCGCCTATCACGGCGTCACCGTCGCCACCGCGTCGCTGACCGGCCTGCCGGCCAACCAGCGCGGCTTCGACGTGCCCATCGACCGCATCCTGCATACCGGCAATCCCCATTACTGGCGCTGTGCCGAACAGGGCGAGACCGAGGAACAATTCGCCAGCCGCCGCGCCGACGAGTTGGAGCGTCTGATCCTGGCCGAAGGTCCCGACACCGTGGCCGCCTTCTTCGCCGAGCCCGTGATGGGGGCCGGCGGCGTCATCGTGCCGCCCGCCAGCTATTTCGAAAAAATCCAGGCGGTGCTGAAGAAATACGACGTGCTGCTGGTGGCCGACGAGGTGATCACCGGTTTCGGCCGCACCGGCCAGATGTTCGGGTCGCAGACCTTTGGCCTGAAGCCCGACATGATGACGGTGGCCAAGGGACTGTCGTCGGGATACCTGCCCATTTCGGCGCTGATCGTCGCCGGGCACGTCTATGACGACGTCAAGACCCAGGCCGGCGAGATCGGCGTCTTCGGCCACGGCTTCACCTATGGCGGCCACCCGGTGTCGGCGGCGGTGGCGTTGGAAACCCTGGCGATCTATGCCGAACGCGACGTCCTGGGCCACGTGAACCGCGTCGCTCCGGCGCTGCAGCGCGGCCTGCGCGAGTTGCAGCAACATCCCTTGGTGGGCGAAGCCCGCGGCGTCGGACTGATCGGCGCCGTCGAACTGGTGGCCGACAAGGACGAACGCCGCGCCTTCGACCCCAAGCTGACGGTGGGCGCCCGGGTGGTGGCCAAGGCGCAAGCCAACGGCGTCATCCTGCGCGCCATGGGCGACGCGGTCGCCTTCGCCCCGCCCTTGATCATCTCGGAAGCGGAAATCGACGAGATGCTGGCCCGCTTCCGCCGTGCCCTTGACGAAGCTCATGGAGAGCTGCAAGCGGCGGGTATTGTCTAATCAAGCCTAAGGATGGTGGGGACATTACGGTGATGTTAGTTGCACGCCGACTTCCCGTTCTTTTAGGATCGGCTCAACGAGCGATGAACCTGCACCGGACATTCTGGTTTGGTCCGACGCAGAGGGGAGATCAGCCCAGATGGATTACGAACACTATTTCGCCAAGCGCATTTCCGATCTGAAGACCGAAGGCCGCTATCGCGTCTTCGCCGATCTGGAGCGCCAGTGCGGCCAGTTCCCGGTAGCCAAGAACTATCGCGACGGCCAGGTCCACGAAGTGGTGGTCTGGTGTTCCAACGACTATCTGGGCATGGGACAGCATCCCGATGTTTTGGCCGCCGCCAAGGAAGCGGTGGACCGTTGCGGCGCCGGCGCCGGCGGCACCCGCAACATCTCGGGCACCAACCACTACCACGTGCTGCTGGAAGAAGAACTGGCGTCGTGGTGCGGCAAGGAATCGGCGCTGTTGTTCACCTCGGGCTATGTGGCCAACCAGACCACCTTGTCCACCTTGGGCGCTACCATTCCCGGCCTGGTGGTGTTCTCGGACGAACTGAACCACAATTCCATGATCGAAGGCATCCGCCACGGTCGTTCCACCAAGCACGTGTTCCGCCATAACGACCCCGAGCACCTGGACCAGCTGTTGAGCGCCTATCCCAAGGAAACCCCCAAGCTGGTGGCCTTCGAATCGGTCTATTCCATGGATGGCGACATCGCACCCATCGCCGAGATCTGCGACGTGGCCGAAGCCCACAACGCCATGACCTTCCTGGACGAAGTGCACGCCGCCGGCATGTACGGCGCCGAAGGTTCGGGCGTCGCCGAACGCGACGGACTGCGTCACCGCATCACCATCATCCAGGCGACCCTTGCCAAGGCCATCGGCGTGGTCGGCGGCTATATCGCCGGCTCGAACGCCATGGTCGACTACGTGCGCAGCTTCGGCCCGGGCTTCATCTTCTCGTCGTCCATGCCGCCCATGGTGGCCGCCGCCGCCCTGGCCTCGGTCAAGGTGTTGCGCAAGTCCCCGGAAATCCGCGACCGCCACCAGGAACGCGCCGCCACCTTGAAGGTCAAGCTGGCGGAAAAGGGCATCCCGGTGCTGCCGTCGGTCAGCCACATCGTCCCCGTCATGGTCGGCAACGCGGCTTTGTGCAAGCAGGCGTCCGACCTGTTGCTGACCAAGCACAACATCTATGTGCAGCCCATCAACTATCCCACCGTTCCCGTCGGCACGGAACGTCTGCGCATCACGCCGACGCCGTTGCACACCGACGAGATGATGGATCATCTGGTCAACGCCTTCGTCGCCGTGTGGGACGAATTGGAACTGCACAAGGAACACCCCAAGAAGGTGGCCGCCGCCGAATGAAAAAGCTGATCGCGGCTGTCGCCGTCCTGGTGCCCTTGGCCGCTTGCGGCGACGGCGACATGCGCGAGATTTCGCGCCATCCCGCCCCCGACGGCAGCCGCGACGTGGTGGTCGGCACCATGAAGGCCGGCGAGACCGAACCCTTCCTGGTGGTGATGACCGCCAAGCCCGGCGACAACATCAACAAGGGCGCCCGTCTGTTCCTGGCCGACAAGGGCGACGCCCCCCAGGTGGAATGGCTGTCCACCGAGCAGGTGACCATTTCGTGCAAGGACGCCCGGGTGTGGAGCTATCGCAGCTTCTGGACCAACCCGAACAACGGCAAGACCATCGCCGTCGGGCTGAAATGCGGCACCCAAGGCTGGAAGGGCTGACGAGCTCCATCACCGTCATTCCCGCGAAAGCGGGAATCCAGGGGGTGACCCGCAGCTGTTACCGTGACTCCTGGATGCCCGCCTACGCGGGCATGACGAACAGACGGATAGCTTACCCTTCCCGCCAGCTTAACGGCGCCACCTCGAACCAGCGGCGGAACGCCCGGCTGAACGCCGACAGTTCGGAATAGCCCAAAAGATCAGCCACGTCCGACAGCGGGATGTGGCGCTGGCGCACGTAATGGGCGGCCAAATCGCGGCGCACGCCCTCGACCGCGCCGGAAAAGCTGATTCCGTGGTCGGCCAGGCGGCGTTGCAGGGTCCAGCGCGGCATGTCCAGCGCCTCGGCCACGTCTTCCACATGGGGATAGCCTTCGGCCAGCCGCGAGCGGATTTCCGCCCTGACCCGCTCCAGGAACGGCGCCGCCCCGGTGCCGCCGGCCACCGCCAGCAATTGGTCGCGCAACGCCGTCAGCCGGGCCAAATCCCCCTGTGGCATGCGCTTGTCCAACTGCCGATCACGGAACACCACGCAATTGGTGCGTTGGCCGAAATGGACAGGGGCGTCGAAGGCACGTTGGTGTTCGCGCCAATCCAGCGGCCGCAGATGTTCGAAATGCACCTCTTCCGGCGCCCAGCCCGACCCCAGGCAGGCGCGGAAGACGTTGGCGAACATGCCCATGGTCAGCTCGGCGTCCTGGCGGCGCTCGACGATGCGGCCATCCAGGATGCGGTATTCCAGGCGCAACAGGTCACCGTCACGAGCGAGGCGGGTTTCGGTGGCTTGCTGATGAAAGGGAAAAAGCGTGGCGACGTTTTCCACCGCCGCCCCCAAGGTGGGCGACGCCAAGGCGATTTCCCCGATCAAACCAAGCGCGCGGGGCTGGAATTGCTGGCCGAACCACAGGCCGAAATTGTCGTGCCGCGTCTCGGCGGCGGCCAATTCCATCATGGCGCAGTAATCACCCAGATCCAGCGCCAGCAGCGGGTCGCCGATGGCATGGTCGGGGACCCCGGCTTGGCCCAGCACCCGGGCGGAATCGCCGCCATGGCTGTGGATGAAATCGGCGACCCCCGACGCGGCGGCGGCCAGGACGTTGCGCTGCCCAACATCCCGGCAGGATTGGGGCGCAGATTGCCTATTTCGCGTGCTTCTGACCGCCATGGGGGCCTCTTTTCAGCAAGTACCGTTTTATACGCAAAGCCCCTGCCAGAACCAGTCCGGCAGGGGATGGCGTTTTCAAGGGCCGTCTTTTCAGTCAGCCATGGAGCGGGCCTCGACCTGGGCCAGTTCCAGCAAATCGTCGGCTTCGGCGTTTTCACGAAGACCGGCGGTGAAGCGATAGAACAGATAGGCCACCGCGAACAGGCCGACGAACAACCCGAACACCAACTGGTTGAAGTAGACCATGGTGACCAGGGCGACCACCGCCATGCCCAGCGCGATGGACGGGAAGACGGGGAAGAACGGCGCCTTGAACGGGCGGTCCAGGTTGGGTTCGCTGGCGCGCAGCTTGAACAGGGCGGCCATGGACATGATGTACATGACGATGGCGCCGAACACCGACATGGTGACGATGTTGGCGGTAAGCGAGGCGCCGCCGATCTCGATCAGGCTGTCCGAGAAGATGGCGGCGATGCCGACCACGCCGCCGGCCAGGATGGCGGCCACCGGGGTCTTGGTCTTGGGGTTGACCTTGGCGAAGGAAGGCGGCAGGAAGCCGGCGCGGGACAGGGCGAAGATCTGGCGCGAATAGCCCATGATGATGCCGTGGAACGACGCGATCAGGCCGAACAGACCGATCCACACCAGCATGTGCAGCCAGCCCGACGATTCGCCGACCACCGCCTTCATGGCCTGGGGCAGCGGGTCGTTGATGTTGGAAAGCTGGCTCCAGTCGCCGACGCCGCCGGCCATGATCATGGTGCCGAAAGCCAAGGCCACCAGGGTCAGGATGCCGGCGATATAGGCCTTGGGAACGGTCTTGGTGGGATTCTTGGTTTCCTCGGCGGCCATGGCGGCGCCTTCGATGGCCAGGAAGAACCAGATGGCGAAGGGAATGGCGGCGAAGATGCCCGAGAAGGCGGCGCCCGAGAACACGTCCTCGCCGGCCCAGCCCTTAGCGGTGAAATTGGCCCAGGTGAAGCCCGGCTCGACCACGCCCATGAAGATCACCAGTTCGATGATGGCCAGCACGGTGATGAACAATTCGAAGGTGGCGGCGATGGTGACGCCGGCGATGTTCAGTCCCATGAACACCACATAGGCGCCGACGGCGGCCAGCTTGGGATCAAGCGACGGGAACTGCACGTTCAGATAGGCGCCGATGGCCAAGGCGATGGCCGGCGGCGCGAAGACGAATTCGATCAGCGTGGCGAAGCCGGCGACGAAACCGCCCATGGGGCCAAAGGCGCGATAGGAATAGGCGAAGGGCCCGCCGGCGTGGGGGATGGCGGTGGTCAGCTCGGTGAAGCTGAAGATGAAGGTGGTGTACATGGCGGCGATCAGCACGGTGGTCACCAGGAACCCCAGGGTTCCGGCGGCGGCCCAGCCGAACGACCAGCCGAAATATTCCCCCGAGATGACAAGGCCGACGGCGATGCCCCACAGATGCAGCCCCGATAGGCTGCGCTTCAGTTCCGGTTTGCTGTTTTCGGACATGGATATGCGCTCCGTCTCAATCCGATGGATGGGAAAGCCGGGCGGCGACTGGGTCGGCGCCGGATTCAAGGCTTGGTGTTTCCTCTTTCAGCCCGACGCCGGATAACCCCAGGCGCAGGGATTGGGTCATCAGCCACACCAGCTTGTCGGCGGCGGCCGCCGGCGACAGCCCGTGGGCGTGAATGTTGGACAGGCAGTTGCGTTCCGAATCGCGCCGCCCGACCTTGGGGCCATAGGTCATGTAGATGCCCAAGGAATCGGCCACGGACAGGCCGGGACGCTCGCCGATCAGCATGACCGACAGCTTGGCCCCCAGGGCTTCGCCGATGGGATCGGCCAGGGCGACGCGGGCTTGGTCGGCCAGCACCAGGGGCGCCATTTTCAGCCCGTTCAGCCGCATGTGGATGGCCCACACCACCTGCACCGCCCAATTCTGCACCGCCGCCGCCGACAAGCCGTCACCGACCACCATCGCCACGTCCCAATCGCCCGGGCTCAACAGGGCAGCGCTTTCTGCCGCCAGTTGGCGCCCCAGGTCGGGACGGCGCAAATAGGTGGAACGGTCGCCGGCCCGGCTTTTCACCCGGATACAGGGCTGCGGCAATTGTTCTTCCAAGACGTCCCAGTCCACCGTGCCGTGGACAGCGTCGCGGGCCTTGGCGTGCGACAATTGGAAGTCCAGCAAAGCGGCGGTAGGCAGCCCGTCGCCCGACCGCCCCAGGCCGATGCGGGCGCGGGTGGCGGCGCGGAAACGGGCGAAAGGATCAAGGGCGATGACGTCGTCGGCCATGGATCAGCCCCCCGCCAGCAATTTACGCAAGGGGGCGGCGTCGCGGCCCAGGGGCGGCACCTTGCCGGTGGAATCGGCCAGCCCCATGCGCATCAGCCAGGATTCGAATTCCGGGGCCGGCTTGCGCCCCAGCAGATGCCGCAGCCCCACCACGTCGTGATAGGACAGGCTTTGGTAATTCAGCATGACGTCGTCGGCGCCGGGCACGCCGATCAGGAAGTTGACCCCGGCATTGCCCAACAGCAGCATCAGGACGTCCATGTCGTCCTGGTCGGCCTCGGCGTGGTTGGTGTAGCAGACGTCCACCCCCATGGGCAGACCCAACAGCTTGCCGCAGAAATGGTCTTCCAGACCGGCGCGGATGATCTGCTTGGCGTCATACAGGTATTCCGGGCCGATGAAGCCGACCACGGTGTTGACCAAGAGCGGCCGAAACGCCCGGGCCACCGCATAGGCGCGGGTTTCCACCGTCTGTTGGTCGACACCGTGATGGGCGTCAGCCGACAACGCCGCGCCTTGGCCGGTTTCGAAATACATGACGTTGTCGCCGACCGTACCGCGCTTCAGGTCCAGCGCCGCCTGTTCGGCCTCGCCCAACAGCGCCAGGTCGATACCGAAGCCCCGGTTGGCAGCTTCGGTGCCGGCGACGCTTTGGAACACCAGATCCAGCGGCGCGCCTTTTTCCATGGCGGCGATGGAATTGCTGACATGGGTCAGCACGCAAGATTGGGTGGGGATGTCGAAACGCAGGCGGACCTCGTCCAGCATCTTCAACAGCGTGCAGCAGGCTTCCACGTTGTCGGTGGCCGGGTTGATGCCGATGACCGCGTCGCCCACCCCGAACAGCAGGCCGTCCAAAGTGGACGCGGCGATGCCCAAGGGATCGTCGGTGGGATGGTTGGGCTGCAGACGCGACGACAGCCGCCCGTCCAGGCCGATGGTGGACCGAAAGGCGGTGACCACCCTGATCTTGGCGGCCACCGCCACCAGATCGGAATTGCGCATGAGCTTCGAGACGGCGGCGACCATTTCCGGGGTCAGACCCGGCGCCAAGGCGGCCAGAGTGGCGGTGTCAGCCTCGTAGGACAACAGCCAGTCGCGGAACTGCCCCACCGTCATATGGGCGACGGGGGCGAAGGCGGCCGTGTCGTGGCCGTCGATGATCAGCCGGGTGACCTCGTCATCCTCGTAGGGAACCAGGGCTTCGGTCAGGAAAGTGGAGAGCGGCAGATCGGCCAGGGCCATGCGGGCGGCAACACGACGTTTTTCGCTGTCGGCCGCCAGCCCCGCCAGTTCGTCGCCCGACCGCCGCGGCGAGGCGCAAGCCAAAAGCGCCCGCAAATCCGGGAAAACATGGCGTTCGCCGCCCAATGTCGCCGTGGTGACCGGCATCGTCCCGCCTCATGTCGAATGACCATGGGGTGACTATGACAGCCGGACGGCAAAGCCCGCTTGACATCTCAGCACAAATTTTAGGCTAATATTTTTATGGCTATTTTTTGATCATTGGCCCAAGGCGATCTCGCCGAACACCGCCTCGCCTTCCTGGGCGATGACCTTTTCGCAGCACGCCACCGCCTCGGGGTCGTACCGGGTACCACAATGGTTGCGGATCTCGGCCAAGGCGACGTCCATGCCCAAGGCCGGACGATAAGGACGATGGCTGCTGATGGCTTCCACCACGTCGGCCACCGCCAGGACGCGGGCTTCGGGGATGATGCTCTCGGCCGTCAGCCCCAAGGGATAGCCCGACCCGTCCATGCGTTCGTGATGCTGGCGGATCATGTCGGCCACCGGCCAGGGAAAGTCGATGCCGTCGACGATTTCCGCCCCCACGGCGGCATGGGACTTGACCACCCCGAAGGCGGCGTCCGACAGCCGGCCGGGCCGCGACAGGAAGTCGGAGGGGACGTTGATCTTGCCCAGATCATGGATCAGCGCCCCGGTCTGCAACCCTTCCAGGGTGTGTTCCGACCAGCCCATGGTCCGGCCGATGGCCACCGCCAGATTGGCCACCCGACGCTGATGGCCGGCGGTATAGGGATCGCGCATTTCCAGGGTCAGCGACATGGCGCGCACCGTCTGCAACAGCACCTTCTTCATGCGGTCGGCGGATTGCGCCCGCTCGACCTCAAGCGTCTTGCGTTCGATGGCGTAAAGCACGGTGCGCGATATCAGCTGGCCGTCCCCCACCCCCTTGACCAGATAGTCCTGGCAGCCACGCTTGACCGCGGCGACCCCCACATCTTCGTCGGCCAGACCGGTGAACACCACCACCGGGGCCATGGGCGCCAAGCCCCGCATGCGGTCGATGGTTTCCAGACCATGGGAATCGGGCAAGGACAAATCCAACAGCACCGCGTCGGCAGCGTTTTCCGCCAACCACGATTGGGCTTCGGCCATGGTTTCGGCGCAAGACAGCTCGAAGCCGCCGGTTTCCGCCAGCAAGGCGCGCACCAGACGGGCGTCGCCGGGATTGTCTTCCACCATCAACAGCCGGATCGGGGGGGCGTTTGGGTCACGCATGGCTGTCGCCTTTGTCCACTATCAGTCTTTATCCTACGCCTTTAACGCACACCCGACAGCCCCCCATGCGTGGGGGGTGCCACGCGAAAATCGGGAAGCTTGTCACGCCGCCAGGGAGGCCCCTGGCGCCACCAGGGCCAGGAACTCGCGCATGGCGCGGGTGGGGACGGCGTCGCGATGGCGGATGGCCCAGGTTTCCACATAAGGATCAGCGATGGACAAAGCCGCCACTTGGCCGGCCAGGTGTGGGCGCTCGACCACGGTACGCGGCAGCAGGCTGACCCCCATGCCGGCGGCGACGCAGCCCAGCAACCCGTCCAGGGTGCCGAAATCCATCACCTGACGCGGCGGCTCGCCCCGGCGGCGCAGCCAGGCTTCGGTACGGGCGCGATAGGCGCAGCCGGCGCGGAACACCAGCATGGCGTGGGTGTTGGCCTGTTCGATCGAGGTCACCCCCACCGGCACCGCCAGCACCAACTCCTCGACGAAGACCGGCTGGCCGACGATACGGTCGTGACGCACCGGCCCGCCGACAAAGGCCAGATCGGCCTGACGGTCCAGCACCGCCTGGGTCATGCTTTCGCTGGTTCCCGTGGACAGGACCAGCCGCACCTTGGGGTAAGCGCCGGCGAATTGCGCCAAAAGCGGCGGCAGGCGCACGGCGGCGGTGCTTTCCATGGAGGCCAGCCGCAGCACGCCGCCCCGCCCCACCGATTCGTCCACCGCCAGACGGGCTTCGTCGGACAACGCCAGGATGCGTTCGGCGTAATCGAGCAACACCTCGCCCGCCGGCGTCAGGCGCATGCCGCGCGGTTCGCGCACGAACAACGCCGTTCCCAGTTCTTCTTCCAGCTTGCGGATGCGAGCCGACAGGTTGGACGGCACCGAATGAACCGCTTCAGCCGCCGCCGCCATGGAACCGGTGCGGGCAACGGCGCGGAACATGCGAAGGGCGGCGTGATCCATGGCTGCGTTCTCCATATACGAACGATGTGAACATAATTATTCGCTGGTAATGAAGCAAGCCAAAGGCCACCTTCAGAAAAAACCAAAACCGGAGGCGATGATGTCCCTTGGCCGATTGTTGATGGGTGGATTTTGCGCCTGCGCGGTGTCGCTGGGCCTGGGGCGCTTCGCCTATACCCCCATCCTGCCGCTGATGGGCATCGACACCCAAAGCGCCGGCTGGCTGGCCGCCAGCAACAACCTGGGCTATCTGATCGGGGCGCTGTGGGCCAGTTGGGCCCCCAGCGAAAGCGAACGCCACCGCCTGCTGAATTTCGGCCTGGCCCTGGTGGCGGTCAGCCTGGCCGCCATGGCCTGGACCCGCGATCCCCTGGCCTGGAACCTGATCCGGCTGGCCGCCGGCATCGGCTCGGCCCTGGTGTTCGTGCTGGCCTCGGCCCTGGTGGTACCGCGTCTGGTGCAGATGGGTCGCGCCAAGTTGTCGGGGCTGCATTTCGGCGGCGTCGGCTTGGGCATCGTCGCCTCGGGCTCGGCCATCGCTTGGGTGGGGTCGTGGGCCGCCGACACCGGGGCGTGGTGGGCGGCAGGCGCCATTTGCGCCATGCTGTCGGCCACCTCGTTCCTGTGCCTGCGTCATTTGGGCAAGCAGCAAGCCGCCGGCACCGCGCCACCGCCCCGGCCGGTGCCGTTTCCGCTGCCCTTGCTGGCGGCGTCCTATTTCTGCGCCGGCTTCGGCTACATCATCACCGGCACCTTCCTGGTGGTGGTGGTGCGCGCCACGCCGGGATTGCACGATTGGGCCAATTGGGCCTGGGTGGTGGTGGGGCTGGCCGCCATCCCGTCAGCCGCCGCCTGGGGCTGGGTGGCCGAACACAAGGGTTATGCCCCCGCCCTGGGCGCCGCCCACATCCTGATGACCGCCGGCACCGCCCTGCTGGGCCTGTCCGGCCATCCGGCGGCGGTGTTCCTGGCGGCACTGCTGTATGGCGGCACCTTCCTGGGCATCGCCGGCATGGCGGTGGCCTTCGGCCGCGCCATCACCCCCGACCACGCGGCGCGGACCATGGGAATTCTGACCGTGGGGTTCAGCATCGGCCAGATCGTCGGCCCGGTGGCGGCGGCGAAACTGGCCCAAAGCGGTGGCTGGACGCCGGCTTTGATGCTGGCGGCGGCGGTCACCCTGGTCGGCGCGCCACTGTTGACCATCGGCGAATTGCGCCGGGTCAGGGCAGCGCGATCACCTGCCCCGCAATCCCAAACGTGACCATCTTGCCGTCAACATAACCGGTCGAGAACAGCTGACCGTTGCGATATTCCACCGTCATGAAGCTGCAGATCAGCGAGGCGATGGGATTGTCGCGGCAGGCCTTGGCTTTGCTGGCGACGAAAGCCTGACGATGGGCTTCCTGGGTCGGATTGGTGACGAACAGCCCCAACCCGACCACGACGATACCGACGATGGACCACAGCGCTTTCATCTAGGCCTCTTTCTTCTTGCCGATGCGCGGTTCCTCGCCCTTCAGCAGTCGCTTGATGTTGGCATGGTGACGGATGAATCCCAACACCGCCAAACCGGCGGCCATGGCCGCCGTTTCCGGCCCCGAGAAGTAAAAGGCGTAGACCGGCGACAACGCCAAGGCCACCAGGGCCGACAGCGACGAAATGCGGAAAACGAAGGCCACCACCAGCCAGGTGGCGCAACAGGCCAGACCGGCGGGCCAGGAACAGGCCATCAGGGTGCCCAACGTCGTCGCCACCCCCTTGCCGCCCTTGAAGCCCAGCCAGACCGGGAAGTTGTGCCCCAGGACAGCGGCGAAAGCCGCCACCAGCATGGGATCGCGGCCCAACAGGACCAGCGCCGCCAAGGCGGCGATGGCGCCCTTGCCGCCATCCAGCAGCAGGGTCGCCAGGGCCAAGCCCTTGCGACCGGTGCGCAAGACATTGGTGGCGCCGATATTGCCCGAGCCGATGGCGCGGATGTCCCCCAGTCCGGCAGCTTTGGTCAACACCAGACCGAAGGGGATGGACCCCAGAAGATAACCGCCGATGGCAGCAACGATCAGATCAAGCACAATAGACACTTCTTCCATCGACCACGGTACGCAGGACCACGCCCTGCAACGGACGGCCGTCAAAGGGCGAGTTCTTGGACTTGCTCTTGAAGGTGGACGGGTCCACCTGCCAGCCGCGCGACGGGTTGAAGACCACCAGATCGGCCGCCGCCCCCACCTTCAGCCGCCCAGCCGCCAACCCCAGCACGCCGGCCGGCTTGCTGGTCAACAGCGCCAAAGCATCCAGCATGGACATCTGGTCGCCGTGAACCAGGCTTAGGGTGGCGGCCAGCAGGGTTTCCAGGCCGATACCGCCGAACTCGGCGGCGGTGAAGGTCTGACGCTTGGCGTCTTCGTCCTGGGGCGCGTGGTCCGACGCCACCGCGTCGATGGTGCCGTCGCGCAGCCCTTCGATCACCGCCCGGCGGTCGGCTTCGCCGCGCAGCGGCGGCGACAGCTTGGCGAAGGTGCGGTAGTTGTTCACTTCCAGTTCGTTCAAGCAGAAGTAAGGCGGCGCCGTGTCGCAGGTCACCGACAGGCCGCGGGCCTTGGCCTTGCGGATCACCTCGATGCCTTCGGCGGTGGACACGTGGGCGGCGTGATAACGCCCCCCGGTCATCGCCACCAGACGCATGTCGCGTTCCAGCATGATCACCTCGGCCTCGGGCGGGATGCCCGACAGGCCCATGCGGGTCGCCTGTTCGCCGGCGTTCATCACCCCCGACCCGGCCAAGGACGGGTCTTCCGGGTGCTGGACGATCAGCGCGCCGAAATTGGCGGCATAGGAAAGCGCGCGGCGCATGATCTGGGTGTCGGCGATGGCCTTGATGCCGTCGGTGAAGGCCAGGGCGCCGGCTTCCTGCAGGAAACCCATCTCCGACAGTTCGCGCCCTTCCAGCTTCTTGGTGGCGGCGGCATAGGGATAAACCTTGGCCAGACCGTTCTTGCGGGCGCGCCGGGCGACGAATTCCACGGTGGCCACTTCGTCGATGATGGGGTCGGTGTTGGGCAGGCAGACCATCGAGGTCACGCCGCCGGCCACCGCCGCCTCGCCGGCGCTTTTCAGGGTTTCCTTGTGTTCCTCGCCCGGTTCGCGCAACTGCACGCGCATGTCCACCAGACCCGGCGCCAGACATTGGCCGGCGCAGTCGATCACCTCGATCCCCGACGGCACGCCGCCCTGGAACAGGCCGGGGCCGACATCGGCGATGGTTTCGCCATTGGTCAGAAGCGCCCCCTTGGCATCCAGGCCGGTGACCGGGTCCAGCAGGCGGGCGTTGACATAGGCCACAAGGCCACTGGAATTGGGCTTGGCCATCACTTCACCCCGGTTTCGGGAAGGTTGCGGGTCAGAAGGTCAAGGCAGGCCATGCGCACGGCCACGCCCATTTCCACCTGCTCGCGGATCAGCGACCGCTCCACGTCGTCGGCCACGTCGGAATCGATCTCGACACCCCGGTTCATGGGACCGGGATGCATGACCACCGCGTCAGGCTTGGCCAAGGCCAGCTTTTCACGGTCCAGGCCGAAGAAGCGGAAATATTCCGGGATCGACGGGATGAAGCTGCCCTTCATGCGTTCGTTCTGGATGCGCAGCATCATCACCACGTCCACATCCTTGATGCCGGCGCGCATGTCGTGGAACACCTCGACGCCCATGCGTTCCACCTGCGACGGCATCAGGGTGCGCGGTCCGACCAGGCGGACGGAAGCCCCCATGGCGTTCAGCAAGTGGATGTTGGAGCGCGCCACGCGCGAATGCTGCACGTCGCCGCAGATGGCCACGGTCAGGCCGGCGATGGTGCCCTTGCGGCGGCGGATGGTCAAAGCGTCCAGCAACGCCTGGGTGGGGTGTTCATGGGCGCCGTCGCCGGCATTGATGACGGCGCAGTTGACCTTTTGCGACAACAGCTTGGCGGCGCCCGATTCGGCATGACGCACCACCAGGACGTCCAGGTTCATGGCGTTCAGCGTCATGGCGGTGTCGATCAGGCTTTCGCCCTTGGCCACCGACGAGGTGGACGTCGCCATGTTGATGACGTCGGCGCCCAGACGCTTGCCCGCCAGTTCGAAGCTGGTCAGCGTGCGCGTCGAGTTCTCGTAGAACAAGTTCACGAGCGTGCGCCCCTGCATCAGGGTATGGCACTTGTTGGCCGACCTGTTCTGCGCGGCGTAGCCGTCAGCCAGATCCAGGATGGTGGTGATCTCGAAGGGCCCCAGTCCCTGGATGCCCAACAGATGTCGAAGCGAGAAGCGCGGTTCGGTCATGGTGGCCGAACTATATGGCGGCCTGCATCGGCCCGCAAGACGGTCAGACAGGGTGCTGGTGTCCCGCCCCAGAACCCCGCACGCGGACTTCTGGGATAAGCAGGCCACTAACCTGTTGAATCATAGGGTTGTTCTGGAACTCACAAATTAATGCGCACGTCAGAACAACCCTACCGGGCAGAATCAGTGGATGACCGGATTGCGCGACGCACATATGATGCCATCCTGTACAAAAGTGTGAGGACGCGCTAAAGCCCTCCGTCTTTTTGTGGCCATGAACCGGGGTTGCGTGAACGACGTATGCAGGTTTCGCTTGAAAACATAAGGCTGACCATCGCCGATCCCAACCGTGCGCTTCGCACCGGCCTGAGGGCCGCCATGTTCGCCATGGGGTTCAGGGCGATTTCCGAGACCGGCAGCTACATCAAGCTTCATGACCTGATCGAACAGGATTCCGTCGACCTGCTGATCGCCGCCACCGAACTGGAAGGCAACGACGTCGGCTATCTGATCAAGGAAATGCGCGACCAGCGCCTGGGCGGCAACCCCTTTCCGGTGGTGATCTCGCTGTTAAGCCGGCCCGAACCCGATTACGTCAAGCGCATCATCAACGCCGGCTGCGACGACCTGCTGTTGATGCCCATCGCGCCCGACCAGTTGATCCTGCGCATCGAAAAGCTGTTCCACACCAGAAAACCCTTCGTCGTCACCCACGACTACACCGGCCCCGACCGACGGGCCAAGCAGCGCCAGTTCGACGCTCATTCCGCCCCCATGCTGGAAGTGCCCAACCCGCTGCGGGTGCGGTCGGAAACCGGCATCGACGGCACCCGCCTGCACCGTATGATCGACGAGGCGGCGGCGACGCTGAACCGCATGAAGATCGAACGCTACGCGGTGCAGATCGACTGGCTGTCCAACCACATCCACGGCACCATCCGCGATTCCAAGGAAGACATGTGGCACGCGCTGCTGCCCCACACGGCGCGACTGGTGCAAGTGTGCGAAGACATGATCCGCCGCATGAAGCGCAGCCCCAGCGATGTGCTGTCCGGCCCGGTCACCGAGCTGTTGGACATCGCCCACCGCCTGGAATCGGCGCAGAACGCCATCCGCTTCAGCGAACTGGAACGGCTGAACGCGCTGTCCAAGAACCTGCTGCGGTCCTTGGGCTCGCCGCGTCCGTTCGTCGCCGCCAAGATCGGCTGATCAGGCCTCGGCCTTCTTCGCCACCGCCTTCTTCTTGGCGGGAGCTTTCTTGGCCGCCGGCTTTTTCGCCGCTGGCTTCTTGGCAGCAGCCTTTTTCGGGGCGTCCGCACCGTCTTCCGTCTTCTTCGCCGCCGCCTTGCGGGCCGGCTTCTTGGCCGGGGACTTGGCGGCCTTGGCGGCGATCAGCGGCAAAGCCATTTCCAAGGTCACCGCCATGGGGTCGGTGCCCTTGGGCAGGGTGGCGTGCACGCCGTCACGGGACACATAGGGGCCATAACGACCTTCATGCACGGTCACCGGCTTGCCGTCGTGGTCGCCCAAGGCCTTCAACGGCGCGGCCGAGGCCTTGCCCTTGGCCTGGGACAGCAGTTCCACCGCCCGGTTCATGCCGATGGTCAGCACGTCGTCATCCTTGGCCAGCGACTTGTAGACGCCGTCATGCAGCAGATAGGGACCAAAGCGGCCGACGCCGGCCTTGATCATCTTGCGGGTTTCCGGGTGCTCGCCCACGTCACGCGGCAGGGCCAGCAGTTTCAGGCCGGTCTCCAGGTCGATCTGCGCCGGCTCCAGCCCCTTGTACAGCGACACCCGCTTGGGCTTGGCACCTTCGCCCAATTGCACGTACCAGCCATAAGGGCCTTTGCGCAGGGTGACAGGCTCGCCGCTGACCGGGCACATGCCCAGTTCCTTGGGACCGTCGGGCAAGGGCTCGCCCCCGCCCTCGCCGCCTTCGCCGGCCACTGCCAGCGGCCGGGTGTAACGGCATTCGGGATAATTGGCGCAGCCGATGAAGGCACCGAACTTGCCCAGCTTCAACGACAAGCGACCGGCATTGCAGGCCGGACACAGGCGCGGATCGTGGCCGGTGCCGTCATCGGGGAAGAAATGCGCCCCCAATTCGGCGTCCAGCTTCTCGATGACTTCCGAGACGCGCAATTCCTTGGTGCCGTCCACGGCACCCTGGAACTGGCGCCAGAAATCTTCCAGAACCTTCTTCCAGTCGATCTTGCCGTCGGAAATCTCGTCCAGCTGGTTTTCCAGGTCGGCGGTGAAATTGTATTCCACGTAACGGCCGAAATAGCTTTCCAGGAAAGCGGTGACCAGACGGCCGCGATCCTCGGGGATGAAGCGGCGCTGGTCCAGACGCACGTAATTGCGATCCTGCAGCACGGTCAGGATGGACGCATAGGTGGACGGGCGGCCGATCCCCAGTTCTTCCATGCGCTTGACCAGGCTGGCTTCGGAAAAGCGCGGCGGCGGCTGGGTGAAATGCTGGTCGGCGCGCACGTCCTGGCGGGCCATGGCATCGCCTTCGTTCACGTCGGGCAGCAGGCGTTCGTTGTCGTCGTCCTCGGCGCCCGGCGCCGGCTGGTCGTCGCGGTCTTCGCGATAGACCTTCAGGAAGCCTTCGAACACCACCACCGAACCGGTGGCGCGGAACTGGATTTGACGATCGGCGCTGACCACGTCCACCGCCACCTGATCCAGCTCGGCCGCCGCCATCTGGCTGGCCACCGTGCGCTTCCAGATCAGTTCATAAAGACGCAGCTGGTCGCGGTCCAGGGTGCGGGCCAACTGGTCCGGGCGCCGGAACAGGTCGGTGGGGCGGATACATTCGTGCGCTTCCTGGGCGTTCTTGGCCTTGGTCTTGTAAAGACGCGGCGCGCCCGGCACGTAATCACGGCCGAAATCCTTGGCGATCAGGTCGCGGGTGGCGGCGATGGCCTCGGCCGCCATCTGCACGCCGTCGGTACGCATATAGGTGATCAGACCCACCGTCTCGCCACCGATGTCGACGCCTTCATACAGGCGCTGGGCCAGTTGCATGGTCTTTTGGGCACCGAAATGCAGCTTGCGGCTGGCTTCCTGCTGAAGCGTCGAGGTGGTGAAGGGCGCATAGGGATTGCGCTTGGCCTTCTTGCGCTCGACCGCGCCGACGCTGAAGCTGGCGCCCAGGATGGCGGCCTTGGCCGCCTGGGCCGCGGCTTCGTCGGGCAGCGCGAACTTGTCCAGCTTGGCGCCGCCCAAATGGGTCAGGCCGGCGGTGATCATCGCCCCCTTGGGGGTCAGGAAATCGGCGGCGACCGTCCAGTATTCCTGGCTCTTGAAATTCTCGATCTCGGTTTCGCGTTCGCAGATCAGACGCAGCGCCACCGATTGCACACGCCCCGCCGAACGCGAGCCCGGCAGCTTGCGCCACAGCACAGGGCTCAGGGTGAAGCCCACCAGATAGTCCAAGGCGCGACGGGCCAGATAGGCGTCCACCAGATCCTGGTCCACGTCACGCGGATTGCGCATGGCCTCGGTGACCGCCGACTTGGTGATCTCGTTGAACACCACGCGCTTGACGTCCTTGCCCTTCAAGACGCCGCGATCGTTCAGCACCGACTGCACGTGCCAGGAAATGGCTTCCCCTTCGCGATCCGGGTCAGTGGCCAGGAACAGTTTGTCGGCCTTCTTGACCGCTTGGGCGATTTCCTTGATCTGACGTTCCGACTTGCCGTCGGCTTCCCAATCCATGGCGAAGCCGTCGTCGGGACGAACGGAACCGTCCTTGGCGGGCAGATCGCGGATATGGCCATAGGACGCCAACACCTGGAAATCCGAACCAAGATACTTGTTGATGGTCTTGGCTTTGGCGGGGGATTCGACGACGACGACCTTCATCCGGACCCAATATGCAAGAAACGGGAATGGGTGACCTTGGCCTTTGTCAGCCCGCCGCCAGCAACGCCACCTGTTGACCAGGAAGCCGTTCCAGTCGGCCGGCCAGCTCGAGTTCAAGCAGGACCATGGACACCACGGAAGCAGACAATTGGCATTCGCGGATCAGCAAGTCAACCGCAACCGGCATTGGACCCAGGCTTTCCAGCACCAACGCGCGGGCGCGGGCGAGGAGGTTTTCGTCCAAAGCCGCCTGCGGGGCGGTGGTGAAGGGGACGGACCGGTCCTCGGCCAGCGGTCGGCGCAACAGGTCGAACACCACCCGGGTGACGTCGGCGGCGGTTTCGGTCAGGGTGGCGCCATGGCGGATCAGGTCGTTGGGGCCTTGGGCGCGGGGGTCCATGGGATGGCCGGGCACCGCGAACACCTCGCGTCCCTGGTCGGCGGCCATCCGCGCGGTGATCAGCGATCCCGACTTCAGGTTGGCTTCCACCACCACCACGCCCAAGGCCATGCCCGAGACGATGCGGTTGCGGCGGGGGAAATGGCTGGCCTGGGGCTGGGTGCCGGGCGGCATTTCCGACACCGCGCAGCCCATGGCGACGACGTCGTCGAACAGACGCTGGTTTTCCGGCGGATAGACCACGTCCAGACCGCCGGCCATCACCGCCACCGTCCCCGACGGCAACGAGCCTTCGTGGGCGGCGGTGTCGATGCCGCGCGCCAGACCCGACACCACCACCAGATCGTCACGCCCCAATTCGGCCGCCATGCGCCGGGTCAGGTTGCGGCCGTTGACCGAGGCGTTGCGGGCGCCGACCATGGCGATCATCGACTTGGTCAGCAAGGACGCGTTGCCCAGGGCGTACAGCACCGGCGGCGCGTCGTCGGTGGCGGCCAGCAGGCGGGGATAGCCCGGCTCGCACCCGGCCAGGATGGTGCAGCCCAAGTTTCGCGCCGCGTCCATCTCGGCCTGGGCTTGGGATTTGGGGCAGACGACGATGGGCCGCGCCCGACCGCCGCGCCGCGCCAGTTCCGGCAGTTCCGCCAAGGCGCGCGCCGCGCTGCCATAGCGTTCCAGCAAACGCAAGAAGGTGCGCGGCCCGACATTTTCACTGCGGATCAACCGCAGCCAGTCAAGACGCTCGGAATCGGAAAGGGGGCGGATGTCACCGAACATGGGCGACACCTTCCCTTATTGCATGCAAACGGTCAAGACAGCACAGCCGTCACGGGACCGGCGCCAATGTCCCCCGCGCCAGGATATGGTCGCACAGCGCCGAGGTATCCCAGGACGAGCCCACCCCCAGGGCTTTTTCCATGGCCGGCCAAGCCTCGTCAAAGGCGGCGTGCCCCATGTCACGCAGATGGACCAGGAAATCCCAGGCCGGCGCGTCTTTGGAATAGATGCCCAAGCGCGCCAATTCGTCATCGGCGTGCACGCGGTGCAGGTTGACCCGCTTGACCCCGCTTCTGGCGTCGATACGCCCGGAATCCACCAGATGGTTCAGGGTCTCGATGGCGTTGACTTCGTGAACCAGGGCGGCGGAAAAGGCGATTTCGGCCACCCGGTCCTGCACCTGCCGGGGCGTGCGGGGGATGGACGGCCGGTGCAGCGGCGTGCCGCCCACCACCACCAGATCGTCGCAGCCCAGGGCCACCACGCGCTGCAACAGCGGTGTCAGGGGCGGGTTGCCCATATAGCCGCCGTCCCAATAGCGGGCCATTTCCCCTTCGGCGGCGGCGTTCATGCCGGGCACCGCCATGCCGGCCTTCAGCACCGCCGGCGACACCGCGCCGTCGACGAAAACCTGGCGCCGGCATTCCTGGATATCGGTGGCCGCCACCAGCAGGACCGGCACCCCGTCCATGGGGGCGGCCAGAAAGGCCGGCAGATGGGGAAAGACGTCGCGCAACACGTTGGTCAGATAAGTGCCGATGCCCGATTCCGTCGGCGCCGGGCCGGAACTGGCCATGTCGGCCCAGCGCGCCGCCGGGCTGTCGTCGATGTTCCAGCCCAAAGTCAGGCCGATGGTGGCGACCAGCGGGTTACCGCCCCAAAAGGCGGCGCGTGCGATGGACGACCACAGGTGTTCGGTCTTGGCCTGGGCCGCCTGGGCCATGCGCTTGCCCCGCGCGGCGGCTGGGCCGGGAAGTTCCGCCCCTTCCCGCAGACCATAAGCCAGGGCGGTGGCGCCCAACGCGCCCGACGACGCCCCCGACACGCCGCAGATTTCAATCTTGCCCGCCGCCACCTGATCCAACAGGCGGTCCACCACCCCCCAGGCGAAGGCGGCATGGGTGCCGCCGCCCTGCAACGCCAGCGCGATTTTCCGAGCCATGACCGGCCTCCCTGTGATTTTTGTTGTGCGGAAATGCTACGCCCACACGCACAGGACGGCAATGGTCGCGGCGGCCATGGACAAACGTCCAGTCTGGGCTATGCTGTTGGAACGATTGGCAGTCCGGGGGGACCTTGATGAGCAACCCAGAGCGTAAAACCTTCGCCAAGGGCACCATCATCTTCAAGGAAGGCGACAGCGGCCGCGAAGCCTATTTGCTGCAAAAGGGCAAGGTCCGCATCATCAAGAACGTGTCGGGCCGGCGCATCACCATCGGCAACGTCGCCCCCGGCCAGGTGTTCGGGGAAATGGCGCTGCTGGACAACGGCGTCCGCATGGGCACCGCCTTCGCCGAAGAAGACGTCACCTGCCTGACCATGCCCAAGGCCAACATCGACCACATGATGAACGAAGCCAATCCCGGCCTGGCCACCCTGGTCCATTCGCTGCTGGCCAGCGTGCGCAGCATGGGCGACGAACTGGCCCAAGCCCGCGCCGAGTTGGAAGAAGTCCGGCGCGGCTAGCTTTGTTCAGCCAAAGCGGAAATAAAACCAGATTTTAAAGACGGCCCATACCGGGCTGGTCGCGTATCCGCGCTGCGCGTCGGCGCGCTGTAAAACCACACAAAAATTAGCAAGACTTAGGAATAGGTGACAAACCGGGGTGTATATATGTATGTAAATTACATAATACATCCCAGGAGCGACTCTTGCGCCGTTTCATCCGCCGTCACCAGCCGCCCGCCTGCCGACTGACCCCGTGGAAGGCGGCTTTTGGCGGCATCGTCGCCATGGCCGCCTGCGCACTTTTGGCGCAATTGGTGGGCGAACCACTGCTGGTGGCGCCGTTGGCCGCGTCGGCGGTGCTGGTCTTCGCCGCCCATGAAAGCCCCATGGCGCAACCCGCCAACGTCATCGGCGGCCATATCCTGTCCACCACCGCCGCCCTGGTCGTGGCGGAAGTGTTGCCGCAAAGCTGGTGGGCCATGGCGCTGGCGGTGGGACTGGCCATCGCCCTGATGACCCTGACGCGGCTGACCCATCCGCCGGCCGGCGCCGACGCCCTGGTGGTCACCGCGCTGCATCCGGGCTGGTCTTATCTGCTGTTCCCCATCGCTTTCGGCGCCATCTTGCTGGTGGCCGCCGCCGTGCTGATCCACCGCGTGGTGCCGACACGCCGCCCCTATCCCCTGCCCATCGAGGAAAGCGGCGGCGCCTGACCGGGTTTCGGTTCACCCCGACTTGCCTGGCCGGCCCTGATCGTGTCTTGATGATCCGATGCTTGCCATCGCCGCCGCCATCATCCCCAATTTCGCGCTGATCCTGCTGGGCTGGGTCATCCGCGCCCGCCGCCTGCTGGAACCCGCCTTCTGGCCGCAGGCCGAGCGCCTGACCTATTACCTGTTGTTCCCAGCCCTGCTGGTCACCAACCTGGCCGAAGCCAAGCTGACCGGCCTGCCGGTCCCGGCCATCGCCGCCGCCCAAGGCCTGGGCATCGTCGCCATCCTGGGTGTCCTGGCGTTGCCGTTGCGCTATTTCTGGCCACGGCTGCAGAATGACGGGCCGGGCTTCACCTCGCTTTTCCAGGGCGCCATCCGTCCCAACACCTACATGGCCTTCGCCGTCGCCGCGGCGCTTTGGGGATCGACCGGGGTGACGGTGGCGGCCATTTCCGCCGCCCTGGTGGTGCCGCTGGTCAACCTGCTGTGCGTCGCCGCCCTGGTCCATTGGGGGCAAGGCGACGGCAGACGCGGCCTGGGGCCAACCCTGGCCGCCATCGCCAAGAACCCGCTGATCATCGCCTGCCTGGTGGGGGCCGGCTTGAACCTGACCGGCATCGGCCTGCCCCCCATCATCGGCCCGTTCCTGAAAATCCTGGCCCAGGCGTCCCTGGCCTTGGGGCTGCTGTGCGTCGGCGCCGGGCTGGACCTGGGGGCGGTGCGCGGTGCCGGCCGGGTGGTCGCCGCCTCGCTGGTCTTGAAGCTGGCGGCCCTGCCGCTGGCGGTGGGGGCCTTGGGCTGGTGGTTCGGCCTGCGCGGCGAGACCCTGGCCGCCACCATTCTTTATGCGGCGGTGCCGGTGGCCGCCAACGCCTATGTTCTGGCCCGCCAGTTAGGGGGCGACTTCCGGCTGGCCGCCGCCATCATCACCGCTTCGACTTTGGTGGCCGCCGCCACCTTGCCGGTGGCGACGCTGTTGATCGGTCACTTGCCCTGAACCCAGGGCAGGGTTAGGCTTTGGCATGACCAAGCCCAAATCCCCCAAGCACAAGCCCATCCCCTCGAAACAAGAGGTGTTGGATTTCATCCGCTCGCAGCCCGGCCATGTGGGCAAGCGCGAACTGGCCCGCGCCTTCAACCTGAAGGGCGCCGACAAGATCATGCTGAAGGCGGTGCTGAAAGAGCTGGAAGGCGAAGGCCACGTGCAGCGCGGCGCCAAGAAGCGCTTCGCCCGCCCCGGTGCCCTGCCCGAGGTCTCGGTGGTGGAAATCACCGGCAGCGACGCCGACGGCGAATTGCTGGCCCGCCTGGTGGCCTGGGACCAGGACGGGCGCCCGCCGCGCATCTACATGGCGCCGTGGCGCAAGGGCGAGCTGACGGTGGGCGTCGGCGACAAGGTGCTGGCCAAGCTGCGCCGGGTCCAGGGCGACGCCTACGAGGCCAAGCCCATCCGCGTCGTCGGCGAAGCCCGCGCCCGGGTCTTAGGCGTCTTCGAGGCCAATCCCGACGGCACCGGGCGCATCCGCCCCACCTCGCGCAAGGAACGGTCCGACTATCTGGTGCCCAAGGGCGAGACCGGCGGCGCCGAAGCGGGCGAACTGGTCTTGGGCGACCTGCTGCCCGGCCGCCTGTACGGCCTGCGCCAAGTGGTGATCAAGGAACGCCTGGGCCGCATGGGGGCGCCCAAATCGGTGTCGCTGGTGGCCATCCACGCCAACGACATCCCCTTTGAATTTCCCGCCGACGCCCTGACCCAGGCGAAGAAATCCGGCCCCGCCACCATGGAGCACCGCGTCGACCTGCGCGACGTGCCGCTGGTCACCATCGACGGCGAGGACGCCCGCGACTTCGACGACGCCGTGTGGGCCGAACCCGACCCCGACCCCAACAACCAGGGCGGCTGGCACTGTCTGGTGGCCATCGCCGACGTGTCCTGGTACGTGCGCCCCGGCGACGCCCTGGACAAGGAAGCCTTCAAGCGCGGCAACTCGGTCTATTTCCCCGACCGGGTGGTGCCCATGCTGCCCGAGGAACTGTCCAACGGCTGGTGCAGCTTGCGCCCCAACGAGGATCGCGGCTGTCTGGCCGTCCGTTTCTGGCTGGACAAGGACGGCAACAAGCGCCGCCACAAATTCGTCCGCGCCATGATGCGATCCGCCGCACGGCTGACCTATACCCAGGTGCAGAAGGCCAAGGACGGCCAAACCGACGAGTTGACCGGCCCGTTGCTGGAACCGGTGATCAATCCGCTGTACGGCGCCTGGAAGGCGCTGCAGGCGGCGCGCGAGAAGCGCGGCGTGCTGGAACTGGACATCCCCGAGCGCAAGGTGGACATCGACGCCGAAGGCAAGGTCTTGGGCATCAAGGTGCGTGAACGCTTCGACAGCCACAAGCTGATCGAGGACTTCATGATCCAGGCCAATGTCTGCGCCGCCGAAGAACTGGAACGCGTCCACAAGCCGTGCATGTACCGTATCCACGACCAGCCGTCCCTGGAAAAGCTGGACGGCCTGCGCGAGTTCCTGCGGTCCCTGGATTTGTCCCTGCCCAAGGGCCAGGTCCTGCGCCCGGCGCAGTTGAACCAGATCCTGGAGAAGGTCAAGGACGGCCCCAACGAGGTGCTGGTCAACGAAGTCATGCTGCGCAGCCAGGCGCAAGCGGTCTATTCGCCGGAAAACATCGGCCATTTCGGCTTGGCGCTGGCACGTTACGCCCATTTCACCTCGCCCATCCGCCGTTATGCCGACCTTCTGGTGCATCGCGCCCTGGTGTCGGGCCTGGGCCTGGGCGAAGGCGGGCTGCCTCCCGACTGCCTGCCCGAGTTCCCCGGCTGGGGCGAACACATTTCCATCACCGAACGCCGGGCGGCGGCGGCGGAACGGGAAGCGGTGGACCGCTACGTCACCGCCTTCCTGGCCGACCGGGTCGGCGCCACCTTCGCCGCCAAGGTGTCGGGTGTGACCCGCTTCGGCCTGTTCGTCACCCTGGCCGACACCGGCGCCGACGGCATCATCCCCATCGGCACCCTGCCCGAGGATTTCTACGTCCACGACGAGGTCCATCACTGCCTGGTGGGCAAGCGCACCCGCAAGACCTTCCAGTTGGGGCAGTTGCTGCAGGTGGTGCTGCACGAAGCCAATCCCCTGACCGGTTCCATGGTCTTTCAACTGGAAGGTTCGGGACCACGGGTCCGCGCCGTCAGCCGCAAACCGGCCCCCTATCGACGGGGACGGCGCTGAGCCCGCGCGGCGTCTGAGCGAGCCCGGCACGGGCGGCCATCGGCCAAACCGGCGGGGACGGCGCCAGAAAACCCTGTACCCTGGCGCGAATGGATCGCATATTAGGGGGATACTTTCGAAGGAGACTCCCCCTGGTGCGCGGAAACCGACTCGCCGGCTGGACCGTCACCGCATCGCTGTTGATGGTGGGAGCCAGTGCGCCCGTGATTCCGGGGATCGCCGGCCTTGACGCGCCCTATGACACCGTGGAAGCCGAACGCACCTTCGATTTCGGCTTCCGCGCCATCCTGGACCGCACGCTGGACGCCACCACCGCCTCGGCCCTGGCCATGGAAGGCCTGCGGGGCTTGGGCAACATCGATCCCAACATCGCGCTGACCCGGCTGGACGACAAGATGCTGCTGAATTCGGCGTCCAACCTGATCGCCGAATACCCGGCCCCCGACGACAACGACGTGCGCGGCTGGGCGCGGCTGACGGTGACCGTCGCCCTGGACGCCCGCGGCCTGTCCGATTCCTTGCGCGACGCCGACCCCGAACGCATCTATGAAGCGGTGTTCGACGCCACCCTGGCCCACCAGGATTTGTTTTCCCGCTATTCCGGGGCCCGCGAATCCCGCGAATTGCGGGCCAACCGCAACGGCTTCGGCGGCATCGGCATCCGCTTCGAGCTGAGCGAAGGCGACATCCGCATCACCGAGGTGATGGAGGATTCGCCGTCGTCGCGCGCCGGCATCCAGGTGGGCGACCTGTTGACCCATGTGGACGGGCAGCCCATTTCCGGCCTGTCGCGCGACGAATTGTCGCGGCGTCTGCGCGGCCCGGTGGACAGCCGGGTCAGCATCGGCATCCGGCGCGGCTACAAGCCCATGGATCTGGCGCTTCGGCGCGACCTGATCGTCCCCGAGACGGTGACGTCGGGCTATCACGACGGCATCGGCGTGTTCCGCCTGACCGGCTTCAACAAATCCACCGCCGACACCCTGCGCCGGTCGCTTTTGGCCATGCGCCAGGAACACGGCGAGGAGATGGTCGGCGTCATCTTGGACATGCGCGGCAATCCCGGCGGCTTCCTGGACCAGGCGGTGGACGTGGCCGACCTGTTCATCCCCGACGGCCCCATCGTCGCCACCAGGGGGCGGCATCCGCTGTCCAACCAGTCCTATGAAGCCCGTCCCGGCGACATCGGGGAAGACCTGCCGGTGGTGGTCCTGATGGACGGCAAGGCGGCGTCGGCGGCCGAAATCGTCGCCGCCGCCCTGCAGGACAGCGGCCATGCGGTGGTGGTCGGCACCGCCTCGTACGGCAAGGGCACGGTGCAAAGCCTGATCGAACTGCCCAACCAGGGCGAACTGCATCTGACCTGGTCGCGCTTCCACACGCCGTCCGGCTATGCCCTGCACGGCCTGGGGGTTCTGCCCAACATCTGCACCACCCAGGCCACCAAGGGCGCCGACGCGCAAAGCCTGGCCCGGTCGGTGGCCAACGCCCCCGCCGCCGCCCAGATCACCGCCCAGCTGAACCAGTGGCGGTCTTCCGACATCACCGAGGTCACCTTGCGCGCCCGCCTGCGCGGCCTGTGCGCGGCGGAACCCCATGTGGACGGCGAACGCGACCTGGCGGTGGCCCGTGTCCTGCTGAACGACCCCGTGCTGTACGGATCGGCCCTGGCGCTGTCGGCGCCCACCGGCTTGTCCGCCGCCGCCATCCTGCCCAACAACCGCCCCCCCGTCGCCGGAGCCCGAGGAAATTGACCCGCCCGTCCATGGTCCTGTCCAATTCGGCCCCCAGCCTTGACCTGCAAAGCCTGATGGAATCGGTGGTGCGCATCACCGAACAGCGTTCACGCGAAAATCTGGAACATTGTCTGGTCACCACCTTGCTGGAACTGACCTCGCTGAGCCGGGTTTCCATCCAGCGCCCGCTGATGCGCAGCGACGGATTGCAGGCGGAATGCGTCGCCAGCGCCGAAAAGGGCGCCAGCACCACCGAAGGCGGCTGCCAGCCGCTGGAACAGGACCACCTGCTGGCCCAGGCCTGGGCCATGGGGGAAGAGGCCCGCAGCGTCGATTCCAGCGGCCTGGTGCGGGTCTGCCTGCCCATTTCCACCATGGGCGAGGACGTGTCGGCCTTCCTGACCATCGAGACCCGCACCGATCCCGGCCCGTATCTGGACCTGATCCGCGGTTTCGCCGCCATCTACCGCAATTTCCTGGGCATCCTGCGCGAAGCCGAACGCGACACTCTGACCGGGCTGAAGAACCGCAAGACCTTCGACGAGAAGATCGGCCGCATCATCGCCAACAGCCACGCCCTGTCCCAACTGGCGCCCCAGGAACGCCGCCATCACGAAGACGGCGAGCAGCACTGGCTGGGCATGCTGGACATCGACCACTTCAAGCGCGTCAACGACACCTTCGGCCACGTCTTCGGCGACGAAGTGCTGCTGCTGTTTTCCGCCATGATGCGCAAGGTGTTCCGTTCCGACGACCTGCTGTTCCGTTTCGGCGGCGAGGAATTCGTGGTGATCCTGGCCCCCACCACCCACGCCAACGCCCATCAGGTGTTCCAACGCTTCCGCACCGCCGTCCAGGACTTCACCTTCCCGCAGGTGGGCAAGGTGACGGTCAGCATCGGCTTCGTCGCCATCAAGCCCGGCGACATTTCGTCTGCGGTGATCGGCCAGGCCGACGAAGCCCTGTACTGGGCCAAGCGCAACGGCCGCAATCAGGTCCGCCAATACGAACAACTGCTGAAGGACGGCCACATCAAGCCGCCCCAGGAAGAAGGGGCGATCGAGCTGTTTTAACCGCTTTTTTACAAGAAGCTCTTGACACCCTCGCCCAGATCAGTATCTTCCGCCGCCTACAGTTTCGCATAAGCATTAACGATTTCGGGATTTTCGCCATGGCCAAGCCTGCCACCATCCTCATCAAGCTGGTTAGCTCCGCCGGTACCGGCTTTTTCTACGTGGCGAAGAAGAACCCGCGTAAGACCACGGAAAAGCTGAAGTTCCGCAAGTATGACCCCGTCGTGCGCAAGCATGTCGAGTTCAACGAAGCGAAGATCAAGTAAGCTTCGCGGCGTTCTTTACGCGTTTCGCTGAAACGCCCGCCTGCAGCGCAGGCGGGCGTTTTGCTTTGCCTGCGCGGCCAGCACCAAGCACAAACAAAAACGGCCGGGCGATGCCCGGCCGTTTTTGTCAGCAAAGCCCGGGATCACCCCAGGAACTTGGCGATGGTTTCCAGGAAACCGGTCACCGAGATGGGCTTGGCGA
This sequence comes from Magnetospirillum sp. 64-120, assembly GCA_001898825.1. Classification (GTDB taxonomy): domain Bacteria; phylum Pseudomonadota; class Alphaproteobacteria; order Rhodospirillales; family Magnetospirillaceae; genus Magnetospirillum. The sequence goes on from MKVK01000014.1 coordinate 319,508, forward strand.
TGTAACCCTCGCAGCCGCCCTCGCGGATCTTTTCCTCGTCCCCCTTCATGGCGAAGGCGGTCACGGCGATGACCGGAATGGACTTCAGTTCGTCGTCATGCTTCAGCATACGGGTGATTTCCAGGCCCGAGACTTCGGGAAGCTGGATATCCATCAAGATCAGATCCGGCCGGTTGGCGCGGGCGATATCCATGGCTTCGCGCCCATCCTTGGTTTGCAAGGTGGCGTAACCATTGGCCTGCAGCAGGTCGTTGAACAACTTCATATTCAGATCGTTGTCTTCAACGATCAAGACGGTCTTCGACATTCAACCCTCTGATGACAGGCCCCACAAAACCATCCGGCAAGCCGAACGGAATCCCCCTAAAAGGCGCCTGAGTATCGCCCAGATTATCGCTTTAAGTCAAACCCACGAAGGTCTGTACCTATCGCCTTAATCCGGCGACGGCCAGGACCAGCCATGCCGCCATCAAGGTCATGCCGCCCGCCGGCGTGACCATGGGAAGCGGCAGCGGCGCCCCGGTGAACGCCTTCACATACAGCGATCCGCAGAACAGGATCATCCCCAGCACGAACAGCACCGCCGACAGATGGGCGACGCCGCCGCCGCGCCGGCTGTCGGCCGCCACCCTGTCGGCCCCCAGCAGCGCCAGACAATGCAGCAACTGGTATTGCGACCCCCGTTCGACCCAGGCCTGGGCAACCGCGTCCGCAGCCAGCCCATGGGCGGCGTAGGCCCCCATGCCAACGGCGACAATCCCCCCCAAGCCGGCCAGGACAATCCACAGGCGCATCGGGTGACTCCTTGACAAATGCGAGTAAATCGCGGGCAATTTATCCGCTTTGGGGAGGATTAGCCATGAATCTGGTTCGCGTCATCGCCATTTTGGCCTTTTGGGCGCCCACGGCGAGCGCGCTGGCGACAGAAGCCGCCACCATCACCCGCCTGCAGGGCCAGGCCCAGGTGGACGGCAACGCGCTGCAGCAGGGCTCGCGGCTGTCGACGGGGGCAACCGTCGCCACCGGGCAAGGCGGGCGGGCGGAAATCCGCTTCGACGACGGGACCGTGGTGGTGCTGGGGGAAAACGCCGCACTGAACGTCGAGAGCTTCCGCTATGCCCCGGAAGCCGCCCAGGGCGAGGCGAGGCTGCGAATGGACAAGGGCGCGTTTCTGATCACCACCGGAGCGGTGGCCAAGCTGCCGGGCCGCCCGTGGTCGGTGGCCACCCCGCTGGCCAGCATCGGCGTGCGCGGCACCAAGTTCTGGGGCGGCAGCCTGGACAATCCCCTGGACGTGCTGTTGCTGGAAGGCGCCATCACCGTCGCCACGCCGGGCGGCAGCGCCGATCTGAACAATCCCCTGGAAGGCACCGACGTGCCTGCTCCCGGCGCCGCCCCCAGCACGGTGGGGACATGGAAGCCCCAACGGGTCGAACGCGCCCTGAACAGCGTCAGCTTCCAGTAAGCGAAATCAATCCACGGCCAGCCGGCGCTTGTAGATCTGCGTCGGCCCGCCCAGCTTCAGCGCCTGGTCCACCGAAGCGGTGGCGGCGATGCGGCTTTTCAACGGCTCGGCCGGAAGGGCCGGAGCGACGGGCAACGCCTTGGCCTCAAACTGCGGACGGGCCTTGGGCGGCGGCGGGATGATGTCGACGGGAACGTGAACGGCGACCGGGGTAGCGTATTCGGCCGGCTTGGCTTCGGCGGGAACCGGCTTGGCCGGCTCGACCTTGGCCATCTTGACCGGAGCCGACGGCGCCGGAGCCGGCTTGGCGGGGGCGGCCGCCGAGGCGGCGACGGCTTGTGGCGCCGGGGCGGCGACGGCTTGTGGCGCCAGAGCTTCCACTGGGGCGGTTCCTTCGTCGGACGCCTCGGCTTCCGCCTTGCGCTTCGCCGCCAGGGCCTTGGCCCGGGCTTCGCCTTCCTCGCGCTGGATTTCCTCCATGGTTCGCGCCGGCCCCAGGCCGCCCATGACGAAATCGCCCAAAGCCCGGAACAGGTCGGGCTGGGCATTGTCGGACGCGGACTCGGCAGCCGCCGGCAGCGTCAGCAAAGCCAGCGGCACAGAGATCAACAGGGCGTTTCGCAAGGTCTGAACCATGACTTAAAATACCAGATCGGCCTATTTGAACACCACGGTTTTCGAACCGTTCAACAACACCCGGTGTTCCACATGCCAGCGCACGGCGCGGGCCAGGACCAGGTTTTCGATGTCGCGGCCGATGGCCACCAGATCGTCCGGGGTATGGGTGTGGTCGACCCGTTCGGTGGACTGTTCGATGATCGGACCTTCGTCCAGGTCGGGGGTCACGTAATGGGCGGTGGCGCCGATGATCTTGACCCCGCGCGAATGGGCCTGGTGATAGGGCTTGGCCCCCTTGAAGCTGGGCAGGAAGGAATGGTGGATGTTGATGGCGCGACCTTCCAGGCTGCGGCACAGATCGCTGGACAGGATTTGCATATAGCGGGCCAGCACCACCAGATCGGCGCCGGCGCGGTCCACCACCTCCATCACCCGGGCTTCCTGGGCCGCCTTGTCGTGCTTGTCCACCGCCAGGTAGTGATAGGGAATGCCGTGCCATTCGACGATGGACCGCATTTCCGGATGATTCGAGATCACCGCCGGAATTTCGATGTTCAACTGCCCGGTATGATAGCGGTGCAGCAGGTCGACCAGACAATGGCCGAACTTCGACACCATGATCACCACGCGCGGCTTCTTGGTCAGGTCGTGCAGGTTCCAGATCATCTGGAACTTGTCGGCGATGGCGGAAAACAGCTTCCTGAATTCGGCGGCCGGCGGGGTCAGGGCGCCACCGGCGAAGACGATGCGCATGAAGAAGCGGCGCGACAACTCGTCGCCATATTGGGCCGCTTCGGTGATGAAGCAGTCGTTTTGGGTCAGAAATCCAGAGACGGCGGCGACGATGCCCACGGTATCGGGGCAGGTGATGGTCAACACATAGCTCTGACGATCCGACATGACGCTGACAACCTTTTCCTAGCACGGCGCGAGGGCTGTGATATCGCACCCCATCCCCGCCGCCAAGACGCGAAACGCCATCTTGCCTTTTTTTTCCGAATGCACCATGGTCCGCCGAAAGCACCAGCCGCAAGGAACTTCCGCCATGATCACCGTTTACTACAAGTCCGGCGCCGCCCAGTGGAAGTACGAGCTGGAGCAAAGCGAATACGACTACATCATCAAGAACGTCCTGGACGACAAGCCCGACCTGCAGGAAATGTTCGACGATTCCCTGGAAATCCTGCGTGACGTCTCGGCCATGGACGAAGACGAGATGGACGAGGACGACCAGATCGACCAGACCATCGCCATCGCCTATCTGTGGTACTACTTCAACGTGATCGCCGAGGGCGACGACCGCATCGAAGGCGACTTGGTGCTGCTGGAAGACGAAGACGGCACCGGCGTCACCATCCTGCCGGCCGCCGCCCTGGATGGCCTGGACGACGAGGAATAACCCTCGTCTCCCGCTGTACGTCTTACTTCACCGTTGCCTTGTAGGTTGCCGCCAAGGCGGCATCCTCGGCATCGTCCAGCAAAGCGGAAATAGCGGCCAGCAGGCCCATTTCCTCTTTCTGGATGTGAAAGATTTCCCGTTCGACCAGTTCCACCCCGGTGTCGCGGAAATCGCGCCAGCTTTGTTCGTCAAAGCCTTGCGCCGCCGCCGCCTGGGCCAGTTCGGCCACCCGCACCGCCATGGGCAGGATGGACCGGTGTTCGTGGGTCAGCATCATGACGATGCCGGTTTCGCCCTTGGACACGAACATGGGGAACAGATGCCCCTCTTCGAAGGCGAAATGGCTTTCCACCTCGGCCCGCAGCGTGGCGGCCAGGGCGCCCAGACGCTCGGCCAAGGCGGCGTCCACCGCCGGCGGCTTGCGGTGCGAGCCCAGCAATTCCTCAAGCCCCTGCAGGGTCTCGATGGTGGTCATGTGGTCCTGATGCAGCAAGGAACCGATCTGCGACTGCAACAACATCTGATTTTCCTTCAAGGACTAAGAGCTTCGTTCATGGGCGCGGTAGCGGGTCATCAAAACGGCGGCGAAACCGCCAAAGGCCAAGGCGCCGGCCAAACCGGACACAGCCGCCAGACGGGCCAGCAACGGCTGGTCCAAGACGATGGCGGCCATCATCAGCGCCAAGGCGGCGCCATGGGCCGCCGCATGCAGGTCCAGCAGGCGCTGATGGGTCAGATGGGACAGCAGGACCGGCTTGCCGCCCTTGGCGCCGGAATGCATGGAGGCCAGGAACGGCATGATCCGCTGTAGGATGCCGGTGGCGAAAGACAGCAGCCAGCCGAAAACCAGCAGCCAGCCCCACAGCGGCGCCAAGCGGTCGGCGGGCGCCCCCAGGGCCAGGGCCAGCGCCGCCGCCAGCGACAGCACCTGCAAGGCCCAACCGGCCTTCAGCAGGCGGAAAAACGGTTCCAGCTTCTTGCGCATGCGGCTGGCCAGGACCCGACGCTGCATGACGACGTAAAGCCCCACGGCCCCCAGCCCCAACACACAGCCCAAGGCCTGCAGCCAAAACACCCGCCCCAGCGTGCCCGAAACCGCCACCAACAAGGCCAAGGCGGCAACCGCCGCCACTTTCTTGCCCTGGGCGTCGTCGACCGGCTTGGACAGCACGAACATGGGGACCAGCACCGCCGAGAACCCCACCACCAGCATGCCCATGAAGCCATAGCCGGCCAAAAGCGCGTGGGTGGCGGCCAAGGCCGGCCGGTCGGTCAACAGCCCGACATCCATGTCGACCACCAGCACGACGGCCAGGACCAGCACGGCGGCCAGGGACGCCATCGCCACCCAGGCCGGCCAGGTCACCGCCGGCAGGTCATCGACCCGGGCCAGGTTGCGGGCCACCAACAGGCCGAACAACGCCAAGGCGGCGACGCACAGCCCCGCCCCCACCTCCAGCACCAAGGACCAGCCGGTGCCCAGGCCCAGGCCCAGGGCGACGATTCCAGGATTGAACAGCCACCAGCTGAGCGAACAGGCCCAGGCCGGCCCCAGTTGACGGCGGGTGGCCACCGGCAGCATCTGATAGGCGGCGCCCATGGCGGTCATGGCCAGCACCCCCAAGGTGACCAGATGCAGGGCGGCGACCACCGCCCCGCCCCCCCCCTGAAAACCGGGAACGTCTTGGGCGCCCCAGGCCAACACCGCCCATCCGGCCACGTGGAAAAGCACGGCCGAGGCGAAGAAGCGAAAGGGAATGACGGGCGGCAGCAAGCGGTCCTTGGCCCCCATCATGAACGCGCCGGCGAACATCAGGCGCCCCGTTCAAGCCACAGGCGCACGTCCTGGAACTCTTCGGTGACGCGGACCACCCCCCATCCCCGCTCGGCCAGTTCCGGCAGCAGGTATTGCGGCATGCGTTCGTGGTGGACCACCAGCCGGGCCATCTCGGGCGACGAATCGATCAGACGCAGGATGGCGACCATGGGATAAGGCGGCCGCAACTTGCGCACGTCCACGTGCAGGCCGTCTTCCTCGCGCCAGACCATGGCGCCTTCTTCCAGCAGTTCCACCTCGGAATCGTGTTCCCAGTCGGCGGCGCCGTTCAGATGGAAATAGACCCGCCAATGCCCCGCCCCCAGGCAGCGCCCATAGGACGAAAAGCCGCGTGCCGCCAGGATGCGGCGCAGGGGGGATGGATTGAACGGGGCGTCCACCACGAAAAAGCCGCCGAAATCGACGCGGTCGGCCGCTTCCATCAACAGGCCGAGCGGGTCTTCGCCCTGGGCCAGGGCGGCCCGCACGTCCAGCGACGGCACCTCCAGGGCCGAAGCCAGCCAAGCGGGCGGGCTGTCCTGGACCGGACGGGAAGAAAGATCGACGACACCAACCATGGCATGCTCCGGCGAATATGGCCGAAGCGTGCGGGATCGCGCAGGGCGCGACCTTGATTTTCGTTAAGAGGCCACGTCCTCGCGCACAAGACGGCGCAGGGCGGCCAAGTCGGTCAGCACCACTTCGCGGCCATGGCTTTCCACCCCCGCTTCCTTCAACCGCGCCAGGGCGCGGGACAGGCTTTCCGGGGCGATGCCGATACGGCTGGCCAGCGCCGCCTTGGTGATGGGCAGACGGACCTGCACGCCGTCACCGGCATCGCGGGCCAGGGCTAGCAGGAAGGACGCCAGACGCTGCCCCGGCGACTTGCTTTTCAGTTCGGCGATCTCGTGGATCATGTGCATCTGCCAGCGCGACAGACCCGACAACAGGTGAAAGCCCAATTGCGGGTTGTCGCCCAGACGCTTGAGGAACGGCCCCGACGGCACCTGGATCAGCCGGGAACCGCCCACCACTTCGCAGTTCAGCGGATATTTGCCGGTCGAGAAGATGGCTGCTTCGGCGAAGGTGGACACCGCGTCGAACACTTCGATGATGGACTGGTCGCCGGTTTCGGTCAGGGCGAAGATGTTGACCCGGCCATCCAGCACCACGAAGAAATGGTCGGCGTCGTCGCCCTGGCTGAACAGCAGCTGCGTCTCGGCGAAGGAAACCGCCTGGGCGTTTTCCAGCAGGAACGACAGCTCCTGGGCCTTCAGCGCGGCAAAAAGCGGCGCCTGGGCACAAAGGTTGACGTCGGCGGCAGACAATCCGGCCATTTCGCTTACCCCAAATCGTCTTCGACACAAAAATCGCGCAAGGCATCCAGATCGGCGATGACCACCACGTTGTCGGCCTTGGATTCCACCCCCAGCTTGGCCAATTTGGCCAAGGCGCGCGACAGGCTTTCCGGCTTCATGCCCAATTCGTCGGCCACCAGCTTCTTGTCATAGGGAAAGCGCACCTGGACGCGGCCTTCCTCGGCCTCGGCCAGGGACAGCAGGAACGACCCCAGGCGCTGGGCGGTGGTCTTCAGCTTCAATTCCGCGATCTGACGCACCAGCATGCGCAGGCGGAACGACATGGTGGACAGCATGTGGAACACGATGTCCTTGCGGGGCGCCAGCTTTTCCAGGAACGACGCGGCGGGAACCGCCAGCAGCTGGGCCGTGTTCAGCACCCGGGCGCTCATCAGGAAGCGGCCGTCGCCGAACATGGCGGCGTCGCCCAGAACCGTGCCCCGGCGCGCCACCTCGACGACGCTGCGCCGTCCGTCGTTGTCCACCGACAATTCCACGTGGCCGTCCATCACCACATAGAAGTCCACCACTTGATCGCCGGCTTGGTAGATTTGCTGTTCGTGCCCGAAGGACACCATCCGCGCCCCTTCGACCAGGCTGCGGATGTCGCTTTCCTGAAGACCCGCGAACAACGGCGTGAACTGCAGTTGCAGCAGCACCTCCTTGGGTGCCGACACATTCGCGTCCTTGCTCATCACTGCCCCCGTCCTGTACAAGGCGCGAAGCTAGACCAATCCGTCGGCAAGGCCAAGCCGCTATATGTATGCGGAATGCCTTTTCAACAGATCAAGGACGTCACATGACCGCTGACCGCGACCTTCCCATCGGTGTCTTCGACTCCGGCGTTGGCGGGCTGACAGTCTTGAAAGCACTGCGCGAGAGGCTGCCGGGCGAATCCCTTATCTACCTGGGCGACACCGCGCGCCTACCCTATGGCACCAAAAGCGCCGCCGCCGTCAGCCATTATGCCCTGCAAGCCGCCCACGCCCTGGTGCGCATGGGGATCAAGACCCTGGTGGTGGCCGACAACACCTCGTCCGCCCATGCCCTGGAGGCGCTTCGGGCCGAGTTTCCCGGACTGCCGGTGATCGGGGTGGTCGAACCCGGGGCCAGCGCCGCCGCCCTGGCCAGCGCCCAAGGACGCATCGTCGTCATCGCCACCGACAGCACCGTGCAGGCCGGCACCTATCCGCGCGCCATCCACAATTCGCGGCCCGGCGCCCAGGTGATTTCCAAGGCCTGCCCGCTGTTCGTGTCCATGGTGGAAGAAGGCATGACCGACGGCCCCATCGCCGAGCAACTGGCGCGTCATTACCTGGACCCATTGTTCCAAAACGCCGACGACGACAGCCGCGGCGATTGCCTGTTGCTGGGCTGCACCCACTTCCCCGCTTTGTCCGACCTGCTGCGCCGGGTCACCGGCCCCGACACCGCCATCATCGATTCCGCCACCACCACGGCGCGGGCCGTCGAAGACCTGCTGGAGCACCGCGGACTGGCCACCCGCCGCGATCGAAGCCGCGCCCGTGTCCGCTATCTGGCCACCGACGCGCCCGAACGCTTCGCCCGCGTCGCCCGCATCTTCGTGCCCTGGACCATCACCCCGGACGAAGTGGAAGTCGTGGATTTGGCATAATTCCAAATTCCATCTTGGATGGCTGATTGCCGGGTGACAACGGGAACGGCTTGCCGCAAGATTGACAGTCCAAAACAACTAATCAACAGCCAATAGTTGATTGATGCGAGCCGTCGGCAAAGAATATTGGTGGCTTTTCACCCTGGGTGCACTTGTCATCCTGGCCGCGGCCGGGCTTGGTCGTCATCTGCTGGCCGATTCATTGCTGTCGTTGTCTCACGAACGGCTGATGGGTATTGCCCAAGTCAAGACCACCGAAATCAAAAACCGCCTGAACGAGATTCAGGCCGACGCCTTGATTTTCCTCCGTCGTCCGTCAGTGCGGGACGCCATGACCAATCAGGATCATCGGCAGACCGACCACCACCCGGTGCTGAACGCCGCCATCGCCGACGCCATCAAATACCAGCGCTTCACCGACATTCTGGTTTTTGACCGCGACGGCCGGCAAACCCATCCGGCCCCGACCCAAACGCCCCGACCAGAGGTCGACCAGGCGGTCCACGACGCCTTGGCCAGCGGCCAGACACGATTGATCGACCTGCATGAATCCGAAGGGGAAATCGTCTTCGGCTATGCCATCCCCCGGATCGAACAGGGTCGGGTGGCCGGCGTCGCCTATTTCGAGCGCTCGGCCCGCGCCGACCTGTACGGCACCCTGGCGCAATGGCACGACCCCTCGCTGGCCGGCGAATCCTTGCTGGCGGAAAGAAAAGGTGACGGCGTCCGCTTTCTCAGCCCGCTGGCCTTTCGTCCAGAGCTTCTTCCCCTGACACTGATCCTGCCCGGAAACGACGACAAGGTTCTGGCGGTCAAAGGACTGAACAGCCAAACCGGCTTGGTCGAAGGCCGGGATTATGCGGGAAACGACGTCATCGGCGCCACCTACCGCATCGACGGCACGCCCTGGGTCATCGTCGCCAAGGCGTTGCGATCCGACGTCATGGAGCTGGCCAACGTGGTCAGCCTGGTCAGCGCCGTCACCGCCATCCTTTTGTTGGCCACCTTCTCGGTGGCGCTGTTGGGCATCTTGCGCAACCGCCATCAACGCCACATGGTGGAACAGCATTCCACCATGAAGGCGATCCTGGACAACCTGCCCCAGGGCGTGGTGCTGCTGGATCGGGAATTGCGGGTCCAGGCCTATAACAGCGGCGCCTACCAGATATTTGGCCTGCCCGCCGATTCCTATGCCATCGGCAAGCCGTTTTCGCTGGTCCTGCGGCAATGGGCGGATCATTGCGGCTTTGGCCCGACCGCGCTGGAACGCGCCCTGAAGAGCATGGGATCGCCCGTCCCCTTGCGTTTCGAGATGCCGATCCGCGCCGATGGCGGCAAGGGCTGGTGCACCCTGACCCACACGCCCCTGGACAATGGCGGCTTCATCCGCACCTTTGCCGACATCACGGCGCTGAAACAGGCGGAAGACCGGATCAAGACGTTGAATTCCAACTTCCTGACCATGTTGGACAACGCCCGCGACTTCATCTACTTCAAGGATGCCGACAGCCGTATCGTCTTTTGCAGCCAGGCCATGGCCGACATCACCGGACACGCCAACTGGCGCGACATGGTGGGCAAGCACGATTTCGAACTCTTCCCGCCCGACACTGCCAAAATCTATAACGACGAAGAAAAGCCGGTGTTCGAAAAGGGCGAAAGCGTCGTCAACAAGGTCAATCCCTATTACGACGAAAACGGCAAGACCGGCTGGGTCGAAACCAACAAATGGCCGATTTTCGACGAAGCCGGAACCCAAGTGGTGGGGATTTTCGGCATCAGCCGCGACATCACCGAACGCATGAACCTTGAAATCGCCCTGGAACGGTCGAACACCGAACTGGAACAATTCGCCTATGTGGTGTCGCACGACTTGCGCCAGCCGTTGCGCATGATTTCCAGCTATACTGGCCTGCTGGCGCGGCAACTGGGGGGCGACCTTGATGACCGCGCCAGGGAATACCTGGCCTATATCCTGGACGGCAGCAAACGCATGAACGACATGATGGCGTCGCTGCTGGAATATTCCCGCGTCGGCCGCAGGGGCGAGCCCATGCAGAAGGTCGACACGCGCCTCGTGGCCGAAGAAGCGGTCCATTTCCTGACCCCCATCGTCGCGGAAACCGGCGCCCGGATCGCCTTTGACGGGGAATGGCCGCAAATCGAAGCCAGCCCTAACGAACTGACCCGCCTGTTCCAAAATCTGGTCGGCAACGCGCTGAAATACCAGCCGGCCGGGAACTCGCCCCAGGTGGTGGTCAAGTCCTGGAACAAGGGCAAGGAACACCTGTTCTCGGTCACCGACAACGGTATCGGCATCGACCCCGCCCAGGCCGACCGCCTGTTCAAGGTGTTCCAGCGGCTGCATGCCGGCGACCGCTACGAAGGCAGCGGCATCGGTCTGGCGGTGTGCCGCAAGATCGTCGAACGCCATGGCGGCAGCATCTGGCTGGATGGCGAATTCCCCGGACCGGGCGCCCGTTTCGTGTTTTCGCTGCCCGGCGACGGCGCGGCAAACCGCGCCGCCCCATGACGATCAGCCGCCGGCGGCCTTCAGATCCTTGCGGGCCTGGGCCAGCTTGGCATGCAGTTCATGGCAGTGGGCGGCGATTTCCGGGATCTTTTCCCAGTTCACCGGCAGTTCCTCGGACAGGTCGTGCAAATCCATCTTGGCCTGGGTCGCCTGGGTGGACAACTTCTTGACGGCCGCCTTCAGGGTATCGATGTCGCTCATGGGCTTACTCGCTGGTCGCTTCGGCGGAAGCAGGGCCAGACTACCCAATGCTTAAAATCATGGCAATTTGGAATGATGGCGTTTTTTTGTCCAAGGCACCGCCGCCCGCAGGGGGGAGGGGGGATAGCGGGCGGCGGCCTTGGGCGGAGCGTCGTCCTGGGGGGGGGGATGGAGGACGAACCGCCTATCCAGTCGGTGGAAGGAGATCGGGGATCGCGGTGACCACCTCCAACCTTTCGGCGTGACTTGATACTAGCCGCGACCTTGCCGCGAAGAAACGACACGGAGGTGTAACCCGCATCCTCTTTTCGTCAGCCTGTCCCAACCTTGGTTGGACGCAACGACGTCAGATTCCAGACCATGGTATTACCGGCTGGCGTATACCACCAGGATCACCGACAAGACCGGCACTGACGCGATGGTGGAAAGCAAGATAACCTGGGACGTGCGCTCCACATAGACCTTGTACTGGTTGGCCATGACGAAGGTCAGCGCCCCGGTGGGCAAAGCCGCCAACAAAAGCGTCGCCCCGGTCCAGAAGCGGTCCAGCGGGAACACGGTTTCGATCAGCCCCCAGGCCAGCAGCGGATGGACCAGCAGCTTCAGCGGCACCATCCACCCCACGTGACGCAGCCCCAGTTCCAAGGGCCGGCCGGCCAGGAAGACGCCGATGGCGAACAACGCGCAGGGACCGGCCGCCGCCCCGGTCAGCTGGCACAGGTTGACCACCGGCTGCGGCACGGCAAGCCCGGTCAGGTTCCAGGCCAGACCGGCCAACGACGACACGATCAGCGGGTTCTTGATCAATCCCTTGCCGACGCTGGCGAAGGCGCGCCCCAGGCCATGGCCGTGCGAACGGGCCATTTCCATGGTGATGACCGCCAAACCGATCATCACCACGCTCATGATCACCGTGGCGATGATGGCGGGCAGCAGATGGTCGGCCCCCCAGGCGGCCAGGAACAGCGGAATGCCCATATAGCCGGTATTCGAGAAACTGGCGTTCAGCGCCTGCAACGAATTGACTTCCGGCCCGTCGGCGCGGCCCTTCAGCCAGCCCAAGGCCCAGCCCAGGGCGTAAACCATCAGCATCGAGCCCAAGAAGGCGCCGATGAAGTTCAGGTTGAAGATGTCGCCCAGGGGCTGGCGGGCCATGGACAGCAACAGCACCGCCGGCAGGGCGAACCAATAAACGAAAGCCGACAGCGCCGACGAAGCTTCCTGGCCCAACACCGTGCGCCCGCCGCCATAGCCCGCCAGGATGATGGCGAAGACCGGCAACGCGACGTCGAAGACAACCTGCATGATCAGATTGTCTCCGTCATTCCCGCGAAAGCGGGAATCCAGGTGGTGTTACGATAACTTTTCCGCGACTCCTGGATGCCCGCCTGCGCGGGCATGACGCTCCTATTCATCATGCTGTCCCTTCCCTTACGACACCCGTTCGACCAGATGGATGATCGAACGATAAGGGATGCCGGAATGGTCGGCCAGCCCGATTTCGCAGGTGCGGTTGGCGGAAAAGCCCTCATGGCAGCCTTCGGGGACCACCAGCTTGCGCAGCGCGTGGGCGTTCAGTTCCGGGGTGGTGAAACCCTTGTCGCCGGCGAAGCCGCAACAGGTGACGCCGTCGGGAACCACCACGGTTTCGGCGCAGGCGCGGGCCACCGCCAGCAGCTTGTCTTCCAATCCCATCTTGCGCACCGAACACGGGATATGCAGCATCACCGCGCCCTTCAGCGGCTTCAGCGTCAGGCGCGGCAAGATCAGGTCGTGCAAGGCCTCGACCGCGTCCAGCACCTTGGTAAAGCCCTTCAGCCGCGCCGAGCAGGTGGCGGTGTCCATGATCACCGGCACCTCGCCCTGTCGGGCCTGTTCCAACACCGCGGCCATTTCGCGGGCCTTGGCGTCGGCGATGTCGGCCATGCCCTTGCTGTCCCAGGGCTGGCCACAGCACAGGTTCCCCAGGTTCTGGGGGATGACCACGCGGAAACCGGCTTTCTTCAACAGGCTTTCGGTGGCGTCGGGCAGGCTTTGCTTGACCGGGTCGGCCAGCGCCGGCCCCATGGCACGCGACGCACAGGACGGCACATAGACGACGACGTCATCCCCTGCCCCACCGCCGTGCAGCTTGGGCCGGGCCGGCGTCGGCAGGCGGCGGCGGTTGCGCGCCGTCCCCGCCACGGTGTCGGCCATTTCGGCCACACCCAAGCCCAGCTTGGTCAGGCCCATCAGGGTGCCGTAATGGTCGGCGGCGAACTGTCCGACCTTGCGGGCGATGTTGCCCTGCTTGCGGCCACGCAGGGCCTTGATCAGGCTGCCGGTCTCGATGCCCACCGGACAGGCGGTGGCGCACAACCCGCAGGCGGCGCAGGTCTCAAGCCCGTGATAATCGTAAAGAGCGCCGATTTCCTGACGGCGCGCCGGTTCGGCCACCGCCATTTCGCGCCAGCCGACGATGCGCTGGCGGGGCGACAGGGTCAGCATGTGGCTGGGGCACATGCGCTCGCAGAACCCACATTCGATGCAGGTGTCCACCAGCGGGTCGGCGGCGGGCAACGCCTTTAAATCCTTCAGATGGGCCTGCGGGTCACGGTTCAGGATGACCCCGGGGTTCAGCATGCCGGCCGGGTCCAGAAGCTCCTTGATGTCCCACATCAGGGCGGTGGCCGCCGCCCCCCATTCCATTTCCACATAGGGCGCCATGTTGCGGCCGGTGCCGTGCTCGGCCTTCAGCGAGCCGTCGTATTTTTCCACCACCAGCTTGGCCACGTCGTCCATGAAGGCGCCATAGCGGTCGATCTCGGACGCGTTGCCGAAATCCTGGGTGAAGACGAAGTGCAAATTGCCTTCCAGGGCATGGCCGAAAATGATGGCCTCGGTATAGCCATGGGTCAGGAACAGCGCCTGCAAGTCGGTGGTGGCGGCGGCCAGGTCTTCCACCCGGAAGGCCACGTCCTCGATGATCACCGTGGTGCCGACGGGCCGCACCGCGCCCACCGCCGGGAACAGGCCCTTGCGGATTTTCCAATACTTGGCGCCCTCGGCGGCGTCGGTGGTGAAGCTGACCGGGCCGATGGTGGCGATGCCATCCAAGCACCCGATGATGGCGGCGATGTTGTCTTGAAGGCTGGCCGCGTCGGCGGCACGGGTTTCCACCAGCAGTGCCGCGGCGGTCTCGGGCAACTCGGCCAGACCGGCGGGCATGCCGGGCTTGCCGGTAACGCTGCGCAGCGCCGCGCGGTCCATCAATTCCACCGCCGAAACCGGGCTGGTCTTCAGCCGCGCCACCGCCTGGGCCGCCAGGGCGGCATCGGGGAAGAACACCAGGGCGTTGGCCTTGTTGGCGTGGTCGGGCACGGTGTCATAGGTGATTTCGGCGATGAAGCCGAGCGTCCCTTCCGACCCGATCATCAGATGGGTCAGGATGTCGATGGGATCGCTGTAATCCACCAGGGCGTTCAGCGCGTATCCGGTGGTGTTCTTGATGGCGAATTTCTTGGCAATGCGGGCGGCCAGGGTGGCATCGGCGCGGGTGCGTTCCCCCAATTCGGCCAGCTTTTGCAACAGCGCCCCGTGGCTGGCGCGGAAAGCCGCCACCGAGTCCGCATCGCCGGTATCCACCAAGGTGCCGTCGGCCAGGATCAGCCGCATGGCGGCCAGGGTCCGATAGGAATTCTGCGCCGTGCCGCAACACATGCCCGACGCGTTGTTGGCGGCGATGCCGCCGATCTTGGCGGAATCGATGCTGGCCGGGTCGGGGCCGATCTTGCGGCCAAAGGCGGCCAGACGACGGTTGGCCTCGGCGCCGATGACGCCGGGCTGCAGACGGATGCGTTCGCCGCCTTGTTCGACCACCGCGCCGCCCCAACCGTCGCCCAGCAACAGCAGCACCGAATCGCTGACCGCTTGCCCCGACAACGAGGTGCCGGCAGCGCGGAAGGTGACGCTGACGCCTTCTTCGGCGCAGGCGGCCAGGGTCGCCTTGACCTCGGCCTCGGTGTCGGCCTTGACCACCAGTTTGGGGATCAGCCGGTAAAAGCTGGCATCGGTGCCATAGGCCAACAGACGCAAGGGGTCGTCGATCAGACGGTCGGCCGGGATCAACGCAGACAGACGGGATTTCACGCTCATTGCAGCACCAGGACGATCAATTCCTTGGGACCATGGACGCCATAGGCCAGGGTCTGTTCGATGTCGGCGGTCTTGGACGGCCCGGAAATCAACAACAAGTTGGTGGGCATCGCCGCCGCCCAGCCCTGGGCTTCGATGATCTGAGCCAGATTGTCGGCGATGTCGTCCGCCTTCAGCAGCGCCACATGGATGGGCGGCAGCAAGGATGCCAGACGCGGTTCATCCACATCGGGGACCACCACCAAGGACCCGGTCTCGGCGATGGCGCCCCGCGTGGTGGTCACGCAGGCGTCGATGCCCGACACCAGTTGGTCTTTGAAGTCCTCGACCGGCGCGTCATAGGCGACGACGTCGTCCCAATCGATCCCCAGATGCGGCGCCGCCAGCACGCGGGCGACGTTCTTTTCCGCCAGGATCTTGCGCAGATGCGGCCGCCAGGTTTGCTCGGTGACCACATGGACCTCGCCATGCACCGCCTCGATCATCATGCGAAAGCGATCGAGGCGGTCGTTGAAGCTGGGCGCCTGCCAATACGGGCGTTCCGGGGGTTGGACCTGGGGGGCGGCGCGCAGCCGGGCCAGGATGTTGGCGCGGGCCTCACTCATTGTCGTATCCCTTTTCCCGGGCCAGTTGGTGCAAGGTCTTGGCCGCGAATTTGGGCTTGGTGCGCACGCTGGTCCATTGCTTCAACAAAGGTGCGGCGGCGGGGATCAGGTTGCCCACCACCGACAGCGCCTTGGTCCCCACCTTGTAAGCGGCGGGATTGGCGTACATGGCCTGCCAGCCCTTCCACACGGCGCTTTCCACCGCCGAATGGCCCGAGCCGGCACCCTTGACCGCCGGGCTGGCGCTGGGCTCGGCCGCTTCGGTGCGCAGACGGACCAGGATGTCGGCGATGGGGATTTGTACCGGGCAGACCTCGACACAGGCATTGCACAATGTGGACGCATGCGGCAGGTCGCCGGCGCAGTCCAGCCCCGCCAGCTGCGGCGTCAGGATCTTGCCGATGGGACCGGGATAGACCGAGCCATAGGTGTGGCCGCCGACGCGGGAATAGACCGGGCAATGGTTCATGCAGGCGCCGCAGCGGATGCAGCGCAGGGTGTCGCGCAATTGTTCGTCGGCGTAAACCCGCGACCGGCCGTTGTCCAACAGCACCAGATGCACCTGGCGCGGCCCGTCCTGTTCGCCGGACTTTCGCGGGGAGGTGATCATGTTGACGTAAGTGGTGATGGCCTGACCGGTGGCCGAACGCGGCAACAGCGCCAGAAGCGGCGCCACGTCGTCCAGCTTTTCCACCAGCTTCTCGATGCCGGCGACGGCGATGTGCAACGGCGGCAACGTGGTGGACAACCGGCCGTTGCCTTCGTTTTCGATCAGCACCAGCGACCCGGTTTCCGCCACCAGGAAATTGGCCCCGGAAAGTCCAGCGTCGGCGCTGGCGAATTCACGCCGCAACACTTGGCGGGCTGCCGCCGTCAGCGCGTCCACATCCTCGGTATAGGGCTGGTTCTCGATGTTGTCGGTGAACAATTGGGCGATCTCGCCCTTGTTCTTGTGGATGCACGGCATGACGATGTGGCTGGGCGCCTCGCCCGCCAGTTGGATGATGTATTCACCCAAATCCGATTCCACCGCCTTGATGCCGTGGGCTTCCAGATGGGCGTTCAGGTGCATTTCCTCGGACACCATGGACTTGCCCTTGATCACCTTCTTGGCGCCGTGGGCGGTCAGGATTTCCAGGACGATGCGGTTGGCGTCGGCGGTGGTTTCGGCCCAATGCACGGTGATGCCGTTGGCAATGGCCTTTTGCTCGAATTCCTCCAGCAAATCGGGCAGCTGGGCCAAGGCGCGGGCCTTGATGGCGGCGCCCTTGGCGCGCAGCGCGGTCCAATTGTCCTTATCCTCGAACTGCGCGGCGCGCTTGGTCATCAGACCATCCATGGCACGGCGGAAATTGGCGCGCAATTGCGGGTTGTTCAGCGCGTCATGGGCGCGGGTGGAAAAATCAGCGGCCATGGCAGCGCTCCAACAGGAATTCCGCCAGATGCTGGGGCCGCGTCGGCTTGCCCGCCTTGTCCAAAGCACCGCCGATATTCATCAGGCAGCCGCAATCGCCCGACACCACGCGGGCAGCCCCGGTCTGGCCGATGGCGTCGATCTTGTCGGCGACCATGGCGGCGGACACTTCCGGCTGGCGCACCGCGAAAGTGCCGCCGAAACCGCAGCATTCCTTTTCGCGGGGATTTTCCACCAAGGTGACGTTGGACAAAGCGCGGATCAGCCGCTTGGGTTCGTCCACCACCCCCATCTCGCGCATGGAATGGCAGGACCCGTGCCAGGTCACCGTGACCTTCTCGCCCTTGTCCACCAGCTTGGTGTCCAGGCCCAGCACATGGACCAGGAACCACGACAACTCATAGACCCGGCCGGCAAAAGCCTTGGCCCGTTCCTCGTCACGGTCGCCCTGGAACAGGTCGGGGTAATGCACCCGCATCATGCCGGCGCACGACCCCGACGGCACCACGATGGGCCAGTCCTCGGGGAAGGCGTCCAGTTGGGCGCGGGCCACTTCGCGGGCTTCCGATCGGTGACCGGAATTGAAGGCCGGCTGGCCGCAGCAGCTTTGATCCTGGGGGAACACCACCCGGATTCCCTGGCGCTTCAGCAGCTCCATGCCGGCCAGACCGGCATCGGGGAAAAACAGGTCAACCAGACAGGTCCCGAAATAATAGACATCCTTCGGCATCTCGGCCGGCGGGGTGACATGTGCGGGCATATGAACGTTCCCATGGCATGACTGGACCGGCTTGGATGCGGTCCATTTGGTAATACCACTTAGCAGAGTTCGTGCCTAAGGAAAATATACTTTACGACAGGTTTTCGTAACGATCGTATGCGTTGCACACCAAAGCAACTATTGGTATCAGTGACCGAAAGATTAGCCCCCCCCTTGCGGAAAGCCCCCATCCCATGACGATCTTGCGCAAAGCCGCCATAACGCTTGCCTTCACCCTGCTGCCGGCATCCGGGGCGTTTGCGCAATGGTATGTGGGGGGCGACGGCGGCGTCAACGTCCTGGCCGATTCCAAAATCAGCGGCCAGAACAACACCAGCGCCACCATCGGCAGTAAGACCGGTTATGTTTTACAGATGGAAGGGGGCTATGATTTCGGTGGCCCCAAAGCCGAATTGGAAATCGGCTACCGCAACAGCGGCATCAAGACCCTGACCGACGTCAACAGCGCCGGCGGCCGAACCTCGTCGCTGTCGTTCATGGCCAACGGTCAATACGAATTTCTGCCGACCGAACAATGGCACCCCTTCGTCGGTGCCGGCATCGGCATGGCCCAGGTGACCGCCCGCTGGAGCGAAGCGGGCAGCAACATCGTCGACGATTCAGACTGGGTCTTCGCCTACCAGGCCTTCGTCGGCGTCGGCTATGACCTCAGCAAGGCTTGGCAAGTAAAGGCGCAGTACCGGTATTTCGCCACCGAGGACGTGGAGCTGGCCAGTTCCGGCAACAGCAAGTTCAGCGCTGAAAACGAAAACCACGCTTTCATGGTCGGCATGACCTACCGCTTCGGCGGGAAGACCGTATCGGTCGCCCAGGCCGAGACGGCGACACCGACGGACGCCCCCCTGTCCTATGCCGCCATGGATGCCCAGCCGCGCCGTCTGTGGTTGCCCGGCCCGCGCCAGCCCCGCTGAGCGGTTCTCTCCTCGGTTCGCCCGTCAGTTCCCCGCCACCGCCAAGCGCGCCATGGCCAGCGCCCCTTCGCGGCTAAGGGCGCCGCAAACGAACAAGGCCGAGTGGCAGAACGTGGCGTCGGGCACCCCGCACATTTGTGCCAGTTCGCCGTCGCGCAAGCCCCCCCAGCTGGCCGGCAGCGACTTGCGTTGGCCGAACGAGCCACGCTGGGGCGGCACCGCCGACACCGTCCAATCCTTGCCGGCCGGACGGATGACGTACAGCACGTGGTCCAAACCCAGGTCGAACACCGCGTCGTCCCACGGCAGCCGCGTGTCCAGCACCACGATGCGCGGGTCTTCGGCGTTTTGCGCGGCCAGGGACACCGCGTCCTGAGCCCGGGCCGCAGCGAAGCCCTGGGCCACGGCGCGGGCCAGCACCTGGTCGGCCAACCCCACCGCCTGGTAATAGCAGCCGTCCTCGTCGGCGCCGACTTCGGCGAAAGTCGGGCAGAAGGTTTCCAACACCGTCGAGAAATGACCGGGATGGCGCTGCATGGCGCCGTTGTCCATCAGGTCGACGTCGCGGATCAGCCCACTATCCACCTTGGACCAGATCACCTGCACCTGTGCCGGCGTGGCGGCCGGGCACAGTCGGGCGATGGCGTCGCGACCGTAATCGCGCCAGATCAGCCCGGCCGAGGAATAAGCCTCGCCGTTGTCGCGCAGCGGCTTGTCGCGCATGTGGTGGTCGTAACGGCCCAAGGCCGGGTCGTAGACGTTGCCCACGTCGAAGACCACGTCCGCCGCGTCCCAATCCTGGACCAGACGCGACCGGGTCAGGCGGACAGCGCCGTCCTTTGCGGCCTTCAGGATGGCGAAGGCGAAGACGTCGTCGGCGTGGAAGCTGCCGCTGTGGGTGGCCGCAACAAGCATGATGGTCCCTTCAAAAACAAATCCGCCGGGCTTTAAGGCCCGGCGGACAGCAAGAACGCAAGTGAAAAAGTTCAGTGGCTCGACGCGGCGGCGGCACCGATGCCGGTCTGCGAGCGGACGAACTGGTCGTCGAAGGCGGCGATTTCCGCTTTGGCCTGCGCCGACTTGTCCAGCTTGGACACCACGATGGTGACCAGGAAAGCCAGGCTCATCGAGAACAGGGCCGGATGCTCGTAGGGGAAGATGGGCGCCGGATTTTCCAGCACCACCACCCACACCGCCTTGGACAGCACGACCATGGTCACCGCCGAGATCAGGCCGGCCAGGCCGCCCCACAGGGCACCCTTGGTGGTCAGGCCCTTCCAGTACATGGACAGGATCAGGATGGGGAAGTTGGCCGAGGCCGCGATGCCGAAGGTCAGGCCGACCAGGAAGGCCACGTTCTGCTTTTCGAAGGCGATACCCAACAGCACGCCCAAGGCGCCCAGGAACAGGGACGCGATCTTGGACACCCGCAGTTCTTCCTTTTCGGTGCACTGGCCCTTCTTGATGACGCGGGCGTAGATGTCGTGGGAAATGGCCGAAGCCCCGGCCAAGGCCAGACCCGACACCACCGCCAGGATGGTGGCGAAGGCCACCGCCGACAAAAAGCCCAGGAACAGGTCGCCGCCCAAGGCCTTGGACAGGTGCATGATCGGCATGTTGCCACCGCCGATCAGCTTGCCGCCGACCTTGCCGCCTTCGAAGAACTGGGGATCGGTGCCGACGATGGTGATCGCCGCCATGCCCAGCACACAGACCAGCAGGAAGAAGAAACCGATGATGCCCGACGCCACGAAGACGCTTTTGCGGGCTTCGCGGGCGTTGGGAACGGTGAAGAAGCGCATCATGATATGCGGCAGCGCGGCCGTGCCGAACACTAGGCCCAGCGACATGGACACGGCGGAAACCGGGTCGGCCAGCATGGTGCCCGGGGCCATGGCCTTGATGCCGTCCTTGTGCGAATCCACCGCGCTTTGCGCCATGGCTTCCAACGAGAAACCGAAATGATTGAGCGCCAGCAGGGTCAGGACGGCACCGCCGCCCAGCATCAGACAGGCCTTGATGATCTGCACCCAGGTGGTGGCGATCATACCGCCGAAAGTGACGTAAACCACCATCAGCACGCCCACCAGAATGACGGCGACGGCGTAATCCAGGCCGAACAAAAGCTTGATCAGCTGGCCGGCCCCCACCATCTGGACGATCAGGTAGAAACACACCACCGCCAGCGACCCCAAGGCGGCGAAGGTGCGAATCTTGGACTGGTCCAGGCGATAGCTGGCGATGTCAGCGAAGGTGAAGCGCCCCAGGTTGCGCAGACGCTCGGCCATCAGGAACAAAATGATCGGCCAGCCGACGAAGAAGCTGATGGTGTAGATGAAGCCGTCGAAACCCTTGGCGAAGACCAGGGACGACAGACCCAGCAGGGTGGCCGCCGACATGTAGTCGCCGGCGATGGCCAGACCGTTCTGGAAACCGGTGATGCCACCGCCGGCGGTGTAGAAGTCGCTGGCCGACTTGGTCCGGTTGGCCGCCCAATAGGTGATGCCCAGCGTCAGCAGCACGAAGGCCAGGAACATGCCGATGGCCGACAGATTGATCGGTTGCTTTTCCACCGCCCCAAGATCGCCGCCGGCGGCCAGTGCCGGGGCGGCGGACAACAGCGCCAAGGCGCTGACGGAAAGGATGGCGCGGATCATTGCAGGGTCTCCCGCACGATGTCGTTGTTCAACTGTTCGAACGGGCCGTTGGCGAAGCGCGAGTAAACCCCGGTCAGCAGCCACGAAACCACGATGATGGCGGCGCCGATGGGGGCGCCGACGGTCAGCGCGCCACCTTCGGTCAGGGGCTTGGACAACAGATCGGGGGCGAAGGCCACCACCATCATGAAGGCATAATAGGCGCCCAGCACGACGACCGACAAAAGCGCCGCCAAACGGCCGCGGCGGCGCACCAGTTCGGCGAATTTCGGGTTGTTGCGCACCCGTTCGTAAATGGGGTCGGACATGATCCCTCCGGTTTGAAGCCTGCTGGCGCATGCTGCGCCGCATTCAACCCGGAGGGGTAGCAAACGAGCATTGCGGAACTTTGCCCCAATCGTGACGGATTATTGCAGATGCACTGTTTGCATTTGCAATTTACGTCTCGCAAGGCAAAGAACCGACTAAAGGATGATGAAGACAGACCTTAAATATAATAGCCACGGACACAACCGGCACTAATATCGGTTCAGGAGTTTTTCTAAGATTATTAAATAATTGAAAACACATGTGTTTGGAAATTAAACGTGGGGTGCAGAAAATGAGAACGCCAGCCGCACTCGGTGCAGTTCTCGCGACGTTCCTGACCCTCTCCCCGGTGTTGGCGGCCGAAACCATCAGCGTCGGGGTGGTGCCGCAATTCGACCTTCGCCGCATCAATGCCGTCTGGCGTCCTTTGCTGGACGGATTGGAGCACCAGACCGGGCTGACCTTCCGCCTGGACGTGCCCCCCAGCATTCCGGCCTTCGAAAAAAGCCTGATGGCCGGCGAATACGACCTGGCCTACATGAACCCTTATGACTACGTGGTAGCCAGCAAGCGCCAGGGATACGTGCCCCTGGTCCGCGACTTCAGCGGCGACCTGTCGGGCATCGTCGTGGTGGCCCAGGACTCGCCGCTGAACCGGGTCGAGCAACTGGACGGCAAGGTGGTGGCCTTTCCGTCCCCCAACGCCCTGGGTGCCGCCTTGCTGCCGCGGGCGGAATTCGCCCGCAAGTTCCACATCACCGTCACCGAAAAATACGTCAAGTCCCATTCCTCGGCCTATTTGGCGGTGATCCTGGGCGAAGCCGACGCCGCCTGCGGCATTGCCGCCACCTTCGATCTGTTTCCAGCCGAATCGCGCCAAAAGCTGCGGATCATTTATCAAACCGCATCCTTCCCCCCCCACCCCTTGGCCGCCCATCCCCGGCTGAGCGCGGCCCAGCGTGACGCCGTGGTCCAGGCGTTCCTGGCCTTTTCCGGCACGCCGGAAGGAAAGCAGCGCGTCGCCGAAATCCCCATGCGCGATCCCAGGCCGGCCAGCGCGGCTGATTACGCCGGGCTGGACAGCCTGGGCCTGCAAGACTTCTATGTCGAAGAACAATAAAATGAGCGCCCGGACCAAATTGCTGCTGCCCTTCGCCGCCTTGATGGTGGCGGTGCTGACGGTGATGCACTTCGTCATCTTCGACGTGCTGAAGCAACGCCTGATCGCCGACAAGCTGCAATCGGAGCGGCAGGCCCTGCGGATGGTGGCGCTGGCCGTCACGCCGGATCTGCTCACCCACGACTTCGCCAAGCTTCACGACACCCTGACCGAGGTGTGGGCGGATCGCCTGTGGTGGCGATCGCTCACCCTGCGCCGTCCCGACGGGCGGCTGCTGTATCCGCTGACCGAAGCCGCGGCCCCCTCGACCATCCCCCGGTTCAGCATTCCGCTGATGGCCGGCACCCGTGAACTGGGAACGCTGAGCATCGCCACCGACATCACCGCATCCATCGCCGAAAGCCTGAACATCTTGGTGAACATGGAAGTGATGGTGATCGTGCTGCTGCTGCTGGGCACCGCCCTGGTGGTGCATCTGCAAGCCCGCTGGCTGCTGACGCCGCTGGCCGGCTTGATGCGGGCGGCCAAGGCGTTGGCCGCCGGTCAAGCCGGCATCCGCCTGCCCCGGGCCGGCGGAGAAGTGGGGCAACTGGTGGAAGCTTTCGCCAGCATGGCGCAAGCCATCGACACCCGCGAAACCGCGCTACGCCACAGCGAATCGCGTCTGGCGGCGGTGATCGACAATTCCGGCGAGGCGGTGATCACCTTGGGGGTCGACGGCACCATCCAGTCGTGCAACAAGGCCGCCGTCTCGATCTTCGGCTATGACCAGGCCGAATTGCTGGGGGCGTGCCTGAATGTCTTGATCCCGCACCACGATTGCGTCCCCACCCCGGATGAAGGCACCGAAACCGTGGGCCGCAAGGCCGATGGCAGCCAGATCGCCCTGTGGCTGATCCTGACCGAAATCAACACCAGTGACGGCCCGCTGTTCGTCGCCACCATCAGCGACATCACGTCCCGCAAGCAGGCCGAAGCGGAATTGCGCGAAAGCGAAAGCCGTTTCCGCGACCTGGCGGGATCGGCATCGGACTGGTTCTGGGAAACCGATGGCGAACACCGCCTGACCTTCGTTTCCGAACGCATCGGCGCCGTGCTGGGGGTCAAGCCGTCGGCGGTCCTGGGCTTTTCCTACATGGACCTGGGCCTGGCCGATTGCGACGAAGCGATCCGCCGCCCCCATCTGGAACAGCTGGAAGCCCATCTGCCGTTTCGCGACGTGGTCTTTCCCGTCGGCCCCCTGGGCGGCAAGGACGGTCGTTACATCCGTATCAGCGGCATCCCCATGTTCGACCACCATGGCGGTTTCCTGGGCTATCGCGGTGTCGGCGCCGACATCACCCGCGAAGTGATGGCCGAGCGTCGCGAACAGCAGGCCCGCCAGCAACTGGCCGACGCCATCGAGGGCATCAGCGACAGCATCGCCGTCTACGACTCGCAAGACCGCCTTGTCCTGCACAACAACGAGTGCAAACGGGTTTTTTCCGCCATCGACAACCTGCTGTCGCAAGGAATGACCTTCACCGACATCATCAGCAATCCGCAGACCGTTGCCATGTTCGTCATCGAAGGTGTCAGCCGCGAGGAATGGGTGGAGGAGCGGCTGCGCATCCACCGCATCGCCGACGGCGCGCCTTCCGTCATGCATCTGCACGGGAACCGTTGGCTGTTGTCGCGCGAGTACCGCACCGCCGACGGCGGCGTGGTGGCGGTCCGCACCGACATCACCTTGCTGAAGGAACGCGAGGAAGCCCTGGACCGGCTGCAGCGCCGTTATCAGTTGATTCTGGATTCCGCCGGTGACGGCATCATCGGCCTGGACACCACGGGCCGGGTCAGCTTCGCCAACCGGGCCGCCGCCGAACTGGTCGGATTGAAGGGCGAAGCGTTGATCGGGGCGGATTACCGGACGGTGATGGCAGCCGACGACGATCCCATCCACCGTTCTTATACCGCCGGGCTGGCGCAAAAGGTTGACGACGCCGCGTTCAAGCATGCCGACGGTCATCACATTCAGGTGGAATATCTGGTCGCCCCCATCCTGGAGCAGGATCAGGTGATGGGCGCGGTGGTGGTGTTCCGCGACGTCACCCTGCGCCGGCTTTACGAACGCACCTTGGCCGAACAACAGCAGATCCTGGAACGCCAAGTGGCCGAGCGCACCGCCGAATTGGCGGCGTCACGCCAACGCCTGCAGGCCATCACCGAAAACCTGTTCGAAGGGGTCTTGGTCGTCGACCGGAACGGCATGACCACCTTCGCCAATTCCTCGGCCCATGCGGCGTTGGACTGTGGCGCCATCGAAGGCTTGCCCCTGGATCAGGTGCTGCGCCTGGACGGCCGGGAATTCAGCCACTCGGCCCTTCCCACAGTGATA
Organism: Magnetospirillum sp. 64-120; assembly: GCA_001898825.1. Classification (GTDB taxonomy): domain Bacteria; phylum Pseudomonadota; class Alphaproteobacteria; order Rhodospirillales; family Magnetospirillaceae; genus Magnetospirillum. The sequence continues at coordinate 344,842 of MKVK01000014.1, forward strand.
CGGGAAGGATACCCGTTGCGCCAGGATGACGCCTGGTTCGTCACCGGTACCGGGCGCAAGCTGAATGTCGCCTTCGCCTGCTCGCCGCTGCGCCAGCAGGGTAAATGCGTCGGCGCCGTCATCTCGTTCCGCGACATCCGCCAGTTGAAGGACGCCCAGCAGGAAGCGCTGCAGGCCTCGCGGCTGGCCAGCGTCGGCCAATTGGCCGCCGGCATCGCCCACGAGATCAACACCCCCATCCAATACGTGGGCGACAACCTGCGCTTCGTCCGCGACTCGGTGGCCGACATGGCCCAGGTCCTGGATCTGGCGCGCGGCCTGCTGTCCGCCGCCCCCGACTTCACCAGTGCGTGGGACAGCGCCGACATCGACTATTTGAAGGATGAATTGCCAAGCGCGCTTCAGCAATCCCTGGACGGCGTCGCCCAGGTGGCCCGCATCGTCTTGTCCATGAAGGAATTTTCCCATCCCGGCAACACCAGCAAGGCGATGACCGACATCAACCGCGCCTTGGACAGCACGCTGACGGTCAGCCGCAACACTTGGAAGCATGTGGCGACCGTGGAAACCGACTTCGCCCCCGACCTGCCCCTGGTCAACTGCCATGCGGGCGAAATCAACCAGGTGTTCCTGAACCTGATCATCAACGCCGCCCATGCCATCGAAGCCTCGGGCAAACCGCTTCCCGGCACCATCCGGGTCAGCACCAGCCATCAGGACGGTTTCGTCCGCATCAGCGTCAAGGACAGCGGCACCGGCATATCGCCGGCCATCCTGGAAAAGATTTTCGATCCCTTCTTCACCACCAAATCCGTGGGCAAGGGCACCGGCCAGGGCTTGGCGATCTGCCTGGACGTGGTCAAGATCAAACACGGCGGAAAGCTGGAGGTGAACGGCAACCAAGGCGATGGTGCCGAATTCGTCGTCACCCTTCCCATCGACACTTCCGCCGAAGCAGGTCCAGCATGAGCAAGAAAACCCGCATCTGCTTCGTCGACGACGAACCCAACATCCTGCAGGGACTGAAGCGCTTCATGCGCCCGATGACCAGCGAATGGGAGATGGAATTCCACCTGTCCGGCGAAGCCGCCCTGTTTTCCATGACCCAAAATGGCCCCTTCGACGTGGTGGTGTCGGACATGCGCATGCCCGGCATGGATGGCGCCACCCTGTTGTCCCACATCCGCCAGGATTACCCGGAAACCATCCGGGTGATCCTGTCGGGCTATGCCGACAGCGACTCGGTGCTGCGCACCATCGGCCCGGCGCATCTTTATCTGGCGAAACCGTGCGAGGGCGAATCCCTACGCGAAGCCATCCGCCATCCCCTGGCCCTGCGCCGGCTGCTGTCGTCGCAATCCATGCGCCGGGCCTTGGGCGGACTGGAATCCCTGCCCAGCCTGCCCGACTTGTTCATCCGCCTGGATACCGAACTGGTCTCGCCCCATTGCTCGACCGCGTCGGTGGCCGCCATCATCGGGTCGGACACCGCTATGACGGCGGAAATCCTGAAATTGACCAATTCCGCCTATTTCGGCATCGGCCAGCGGGTCAGCTCGGTCTTGCAGGCGGTGCGCACCCTGGGCCTGGAAACCATCCAGACCCTGATGGTCAAGACCGCCATCTTCCGACTTTTCGCCGGGTCGTCGCACGCCGCGCCTTATATCGAGGGGCTGAACCGCCACGGCCTGGAACTGAGCCGGCTGGCCAAGCACATGGCCGCCGCCCTGGGAGCCACCACCGCCCAGGCCGAGGCCGCCGGCTGCGCCGCGCTTTTGTCCAATGTGGGGGCCTTGGTCCTGCTGGATTGCCACGGCGATTCCTACATCCAGACTTTGGCAGGGACCGGCCCCGACGTCCCGGTTCACGAGCTGGAGATGGCGGCCTATGGCGTTCATCACGGCCATGTGGGGGCCTATCTGCTGGGACTTTGGGGGTTTGCCGACCCGACGGTGGAAGCGGTCGCCCACGCCCCTCGCCCCAGCCAGGCCGGCCACACCAGCAACCTGCTGCTCAGCGCCGTCCACCTGGCCCGTGCCCTGGGGCCGACCTTCCCGCCCCTGCCCCACGGCGCCGACGAAGGCCGCCGCCTGGACACCGACTATGTACATAAAGCCGGTCTGGTGGACCAACTGCCCCGATTGACCCAACTGGCCCAGACCATCAGCGCCGAGGAAAAGCCATGAACGAACGCATCTTGCTGATCGACGACGATCCCAACCTGCTGTCGGGTCTGCAGCGGCATTTGCGCAAGCAATTCACCTTGGTCACCGCCGAAGGCGGCGCCGCCGCCCTGGATCTGGTGAAACAGGCCAACGCCGAAGGCGCCCCCTTCGCCGTGGCGCTGTCCGACATGCGCATGCCCGGCATGGATGGGATCGAAACCCTGTCCAAGATCCGCCAATTGTCGCCCGACACCGTGCGCATGATGCTGACCGGCAACGCCGACCAGCAGACCGCCATCGACGCCATCAACCTGGGCAACATATTCCGCTTCTTCACCAAGCCGTGCCCGGCCGAAACACTGGCCCCCGGCCTGCAGGCCGGGCTGGACCAGTACCGGCTGGTGACGGCGGAAAAGGAATTGCTGGAAAAGACCTTGGCGGGCAGCGTCAAGCTGTTGGTGGACGTGGTGTCCATGAACGATCCCGTCGCCTCGGCCCACAGCAACCGCCTGCGCGAGTGGGTGCGCCGGCTGACCAAGGAACTGAACCTGCCGGTGCGCTGGCAACTGGAAGTGGCCGCCGCCCTGGTGCCGCTGGGATTGGTGTCGATCCCGCCGGAATTGCTGTCCAAGAAACGCGACGGCAACGCACTGACCCCGGACGAGGCCTCCTTGTTCGAACGCGCCCCCGAAGCGGGACGCAACCTGATCATGAACATCCCGCGCCTGGGGCCGGTGGCCGAGATCGTCTATCTGCAGGACCGCAATTACGACGGCACCGGCTTTCCATCGGGCGGACCATCGGGCGGCATGATCCCGCTGGATGCCCGCATCCTGAAAATCCTGAAGGACTTGCTGGACTATTCGGGGGCCGGCGCCCCCACGCCAACGGCGTTCTACGAATTGGAAAAGAACGAAAAGCGCTATGACCCGCTGCTCTTGAAAAAAATCAAAGAGGTGCTGTGCGAACGCGAGGACCCCACCTCGGTCACCGTGGTGGAAGTGCCGGTGGCGGCGCTTCGGGCCGGAACCTTGGTTCTGTCCGACATCCGCCTGACCAACGGACACCTGATCCTGGCCGCCAACACAAGGCTTAGCGAGCCGCAGGTGGAACGGCTGCGGGCGCTGCGCCGCATCTCCACCTTCGTCGAGCCGGTCAAGGCGCAGGTTTAAGCTTGTTCTTCAGCATGACCGAGGCGCGCCAGAAGCCCAACCCCTGGCCATCGACGAAATGCACGTGGCGGTCGGCGGAAAAGTCGCCGACCATGCAGGTCATGGTGGTGGCGTCGCTGCGGGCCAGTCCGAAATGGATCAGCCCCTGGGCTTCGGCTTCCGACAGCAGGGCTTCGATGCGGGCGTCTTCCCCGGCGGTGACGTCCAGCACCAGACGCGGGCCACCCGCCAGTTTGCGGTAATCCGAGCGTTCCGCCACCTTGCGGCGGTAGAAATCAACGTCCAGACCGCCCACACGCCCGCCCAGGCGATGCACCATGCCCAGGATGAAGCTGCCGACCACGGCGCGGAGCAGACGGTTCAGCCGCTTGCCCAACGTCCCGGTGCGCACTTCGATGCCCAACAGGCGCCGGCGCGGCACCACCACCGGGGTCAGGTCCTCGCCGTCCCCCAAGGGCGCCGCCTGTTCGGTGGGGACGATGCTTTCCAGCCGCGCCAGCACCTGGGCCACCGCCGCCAGATCGTCGTCCACCGGGTCGATGATCACGCACAGCACGTGGCCACGCCGTGGCGGAATCGGCTCCCACCGGCAGGACAGACCTTCCAGTCCGGGGACCTCGCCTTCTTGCAGCGGCACCCGCCAGCGCTGGTCCGCCTTCATCCAGCTTTCCGCACTGGGCACGCCCGAGCCCAGGAACTGGCCGAAGGCGTTGCAATTGCCGAAGTCGTGCAGCGCCGCCAGGACCTGATGGCCGGCGGCGTTCAGTTCCGCCACCGGCACCATGCCGACGCGCAAGGGAACTTCCATGTCATGGGCCGCCCACCAGCCCAAGGCCGCCAAGGCGCGGCGCACCTCATCGACCCGTTCGGGCGGCACCACCGCCACCGCGCCGTCACCGCCGAACTGGCAGGCGGCCGGGTCAGGATGGCTGCCGATGGCCGCCGCCATGGCCGCCACCGCCGCCCCGGCGACGAAGTTGACCTCGCGGTCGCGGCCTTGCTTGGCCAGTTTGGTACTGCCCTCCACGTCGGCGGCGGCCACCCACCAATCTTCCCCCAGCCGGGCATACCGACTGGGGTCGAAGGCTTCGGTGCGGAAATCGTGGATGGACGGCAGCATCAGCCGAGGACGGCCAGGGCGGCAGCGTAATCGGGTTCGCTGGAAATTTCCGGGACCAACTGGGAATGCTTGACCACTCCGTCGGCACCGATGACCACGACGGCGCGGGCCAACAGGCCGGCCAGGGGGCCGCTGGTGATGGTCAAGCCGTAACGCTTGCCGAAATCCTTGTCGCGCATGTCCGACGCCGACACCACGTTGTCCAGCCCTTCGGCGCCGCAAAAGCGCTTGTGGGCGAAAGGCAGGTCGGCGCTGGCGCACACCACCACGGTGTTGTTCAGCTTGGACGCTTCGGCGTTGAACTTGCGAACCGAGGTGGCGCAGGTGGGGGTGTCAACGCTGGGAAACACCGACAAGATCACGGTCTTGCCGGCCAAGTCGGCCAGCGACACATCGGACAGATCGGTGCGGGTCAGGGAAAAGCCGGGGGCCTTGGCTCCCACGGGCGGCAGGTCGCCAACGGTGGAGACAGGGTTGCCCTTCAAAGTGATGCTAGCCATTTTCGGTCCTTGCACATGTTGTGACGGACCGCATGTGGGGACGCCCCGCAGGCGGAACAAGGCGGGCCGGAAAACCGACCCGCCCCGATCCTAGCAGGGTTTAGAACGTCAGCGAACCACGCATCCAGAAAGTGCGGCCCGGCTCGTTGACGCGGACAGTGTCGTTGTAGGCGGCCAAATCGCCGCCAGCCCAGCTGCCGGTCTTGCTGATGTGTTCGGCATAGGCCTTGTCGAAGATGTTGTCGATGCCGGCGGTCAGGGTGGCCGTTTGGGTCACCCGCCAGCCGCCATTCACCGAGAACACGGCGAAGCCGCCGGTTTCACCGATATCCTGGCCGATGACGCTGCCCCAGCCGGTGTCGACCCGGTGCTGCCCGGCCACCGCCCGCATGTGCAGGCCGCCCAGGAAGGTGCCGTCGTCGTATTTGACGGCCAGCGACGTATCCAAGGGCGGGGTTTGCGCCAGGGCGGTGTTGTCGGTCAGGTTGGCCCCATGCACATAGGCGACGGTTCCTTCCACGCTCCACGACGGCAGGAACTGATAGGCCAGTTCGCCCTCGCCACCCCAGCGCCGGGCCTCGACGCTTTTGGCGTTGTTGCTGGACACCAAGATGAAGTCGTCGGTATAGGCGTAGAACAAAGACGCCGACCCGCGCCACGGGCCTTGCTTGAACAAGGCGCCGAGGTCGATCTGCTCGGTTTTTTCGGTGGCCAGGGTGAAGGTGCGGTTGCTGGTGGTCACCTTGTTGCGTTCCCAATAATCGGGGGCGCGTTCCACATGGCCCAGGCTGGCGAAGGTGGTCACCGGCAGGCCCACATCCAGGTTGCGTTCATAACGGACGAAACCGCTGTGCAGGGTGCGGTCGTCTTCCCAATTGGGTTGCTTGTTGTTGCGGGTCGCCTGCACCTGGGTCAGGCGATAGCCGCCGATGACGCGGTCGCTGGCCGAAAGCTCGCGGGTAACTTCGCCGAACCCCGAAAAGGTGTCGAATTCCATGTCGCGCACCCGCATCTTGCCGTCCAGGCCGACGCCGTTGCGATATTCGGCCAGGGTCTGCGACCGCGACGAGTGTTCGTCATGATTGAAGTCGACGCCCGCCGTGATCAAGGTGGCGGCGTCGGGGGTCATCTCGGCGTTCAGCTTGCCGCCCTGCATCAGGTGGTCCACCTGGCTGGCCGCCGTCATGGTGCCCATGCCGCTGTTGTTGTAGCGCATGGAATAGGTATCCATGATGTGGTCCACGTAGTTGTGATAGGCCTGGGCCTTCACCTTGGACAGCCAGGGGGTGATGTTCTCGCGGCTGGCTTCCAGGTTGACGCCCTGGCGCTTGAACATGGTGCCGTCCATCATCTTGCCCGGCATGGCCGCCTGGGCGTCGCTTTCGTCATAGGTCAGCTTGATCAGGGTGTCGGCATCGGGGGTCCAGCCCACCATGGCGGTGCCGCTATAGCGCCAATAGCGGCTGTGCAAGGCGTCGCCGTTGCCGTCACGGTAGTCGTCGGACGACGAATGGGTGGCGATGGCGCGGACGAATCCTTCCTTGGACCCGCCTTCAGCGTCCACCACCTGGTCGTTGCGGTCGTGGCTGCCGTAAAGGGCGCTGGCGCTGCCGCGGATTTCCGTCTTCTCGAACTTGGGCGCTTCGCGCTCCACCAGGATGGTGCCTAAGGCGCTGCCGCCATGGACCACGCTTTGCGGCCCCTTCAACACCGTCAGCTTGTCGAAGGAATTGGGGAAGATATAGGCGGTGGGCGGGTCCATGCGGTTGGGGCAGCCACCCAGCAACGGCGCGTCGTCCAACAGCACGTTCAGGCGCGAGCCGCCGATGCCGCGCAGCACCGGGTCGCCGTCGATGCCGCCCTGGCGGGCCACCGAGAAGCCGGGGATGTTCTTCAGATAGCCGGCGCCGTCAGCCGGTGGAATGGGGGTCCGGGGGTTGGCGGTGTCGGTTTCGATGACCATGGGCTGTTCCATGGCGGGCGCGGTGACCACCACCTCGGGCAGGCTGGTGGCTTTGTCGTCTTCCGTCTTTTTGACATCTTCCGCCCGAACCGGGCAGACGAACAGGGTCAGGGCGGCGGACGCCAGCAGGGCGCCGCGCAGGCCCGCGAAGGGGGTGCGTGTGGTCACGTCGGAACTCCGAACAAGAATTATCGGCACGGCACGCCGTCAGGCCTGCCGCTGCGAAACAGAAAATTTCGGGTCAGACGGACAGTGGGGGGGCGCGGGCGGAAAAGCCCAGGGCGCGATGCTGGGTCCGCCAGGGCAGAACCGGGGCCTCGACGACATAGGCGTGAATGCGGGCCGGAACAGCGAAGGCCGGGGCCACCGGCGGGGCCAACATCTGCACCAAGGGCAAACAGGCCGAACAGAAGACGCTGGCTTCCGCCGGCGCGTTGCCGCCGTCCTGGCCTTGGGCCGCAACCACGCCGTCCATGGTGCAGATCGCCAGGTCGGCCACCGGAATGGGCGACAGGTCCTGGGCGGCACGGGCCACCGGAATGGCGGTGCCCAAGACGATGTCCATCACCAGCAGCAACAAACCGACCCACGCCCCCACCCTGGTCAGGGTGCGACGTCGGAAAAGCCTGGTCCTGTTGCCTGCGGCGCTGTCGGTCATCTTGTGGTCACGCTTATTTATCACCCCTGCATTAGCAGCATTTTCTTTCCGGATAAACCTGGAACACGACCTTCGGGATCAATAAATTCTAACCATGAGCCATCTGGACGACATCGTGGCCGCAGCTCGGGCCTGCACACTGTGCGCCCCACACCTGCCCCTGGGGCCACGCCCGGTTCTGCGCGCCAGCGCCACCGCCCGACTGTTGATCATCGGACAAGCCCCCGGCACCAAGGTGCATGAGACGGGCATCCCCTGGAACGACCGGTCGGGGCAACGCTTGCGGCAATGGCTGGAGATGGACGAGACGACGTTCTATGACGACAGCCGCGTCGCCATCCTGCCCACCGGCTTGTGCTATCCCGGCCGCGCCGCCAACGGCGGCGACCTGCCGCCTCGGCCGGAATGCGCACCGCTGTGGCACCCTCAGGTTCTGGCTTTGATGCCGCACATCGAACTGACCTTGTTGGTGGGCTCTTACGCCCAAGCCTTCGCGCTGAAGGACAAGCGCCGCGCCACCATGACCGAAACCGTGCGCGACCACGCCGATTACGGCCCGCGATACTGGCCGCTGCCGCATCCGTCCTGGCGGACCAATGCCTGGGAAAAGGCCAATCCATGGTTCGGGGAAAGCGTCTTGCCGGCCTTGCGGCGACGGGTGCGGGAAATCTTAACCCAAGGCCCCGCGTGAACGCAGGAAGTCCTCGGCGAAGGACTGCGCTTCGCCCAGATCGTCGAAGTCACGGCGACATTCCGTCCCGCCCCAAGTGATGGTCAGGGAAAAGCGAAAGGTCTCGCGCTGGTGGGCCAGCCTGGGCTTGCCCAGGGACGTGATGGCGATGTCGCCATAAATCTGGCTGCGGAATTCGTCGGTGATGACCAGGCCGGCAGCGCGGGGCAGGAACAGCAGCACCTCGCCGCGCACCGGTCAGCGCCCCAGCAGGCCGTCGATTTCCGACTGGACCATGGCGCGGGCGCCGCCGTGGATGATGCCCGAGGCGCAATCCATCAGCAACTGCGCCGCCCGGCTGATTCCCCGGCAGCTTTCCTGCAAGTGCTCGGTCTCGGCCCCTTCGGCGATCAGATGGTCCAGACGGTCCAGGCCATCCAACAACAGCGTGTTGATCTGACCGATGGTTTCCTCGAACGGCTTGCGGTACTTGGACGGCACGCGGTCATAGGCCTCGATGGCCAATTGCTTGTCCGAAAAGGTGGAATCGGCGAAGTGGGACTTATAGTCCTTGGGGGCCCAGGCCTTGCACTCTTCGATCATGTCGGGCATGTCCGGCAACATGTCCAGCAGCATGACGATTTCGTTGAAGTGGTTCAGGTAGTCAGTGGCCAGCAAGGTCTGCGAGCTGATGTTCGTTCCCTCGACCTTGGCCCGATATTCCTCGTACCCGGACAGTTCTTCCGGCGGAATCTCAGTGTCCACTCGCGGCCCTCTCCCTATTAACCCCCGCCATTCATCCTCGCCTGTTGTCTGAAACAATTCAAGCACGGTGATAGGGATGCCCCTGGGCGATGGCCTGGGCCCGCCACAATTGTTCGGCCAGCATGGCGCGGACCAGCATGTGCGGCCAGGTCATGCCGCCGAACGACAACAACCAGGCGGCACGGTCGCGCACCGCCTGTCCATGGCCGTCGGCACCGCCGATCAGGAAGGCCAGATCGGCCACCCCGTCGTCGCGCCAACGGGTCAGGCGGTTGGCGAAGTCCACCGAACCGACGCTTTTGCCGCGTTCGTCCAACGCCACCACCACCGCCTGGGGCGGAATGGCCGCCAGCAGCAGTTCAGCTTCGCGGGACATGCGCTCGGGCGTGGGCAATGGGCGTTTTTCCTCGACCTCGCGCACGTTCAGCGGTGCGGCAAGACGCTTCCCATAAAGGTTGAACAGGTCAAGTTCGGGGCCGGGTTTGACCCGGCCCACGGCGGCCAGCCACAGGCGCAAGGATCAGGCCGGACGGCTTTCCGGCCGGGCGATGCCCCACATCTTTTCCAGATTGTAGAAGGCGCGGACTTCCGGACGGAACAAATGGACGATGATGTCGCCGGCGTCGATCAGCACCCAGTCGCATTGCGGCATGCCTTCGGCGCTGACCGGCTGGCCGGCATGTTTCAGCTTTTCCATCAGGTGGTCGGCCATGGAACCCACATGGCGGCTGGAATTGCCGGTGGCGATGACCATGTGGTCGGCCATGCTGGTCTTGCCGCGCAGGTCGACGACCGAGACGTCCTCGGCCTTGTCGTCGTCCAGGGACGAGGTGACCAGGGCCACCAGTTCTTCCGCCGTCAAAGCGGCGGATTTAGGTCGGGGTTGAATCGTAACGCTCCTTTTTCAAAAGCCCCATCCTGGCCCGGATCTCGGTGGCCGAGGCCGGATGCAAAGGCGTATGCATGAAAACCCAAGCCGGTGTCGCCATGTTGGCCAAAGTCCTGGCCGCCCCGGCCGGCCGCCGGGAATGCCCCATGGCTTGGGCCGCGGGTGCGGCCAAAGCCTTCCGAGAATAAGGAGCACGCGCCAAAATCGCAATGGGAACGGCGGAAAAGATGTGCCGCCAGCGTTTCCAGCGGTGCATCTGCGCCAGATTGTCGGCCCCCATCAGCCAGACGAAACGCACGCGGGGAAAGCGCGTCTTCAGCTGTTCCAGGGTGTCGGCGGTATAGCGGGTGCCCAGATGGGTCTCGATATCCGTGGCCGACAGCCGCGGATGGCGTTCCATCACCACCTTGGCCGAGGCTAGGCGCAGCACCTGCGGCGCCATGCCGTCCGCATCCTTCAACGGGTTCTGCGGGCTGACCATGGCCCACACCTGATCCAGACCCAGAAGACGCAGCGCCAGCTCGGCCACGTGGCGGTGACCGTCATGGGCGGGGTTGAACGATCCGCCCAACAGGCCGACACGGACCTTGCGGTTGTCGCCCCAGGGGCTGGGCGGACGCATGGCGGCTCAGCCCGGCCGGGTTTGGCCGCTGCCCAGCACCTTGTACTTGAAGGTGCACAGCTGCTCGACGCCGACCGGGCCACGGGCATGCATGCGGCCGGTGGAAATGCCGATTTCCGCCCCCATGCCGAATTCGCCGCCATCGGCGAACTGGGTGGAGGCGTTCCAGCAGACGATGGCCGAGTCGCAGCCGTTCATGAAGGCTTCGGCGGTGGCGGCGTCGTTGGTGATGACGCATTCGGTGTGCTGGCTGGAATGACGGTTGATGTGCTCCACCGCGCCGGTGACGCCCTGCACCAGCTTCACCGAAATGATGGAATCCAGGTATTCGGTGTCCCAATCGGCATCGCTGGCGGCGACCACGCGGGAATCGACGGCCTGAGTCGCCGCGTCGCCACGCACTTCGCAGCCGGCATCCAGCAGCATGGTGACCAGGGGCGCCAGATGGGTGGCGGCCACCGCCTGGTCCACCAGCAAGGTCTCGGTGGAACCGCACACCCCGGTACGCCGCATCTTGGCGTTCAGCACCACGGACTTGGCCATGTCCAGGTCGGCGGCGCGGTCCACATAGGTGTGGCAGATGCCTTCCAGGTGCTGGAACAACGGCACCTTGCTTTCCGCCTTGACCCGAGCCACCAGCCCCTTGCCGCCACGCGGCACGATGACGTCGATATGGCGGTCCATGGACAGCATCATGCCGACAGCGGCGCGGTCGGTGGTGGGCACCATCTGCACGCAATCATGGGGCAGGCCGGCGACGCGGATGCCGGTGCGCAAAGCCTCCATGATCGCCACGGCGGAATGATAGCTTTCCGAACCGCCGCGCAGGATGGCGGCGTTGCCCGATTTCAGGCAAAGCGCGGCGGCGTCGGCGGTGACGTTGGGACGGCTTTCATAAATGATGCCGATCACCCCCAAAGGCACGGAAACCCGCTGGATGTGCAGGCCGTTGGGACGGTCCCATTCCGACAGCACCCGGCCCACCGGATCGGGCAAAGCCGCAACCTCTTCCAGCCCCTTGGCCATGGCCTCGATGCGCTTGTCGTCCAGCATCAGCCGGTCCAGCAAGGCGGCGGTCAGGCCCTTGGCGCGGCCGCCTTCCATGTCCTTGGCGTTGGCCGCCTTGATGGCGGGCGCGTGCTTGCGGATCTCGGCGGCGGCGGTCAGCAGCGCGTCCTTCTTGGCGGCATCGCTGGCCTGGGCCAACACCCGAGCGGCGGCACGGGCGCGGTCACCCAAATCATGCATCAAGGTTTGAATGTCGGTCGTCATCATCAGGTTTCCGTCAGACGCCGTCGAACACCATGTCGATGGCGGATTTAATCACAAAATGCTCGTGGGCCAACGACCCCGCCTTCTCTTTTAATTCCGCCACCGGCACCGCCCCCATGAACTGGGTGACCATGACGTAACGCGCCGCGCCGATGGTGAACACCGGGTTCAAGCGTTCCGCCGGCTTCGGCGCCCGCCCGATGGGCAAAAGCGGCACAATCATCCGAGTGTTCAGGCGGTCCATCAGCGCCGATTGCACATCCAGCAGATAACCGTCCTCGAACGGATAAAAGTCGAATTGCGCCATCCTTAGAACTGCCGAAACTTGGCCAGCGGCAAACCATTCGCCTCGACAAAAGCGTTCGAAGAGTCCAGCGCCTCAGCGTTTTCCTGTTGCCAACGCTTGGCTTGGATTTCCGCGATCTGCATCTGCAATCCACGTTCGCACGCCTTGGAAACGTTGATTTTCATCTGCTTGGCAGCCTCGAGCAGGCTGGCATTGATGGACAGGTTGGTGGGTTTCTTCGGCGCGTCGGGATCAAAAGCGAAATCGGCCATCATGTTCACCCGCGGATCACATAAACATGCGCATGATCATACACATTATTGTGCGATCATCACATTATTATGCGAACCTACCCCTCCATCACCAGATCGTCGCGGTGGATGATTTCGTCGCGGCCGCGAAAGCCAAGCACACCTTCGATATCGGCCGATTTGCGTCCCATGATCAGCCGGGCGTCGTCGGACGAATAGGCGGAAAGGCCACGGGCGACGACACGGCCCTGGGCGTCGCGCACCAGCACGCAATCGCCACGGTCGAATTCGCCGTCCACCGCCCGCACGCCGGCCGGCAACAGGCTTTTGCCCGAGGAAAGCGCGCGTACGGCGCCGTCATCCAGATGCAGACTGCCCAGGGGCGACATGGACCCGGCGATCCATTGCTTGCGCGCTGTCTTGGGTGTCGCCGACGGCAGGAACCAAGTCACCCGCGCCCCGTTCTCCAAGGCGGTCAGCGGATGCAGCGGCTCGCCCTTGCAGATGGCCATGCGGCAGCCCGCCGACAGGCAGATTTTCGCCGCCGTCAACTTGGTGACCATGCCGCCGGTGCCGACGCTGGAACCGGGATCGCCGGCCATGGCCTCGATTTCGGGGGTGATCTCGGTGACCTGGGCCAGGAAGCGGGCGTCGGGATTCTTGCGCGGATCGGCGGTGTAAAGCCCGTCGATGTCGGAAAACAGCACCAGGGAATCGGCGCCCGACATCTGCGCCACCCGCGCCGCCAAGCGGTCGTTGTCGCCGAAGCGGATTTCGGTGGTGGCCACCGTGTCGTTCTCGTTGATCACCGGCACCGCGCCCAGACGCAATAGGGTGTCGAGCGTATTGCGGGCGTTGAGGAACCGCCGCCGGTCCTCGGAATCGGCCAGGGTCAGCAGCACCTGGGCCACGGTGATGCCATGCCGGGCCAAGGCTTCCTGATAGGCGTGGGCCAAGCGGATTTGCCCGGTGGCCGCCGCCGCCTGCTTTTCTTCCAGACGCAAAGGCGGCACCAGGCCCAGATGCTTGCGCCCGACTGCCACCGCCCCCGACGACACCAAGATGACATCCTGACCGCGAGCCCGCAGGCGGGCCACGTCGTCGCACAAGGAATCCATCCAGGCGCGCCGGATTTGGCCGGTGGCTTCGTCCACCAGCAGCGACGAGCCGATCTTGACGATCAGCCGTCGGGATTCAGCGATGATGCTGGTCGTCGTCTTCGTCATCATCTTCGTCTTCGCCGTCATCCTCGTCGACGAAATCCTCTTCTTCCTCGTCGTCGGGATCCTCGGCCTCATCGGCTTCCGAGACCTCTTCCTCTTCGTCGGAATCCTCGTCCTCGTACCAGATCCATTCGCCGTCGGGGCCCCAATAGCCTTCCTCGAACTCGGCATCCGGATCCGCGGCGTCCTTGCGGCGACGGAAGAAGCCTTCCTGGCCACGCTTGCCGGCGCCGATGGCCGAGGACGCGGCGACAATACCCGGTTCCTCTTCCTTGGACGTCTTGATGTGGTTGAGCAACGTGCCGAGGATTTCCTTCAAGCCGATGCCCGAGACGCCGGACAGCGGATAGACCTTGTGGCCGCAGGCTTCTTCCAGGGCTTCCAGCTTTTCCTTGATGTCCTCGGCCAGCAGCGAGTCGCATTTGTTGAGCGCCACCACTTCCGGCTTGTCGGCCAGACCGCCGCCATAGGCTTCCAGCTCGCCGCGCACCACGCGGTAAGCCTCGGCCACGTCGTCCTGGGTCCCGTCGATCAGGTGCAGCAACACCCTGCAGCGTTCGATGTGGCCGAGGAAGCGGTCACCGATGCCGGCACCTTCGTGGGCACCTTCGATCAGGCCGGGGATGTCGGCGACGATGAATTCTTCGCTCCCGTAATAGACCACGCCCAGATTGGGGTGCAGCGTGGTGAACGGGTAATCGGCGATCTTGGGCCGCGCGCGGGACACGGCGGACAAGAAGGTGGACTTGCCGGCATTGGGCAACCCCACCAGACCAGCATCAGCGATCAGCTTCAGCTTCAACCACACCCACATTTCCTTGCCCGGCCAACCGGGATCGGCGCGGCGCGGCGCCTGGTTGGTGCTGGTCTTGTAATGCAGGTTGCCGAAACCGCCGTCACCGCCGCGCAGCAGCACCAGACGCTGACCGGCCTCGGTCAGGTCGGCCACCACCATGTCGCGTTCTTCGTCCAGGATCTGGGTGCCCACCGGCACCTTCAGCACGATGTCGTCGCCCTTGCCGCCGGTGCGCTGCTGGCCCATGCCATGGTTGCCCTTGGCCGCCTTGAAATGCTGCTGGTAGCGATAGTCGATCAGGGTGTTCAGGTTGGCCACGCATTCGACGATGACGTCGCCGCCGCGTCCGCCGTCGCCCCCGTCGGGGCCGCCGAACTCCATGTGCTTCTCGCGCCGGAAGCTGACGGCACCGGCACCGCCGTCACCGCTTTTGATGAAAATCTTGGCTTGGTCGAGAAACTTCATGGGGAAACCTTGATGTGCAAATACGAAAAGGGGAACGGCGAACCGTTCCCCTGATCAAAAAACCCGAGCGCGGGAAACGGCTGATTATTCAGCGGCTTCCGGCAGCGGCTCGACGCACACGAAGGTGCGACCTTCGGCCTTGTGGCGGAACACGACCTTACCCGGTTCCTTGGCGAACAGGGTGTGGTCCTTGCCCATGCCGACATTGGCGCCGGGATAGAACTTGGTACCGCGTTGACGGACCAGAATGTTGCCCGGAATGACGACTTCGCCACCGAACTTCTTCACGCCAAGACGACGGCCTTCAGAGTCGCGGCCGTTACGGGACGAGCCACCAGCCTTTTTATGAGCCATGGTATATACTCCTTAACCCGACCGGGATCAGCCGGCGGTGATGTCGGTGATGCGCAGGATGGTGATATCCTGGCGATGGCCGTTCTTGCGGCGCGAATTCTGCCGACGGCGCTTCTTGAACACGATCAGCTTGGGACCGCGGGCCTGGGCCACCACTTCGGCGGTCACCTTGGCGCCGGCCACCAGCGGGGCGCCGATCTTTTCGCCGACCATCAGCACCTGGTCAAGCACAACCGAACCACCGGCCTCGCCGGCCAGCTTCTCGACGCGGATCACGTCGCCGTTGGCGACCTTGTACTGCTTACCGCCGGTCTGAATGACTGCGAACATCACGACTTCCTACCGCAAAAAATTAACTTGCGCGCCAAGAAAGACCCGGCGCGAGAGGGCGCAACTATACTCGGGACGAAGACAGAGTCAAGCGTTCAAACACACCAGACCCAGCCAAAAATCGCCCACCGGAAACGGCGGACGAATCCCCCTACATCAGCACCATGCCGGTCAGCAAAAGCGACAACCCCGGCAAGGTGGCGAACCCCAGTTCCTCGAACATCACGAACAGCGACATGATACCCCCCAATGACGCATGTACGACATCAAAGAGGATAGCAAGACCGCGTGAACCTATTTTAAGGGATCAGTGACATTTTGTCGCAATATGCAACAGGCGGGACCAACATGCGCACACCGACGCCGGCCCCCATGCCTTCACCAACCACCCATCCGGCGCCCGGCCCCATTGTCGGGCGCCGCAGGCAAGTCAAGCGCCAAGTATCTTGCCGATACGAGCCGTCAGCTCGGGCAGCGGCAGGTGGGTGAAATCCTTTTCCACCTCGGCCACCACCCGGCGCTCGACCATGGGATCGAATACGGCGCGCAAGTCCCCCATCATCTCGGGGGCCGCCACCACCACCAGACGGTCCAGTTCGTGATGGCTGACGGCACGCTTCAGTTCGTCGGCCACCGCCTTGGCCAGAAGCTGCTTTTCGTGATCCTTCCAGGGGGTAGGGGGCTCCATGGCGTGGCGCCCCTGCCCGGCAGTGTCGAAGGCACGCCCAGGGCGGTCGGTTTGAACATCCCGGACATGAGCCCGGGTGGGGACGGCCAGATCATGGTTCACAGCGGGCGTCAGGCCACCGTTTTCAGAACGGTAGAATTGGGCACGAGCCCCGTCGGCAACCAGGATCCATGTGGCGGTATGAGCCATGGTATCCTCCTTCGCCTTATCGCCCCCATTATACTCTTTTTTCACCCTTGGGGCGAAAAAAGACCCCCGTCCGCGTGCGGACGGGGGCCCTGAAAAACCATCGCTTAGTAGCGGTAGGTTTCCGGCTTGAACGGCCCCTGGACCGGCACGCCGATGTATTCGGCCTGCTTCTGGCTCAGGACCTGCAGGCTGGCGCCCAGCTTGGCCAGATGCAGCGAGGCCACCTTTTCGTCCAGGTGCTTGGGCAGCACATAGACGGACTTGGCGTACTTACCGTCCTTGTTGTTGGCGAACAGCTCGATCTGGGCCAGCACCTGGTTGGTGAAGGACGCCGACATGACGAAGCTGGGATGGCCGGTGGCGCAGCCCAGGTTGACCAGACGGCCTTCGGCCAGCAGCAGGATACGCTTGCCGTCGGGGAACTTGATCTCGTCCACCTGCGGCTTGATGTTGGTCCACTGGAAGTTCTTCAGGCCGGCGACCTGGATTTCGCTGTCGAAGTGGCCGATGTTGCAGACGATGGCGCGGTCCTTCATGGCCCGCATGTGGTCGACGGTGATGACGTCCACGTTGCCGGTGGTGGTGACGAAGATGTCGCCGCGCGGGGCGGCTTCTTCCATGGTCAACACCTCGTAGCCTTCCATGCAGGCCTGAAGGGCGCAGATGGGGTCGATTTCGGTGACGATGACGCGGCAGCCCTGGGACGCCAGGCTTTCGGCCGAGCCCTTGCCCACGTCGCCGAAGCCGGCGACCACGGCGACCTTGCCGGCCAGCATGACGTCGGTGGCGCGACGGATGCCGTCGACCAGGGATTCACGGCAGCCGTACTTGTTGTCGAACTTCGACTTGGTGACCGAGTCGTTGACGTTGATGGCCGGCCACAGCAAGGTGCCCTTCTTTTCCATCTCGTACAGACGGTGCACGCCGGTGGTGGTTTCCTCGGTCACGCCACGGATGGCGACGCCATTGCGGGTGTAGAAGGTCGCGTCGGTGGCCAGCTTCTTCTTGATGGAAGCGAACAACACCTCTTCTTCTTCGCAGGTCGGGTTGGACAGGACCGACAGGTCCTTTTCGGCGCGCATGCCCAGATGAATCAGCAAAGTGGCGTCGCCGCCGTCATCCAGGATCATGTTGGGGCAGCCGCCATCGGCCCATTCGAAGATGCGGTGGGTGTAATCCCAGTATTCTTCCAGGCTTTCACCCTTGACGGCGAAAACCGGAATGCCAGCGGCGGCGATGGCGGCGGCGGCGTGATCCTGGGTCGAGAAGATGTTGCACGACGCCCAGCGGATGTCGGCGCCCAAGGCCTTCAGGGTCTCGATCAGCACGCCGGTCTGAATGGTCATGTGCAGGCTGCCAGCAATGCGGGCGCCCTTCAGCGGCTGGCTGGGGCCGAATTCTTCACGGGTGGCCATCAGGCCGGGCATCTCGCTCTCGGCGATGTCCAGTTCCTTGCGGCCCCAATCGGCCAGATTGATATCGGCAACCTTGTAATCAGTCATGACGGTCCCTTGCCTTTGCTGGGGTTTGCATGATGGGGTTTTAGCAGCCCGCCCCGCAAAACGCAACATGATATAAAGATATCTTTATGTTGGTATGAGCCCCCGCCATTCCAAGAAAAAACCCCCGCCGTTTCCGGCGGGGGTTTGATCTGACGAAGGAAAGCTTACAGCTCCCACTTGTCCGGCGAACGCCACAGACGCGACTTCAGCAATTCGCGCAGCGCCACGAATTCGCCGGGCAGCCGGTCAAGGAACTTGTCGAACAGTTCCTCTTGGCTGCGGGCTTCGGCGACGCCCTGCTCGCGGTCGATGGACATCAGTTCCTGGAACTTGTCCTTGGGATAGTCCAGACCCTTCCATTCGATGTCCTCGAAAGTCGGCACATGGCCGAAGGGGCTTTCGACACCGGGGGCACGGCCGTGCACGCGGTCGACGATCCACTTCAGCACGCGCATGTTTTCACCGAAGCCCGGCCACATGAACTTGCCGTTGGCGTCCTTGCGGAACCAGTTGACGCGGAAGATCGGCGGCGGGTTGGCGACCTTGCGGCCCATGCTCAGCCAGTGGGTGAAGTAATCGGCCATGTTGTAGCCGCAGAACGGCAGCATGGCGAAGGGATCACGACGGATGGCGGCCTGGCCGACGGCCGCCGCAGTGGCTTCCGAACCCATGGTGGCGGCCAGATAGACGCCGTGGGCCCAGTTGAACGACTGGTAGACCAGCGGCATGGTCTTGGACAGACGGCCACCGAAGATGAAGGCCGAGATCGGCACGCCGGCCGGGTTTTCCCAATCGGGGTCGACGGTCGGGCACTGCGACACCGGCGCGGTGAAGCGGGCGTTGGGATGGGCGGCCGGGGTTTCCGAGGCCGGGGTCCAGTCCTTGCCCTTCCAGTCGATCAGGTGCGCCGGCTTTTCGTCCGACATGCCTTCCCACCACACGTCACCGTCGTCGGTCAGGGCGACGTTGGTGAAGATGGAGTTCTGGGCGCAAGCCGCCATGGCGTTGGCGTTGGTGTTGTAACCGGTGCCAGGCGCCACGCCGAAGAAGCCGGCTTCCGGGTTGATGGCGTAGAACTTGCCATCGGCGCCGGGCTTGATCCAGGCGATGTCGTCGCCGACGGTCCAGATCTTCCAGCCGTCGAAACCCTTGGGCGGCTGCAGCATGGCGAAGTTGGTCTTGCCGCAGGCCGACGGGAAGGCGGCGGCGACATAGGTCTTTTCACCAGCCGGGTTTTCCACGCCGACGATCAGCATGTGCTCGGCCAACCAGCCCTCGTCGCGAGCCATGGTGGACGCGATGCGCAGCGCGAAGCACTTCTTGCCCAACAGCGCGTTGCCGCCATAGCCCGAACCGAACGACCAGATGGTGCGCTCTTCCGGGAAATGCGAGATGTAGGTGTTGTCCGGGTTGCACGGCCAGGCCACGTCAGCTTGGCCGGCGGCCAGCGGCTGGCCGACCGAGTGCAGGCACTTGACGAAGTCGCCGTCCTTGCCCAGCAGGTCCAGCACGGCCTGCCCCATGCGGGTCATGATGCGCATGTTGACGACCACATAGGGGCTGTCCGAGATCTCGACGCCGATATGGGCGATGTTGGACCCCAAGGGACCCATGGAGAACGGCACCACATACATGGTGCGGCCCTTCATGCAGCCGTCATACAGCTTGCCCATGGTGGCCTTCATGTCGGCCGGGGCCATCCAGTTGTTGGTCGGACCGGCATCGGCCTTGGCGACCGAGCAAATGAAGGTGCGGTCCTCGACACGGGCGACGTCGCGCGGGTCGGAGCGGCACAGATAAGAATTGGGGCGCTTGGCCTCGTTCAACTTGATCATGGTGCCCGCGGCCACCATCTGGGCGCACAGGGCATCGTATTCCGCCTGGGAACCGTCGCAGATGTGAATGCTGTCGGGTTTGCACAGCTTCGCCATCTCGTCGATCCATGCCAGCAGGCCGGCATTGATCGTCGTTCCGCCGGGGATACCGCTTTTGCTCATAATCTGCTTTTCTCCGTCCCTATAGCCAGGGAAGTAGCCCTTTCCCCCGGTCCGACCACCGAACCGGGCGTTGTAGGGTCATCCCCGATTGGCGCTTTTGGCTGCGCCACCGCCTGAAGAGGTGGCGAAGATACTCGCCTCGTGGGCAGGACGCAATAATATTGCTGTCATCTCAGCCCGGAAGATTGCTTAGAACTGGCCTCGATTTTGCAGATTTTGCAAGCGTTCCCGCGCCTTTGCCAGGTTTGGCGCGGACTCGGCAAATGCGATACGCAAATAGGCATCATTTTGTATCAGATCGACACCATCCACATCGAAACCGACCACCACCCTTCCATCGGGCAGCGAAAGCGGAAGGCCGGCCGTTTCGCCGGCCTCCATCTCTTTGGTTGCTTGCGCATCCAGGCCAAAGGGGGCGGGGAACCAAACGGCACGGCCGAAGCCGCCGACGAAGTGCGCCTTCTCGGGCTGTATCCGCCAAAAGCCGAAATCAGCAAAACCGGCATAGACCGCCGCACCGGGGTGACGGGCCAGAAAACGGCGATGCAGGCGTTCGTCGTCCGTGCGCGTCGCGCGCCCCATCAGCGTCACCCGCGGACCGGTCTGCGGATTGGGGTGGCCGTCGGTGCCGTCGAACAACAGCGACACCCGGGAATCGGCGGCGATGTTGCGGCTGTGGTCGGCCAACCCCGACAGCAGCAGGATGGGCGACAGGTCATGATCCAGCGCCACCGTCACCAACGAGACATAAGGCGCGCCGCCATCGACCTGCAGGGTCGCCAAACTGGCCTTGTGGCAGGCCCGCACCACCTGGCGAAGCGCCAGCTTGTTGTCCTTGGGCAGGTCTTCAATCATGGAAATCCCCCGAAGCCAGGGCCGCATCATGACAGAGCCTCCCGCCCCATAAAAGGGTATCCCCCTTCTTCGGGGGGCGAAGAAGGGGGATGCATACCGGCGGACCTTTTGGGGGTGGGGCGGGACGGGCCGCCGGCATTGTTGTCAGCGGGTGCTGATCCAGTCGTGCAGGCGAACCATGTCGTGGGCGATGGCCGCAGGCTGCGGCGTGCCGCCCTGCAGGTTGCGCAACGCCCGTGCGGCGGCTTTGTTGTGGTGGTGGGCGACGATGTCGGCGAGCAAACCGTCCAGTTCCGAGCGCAAGACGTCGGGACAAGCGTTGGCATGACCGGCAGCCCGCAGGGCGTTGAAACGATCGACCCAACGCTCGGCACCTTGCCAACTTTCGCGCAACGGCTTCATCCTGCGGCCTCCTCTCGACACCAACCAATCGGATATCTGATGGGGTGACTATGCCTTATGGATGATAACACCGTTCGCGCTGAATATAATGTTTCTAAAATTTTTTCTTAAGAAAACGGTGAACAAACGCACAATCTTTTTGCAGCTTTTCCGCGCTTTCACCCCATCCACTTCTCCAGCAAGGATGCAGCCTCGGCCCGGCGTCGCGGCAAATCGTCTTCGGCCCCCAACACCCCCAAGGCCTTGGCCCGCAGCCCCAAGGCCAGCACCAGCGGCACCTGCAGATGAACCGGCGCCAGGATTTGGGCGTCCCCCAATATATCCGCCGCCTCCCCTTGGGCGGTCACCTGGCCCTGATGGAACAGCGCCACCTGGTCGGCCCATTGCCAGGCCAGATCCACGTCATGGGTGGTGAACACCAAGGTGGTGCCGCCAGCCCGCAGGTTTTCCAAAGCCGACAACAGATGGGCGGTGCCCATGGCATCCAGACCGGCGCTGGGTTCGTCCAGCAACAGCACCTCCGGGCGCATGGCCACGGCGCCGGCGATGGCGACGCGCTTTTTCTGCCCGAAGGACAGCATGTGGGTGGGACGGTCGGCCAGATGGGCGATGCGCAGGGCCTGCAGGGCTTCTTCCACCCGGTTCCTGGCCTCGGCCTCGGTCAACCCCAGGTTCAGCGGTCCGAACGAGACATCCTCGAACACGGTGGCGGCGAACAGTTGGTCGTCCGGTTCCTGCAGCACCAGTCCGACCCGACGCCGCCAACAGTTCAACGCCGCCCGGCCATATTCCGCCGGCCGGCCGTCGATCAGCACCTGCCCGCTTTGGGGACGCAAAGTACCGTTCAGATGCAACAGCAAGGTGGTCTTGCCGGCGCCGTTCGGCCCCAAAATCGCCAGGCGCCGCCCCTTCTCCACCTTCAGGTCCAACCCATCCAGGGCTACGACGCCACCGGCGAAACCATGGCGCAAGCCCCGCGCCTCGACGATCACATCCATAACGTGGTTCCCGCGATTAAGCCCAACACGGCGACGATGGCCATCATGCGCAGCGGCCGCACCGGCTTGCGCCGCCCCAAGGTGGGCAGACTGCCGTCATAGCCGCGAGCCTGCAGCCCCACGTCAAGCCGTCGGGCCTGATCCAGGGCACGCGGCATCAAGGCCGCCACCAGCAATCCCAGCGAGCGGATGCGCCGCCGCCAGCCGTCGCCGCCCAGACGCGCCATTTGGCTGGCGTTCATGCGCCGTGCCGTGTCGAGCAGGATAAAGATGAAACGATAAGTGGTCAGAGCCAGTTCGGCCAGTTCCGCCGGCAGGCCCAGACGCCGCAAACCTTGGGTCAGTTCCGCCAGGGGGGTGGTCACCGTCAGCAGCAGCAATCCCGACACCGCCGCCATGGCCCGCAGCACCAAGGCCAAGGCCGCCCGCCCGCCGTCGGCGGCCAAGCCGACGCCATCCGCCGAAACCTGGATCAGCAAGGTCGCCGCCCCGGTCAGGACGAAAGCCCCCGGCCCGGCCAGCAGGACCAGCCACGAGCGCCAGCCCACCCCCGAAGCCAAGGCGGCGGCCGAAGCCGTCGCCAGAACCAGCGCCGCCCCCGGCCATGGCGGCAACGCCATGGCCAAGGCCAGCAAGCCCAGGCTGAACAACACTTTTTCCGCCAGCGGCAATGACCGCCAGCGGCTGACATGGGCCAGCCGATCGGATTCGATCACTTGCCCCGCTCGCGCCGACCGTGCAGACGGCCGATGACATAGCCGACCACCCCGGCCCCCAGCGCCGCCTGCAGGGCGAACAGCATGCTGGCGACCTCGCCCGAGGGCGGCTGCCAGATGGACGAGAACCAGGGCTGATAGCCGCTTTCCTCGATGGCGGCCTTGGCGCGGTCGTCGGCGCCGCCATATTCGCCCTCGATGCCCAGGATCATCGGCGCGGCGCCGATCAGCACCGCCAGGCCGACCAGCATCCAGTTCAGGCGCGCGCTCATGCCCGAACCTCCAGCTTGGCCGACCGTCCGGCCAGGGCGTTCATCACCACCACCGTCAGCAGGCCTTCGGCCACCGCCAAAGGAATCTGGGTCAGGGCGAAGATGGACGCGAACTTGGCCAGCGCGCCGCCAAAGCCGCCGGCTTCGTCGGGAAAGGCCAAGGCCAACTGGATCGAGGTCACCACATAAGTCCCCAGATCGCCCAAACAGGCGCCCAGGAACACCGCCACGGCGGCGGGCGCCCCCAATTTGCCGGCCAGTTTCCACACCCCGAAAGCGATCCACGGACCGGCCACCGCCATCGAGAACACGTTGGCCCCCAAGGTGGTCAGCCCGCCATGGGCCAACAGCAGCGCCTGGAACAGCAAGACGATGGTGCCGATGACCGTGGTGGCCGCCGGCCCCACCGCCATGGCCCCCAGGCCAGTGCCGGTGGGGTGCGAGCACGACCCCGTCACACTGGGAATCTTCAACGCCGACAGCACGAAGGCGAACGCCCCCGAAGCCGCCAAAGTCAGCCGGATGTCGGGACGGTCGCGCAAGGTCTTGGTCAGGCGCCGGGCGCCGACGATGACGAACGGTGCCGAAACGGCGCTCCACGCCAGCGCATGGCCGACGGGAAGGAATCCTTCCATGATATGCATAGTTCCACCTTCAAACCGCGAAAGCGGACGCACTTCCGGTCTTAAAACCAGAACTCTTTTCGGGGTCACCCCGCCCCGAAAAGCGTGCGCACGCGGGTGCGATGGCAGGTCTCCTGGCTTGCGGGTCATGGGTCGGGCCAACAGCCTTCCCGGCTTTCTTCGTGCGTCGGTGGAAACCTTGACGACGAGCCAGTGGCGATCTTGAAGCGGCCGAACCTATCCGCCTACAGTTGCGGGGGCAGCCCCGGCTTTCCTTCGCGAACGAACGGTACCGGGTTCCCTTTTCACCCCGGCGCACCGGGGAACCATCGGCGGGGACTATAATTTCGCCACATTGCCGAAGTCAATTGCCCCAATTGCCCGGATTGGGCACCCTGTCGCGGAATTGGGACATTCGAAGGTAGACGACGTGGCTCACACCATCGCCCTGGTCGACGACGACCGCAACATCCTGACCTCGGTCTCCATGGCGCTGGAAGCCGAAGGCTACAAGGTGCGCACCTATTCCGACGGGTCCGAGGCCCTGCGCGGCCTGACCGCCCAGCCGGCCGACCTGGCGGTGCTCGACATCAAGATGCCGCGCATGGACGGCATGGAACTGCTGCAACGCCTGCGCAAGCAATCGGCCATCCCGGTGATCTTCCTGACGTCCAAGGACGACGAGATCGACGAACTGCTGGGCCTGCGCATGGGCGCCGACGACTACATCAAGAAGCCGTTCTCGCAGAAGCTGCTGATCGAGCGCATCCGCGCTTTGCTGCGCCGCAGCGAAGCCGCGGCCGAGACGGACGCCAGCGGCAACAACGCCGCCATCGTGCGCGGCCATCTGGTGCTGGACCCCGGCCGCCACATCTGCACCTGGAAGGCCAAGCAGGTGGATTTGACGGTCACCGAATTCCTGATCCTGAAGGCCCTGGCCAGCCGCCCCGGCCACGTCAAGAACCGCGACCAGCTGATCGACGCGGCCTATGGCGAAAGCATCTATGTGGACGACCGCACCATCGACAGCCACATCAAGCGCCTGCGCAAGAAATTCCGCGAAGTGGACGACGACTTCGCCCATATCGAAACCCTGTACGGCGTCGGCTATCGCTATCGTGACGAAGCGTAGGCGCTGGAACCCGCTGTCGTCGCCGCTGACCCGGCGCATCCTGCTGGTCAACCTGGTGGCGCCGGTCATCCTGGCCGCCGGCCTGTTGTTCCTTGACCGCTACAAGCAGGGGCTGGTGCGGTCCGAACTGGCCGGACTGACCACCCATGCGGAAATGCTGGCCGGCGCGGTGGGCGAAGGCGCGGTCAGCGAACAGGCCTTGGGGTTCTTGGAAATCAACCAGGATTTGGCCCAGCACATGGTGCGCCGCCTGGCCCAGACGGCGCGCATCCGTGCCCGCCTGTTCGACGCGGTGGGCGGTCTGGCCGCCGATTCCCGCTTTCTGCTGTCGGCCAAGGGCAATATCCGCATCGAGGATCTGGCGCCGCCGCCCTCCATGGGCATGCTGGCGCAGTTGGAAGCCTGGTGGGACCGCGCCGCCACCTGGATGCCGCTGGACGAAAACCTGCCGGTGCATCTGGAACCGCCCAGCCAAAAGGCCGAATACTTCCCCGAAGCGGTGGCCGCGCTCAGCGGCAAGGCGCAAGGCGTGGTGCGCACCAACCCGGCCGGCGGCATCGTGCTGTCGGTGGCGGTGCCGGTGCAGCGCTATAAACAGGTGGTCGGCGCCCTGATGGTCAGCCAGGACGGCAGCCGCGTCGCCCGTGCCCTGTTCCAGGTCCGCGTCGCCATCGCCCAGGTCTTCGTGGTGGCGCTGGCGGTGACCATCGCTTTGTCGCTGTACATGGCCGGCACCATCGCCCGGCCCATCCGCCGCCTGGCCCTGGCCGCCGAACAGGTGCGTCACGGCCGCGGACGCGCCCACCGCATTCCCGACCTGTCGTCCCGCGGCGACGAGATCGGCGAATTGTCGGTGGCCTTGAAGGAAATGACCGAGGCGCTGTGGGCCCGCATGGACGCCATCGAACGCTTCGCCGCCGACGTGGCGCACGAAATCAAGAACCCGCTGACCAGCGTGCGGTCGGCGGTGGAAACCGCCACCCGCCTGACCGACCCGGAAAAACAGAAGAAACTGCTGTCCATCATCCAAGATGACGTGGAACGCTTGAACCGACTGATCAGCGACATTTCCGACGCGTCGCGCGTCGACGCCGAAATGAGCCGCGCCGACACCGACCCGGTCCCCCTGGCCCGCCTGCTGGAAACCCTGGCCGAGGTCTATCGCAGCACCGCCGAACACCTGCACTTCCCGCTGACCCTGCCCGAAGATGACGATCTGGTGGTCAACGGCATCGAGGGCCGACTGGTCCAGGTGCTGCGCAACCTGATCGGCAACGCCATCTCGTTCTCGCCCCCGGGCGGCACCATCCACCTGACCGCCGAACGCGCCGGCAAGACCATCCGCGTCACCGTCGAGGACAACGGCCCCGGCATCCCCGACGGCAAGCTGGACGCCATCTTCGACCGCTTCTACACCGAACGCCCGGCCGGCGAAAAATTCGGCACCCATTCCGGCCTGGGGCTTTCCATCAGCAAACAGATCATCGACGCCCATGGCGGCCGCATCTGGGCGGAAAACCGCGATGAAGGCGGGGCGCGGTTCGTGGTGGAGTTACCTAATGCCCCCTCTCAACGCAAAGAATAACAATCATTAGGTGTTGTGCCGTTATGCCGAATGGCGTACCCTTCCCTGAGAAACAACGAATTTGTTCGAAATGATAGACATCGCCAACCAAACACCGCTCTCCCTCTCTGTCCTTGCGCATTGCATGGTGGCCCATTTACGCGGCACCACTAACGCTACCGCCACGGTTCCTTTCCACCAACCCATACATTCAAATGCCGCAGAACAGATGAGCGGCCACAAAAGAATGCTACTAGAAAGTTCAACCCTCAACCATCACGTCGATTTTGAGCAACTTCATGCGGAAGCGGCGGCATTTAGCCAAAAATCAATGAACGACGCAGCAGCAAGCGGACGCCCACCCGGCATAAAAAAAGCACACAAGACGCCATAGAGAAAAAATAAATGCCGATCGACGCTTCAAGGATAGAACTACAAATAAACAACCTAAAAAATCTTCTTCCTGAAAATACAATAAAAGGAATTGACGCAACAAAAGTGTCAAACATCGTTAAATTTATAAACAACAATGAATTTCACGATACCGTATGGCAACGCGCATATATATCAGAAGCTATTTTGAGGGAAAGACCCATCAAATCTTCTGACCAACAAATGGATTTTGTTCACTATGCCGCAGCGTATCAAAACGCATCAAGCCACCCATATCGATGCCCCAAGCACAAAATGAATCATTGCCTAATTAGTAAATATTGTCAGCAAGATCGCACCTTGCACGGAAACACATGCATGATGCATATTTTTGAAAAAGAACTTCTTAATCTTAAAAATAAAAATTATTGGGACATAAGAAAAAACTCAATACCGAACACAAATGTTATTGGAGAGGCAGCCTCTTATTTTTATAAAATAACCACAGGTATACACGAAAAATCGCACCCCATCAAAAATCCATTCCTGAAACCCAGGAAAGCTTGACTCCCCTCCACCAGACGCACACGCTGTTTCCATGCATCTGGTACATGCCACCAGCGTCGAGATCGACGGCCATGCCGTCTTGATCCGTGGGCCTTCGGGCTGCGGCAAGTCGGACCTTGCGTTGCGGCTGATGGATCAGGGCGCCCAGTTGGTGGCCGACGACCAGTCGGGGCTTAGCGCCGAGAACGGGCGGCTGTTCGTGTCGTGTCCGCCCAGTATCGCCGGCATGATCGAGGTCCGGGGCCTGGGCATCCTGCGCCTGCCCCATCGGGACCGGGTGCCCTTGGCCCTGGTGGTCGACCTGGTCGCCGCCAAGGATGTGGAACGGCTGCCGGAACCGTCGCGGACGGCGTTTTTGGGCATCCAGGTGCCGCGTGTGGCGCTGTGCGCTTTCGAGTCGTCAACCCCTGCCAAGGTTCGCCTTGCCGTGTCGGTGGCGACGCGAGATAGTACCGTCTTGTAATGACCGACGCACACTCTCCCCTGGCGGCCACCGGCCGCGCTGTCCCGACGGCCTCTGGCCGCGCCGTCATCGTCACCGGGCTGTCCGGCGCCGGCAAGACCTCGGCCTTGAAGGTGTTGGAGGATTTGGGCTACGAGGCGGTGGACAACCTGCCGGTCATGCTGCTGTCCAACCTGATGATCGGCGGCGGCGAGCGCCCGCTGGCGGTGGGCATCGACATCCGCACCCGTGATTTCGGCGTCGAGCCGGTTCTGGCGGAAATCGACCGCATCATGGCCGAGACCGGCCGCGCCGTGCGTCTGCTGTTCCTGGATTGCGACGACGAGGTGCTGCGCCGGCGCTTCACCGAAACGCGGCGACGCCATCCGCTGGCCGCCGACCGGCCGCTGATCGACGGCATCCGCCACGAACGCGAACTGGTGTCGCCGCTGAAGCGCCGCGCCGACGTGGTGTTCGACACCTCGAACCTGGCGCCGGGCGAGTTCAAGCGGGTGCTGTCGTCGCATTTCGGCCTGGACGGCGACCGCGGGCTGATGGTGTTCGTCACCTCTTTCGCGTACCGAGAGGGCCTGCCCCGCGAAGCCGATCTGGTTTTCGACGCCCGTTTCCTGGCCAATCCCCATTACGTGCCGGAACTGAAGCCGTTGACCGGGCGCGACCAAGGGGTCGCCGACTACGTCTCGGCCGATCCGGCTTTCGCCGATTTCTTCGATTCTTTGACCCGTCTGCTCGCGCCGTTGTTGCCGCGCTTCGCCGCAGAGGGTAAGAGCTATCTAACCATCGCCATCGGATGTACCGGTGGCCGTCACCGTTCGGTCTATACCGCCGAGCGGCTGGCCCAATGGCTGAAAGACCAGGGCGCCAGGGTCGAGCTTCGCCACCGCGAGCTGGGCCAGGAAGGGAAATGATGAGGGGATGGAAATGATCGGTCTGGTACTCGTCACCCACGGCCAACTGGCCGAGGAACTGGTCGCCGCCATGGAACATGTGGTCGGCCCGCAACCCAATGTCGCGTCCGTGTGCATCGGCCCCGACGACGACATGGAACAGCGGCGCAACGACATCCTGGCCTCGGTGGCCAAGTGCGACGACGGCCATGGCGTGGTTCTGCTGACCGACATGTTCGGCGGCACGCCGTCCAACCTGGCCATTTCCATCATGGACAAGGCCAAGGTCGAGGTCATCGCCGGCGTCAACCTGCCCATGCTGATCAAGCTGGCCAGCGTCCGGCATTCCGAACCCCTGGCCGAGGCGTGTTCGTCCGCCCAGGACGCGGGCCGCAAATACATCAACGTGGCCTCGAAGCTTTTGACCCAGGATCGCAAATGAGCGCCGATTCCGCCCCGGTCCTGGACAATCCCCAGACCCGTCAGGCCACCATCTGCAACCGTCGCGGCCTGCATGCCCGCGCCGCTGCCAAGTTCGTGAAATTGGCCGCCACCTTCGACGCCCAGGTCAACGTCGCCCATCGCGGCACCGAGGTGTCGGGGCTGTCGATCATGGGCCTGATGATGCTGGCCGCCGCCCCCGGCTGCGTCATCGACCTGGCGGCCAGCGGCCCCCAGGCCACCCAGGCGCTGGACGCCATCTGCGCCCTGATCGCCCACAAGTTCGACGAAGAAGACTAGCCGCCCATGGCCGAGATCGTCCTGGAAGGCATGGGGGTCAGCCGGGGCATCGCCATCGGCACCGTCTATCGCCACGATTCCGATCACGTGGCGGTGCAGGAATTCTGCATCCTTCCCAACCAGATCGAGGCCGAAAAGCGTCGTTTTTCCAAAGCCGCCGAAGATGCCGGCCAGCAGGTGGCCAGCCTGCAGGAAAAGGCCCGCACCCTGGACGGCTCGGCCGCCGAGGAACTGGGCTATCTGCTGGACGCCTATCAGCAGATGCTGGGCGGATCGCGGCTGATCCGCGGCGTGCATCGCCGCATCGAGACGGAAAAGGTCAACGCCGAAGCCGCCGTCCAGCATGAAATCGAACAGATCGCCCGTGGTTTCGAGGCCATGGGCGATTCCTATCTGGCCGCCCGCGTCGCCGACATCCGCGACCTGGGGCGCCGGTTGATCCGCACCCTAAGCGGCGCCACCTATCGGCCGTTCCAGGCCCTGCCCCGGAACGCCGTCATCCTGGCCGAGGAACTGACCCCGGCCGACACCGCGCTGCTGGACCCGCGTCACGTGGCCGGATTGGCGACCCAATGGGGCGGCGCCGAAAGCCACACCGCCATCATGGCCCGATCGCTGGGCCTGCCTGCGGTTCTGGGCCTGCCCGCCGGTCTGGGGGGGGCTCAGGCCGGGGACGTGGTGGTGGTGGACGGGGCCAGGGGCCAAGTCGTCGTCAACCCGTCGGCCGAGACGTTGGCGCGTTATCGCCAAGCCCGCGCCAAGTTCCTGCGCGAACGCCGTTCGCTGGGCCGGCTGCGCGACCTGCCGGCCGAAACCCGCGACGGCATCCGCCTGACGCTTCAGGCCAATATCGAACTGCCGTCGGAAATGGATTCGGTGCTGGCTGCCGGCGCCGAGGGCATCGGCCTGTTCCGGTCGGAATTCCTGTACATGAACCGCGACGACCTGCCCGGCGAGGACGAGCAATACGCCCTGCTGCGTCAGGTGGTCGAACGCCTGGACGGCCGTCCGGTGACCATCCGCACCCTGGACGTGGGCGGCGACAAGCTGGCCCATTCCTTGGGCATGGTTCCTGGTCCCAACCCGGCGCTGGGCCTGCGCGCCGTGCGGCTGTCGCTGGCGCGGCCGGAATTGCTGCAGACCCAGATGGCGGCCATCCTGCGCGCCGCTGTGCACGGCCCGGTGCGCATCCTGTTGCCCATGGTCGCCACCATCGACGAAGTGGTCGCCGCCCGCAACGCCCGCGACGCCGCCGCCAGCGCCCTGAAAGCCGCCGGCCAGGCCCTGCCCGACCCGCTGCCGCCGCTGGGCGTGATGATCGAGATCCCCGGCGCCGCCCTGGCCGCCGATTCGCTGGCCCGTCACGCCGACTTCTTTTCCATCGGCACCAACGACCTGACCCAGTACACCCTGGCCATCGACCGCGCCGACGAAAGCGTCGCCCATCTTTACAACCCGCTGCATCCGGCGGTGCTGCGGCTGATCCAGTTCGCCGCCGAAGCCGCCAACCGCGCCCGCATTCCCGTCGGCGTCTGCGGCGAGATCGCCGGCGACCCGCGTTACGCCGGCCTGTTGCTGGGCCTGGGCATCCATGATTTGTCCATGTCGGCCACCAACATCCCCATGGTGAAAAAACGCATCCGCGCCCTGGACCACGTCCAGGCCCGCGGCTTCGCCCATCAGGTGATGAACCAGAACGACCCCGGGCGGATTTCCACCCTGCTGGAAGACTTCAACCGGACCGTTTGAGCCGCTGGCGCAAGCGCTGACGCAATTCCCGCCCCGAGGGGAAGAACGGCAGGCGCGGCTTGTCGATCTGGGTCGGCTCGGTGGCCAGGCCGATTTCGACGATGGAATCGTCCGGCCCCAAGGCGCGGACGATCAGTTCCACCTCGCCCAGGGCGATGCGGTCGCCGACCCCCACATGCTTGCCCAAGGTGTCGACCATCCATTGGGCGACGGTGACGTCCTGGCAATCGGGCGGCATGGCCAAGCCGTAAAGCAGCCCCAGATCAGCCATCTTGGCCTGGGGATCGATGGGGAAGTCGCCAAAGAACTGGCGGTCGGCCTCGGCGGCGCCGGCCGGGCTGGCGAACAGACGGTCCAGTTGGTTGACCCGGTCGGGACGGGCGAACAGCCACACCAGATCGCCGGGACGCAGGGATTGCACCGTCACCCCCAAAAGCGACTTGCCATCGCGCACCACCAAAGACGGCGCCGCCCAGCGCGGCAGCTTGTGGCCCTGGGCCACCAGGGATTCGGGAACGATGCGGTAAGACACCAATTCGTGCCGGGCGCCGGGAATTTCCAGCTCCATGCGCTCGACCGGGCCGATGCGGCGCGGCACCACCTGGCCCAGCCAGCGCGCCACCGGCGCCAGGGTCCAGCCCTGCACCGCCAACGACACCAGCACCACCAGGAAGGCGACGTTGAAGAACAGCCGACCGTTTTCCATGCCGGCCACCATGGGCAGCACCGCCAGCAGGATGGATACCGCCCCGCGCAAGCCCACCCAGGCGACAAAGGCGGTTTCGTTGCGGTTGGTGCGGAACGGCAACAGCCCGATCCACACCGCCAGCGGCCGGGCGACGAAGATCAGCACCGCCGCCACAGCCAGGGACGGCAGGATCAGGGGCACGAATTCCGACGGCGTCGCCAACAACCCCAAGGTCAGGAACATGGCGATCTGGGCCAGCCACGACGCGCCGTCCTGAAAGCGTCGCATGGTGTCGGGGGCCACCAGGGTGGAGTTGCCGGCCACCAGACCGGCCACATAGACCGCCAGGAACCCCGACCCGCCCAGCGCCGCCGTGCCGGCG
This sequence comes from Magnetospirillum sp. 64-120, assembly GCA_001898825.1. Taxonomy (GTDB): domain Bacteria; phylum Pseudomonadota; class Alphaproteobacteria; order Rhodospirillales; family Magnetospirillaceae; genus Magnetospirillum. The sequence continues at coordinate 377,130 of MKVK01000014.1, forward strand.
AACAACACCAGGGCCAGGGCCAGGGCGGCGATGGGCATCAGGCCGCGTTCCAGCCCCAGTCGGTTGACCGCCTGGACGATCAGCGCCCCACCCGCCAGACCAAGAACGCCACCGATGCCGAATTGGCGCAGCAGTTCGACGATCACGTAAAGGCCGAAACCGGTATGGGTCGAGCGGTCGACGATGAATTGCAGCAAAACCATGGTCAGGAAGATGGCCATGGGATCGTTGCTGCCCGATTCCACTTCCAGGATCGAGCGCACGCGATCACGCACGGTGATGCCGCCCACCCGCAGCAGGAAGAACACCGCCGCCGCGTCGGTCGAGGCGACGATGGAGCCCAGCAGCAGGGATTGCATCCAGTCCAACCCCAACAGGTAATAACAGGGAACCGCCACCACCACCGCGGTGATCAACACCCCGACAGTCGCCAGCGACAAGGCCGGGAAAGCCGCCTGCCGCACACTTTTGAGCGGCGTGTGGAAACCGGAATCGAACAGCACCACCGCCAGCGCGATGGATCCCACCAGATAGGCGGTGCCGACATCGTCGAAGCCCAGCCCGCCAGGACCGTCGGCGCCGGCCAGCAGGCCGATGCCCAAAAACACCAACAGCAAGGGGGCGCCGACGCGATAGGACAACAGGCTGGAAAAGACGCTGACCGCAACCAGCGCCGCCAATATCAGGATCATCGCGTTCAGGCTGTCGACCACGTCGTCTCCTTTTGTTGTCAACAAACTGGTTTAAGAGGGCTGGGCCGGCTTGTCCAGTGATGGTAATGACTGTGCCTTGCGCAAGAGCGCATACCCCCACCGACGGAGCCCCTTTCGTGCATAACGGCATCATCGTCGACGTCCTTGTCTTCCTGGCCATCGCGGTGCTGGTGTCGCCGCTGTGCCATCGGGCCAAGGTCAGTCCGGTGCTGGGTTATCTGGTTGCCGGTTCGGTGGTGGGACCGGCCGGGCTGGGGATGATTTCCGACGGCGAAAGCACAAGGTCGCTGGCCGAACTGGGCATCGTCTTCCTGCTGTTCATGATCGGGCTGGAATTGTCGTGGGACCGTTTGCGGGTGATCCGCCACTTCATTTTCGGCCTGGGAAGCGCCCAGGTTCTGGGCACGGGGGCGGTGGCGGCGGCCCTGCTGCCCCTTCTGGTCCCCACCTTGACGTTTTCCGCCGCGGTGGTGGTCGGCTTGGCCCTGGCTTTTTCGTCCACCGCCTTCGTGCTGCAGATTTTGTCGGAACGCGGCGCGCTGACCAGCCAGACCGGACGGGTGGCGGTGGCGGTGCTGATCCTGCAGGACCTGGCGGTGGTGCCGCTTTTGGTGCTGATCCCGCTGTTGGGGACCGGCGGCGGCTTCTGGGACATGGCCTGGGGCATGGGATTGGCCATGGCCAAAGCGGCCCTGGCCATAGCCACCATCTTCGTGGTGGCGCGTCTGGCGCTGCGCCCGCTGTTCCAGGCGGTGGCCGCCACCCACTCGCCGGAAGTGTTCGTCGCCGCCGCGCTGTTCGCGGTGATCGGCACCTCTTTCGCCACCGACAGCTTGGGACTGTCCCATTCCCTGGGCGCCTTCCTGGCCGGGGTGATGTTGGCCAGCACCGAGTTCCGCCATCAGGTGGAAGCCGACATCCAACCCATTCGCGGCTTGTTGATGGGGTTGTTTTTCCTGACCGTGGGCATGACCGTCAACCCGACCGACTTGCTTGCCGACCTGCCCACCACCGCCATCGGCGTCGGCCTGTTGCTGGGGATCAAGACGCTGATCCTGGTGGGCCTGACCCTGGCCTTCCGCTTTCCCCTGGGCACCGCCCTGCATCTGGGGCTGTTGCTGGCGCAAGGCGGCGAATTCGCCTTCGTGGTGCTGGCCCGCGCCCAGCAAAACATGTTGCTGGGGCCGGTCACCGCCGAACTGATCACCGGCATCATCGCCATCAGCATGGCGGCGACCCCGATCCTGGCCATCTGCGGCGAATGGATCGCCCGACGACGCCAGAAAGCGGCCAGCAACCCGACCGAGCCCGACGACGAAACCAAGGACATGGCCAACCATGTCATCGTCGCCGGTTGCGGCCGCGCCGGTCAGATCGTGCTGTCGGTGCTGCGCGACCGGAATATTCCCTTCGTCGCCATCGAGCGCGACCCGTTGCTGGTGGAAACCCTGCGCAAGAATGGCCTGCCGGTCTATTTCGGCGACATCCGCAAGCTGGAAGTGCTGAAGGCGGTGGGCGGCGACCGGGCCCGCGCCGTGGTGCTGACCATCGATTCGGGGTCCAGCCGCGAAAAGCTGGTGCCGCGCCTGCACGAACTGTTCCCCGACCTGCATATCCTGGTGCGTGCCCGCGACCGCCGCCAGGCCAAGGGGCTGGAACTGGGGGGGGCTGCGGCGGTGGTGCCGGAAATCCTGGAAGGCAGCCTGCAACTGTCCGGTCAGGTCCTGCGCCATCTGGGCACCCCGGCCGAAGAAGTGACAAACCTGCTGGAAGACTATCGCCGCGACGATTACGCCAAGCTGGAGCTGACCCGCGAACGGGAATAAGCGGAATTCAGCTCAGCACGCCGGGCCGATGCCCCGGGTCACCGCATCTTGCAACTGACGCGAGCTGACCGGCTTGCGCAGCAGGGGAAAGCCGGTGGAAGCGGCGTCGCGCAAGGTCTCGATCGAGGTCTCACCGGTGACCAAAAGGCCGGGGATGTCGTGGCCGAAGGCCTGACGCAGCAGTTGGATGGCCTGGGTGCCGGTATGGTTTTCCGACAAACGGTAATCGGCGACGATGAAATCGGGATTGCGGCGCAGGGCGACCAGACGGGCCAAGGCCGAAGCGGCGCTGTCGGCGCCGACGAAGTCGTAGCCCCAGCCTTCGAACATCAATTCATAGGCGCTTAGCACCATCGGCTCGTCCTCGATCACCACGATCAAGGGGCTGCGAACCATATTGCTGTTTGCGGCGACAGCCACCATCCGAAAATCCTACGAACAGAACTTAATACCCTTGAATAATGGCGGAATTCCGCGCCGCCTCACAGCCTACAATCGGTATGTTCCTTGCCCTCCTTAAGAACGTATACGAACCTCCTATTCAAGACAGCTTCACCATACCGGTTGCCTTTGGCGTGGAAATTGGCTCTTACTTCACCATTGTCGGAAAAACGGGAGCCCGCCACTCCCCCCTGTCCATAGGCCCAGAGACCCCCCATGACCGATACCGTTTTGCCGCTTTCCGCCAACGCCAAGACCGAGGCGGACATCGATCCGACTCTGGACCTGGTGGAAGCGATCAACGCCCTGCGCAAGGAAAAGAACGCCGTCATCCTGGCCCATTACTACCAGGAAGGCGAAATCCAGGATCTGGCCGATTTCGTCGGCGATTCCCTGGACCTGTCGCGCAAGGCCGCGGCCACCGACGCCGACATGATCGTGTTCTGCGGCGTCCGCTTCATGGGCGAGGTGGCCAAGATCCTGTCGCCCGGCAAGATCGTCGTCATCCCCGACGCCGAGGCCGGCTGTTCGCTGGAAGAATCCTGCCGCCCCGAACCCTTCGCCGCCTTCCGCGCCAAGCATCCCGACCACGTGGCGGTCACCTACATCAATTGTTCGGCCGACATCAAGGCGCTGTCCGACGTCATCGTCACCTCGTCCAACGCCGAGGTGATCGTCAACTCGCTGCCCAAGGACAAGCCGATCCTGTTCGCCCCCGACCGGCACCTGGGCGCCTTCATCGCCAAGAAGACCGGCCGCGACATGACGCTGTGGCCGGGCAGCTGCATCATCCATGAACAGTTCTCGGAGAAGGAACTGGTCAAGCTGAAGACCCGCAATCCCAAGGCCCTGGTCGCCGCCCATCCGGAATGTCCGGAAAGCGTGCTGCGCCACGCCGATTACATCGGCTCGACCAAGGGAATCCTGGATTACGTCATCAAGACCGACAACCAGGAATTCATCATCGCCACCGAGCCCCACATCATCCACCAGATGACCAAGGCGGCGCCCACCAAGACCTTCATCCCCGCCCCCTTCGCCGAAGGCGCCTGCGCGTCCTGCGCCGATTGCCCGTTCATGGCCAAGAACACGCTGGAAAAGATCTATCTGGCCATGCTGAACGAAGGCCCCGCCCTGCAAGTGCCGGAAGAACTGCGCACCCAGGCGCTGAAGCCGTTGGAACGCATGCTGGAACTGTCGGCGTCGGTACCCATGGGGGGATCGTCCAATGCCCAGTAAGGTGGACATGATCGACGCGCGCCGGGTCATCCTGGCGGCGCTGACCGAAGACGTGGGCGGCACCGACCTGGAAGGCGGCGACATCACCTCGTCTTCGGTCATCCCCGCCGACTTGCGCTTCAAGGGCGTCATGCAGGCCCGCCACGAAATGGTGGTATCCGGTCTGCCCGTCGCCGCCGAGGCCTTCCACATGGTGGTCCCCGAGGCCCGCTTCGCCGCCAAGGTCAGCGACGGCCAGAAGGTCGCCGCCGGAACCGTTCTGGCCGAGATCGAAGGCCCGGCCCGCGGTCTGTTGACCGCCGAACGCACGGCGCTGAACCTGCTGCAACTGATGAGCGGCATCGCCACCGTCACCGCCCAATACGCGGAAAAGATCGCCGGCACCGGCTGCACGCTTTTGGACACCCGGAAAACCATTCCCGGCCTGCGCAAGCTCAGCAAGTACGCCACCACCTGTGGCGGCGCCAGCAACCACCGCATGGGGCTTTATGACGGCGTCCTGATCAAGGACAACCATATCGCCGTCTGCGGCGGCGTGGGCGCCGCCGTCCGCGCCGCCAAGTCGGCCGGCCACCCCAACATCGAAGCCGAATGCGACACCTTGGAACAGGTGGCCGAAGCGGTCGAGGCCGGCGCCGACATCGTGCTGTTGGACAACATGGGTCCCGACATGCTGCGCCAGGCCGTCGCCCTGGTGGCCAAGCGCTGCAAGACCGAAGCCTCGGGCGGCGTGACGCTGGACACCATCCGCGCCATCGCCGAAACCGGCGTCGACTTCGTGTCGGTGGGCCGCATCACCCAATCGGCCCCGGCCGTCGACATCGGCCTGGACTGGAGCTGACGGGGGCACGACATGTCCTATGACCTGCTGATCATCGGTTCGGGGGCGGCGGGGCTTTCACTGGCCCTGCGCGTCCTGGACGCCCGCCCCCAGACCCGCGTCGCCGTGCTGGCCAAGGGTCCGCTGTCGGAAGGCAGCACCATGTACGCCCAAGGCGGCATCGCCGCCGTGCTGGACGCCGCCGACAGCACCGACGCCCATCTGGCCGACACGCTGAACGCCGGGGCCGGGCTGTGCAACGCCGACACCGTGCGCTTCGTCGTCGACAACGCCAAGCCGGCCATCCAATGGCTGATCGACAAGGGCGTGCTGTTCGACCGTGAAGGCGGCGATTACCACCTGACCCGCGAAGGCGGCCATTCGCACCGCCGCGTCATCCATTCCGCCGACGCCACCGGAAAGGCGGTGCAGACGGCGCTGATGGAACGCATCGCCGAATCGGGCGCCGAATTGTTCGAACACCACATCGCCGTCGACCTGATCCGCGAACGTCTGGGCGGCGGCCGCCTGGGTCGCTGCGTCGGCGCCTATGCGCTGGACCGGGCCAGCGGTCGGGTCCACGCCTTTCCGGCCCGCGCCGTGGTTCTGGCCACCGGCGGCGCCGCCCGCGTCTATCTGTATTCGTCCAATCCCGACGGGTCCACCGGGGACGGCATCGCCATGGCCTGGCGCGCCGGCGCCCGGGTCGCCAACATGGAATTTTCCCAGTTCCACCCCACCTGCCTTTACCACCCCAAGGCCAAGACCTTCCTGGTCACCGAGGCGGTGCGCGGCGAAGGCGGACACCTGCTGCGGCCCGACGGCACCCGTTTCATGGACGAATACGACCCGCGCGGCGAATTGGCGCCCCGCGACATCGTGGCGCGTGCCATCGACGACGTGATGAAACGCATGGGCTGCCCCAACGTTTATCTGGACATCAGCCACAAGCCGGCCGACTTCATCCGCGCCCACTTCCCCACCGTGCACGCCGAATGCCTGAATTACGGCATCGACATGACCAAGGAACCGATCCCGGTGGTGCCTGCCGCCCATTACACCTGCGGCGGCGTGCTGACCGATTTGTCCGGGCGTACCGACGTGCCCAACCTTTACGCCATCGGCGAAGTGTCGTGCACCGGCCTGCACGGGGCCAACCGCATGGCGTCCAACTCGTTGCTGGAATGCCTGGTCTTCGGCGCCTCGGCCGCCGAGGACATCGCCACCAAGCTGGACAAGGTGGCGCCGCCGCCGGTCATCTCGGCCTGGGACGAAAGCTGGGTCACCGATTCCGACGAGGAAGTGGTGGTCGCCCACAATTGGGACGAGTTGCGCCGCTTCATGTGGGACTACGTGGGCATCGTGCGGTCCACCAAGCGTCTGGAACGGGCCAAGCACCGCATCAAGCTTTTGCAATCCGAGATCGCGGAATATTACGGCAGCTTCCGCGTCACCAACGACCTGTTGGAACTGCGGAACCTGGCCACGGTGGCGGAACTGATCGTGCGTTCGGCCCTGTCGCGCCGCGAAAGCCGCGGCCTGCATTACACCATCGACTACCCGGATCGCGATTCCATCGCCCCGGTGCAGAACACCGTGCTGGTTCCGAAGAACTTCTCGGCCCGCCGGTCGAGCTGACGAAAGCACCGCCATGAGCGAATTGTCCAATTCCCGTCGCAAGGTTTTCGCCCCCGGCGCCCAGATTTTCGAAGAGGGCGCACCCGGGGCCGAAGCCTATGTGGTGGAATACGGACGCGTCGCTGTTTTCAAGACCGTCCAGGGCAAGCGCATCTCGCTGGGGACCGTGCTGCAGGGCGGCATCTTCGGCGAAATGGCGCTGATCGACGACCAGCCGCGCATGGCATCGGCCGTGGCGGAAGAAGAAACCGCCTGCGTGGTCATCGGCAAGGAACGCCTGACCGAACAGCTGGAAAAGGCCCCCAAGGGGGTGCGCGCCATCGTTGGCGCGCTGTTGGGCAACATCCGCCTGATGGGCGCGGAACTGGCCGAAGCCCGCGTCATCCTGGCCGAGCCCGAACAACGATGAAACGCCGGCGCGCCCTGTTCGCCCTGGCGGCATGGATGTCGGGACTGACGATGCCGGCTTGGGCGTCGGGCGGCGGCAAGGGCAGCGAGTTCTATGTCAAGCTGCCCACCATCAACGTGGAATATTGGGACGAAGGCGGCATCTTCCACATGGTGGTGGTGGACGCCAGCGTGGTCTTTCACGAAGAAGGCGCCAAGGTCGACAAGTCGGTAGGGGTGCTGATCAGCCACGCTTTGTCGGCCATGACCTGGGAAGAGTTTTCCCGCGGCAACCCGGCCGCCACCGTCAAGGCCATCGCCCTGGATCTGGTGCGCAAGCAGCCGGGTGCCGAAAAGGCCGTGGAAGTCCTTCTGGCCCGCCTGATCATCCGCTAGGAGGCCGATCCGATCATGCGGCGCATCCTTCTTTCCCTGATCCTGGCGGCTCTGAGCGCTTTCGCCGCCCCCGCCCGGTCGGAAGAAATCTCGCCCGCCAACGACAGCGCCGCCGATTGGCGCATGGTTCTGGACAGCGTCGTCGGCACCAACGCCCAATCGGGTCTGGCGGCCCTGGACCCGTTGGCCGCCCCCTTCATCGCCTGTTCCGGCACCGCCTGCCACCACACCTGGCTGGTGGCCCTGAATGCCGACGACCGCGAAGACATCCGTCAATTGTTCGCGGGCGTCGCCGACGCCGGCCAGGAACGCCAGGCTCTGGCCCAGGCCATCGCCCGCATCGAGACCAGTGTCGGCGCCCAAAACGGCACCTGGGCCGACCAGGCCGGCAACCGTCTCAGCGACACCGACGACCCGGACCAACTGGATTGCGTGTCGGAAACCATCAACACCCGGTCCTATCTGGAACGGCTGGTCCAGGCCGGACTGGTCGGCCACCACCGCCTGGGGCAGGTGGTGATGCGCTTCACCCTGATCCTGCAACACGTGGCGTCCACCATCGTCGACACCGACGCCGACGTCGAATACGTGATCGATTCCTGGGTCGGCGCCAATGGCGAGGAACCCAGCGTCGAAACCTATCCCCAATGGCGCGGGCACTGGCAAGTCTGAACGGCCTTGCAACGGTTATTCCTGAAAGGCATCCTGCCCCCATGTTGAAACCATGGGCGGCGAAGTGATGAAACCGGAAGAAGTGTTCGCGTCCCTGACTGCCTTCCAACAGGCATTGGCCGGCCATTTCGACTGGCTGCACCGCTGGTATCAGGCGGTACTGAACCGCGAGGACGGCCCCAACATCCCCGACCCCTCGGCGGCAAGCTGCCTGTTCGAACAATGGCACAAACAGGTGGCCACCACCCCCTTCGCCGAATATCCCGGCTTTGCCCAATTGGCCGCCGAACATGCCGAGGTCCATGAAAAGGCCGCGCAACTGTCCGATCGGGCCATCGCCGGGCTGACGGTAACCACGTCGGATTACGAAACCCTGATGACTTCGGTCCTGGCCTTCGGCGCCACCGCCCAAAGCTTCGAGCGGGAAGTGTGGAAGGCCCTGGCCACCGTCGATCCGCTGACGGGCCTGTCCAACCGCCAATCCATGCGCAGCCACCTGATGGGGGAACGCGACCGGGCTTTGCGCCAAAAGCTGCCCTTATCCCTGGCGCTGGCCGACATCGACCACTTCAAGAAGATCAATGACGGCTTCGGCCATGCTCAGGGCGACAAGGTGCTGCGCGCGGTGGCGGCGGTGCTGAAGGCCACGGTGCGGCCCTATGACGTGGTCTATCGCTATGGCGGCGAGGAATTCCTGCTGTGCTTGCCCGGCACCAACGCCGAAAACGGCGCCTTGGTGCTGGAACGCATCCGCGCCGCCATCGAAGCGCTGGAACTGACCGACGAACGCGGTACCGCCATTCCGGTCACCGCCACGTTCGGCATCGCCGAGATCAACGCCGACCTGTCGGTGGACGACGCCATCGAAATGGCCGACCGCGCCCTTTACGACGGCAAGCTGTCGGGCCGCAACCGGGTTGTGTTGGCGCCCCGCTCCTAGACTTAGGCCATAGCATGGTGCATCCTGTTCCGCACAAGGGATAATACCAAATCCCGGTGAGTATAACTCATCGGGATTTGGCTAGGCCCAAGGGGCCGCGCGGCTTATGCCGCGGAAGGCAAGTGTTTCGGAGAAACACGCCCGCCGCGTGAGGGCGCCGGTGATCGGTTCCGATCACCGGGATATGGTATAAGGTGTGGGCGGATGTCACGGGAACCGGAAATCATCGCCGCGTACCGCAAGGCGGCGGAAGCAGGCGAGATGTCTGCCCAATTCAGCTTGGGCGAGGCCTATCGCCTGGGCCAGAAAATCCCCCGCGACACCACCCAGGCGGTGCTGTGGCTGCACCGCGCCGCCGCCCAAGGCCATTCCCAGGCCCGCCGATCCTTGGATATCTTGAAGACCCAGGGCGTCGATATCACCCCGCCGGCCGACCAGTCACCCAACCGCAAGATGCAAAGTCTTGATGATCTGCTGGACAGCCTGAAACCGGCCGAGGGTCCGGAAGGCGACGGCGGCATGGACGCGCCGTTGCCGCCCCCCGAACCGGAATCCGACCCGCTGGACCTGGATGGCGGCACGGTGGACAGCGAGTCCCTGCGCGCTTCCGACGACCCCGCCGCCTGGGTAGCGCTGGGCAACGCCTATCGCCTGGGCCAAGGGGTCGAGCCGGACGAGGTCGAAGCCTTCACCTGGTACGAAAAAGCCGCCAAGGTCGGCCATATGCAGGGACAGTATTCCCTGGGGGTCATGTACGACCAGGGCTTGGGCACCAGACAAAACGACAAGGAAGCGTTGCGCTGGTACCTGGCCGCCGCCAAGGCCGGCGACGCGGCCTCCCAGTTCAATCTGGCCAACATGATCCGCGACGGCCGCGGCTGTCCGGCCGACGCCAAGGTGGCGGCGCAGTGGTACCAAAAGGCGGCGGCCCAGGGCGAAGCCGCCGCGCTGTTCTGTCTGGGGGCGCTGTACGAGACCGGCCGCGACCGTGACAAGGCGCTGGATTTCTATCGCCAAGCCGCCGCCCAAGGGGTGGCCGAGGCCCAGTTCAACCTGGGCAACATGCTGCGCGCCAGCGACGGCGACGCCGCCATGGATTTCTATACTCAGGCGTCGGAACAGGGACTGGTCGCCGCCCAGGTCAATCTGGGGCTGATGCTGCAGGACGTGGACCCGGCGACGGCCACTTACTGGCTGCGCCGCGCCGCCCAGTCGGGCGACGCCATGGCCATGCTGAACCTGGCCGCCATGTATCTGGAAGGCCACGGCGTCGAGAAAGACGAGATCGAGGCCCATCTGTGGCTGGACGCCCTGGCCGACAGCAACCCCGACGCCAAGATCGCCGCCTGCGCCCAACAGGGCCTGGCCGCCCTGGAAAAGGTGGTCGGCACGCAAGGCCTGGCCGAGTCGCGCCGTCGCCGTCCCCTGCGCGGGCTTGCGCCCAAGACCGGGGGGGCCTGAACCATGGCCAGCCCCAACGTTTCCTTCGAAATCCAGGTCATGGCGGACAAGCATTGGGTGGTCGCCCAATTTGCCGACGACGAGGAAAAAGCCAAGGCCTTCGCCGACAACCTGCTGCAAAAGGGCAACCACAGCGCCGTGCGCGTGGTCCGCGACTTCAAGCGGCTGGACGGCCTGCACACCGAAACGGTGATCCAGGAAAAGACCACCACGGTCAAGCAGACCGTCGACCTGTCGCTGTCCCCCATTTCCGACGCGCCGTTATGCAGCCAATTGGCCGATTTCTATGGTCCCTCGGCGCGGCTGACCATGGGACGGCTGGTGCGCAAATACCTGGACGAAGTGTCGGTCACCCCCACCGAGATGTTGCATTCGGCGGCCGAGATGAAGCGTTTCGCCGACAAGGGAACGCTGCTGTTTTCCGCCATCGACCGGGTGTCGTCCCTGCAGGCGGCGGCCTCCGACGGCGATTCCAAGGCGCGGCGCGACTTCTTGTCGAAAAGCTGGGACGATCTGGCGGCACGGGCTCGTAAATTCGCCGCCCGCAAGGCCAAGGCGCCCAAGACCGTCGCCGACATCCTGGCCGAGGTGGAAAAGGGCGGCGACGAACACCCCTATCTGTGCCTGTCCATGATGAGCCTGGCGCTGCTGGAATGCCGGTCGTGGCTGGGCAAGCTGGACACCTTGCTGAAATGGGCCGCTGACGCGGCGGGCACGCCGTTGATGGCGATGATCGACGGCGTCATCGCCGACATCGTCGTCTCGGCCCAGTTCATCCAGGACCTGCTGGGCTTCCAGTCCAATCTGGGGGCGGCGCTGATCAGCTTGTGCAACTTGGCGGAGGGCAAGGCCGAGCCGGCCAAGTTCTGCCCGGAAAGCTTCGCGCCCTTGAACGAACAGTTCGCCAAGGGCGTGCTGGGCCAGTCACGCGACGTGCTGCTGGGCCGGGTGGTGCGCGAATTGGGCGGTGGCAACCCGCTGTCGCGCAACGAACCCAAGCAGGAATTCGAAGTGTTCTGCAAGGTGCTGCACCGGGTTGTCGGACGCCAGGGCGTGCTGGGCGGTGGCGCCATGGCCGAAAGCATCCTGCACCGCGTCACCCGTATCCATGCCCATTTGGGCACGGTCACCGCCTCCCAGGCCATCGAGCTGACCCTGTCGGCCCTGTCCGACCACGCGCTGGGGGTCCAATACCTGCTGGCCTTGGCCGAGTCGCCCTTGGGGCGCGGCATGGGCGACGGGCTTTTGGATCTGCTGGTCGGCAAGATCCGCGCCGCCGACCACATCAACAAGTGGGTGCCGGTGCGCCAGCCGCCGCCCGACCGCATGGGGGCGCTGGCGGCCCTGAACCGCACCATCCTGGCGTCAGCCGTGCTGCCCGAGCCGACGCGCGGCGACCTGGGCCGCCATGTGGACGAGGTGCTGGCCCGCTATCTGCTGGACGAGGAAGTGATCGAGAAGATCGACAAGGCCGACGACCCCCTGGCCATGCGCGCCATCCGGCTGATCAAGTTCTGCGGGTCGGGCGTGCTGATCGAAGGCAAGTCCATGAACCTGGCCAAATCTCGCGTCATCGAACATTTGCGCCAGCCGCAATTCGAGGAAAAGTTCCTGGCCAGCGTTCCCGAACCGGGCAAGGCCGAGCAACACTTGCGGGAATTCCACCGACTTTTGGTGCAAACCGGCTTCCGCTAGGCATCAAGCGCGATTCAGCCATTGACGGAACCCAAGCGCTCTGGCATTGGGGTGGTTCATACGGATGGGTCCGCACATCAATTCTTACAGGGGAACGACTACCCATGAATAAGGCTGATCTGGTTTCGCGCGTTGCCGAACTCTCGGGCCTCACCAAGGCTGATTCCGAAAAGGCCGTCGACGGCGTGTTCGAAGCGATCACCGCGGCCCTGAAGGGCGGCGATGAAGTCCGTCTGGTTGGCTTCGGCTCCTTCTCGGTCGCCACTCGCGCCGCCTCGGAAGGCCGCAACCCGCGCACCGGCGAAAAGATTCAGATCCCTGCCTCGAAGCAGCCGAAGTTCTCGGCCGGCAAGGGCCTGAAGGAAGCCGTCAACGGCAAGTAAAATCGGGTTTTCCCGGTTTTCGCCCCCCGGTCCCTGGACCGGGGGGTTTTTATTTGCCCGCACTTTATTTGCGCCGCACCATTGCACCGACGCCAGCCCCCACCATCTGGTGGTTAAGGAAAACCCACGGGCCAGCGCTTGACGCCCTGCCCGCTCCTTCCTAGAGTGAACCCAACAGCGGCCCCAGGCCCCAAGATGCAAACGACGCAAGGATGACGGTGATGAAGAACGTGACTGACCAGAGCTTCGAAGCCGATGTGCTGAAGGCCGCCGGCCCGGTGCTGGTGGACTTCTGGGCCGAATGGTGCGGCCCCTGCCGCCAGATCGCCCCGGCCCTGGAAGACGTGGCCAAGGACATGGAAGGCAAGCTTACCGTCGTCAAGATCAACATCGACGAAAACCCCGGCACGCCGGGCAAGTACGGCGTGCGCGGCATCCCCACCCTGATGATCTTCAAGGGTGGTCAGGTGGCGGCCACCAAGATCGGCGCCCTGCCCAAGAGCAAGCTGGTGGAATGGGTGCAGTCCAGCCTGTAAGGCCGGACAAGCCAACCAACGATCAGGCCCCGTCCCCCGTGGATGGGGCCTTTTTGTTTTCGCCGTCGGTGCCCAGAAAAAAAGGGCGAGCTCGCCGCTCGCCCTGAAGTCTTGAGGAGGAGATACGCTTTGCGATCGATCTCCCGCCGGTCGTCTCGGGACGCCGGCTGGGGCGCACTATAGCCGCAAATGCCTACCCTTTGGAATAGCCTTGTCAGCAATGGGATATTTTTTCCATGAAACGCGATTACCCCGCAACCAGCAGAAACAAAGGCCCTATCCTTGACGTTTTAAGGCGCTGGCTACCACCCGAAGGGGTGGTTCTGGAAATCGCATCGGGTAGTGGTCAGCACGCCAGCTGGTTCGCCAGCCAGATGCCCGGCCTGACATGGCAGCCCAGCGACGCCGACGCCGCCTGCCTGCCTTCCATCGATGCCTGGGGACAAGAATCAGACGCCGCCCACCGCATCCGCCCGGCCCTGCACCTGGATGTCGCCGCCCTGCCCTGGCCGCTTCAGCCGGTGGATGCGGTGTTCTGCGCCAACATGATCCACATCGCGCCTTGGACCGCCGCCCAAGCCCTGGCGCAAGGCGCCGGGCTGGCATTGCGCGCCCAGGGCCTGCTGGTGCTCTATGGCCCCTTTAAGATCGACGGCCGCCACACCGCGCCATCCAACCAGGACTTCGACGACGACCTGCGCCGAAGGAATCCCTTGTGGGGGGTGCGCGATCTGGCCGACTTCGGTGCCTTGGCCCAACAGGCCGGTCTGGACCACGTGGAAACCGTGCCCATGCCGGCCAACAACCTGTGTGTCATCTGGCGCAAGCGCCCTTGACATATAGAACAAGTACGGTTACATATCTCCCATGAGCCAAAGCTGCCGCTTCACCGTCGCCGTCCACACCTGCACCCTGTTGGGACTGGAAACCGGACATGTGGTGACCTCGGAATGGATCGCCGGAAGTGTCAACACCAACCCGGTGGTGATCCGGCGGATTTTGTCGGCCTTGAACAAGGCTGGGCTGGTCTGTTCCATCCGCGGCAGCAACGGCGGCTCGACCCTGGCCAAGAAGGCCGAGGACATCACGCTTTTGGATATCAAACGGGCCGTGGATTCCGACGATCCGGTGCCGCTTTACAACCAGCCGCCCAACGAGAAATGCCCGGTGGCGCGCTCCATGCAGCCGGTGCTGCGCCGGGTCATCGAACGGGCCGAAGCGGCACGAGAGGCGGTTCTGTCCACCACCTCGTTGGCGGAGGTCATCGCCGCCATTCCCAAGGTCTGATTTTTTTGCCCCTTTATGTAACAGTAACTACTACAGTAACAAGGAGTTCACCATGTCTTCCATCGCCATCGTCTACCATTCCGGTTTCGGCCACACCGCCGTGGTCGCCCAGGCCGTCGCCAGCGGCGTCGCCCAGGTGGCCGGCGCCACCGCCCATCTGATCCCCATCGACGAATTCGAGGCCAAGCAATCGGTGGTCGATCAGGCCGACGCGGTGATCTTCGGCTCGCCCACCTATATGGGCGCCGTCTCGGGACCGTTCAAAACCTTCATGGACAGCACGTCGAAGATTTGGTACGGCCGTGGCTGGCAGGACAAGCTGGCCGCCGGCTTCACCGTTTCGGCCAGCCAAAGCGGCGACAAGCTGGCGACGCTGAACCAGTTGGCCATCTTCGCCGCCCAGCACGGCATGATCTGGGTGGGGCTGCACCTGCTGCCCGGCAACAACAATTCCAACGGCAGCGTCGACGATCTGAACCGCCTGGGCAGCTTTCTGGGCGCCATGGCCCAGGCCAATGCCGACCAAGGCGCCGAAGTGACGCCCCCGGACAGCGACCGCAAGACCGCCGCCGCCCTGGGCAAGCGCGTCGCCGAAGCCGCCGCCCGCTGGGCCAAGTAAACAAAAACCCCGCCCGGTCGCCCGGGCGGGGTTGCGTTTTCCGTTCCCGGAAAACTTAGTACATGTGCTGACCGCCATTGATCGACAGGGTCGAGCCGGTGATGAAATCGGCGTTGTCGGCGATCAGGAACATCACACCGCGGGCGATGTCGTCGGCGCGGCCCAGACGGCCCACCGGGATCTTGGCGATGATCTTTTCCAGAACCGCCGGCGGCACGGCGCGGACCATGTCGGTGTCCACATAACCGGGAGCGATGGCGTTGACGGTGATGTTCTTGGCCGCGCCTTCCTGGGCCAAGGCCTTGGTGAAGCCGTGGATACCCGACTTGGCGGCGGCATAGTTCACCTGACCGTACTGACCGGCCTGACCGTTGATCGAGCCGATATTGACGATACGGCCGAAGCCACGCTCGCGCATGGAATCGATGGTCAGACGCGCCAGGTTGAAGCAGCTGGTCAGGTTGGTGTGAATGACTTCTTCCCACATCTGATAGGTCATACGATGCAGGGTGGCGTCACGGGTGATGCCGGCATTGTTCACCACGATTTCGATCGGGCCCAGGTCCTGGGTGATCTTGGCCACAGCGGCTTCGCACTGCGCCCAATTGCCGACGTCCCACTTATAGGCGGGAATGCCGGTTTCTTCGGTGAACTTGGTGGCCGCTTCGACATTACCGCCGTAATTGGCGGCAACGCGATAACCGGCGGCCTTCAGGGTTTCGGAAATGCAACGGCCGATACCGCGAGTACCACCGGTAACAAGTGCAACACGCCCCATGGTTATCTCCTGTCTCTCTTCGTCTGGCCGGCTTTTGCCGGCTCTGTCGTTTCCACCCGTGTTCTAGAAGGGGAGCCGCCGGGCGGGTCGCGGCTCCCCGATTGTCAGCCGGCCGAAACCAGCCTGGGTAAAATCAGCGCTCGATGCACATGGCGATGCCCATGCCGCCGCCGATGCACAAGGTGGCCAGGCCCTTCTTGCTGTCGCGCTTGATCATTTCGTGGATCAGCGAGACCAGGATACGGCAGCCCGAGGCGCCGATGGGATGGCCGATGGCGATGGCGCCGCCATTGACGTTGACCTTGCTGGTGTCCCAGCCCATGCCCTTGTTGACGGCGATGGCCTGCGAGGCGAAGGCTTCGTTGGCTTCGACCAGGTCCAGCTGTTCATGGGTCCAACCGGCCTTTTCCAGGGCCAGCTTCGACGCCGGGATCGGGCCGCAGCCCATGATCTTGGGATCGACGCCGGCGGTGGCCCAGCTCTTGATCTTGGCCAAGGGCTTCAGGCCGCGCTTGGCGGCTTCGTCGGCGGTCATCAGCAGAACGGCGGCGCCGCCGTCGTTGATGCCCGAAGCGTTGCCGGCGGTCACCGTGCCGGCCTTGTCGAAGGCCGGACGCAGCTTGGCCATGGCGTCGAGGGTCGCACCGAAACGGACATATTCGTCGGTGTCGAACAGCTTTTCTTCCTTCTTGACGACGATCTTCACCGGGACGATTTCGTCCTTGAAGCGGCCGGACTTGACGGCAGCTTCCGCCTTCTGCTGCGAGGCGACAGCGAATTCGTCCTGTTCTTCACGGGTGATGCCGTATTCCTTGGCCACGTTCTCGGCGGTCACGCCCATGTGGTAGGCGTTGAACACGTCGGTCAGGCCGTCGTTGATCATGGTGTCGACGAAGCCCATCGGGCCCATCTTGACGCCGCCGCGCAAATATCCGGCATGCTGCGAGTTGGTCATGCTTTCATGGCCGCCGGCCACCACCACCTTGGCGTCGCCGGCCAGCAGCGACTGCATGCCCAAAGCCACGGCGCGCAGGCCCGAGCCGCACACCTGGTTGATGGTCAAGGCGGTGGATTCCACCGGCAAGCCGGCCTTCAGCGCCGCCTGACGGGCGGTGTTCATGCCGTTGCCGGCGGACAGGATGTGACCCATGATCACGTCGGTGACGTCGGCGGCCGGAACATTGGCGCGGGCCAGGACCTCACGGATCACGATCTCGCCCAGCTGCGCAGCCTGGTAGCTGGAAAGCGAGCCGCTGAACGACCCCACGGGGGTACGGGCGGCAGAGACGATAACGATATCGGTCATGACAGGCTGCTCCTTTAGATGGACACAATTGGTCGTTGCCAGGGTTATTTTTAAAATAATCTTCAAGTTTCATAGTACGGCGGCGCACCATCGCGCAACCGATTCATTGCAACAGGGAACGTTTCAACCATCGCGCCAGGGGGGTGTAGACCTCGGTCCCGGCCCTGGCCGACAACAGCATACCCACATGCCCCCCGCGCACAATCATGGTTTTCGATCCCGTAATGGCTGCGGCCAGGGGGGCGGCCGAATCAGGCGGCACGATGCGGTCGCGTTCCGGGATGATGGCCAAGGCGGGCAAGCGCAGTTGCGTCGGATCGACAACACGGCCGTCCACTTTCCAGCGGCCCAGATGGGTGTCGTTGTCGCCGTACCAGCCGATCAGGCATTCCAGGGCCACCGGCCCGGCCAGTTCCACCCCGTCATTGGCCCAGTCTTCCAGGGCGACGAAGTCCCGCGCCCGGGCCGAACGGCGTTTGAGGCGGGTGAAGGCGGCGAATTTCTTGGCGGTCAGACCAGGGTCCAGCGAGGCGAACAACGCCTGCAGGATGTCCACAGGCATGGCGCCCACATTGTCCACCAGGGCGTTCAGACTGGGCGACAGGGCGCGCAACAGCTTGCCGTGCGCTTCGCGGCCGGCGTGGAAATTCCACGGCGTCGCCAGCAGGGCCAGCCCCTTGACGTGTTCCTGACGGCGCAGCGCCAGCCCCAAGGCCAGGTCGCCGCCCATGCAATAGCCCACCAGCGCCGGCTTCGCACCGCTGATTTCAATCACCAGATCCAGAACCTGTTCCAGACGTCCGGCGATGTAATCGGTCAGAGTGAAGCCGCGTTCTTCGCCCCCCGGCGCGTCCCAGTCCACCAAGAAGGGCGACAGCCCCCGCGCCGCCAAGCCGCGCGCCAAGGAGCGCCGCTGGCTAAGATCCAGGATGTAGGACCGGTTGATCAGCGACGGCACCAGCAGCACCGGCGGCCCGTCGCCGCCCGGCAGACGGTAATCCAACAGGCGGGTGGTTCCCTGGCGCCACAGCACCGGGACCTCGGGAACGTGACGATGATGCCGATGGGTGCGGTACTGCCCGACACCATCCAGCACCGCTTGGTGGCGCTTCAGCGATTCGGCGGCGATGGCCTGTTCAAACAGGCTCCACCCGTCGGGTCCGGCGGCGTCCAGGCTTGCCTTCAGATCCGCCGCCCGCGCCGCCAGCCTGGGATTCCAGGGCAGCAATCCGTTCTTCCAAAGCGGCAATGCGGCGCGCGAGCCCATCAGGGTCGAGACGTGGGCCAGCAGATGCAGCGGCAGCGGTCGCGGCCCCTGACGGATATCCGGGGTCTGGGGCGGCGTTTGCGCGCGCGCTTGGCGATGGGCCATCAGGAACCTGATCCTCGCTGGCAGAAGCAGCGCCGGCTTTCGCCGCGTGCACGAAAGCGTTCGCCCCTTCGGTCATGGCGGCGATGCCGCGGGCAAGCGCTTCGGCAAGCGCCGGTTCATTGGCCATGGCCGCCACCTGTTCCTGCCAAAGGTCAAGGTAGCGGCGCGCAAGCGAATTGAAATCCGGCGGCGCTTCAGACATGGGAAAAGCATACTCCTGGGGCGGCGCTTTGACCAGCGCCACAAGGGGCGATCATATTGCAGCGCCGTGAAAAATCACTTGCCATTCTGCGCATTTGCGAAAACTCTGGTAGCATAGAATCAAAATCCAAACGTGCCCAACAGCGGAAGCGAAACCAAGATGTCCGAGACGAAAACCGCAGCCCAGGCCCCGGTCACCATCAAGAAATACGCCAACCGTCGCCTGTACAACACGGCGACCTCCAGCTACGTGACGCTGGACCACTTGGCGCAGATGGTCAAGGACGGCACCGATTTCGTCGTCTACGACGCCAAGTCCGGCGAAGACATCACCCGCTCGGTGCTGACCCAGATCATCGTCGAAGAAGAATCCAAGGGCGGACAGAACCTGCTGCCCATCGGCTTCCTGCGCCAGCTGATCGGTTTTTACGGCGATTCCCTGGGTGGTCTGGTGCCGCGTTATCTGGAACATTCCATGCAAAGCTTCGCCCACAACGAACAGCAGATGCGCCAGATGATGGAAAAGGCGTTGGATGGCCTGTTCCCCTTCAACCAGATGGAAGAAGTGGGCAAGCAGAACATGGCGTTCTTCGAATCGGCCATGAAGATGTTCACCCCCAATTTCTTCCAAATGGGTGAAGACGGCCTGCCCAAGATGCCGGGCGCCCCCAGCCTGGAAGAAATGCAGGCGCAGTTGCTGGCGCTGCAGCAGCAGATGCTGTCGATCAACAAGAAGAAGTAAGCCGACCTATCGGACACGCTGAATTTGATCCCATTGCCCGCCGCTTGTCGGCGGGCTTATGCTGTGAGATCGCGTGTTCGTCGGCAGGAGCCCGTCCGTGGGGGACATGAGCACATCCGCGCTGGAAAGAAGCGTTGCGCCGTTGCAGATACGGCCCAACGCCAGCGCCGCCGTGCGCCCGGCCGACCCCACCAAGGACCGTTTCCAGGTCGGCGAACGCAACGTCGGCAAGCGCGACACCGCCAATGTCGAAGCCGAACAGCCGCAAAACACCGCGTTCAGCGTTGATGCCGATGACACTAACACGTCGGTCCCCCAGGTTACCCAGCGCACAAATCGTGGCGGCTCGGGTTTGTTGGGGGCTTTCACCAATTTCCTGGCCAAGATCTTCACGCAAGGCGACACCGGCGCCGACAGCGCCGTCTCGACCCGGTTGAACGGCATCGGCGCCTATGGCCGCGCCAACGCCCAGACCCCCGCCGCCAATCCGTTCAGCGGATATGGCAATGACGTCCAAGCCCCGGGCCTGCCCCGGCTGGCGTCGGGCCGAGTGCTCGACCTGAGCATTTAGCCCCCATTCCACAAGGGAAATCCGAAAAATATCGGATATCCACACTGGTAATGCCACTTGCGGTTCCGCATATAGTGATCATGCGACCATGATTTCTGGCGCCATATTGCCTGCATGGCCGATAGCGCGTCAGGCCGAGGTCCGCTCAAAGACACCCGATCCTCGGGCATATCGCCCCGGGGTTGTTTTGGTGGTCAAAAAAATTAAACAAAATAAACATCTGCAAATTCTATAGCGTTTCCAGAGTTTCTATCTATGTCGTCATAATCAACACATCAGCTGTTGCCAGTTCTCAGTTTTCATACTATTCACGAAATCCAGTTGGACTTGGTCCGGTTCATCGGACATTTACCGCCCCGCAACCACAGCAGCGACACCAATACCATCCCATGACCGCAGAACAGACCTCTAGCCCACCCCGCCCGGTCAACCGCGCCAACGACACCGACCGCCACGTCGGTGCCCGCATCCGCGAACGCCGCATCATGCTGGGCCTGTCTCAGCAGCAAATGGCCGACCTGATCGGAGTCACCTATCAGCAGGCGCACAAGTACGAACGCGGCATCAACCGCATTTCCGCCGGCCGTCTGTACGAAATCGCCCAGGTTCTTGGCGTCCCCGTCAGCTATTTCTTCGAAGGCCTGGACAACCAGCGCAGCACCGACCTGACCGCCCGTCAGCGCATGTGCCTGGAACTGGCCCGCAATTTCTCGTCCATCACCAACGAGAAGCATCAGGAAGCGCTGTCGCAGATGGCCCGCGCCCTGGCCGCGGAAGAATAAGCGCCAAAGACCTGTTGCTTGGCAAAGGGCGGCTTTCAGCCGCCCTTTGCCGTTATGGCCCCTGCAACCGACGCAACGCCCAGCGCGCCGCTTGCGCCACCTGCGTGTCCTCGCTGTCCCCGTACGACGCCGCCAGCGGCGCCAGCTCGGCTTTTCCGCTGTTGCCCATGGCCAGCAGGACGTTGCGCAACATGCGCCCCTGCCCCACCCGCTTGATGGGCGAGCCCGAGAACACCTGACGAAACGTCGCGTCGTCCAAACCCGCCAGATCGGCCAGACGCGGCGCCTGCAATTCCATGCGCGGCATGAAATCCGGCTCGGCGGTGGCGGGGGCGAACTTGTTCCACGGACACGCCGCCATGCAGTCGTCACATCCGTAAATGCGATTCCCCAGCAACGGCTTCAGATCGTCGTCGATATCGCCCTTGTGCTCGATGGTCAGATAGGAAATGCAGCGGCGCGGATCAATGCGGCCTTCGCCATCCAAGGCCGCGGTGGGACAGGCGTCGACGCAAGCCCGACACGATCCGCAATGGTCGGCTTCGGGCGGATCGGGTTCAAGGCCCAAAGTGGTGTAGACTTCCCCCAGGAACAGCCACGAGCCGAAGCGCCGCGACACCACGTTGGTGTGCTTGCCGCGCCACCCCAGACCCGATCGAGCCGCCAGGGGCTTTTCCGGCACCGGGGCGGTATCGACGAAAACCTTCAAATCACCGCCCAAGCTCTCCACCATCCAACGGCCCAGCGCCTTCAGGCGTTTCTTGACGGTGTCGTGGTAATCCTTGCCCCGCGCATAGACACTGATGGTGCCGCGCTCGCCATGGGCCAGGTTGTCCATGGGCGGATAAGGGGGCGCATAGTTCTGCCCCAGCACCACTACCGTGCGCACCTCGGCCCAAAGCGCCTGGGGATCGGTGCGATGGTCCATGCGTTCGGCCATCCAGCCCATCTGGCCGTGCCGGCCTTCGGCCACGTATTGGTCCAGGGCGGCCCGCCACTGGGGATCGGCCTGGGCGGAGGCGAAGCCGACCGCGTCGAAGCCCAGTTCCAGGGCCTTGGCGCGAATCCGCTGTTTCAAGACTATCCCCGCCCGCGATAGGTGGGCACGCCCTGGTCGGGCAGCCACAGCCCGGCCGGCGGAGCGCCGGTCTGCCAGAACACGTCGATGGGGATGCCACCACGCGGATACCAATAGCCGCCGATACGCAGCCAGACCGGCTTGGTCGCTTCCGCCACCCTTTTGCCGATCATCACCGTGCAGGCTTCGTGGAAGGCGCCATGGTTGCGGAACGAGCCCAGGAACAGCTTCAACGACTTGGATTCCACCAGGCTGTCGCCCGGCACGTAATCGATGACCAGATGGGCGAAATCCGGCTGGCCGGTGATCGGGCACAGCGAGGTGAATTCCGGGGCGGTGAAGCGCACGCAATAAATCTCGCCCGGATGCGGGTTGGGCACCACTTCCAGGACGGCTTTGTCCGGGTCGTCGGCCAGCACAGCGGATTGGCCCAGCTGGGTCAGGTGCGGATAATCGGCCATGGTCAGTTCCCGTTCATCTTCTTGATGGTGTTGGTGGTGCTTTGTCCCGCCACCAGTTCGGCCAACACCACCTTGCCGCCCCAGCCCATGACGTCGGCGGCGCCGACCACGGTTTCCACCGTGTAGTCGGCCCCCTTGACCAGCACGTCGGGACGCAGGGTGCGGATCAGCTCCAGCGGCGTCTCTTCGCCGAAGATCACCACCATGTCGACCATCGACAGCGACGCCAGCACGGTGGCCCGCGCCGCTTCCGACTGCACCGGCCGGGTCGGCCCCTTCAGCCGCGACACCGAGGCGTCGGAATTCAACCCCACCACCAGACGGTCGCAAGCGGCCCGGGCCTGGGTCAGCAACGAAATATGGCCGGGATGCAAAAGGTCGAAACAGCCATTGGTGAAGCCGACACGTTCGCCCTTGCGGCGCCACACCTCGACCTGGTCGGCGGCGCCGTCCCAGCCCAGGACCTTGGTCTCGCCCAGCAGCAGGTCATCGTGATGCAGGGCCGCCACCACTTCCTCGGCATAGGCGACGGCGGTGCCCACCTTGGCCACCACGATGCCGGCGGCCACATTGGCCAGCCGGGCGCCGTCCAGCAACGAAGCGCCCGACGCCAAGGCCGCCGCCAGAGTGGCGACCACGGTGTCGCCGGCCCCCGAAACGTCGAACACTTCACGGGCTTCCGCCGCCAGATGGTGCACTTCGCCAGTGGCGGTCACCAGGGTCATGCCGTCCTGGGACCGGGTGGCCAGCACCGCCTCGATACCGCAGGTGGCGATCAGATGACGACAGGCGGCGACGATGGCGTCGTCGCCATCGACGCACATGCCGGTGGCTTCGTGCAGTTCCTTGCGATTGGGGGTCAGCACGGTCGCACCGCGATAGCGGCTGTAGTCGTTGCCCTTGGGATCGACCACCACCGGCTTGCCGCCGGCCCTGGCGGCGGCGATCAGCTCGGCCGGAACCGGCGGCGTCAACACCCCCTTGCCATAATCGGACAACACCACGCAGCCCGAGCCGGCGATCAGGTCCTTGGCCCGGTTCAGCACCTGGGTGCGGCTGGCATCGGCCAGCTTGTCGCTGGTTTCGCGGTCGGAGCGCAGCAATTGCTGGCTGGACGCGAAGAAGCGGGTCTTGATGGTGGTCTGGCGTTTGGCCTCGACCACCAGACAGGGGTCGATGCCGGCATGCTCGCCCAGCAGGCGGCCGATCTCGCGCCCCGGATCGTCGTCGCCGACCACGGCGACGAAAGTGGGCACGGCGCCCAGGGCCACCAGGTTGCGCACCACGTTGCCGGCGCCGCCCAGCATGGCGGCCTCGCGCTCGATGCGCAGCACCGGGATGGGGGCTTCGGGCGAAATCCGTTCCACCGAGCCGTAAATAAAGCGATCCAGCATGGCGTCGCCGACGCACAGGACCGGCTTGTCCTTCAACCCGGCGACCCGATCGGCCAACAAAGAAAGTTCGGTCATGAAAACATCCCGACGAAGATGACAGGGTCAGCTAACCCAAGGCTGGCAGGGTTGCAAGAAAAATGGCTCAGGTACTAAGGAAGCGACGATCCGTCCCGTGCAGCACCAAGGCGGTCAGAACGCCGGACTCATAGGCCATGGTGTCGATGCCGATGCGGTTGGCGCGGACTTGCGGCTGCCTTTCCGGGGTATGCCCATGCACCACCATGCGACCATGCCAGCGATCGTCATCCAGGAACTCGTGCCGGATCCACAACAGGTCGGCGGGATGCTGCCGATCCAACGGAACACCCGGCTTCACCCCGGCATGGACGAACAGGTAATCGCCGATTTCATGGCTGACGGGCAGGTTTTCCAGAAATCGCCGATGGGCCGGGGGCAGGTGACGGCGCAGCATCATCTGCGCCTGGACCATGTCACCGCGCCATTCCCGCATGGCGTCCGCCCCCACGTAAGAACGCACGGTTTCCACCCCGCCCCAGGGGAACCAGCTTCTGCCCGCCGCGGCGTCGCCCAGGAAATCCAGCATGGCTTCTTCGTGGTTGCCGCGCAGGCACAGCCATTGCGCCCCGGACAGGCTTCCGGCCGGCGGGCCGGCGGCCAGACGTTCGACCACCCCGCACGAATCGGCGCCCCTGTCCACCACGTCACCCAAGAACACCACCGCAACCTGCAAAGGCGAAGTGGCCGCCACATCTTCGGCGATGGAATTAAGCAAACGATCAAGCAGGTCCAACCTGCCGTGGATGTCGCCGATGGCATAGACCGAACAGCCTTCGGGGACCGAAGGATTGGCGATAAACGGCCTGGAAACGTTTTCGTCCTTCATTTCTGCCTAGGATGACCTGTCTAGTCATTGTATTTTAAGCATTAAGAACCTAGCTTCGATGATCGCCCGCGTATGATTGCGAGCGATCGCGAAATCCGTCGATACGGGGAAATGATGAACGCCACCGCGTTCGGTGACAAACCCAAAGAAATCGTCACGTCAGAGAATCTTCTCTATGACGCCGCCGAACGCGTGGGCCGTATCCGCGAAGGACGCCAGGCGCTGCACCTGCATCTGTCGCGCCTGCTGCCGGCCAACCGCGAAGAAGCGAAGATCCGCATCGCGTTTCGCATGTTCGAGACCATGGCCGACATGTTCCGCGGCCAGTTGTTCCTGCTGACCAACAGCGACATCGTGCTGATCTGCAAGGACGCCCGCCTAGCCGATCTGGACGCCATCGTCTACAAGCTGCGCGCGCTTTTTTCCAAGGACCCGCTGACCTATTCGGAAAGCGAGGACGGCGAGGACCGCTTCGTCACCTTCTATGACCTGGAAAGCGAATACGACCCGTTCTTCGCCACCTGCGTGCAGTTGCTGAACGATGCCAAGATGCGTATCGCCCAGGCCCGCAACGCGCCGCAGATCCAACCGCTGGACGCCCGCAACCTGACCAAGGTGCTGGAACGCATCGGCGTCACCGACATCGCCAGCGTGGTGCGCCGACAGCCCTGCCTGCATTTCACCGAAAAGCAGACCGCCGTGGTGGCGTTCCAGGAATTCTACATGTCCATCATGGACCTGCAGAAGGTGCTGGCCCCCGACGTCAACATTCTGGCCAATCGCTGGCTGTTCCAGCACCTGTCCCAGATTCTGGACCTGCGCGTGCTGTCGGTGCTGCAAGATGCCGGCTTTCGCAAGCTGCCGACGGCGTTTTCGCTGAACCTGAACATGGCCAGCGTCGAAACCACCATGTTCCGCAAGTTCGAAGCCGCCATCCGGGGCAAGGCCGGACTAGTGGTGGAATTCCAGCTGATCGACATCTTCAACAATCTGGACCAGTTCTTCCGGGCGCGGGACTTCCTGCGCTCGCACGGCCACAAGACGGTGCTGGACGGCATGAGCCCCATCACCTTGCAATTCATGGACGCCGAGCGCTACGACTGCGACTTCGTCAAGCTGAACTGGAGCGGCGACATGGCCGACGACGTGGTGACGTCGGAACTGCACCATGCCTTGGGCCCGTACGGTTTCGACAGGGTCATCCTGGCCCGCTGCGACACCGAGGCCGCCATCAGCTGGGGCCTGAACCAGGGCATCCAACATTTCCAGGGCCGCTTCCTGGATTCCATGGTCGCCGCCGTCACCATGGCCCAATGCGACAAGGCCTCGGCCTGCACGCTGGCGCAGTGCAACCAGCGTCACGGGGTGATTTCCGGCCATTTGCGGGTGGAATGCGGCAACAACGACATGCTTGACCTGTTCCCGACGCTTCGGGCCCTGCGCTAGGATAAGACCATGCTAGGAAGCCCGACCGCCGCCAGAGCCCGCGCCGCCAGCCAGGAACACCTGCTGCTGGACTACCTGAACCGCCTGGAACGTCACCGCACCGAACGCCGCGCCGTGCACATCCACCTGTCCGGGCTGGCCAAGCACAACCAGCGTGAACAGCATCTGCGCATCGCCGCCGCCACCTTCGACAACCTGGTGAAGATGCTGCAGGCCCAGGCCTTCACCATGGCCAATGCCGACCTGATGGTGGTCTACAAGGCCCAGGCCCAGGACGAGGTGGAATCCGCCATCGTCAAGCTGCGTTTTTTGTTTTCCGACGACCCCTTGATCATCGACGACGCCCAAAAAGGCACGTTGTGCACCTGGTACGACCTGGAAAGCGAATACGACACCCTGGTCGCCCTGGCCCAGAAGATGGTGGCCGAGGAACAGGCGCGACGCCGCGCCGAACAGGAACAGGCGGGGATCGAGGCCCGCGCGCAAGCCAAGCCCAAGGGCGCCCCCTTCACCCCGGAATTGCTGGCCCGCGTCGAGGCCGGTCTGGGACAGGCCGACCTGTCCAACCTGATGCGCCGCCAGGCGGTGTGCGCCATCGTCGGGCAGGCGCCGCCGCAGCCGGTGTTCCACGAATTGTTCATTTCCATCGCCGACTTGCGCCAGACGCTGATGCCCAACGTCAACGTCAATTCCAGCCCCTGGCTGTTCCAGCAGTTGACCGAGACCCTGGACCGCCGCGTGCTGTCGCTTTTGAACAAGCATGACGACCGCACCCTGGAAGGCGACATCAGCATCAACCTGAACGTCTCGACCATCCTGTCGCCCGAATTCATGGTGTTCGACGACAACGTCAAGGCCGGCATGCGCGGCACCATCGTGCTGGAACTGCAAAAGGTCGACATCTTCGCCGACCTGGGCGCCTATCTGTTCGCCCGCGACTTCGCCCACGACCGCGGCTACCGCATCTGTGTGGACGGCCTGACTTTTTCCATGTTGTCCTTCGTTGACCGCGAAAGGCTGGGCGCCGACCTGATCAAGCTGATCTGGGACCCGGCGCTGACCGAGGAAAAAGACGTGAAGACCGACGCGCTCCGCCGCATCGGCATCACCCGCATCATCCTGGCCCGCTGCGACACGCCGTCGGCCATCGAATACGGGCATTCGGTGGGCATCACCTTGTTCCAAGGCCGACACGTGGAACAGATGCTGATGAGCGACGCCAAGCGTCGTGGCCTTGGCCGCGCCCGCCCAAGGGGATAGAAACAAAACGGCCGCCGACGCCCAAGCGTCAGCGGCCGTTTCAGCTTGATGCCGGACGGATCAGGCCTTGTTGCCTTCCAGCAGGCCTTCGGAAATCTGCAGGTTGACGTTGATCAGCGCGTCGATGGTGGCGTCGGACGCCGCTTCGGCGCCGGCCATGGTCTTGTCGGCGACGAAATTGGCCAGACGCAGCAGGTTGTCCACCACCTGGGAAGAGGCGCGGCACCCATCCGAGGTGATCAAGGTGCGAAGCGCGACCCAAACGGCCATGTTGGTTTCCAGGGCTTCGGACATCTTCGAGCGGTCGGCCTTGGCCTGATCCAGCAGGATGGCGGCACGGGACAAGTGGAAAGCCTGTTCCTCGATGGCGGACAGCGTGGTGGTCTCGGACATGGTTCCTCCTGCGAATGGCGTCAGCGCGATGCCGGTGCACGCGCATACCCGGTATTTTGCATCCGGGGTTTTGCCGTGGCGCGACGTCAAATGACCTGCGCCCACTCCCCCTACCAAAAAACTTACTACCATTCGAATAAGCGTGCAATGGGCACACCCAAGAAGTATGGCCGCCCTGGACACTTCATGGCAGCATGGGACAAGACTTTCTGAACACTTGCCGCGGAACGGACAAGATGACGCTTTTGCTGACCGGTGCCGCCGGTTTCATTGGTTCGGCCCTGGCCCGTGCATGTGCGGCGGGCAACGCGGAACCCATCCTGGCCTTGGACCGCATGGGCTATGCCTCCAGCCTGGCGGCGTTGCCGCCGTTGCCCGCCCCGCACGCCTTCATCCAGGCCGACATCCGCGACGCCGCCACCCTGGATTCCGTGCTGGCCCAGCACCGCCCGCGTGCCATCGTGCATCTGGCGGCGGAAACCCATGTGGACCGTTCCATCGACAGCCCCGCCGATTTCATCGACCACAACATCGTCGGCAGTTTCCAATTGCTGGAAGCGGCACGGCGTTACTGGCAGGCCCAAGGCCGCCCCCAGCATTTCCGCTTTATCCACGTTTCCACCGACGAAGTGTTCGGCAGCCTGCACGCCGACGAACCGGCCTTCGCCCCGGACAGCCCGTATCGCCCCAATTCACCCTATTCCGCCAGCAAGGCGGCATCCGACCATTTGGCGCGGGCCTGGCACGCAACTTATGGGCTGCCGGTCATGGTCACCAATTGCAGCAACAATTACGGCCCCTGGCAGTTCCCCGAAAAGCTGATGCCGCTGATCATCCAAAAGGCTTTGGCCGGCCAGCCCTTGCCCATCTATGGCGACGGCCGCCAACGCCGGGACTGGATTTACGTGGACGACCACGTCGCCGGACTGATGGCGGCACTGGAACGGGGCCGGCCGGGCGCCACCTATCTGTTCGGCGCCGGCCAGGACCAGGCCAACCTGGACGTGGTGCACGCGCTTTGCGACGAACTGGACCGCCAGCGCCCCTCGCCCCTGGGATCATATCGCCGTCTGATCACCTTCGTCGCCGACCGCCCCGGTCACGACCGACGCTATGCCATCGACTCGCAGGCGACCCGCGTCGCCCTGGATTGGCAGCCGCAGGTGGATTTCGCCCAAGGCGTCGCCCGCACCGTCCGCTGGTGCCTGGACAACCCCGATTGGGCCCGCCGCGACCATGACGGCCAGCGTCTGGGGCTGGGTTAGAAGCGTTCGTCGGGGTCGGGAGCGCCCAGGCGGATGGGGCGGTTCAGCAATTCGTCCATGTCGGTGCTGCCGTCACCGCGCAGCGGGATGGACTCGACGAACTCGATGCGGCCCGGCACTTCGTCGGCGCCACGCCGGCTGCGAACCCAGGCCTGCAGGTCGCGGGCCAGATGCACGTCGCCCGCCCCGCCCGCCGGCACGATGAAGGCTTTCAAGCCGCCATCGGGCTGGGCCACCAAGCCGGCGGCCAAGACCCGCGAATGCCAGGTCAGCGCGGCTTCGACTTCCCCCAAGGCCACCGGCTGACCGTCCACCAACACGGTGCCGGGCAGCATTTCCAAGGGTTCCGGCCAGATATAGCCGTCCAGGTCGCGATGCCCCCCCTGGGATGACGGCATCCAGCCGTTGGACAGCCGCCCCGGATGCCAGGAATCGCGGCTCCATCGCCCCAGACAGGCCCCCGGCGCGTTGGGGGCCAGGGCCAGGAAGCCGGGATCGCCGGCGCGCAGCACCCGCCCCGAAGCGTCCACCGCCTCGACTGTCAGGCCGGGGGCGGCACGGCCGGGGGAACCGGCGCGGCATTCCATGATCTGGGCATTGTTGGCCACCACGGCGCCGATTTCCAAGGTGCCCCAGATTTCGTTGGGGGCGGTGCCGAACACCTTTTCCACCTTGTCGCGCGACAAGGCCGACAGCGGCGCCGGACCAGTGCCCAGCACGCGGGGCAGCGGGTGCGGCCGGCTGGCCGCCACGTCCGTCAGCTTTTCCAGCAGGTTGGGCGGCATCCAGGCGACGCGGACACCCTGGCGGGCCATCAATCCCAATTGCGCCTCGGCGTCCTGGGCATGGGGGCCGGCCACCACCGGAACACCGTGGTGCCAGGCCGGCAGCACCGCCCACATCAGGGCCGGATAGCTCATCCAATCGGCCGGCGTCCACAAGATGTCGCCGAACTGGGGAAAGAACCCCAGGCCGAACTCCACCGCCGGCAGGTTGCCCAACAACGCCCCGTGCCCGTGCAACAGGCCCACCGGCTTGCCCATGGCATGGTCGGGATAAACCAGCAGCGCCGGACTGTCCAAGGCGGTGACCAGCGGGGTGAAGGCATCCCCGGCGGCTTGCAGTTCGGCCCACAGATCCAGGTTGCCCGCCGCCGCGTCGCCCGCCACCAGCACGGTCTCCAGGGCGGGGGCGCCGTCGCGGGCGGCACTGATCCGCGCCACCATGGCGTCCCCCACCACCGCCGCCCGGGCCCCGGAATCGGCCAGACGCCACGCCAGGGGTTCTTCGCCCAGGGACAGCGGCAGGGGCACCAGGACGGCCCCCATTTTCAGCACCGCCAACACCGTCGCCGCCGCCTCGATGGACGGCGGCAAGGACACCACCACCCGGTCGCCCAGGCCGATGCCGCGCGCCGTCAGCACATTGGCCAAACGGTTGGACAGCAGCCGCAGCATCAGGAAGGTGTGACGCTCGACCGAACCGTCGGCGCCCTCGACGATCAGCGCCGTGCGATGGCCGTCGGCCCCGGCCATGGTCTGGCGGTCACAGACGTCGAAGGCCATGTTGTAACGGTCGGGCAGCCGCCAGCGAAAGGTGCGGCAGGCCTCTTCATAGGATCGGGCGGCTTTCAGCATGCGAAGACAATCATCATCGAAGCGGCATCAGCTCCTCGAACCACAGATAGGTGTCGACGTCGTCCAGGACCACGCCGTCGAAACCGGCGCCGATGATGCCGGCCAGGGTCTTGCCCAGCATTTCCTTCCACTGGGCGTCTTCCATGTTGACCACCCACGACCCCGGCACGTCCGGATCGGGGGCGAACAGGAAGGGTGGTTCGCCAGTGCGCCATTCGGGCTTCCAATACCAGCGTGAATCATAGGCCTTGCCCAAGGACAGCACCGCCATCACCGGACGGCGCGAGCCCAGATTCTTGTACTTCAGCTTCAAGGTGTCGGCAAAGGACAGGCCATCCATGCCGCGATAGGCCACGTCCACCAGCAAGATATCGTAATTGCTGTGTTCCATGGCCGCCACCCATTCCGACTTGCTGCCGAACTTTTCGGAACTCAGCACCGGCAACCAGTTCCTGGCCTGGTTCAGGGTGGGAATGGGATCGGCGTTTTCCCCCCAAGGATGCCCGCCGGGCACACGGTTCAGACGTTCGTCCCCGGCATGGGCGTAGGTCAGCACCTTGTCGCGGGCGGCGTCTCGATAGGCGGCGCTGATCGCCTTGGCATCCTTGCAGCTTTCCAGCGACAGGATACGGCGGCCGGCCTGACGCAGGGAATCGACGGCATAGATGATCCGGCGCTGGCGTTCGACCTTGTTGGCTTGGCGGCGGTATTCCGCGGCACGGGCCTTTTCCACCTCCGGGTCGATGCTGAACGGGCCCAAAGGTTCGGGAATGGGCGGCCGTTGAATGCCGCGGGCCCGTTCCTCGGCCAGCACCTTGTCGAAGTCACGACGGTCCTTGATGGCCTGATCCAGCGGCTTGGCGAAAGCGTCCGCCCCGCAGTAAAGGTCGTCCAGGATCAGGCCGTCGATGGCGTTGACATAAGGACGGAAGGGCTGGCCCAGGGGGTGACGCTTTTCGAACATCACCCCGGCCGGGTCCTGGACGTCGTCCCACTCGGCTTCGCGCTCGCCCTTGACCACCAATTCGACGCCGCCGCGCACCAGGACGGTGAAGTCCTTTTTACGCGCCTTGGCGTACCGGGCCAGCTCGATGATCACCTGACGCCACATCTCGCGGTGGTTAGGCACCGTTTCCGGCGGCGGGGCGATCCAGTCGCGGGGCTTTTCCATGGCCTGAAGGGAAACCGGGGCCACCAACAGCGCCGCCAGAACCATCACGGACAGGCGCTTCATGCGACCATCTCCTTCACCATTTCAGCCAGGGCCAGGGACGAGGTCAAACCGGGCGATTCGATGCCGTACAGCGCCACCCCCCCTGCCCCCCCATGCTGGGCCGGGCCGTGGACGGCGAAATCCGCCGCGTTCTCGGTGGGACCGCTGATCTTGGGACGGATGCCGGCATAGCCCGGTTCCAGGGCGCCGTCGGCCAGTCCCGGCCAATAGCGACGGATGGCGGCATAGAACTGGTCGCCGCGACGCGGGTCGACGGCGTAATCCTCGGCGTCCACCCATTCCACGTCGGGACCGAAACGGCCCCGTCCGGCCATGTCCAGGGTGTAATGCACCCCCAGCCCCGCCGCCACCGGCACCGGATAGACCAGACGCGAGAACGGCATCTTGCCGGTCAGGGTGAAGTAATTGCCCTTGCACAGATAGTCCCGCGGCACGTTGGCCAATCCCAAGGAACGGGCCACCGGGCAGGAATGCAGTCCGGCGGCCACCACCACGTTTTTGGCCAACAGGGTCATCGGCTCGGCGCCGCCCACCTTCAGCAGCACGCCGTCGTCTTGCGCCTTGCCGCCAAGAACCGGCGCGTGCAGCGCCACCATGCCGCCATGGGCTTCCACCACCCCCTGCAGGGCCAGCATCAGGCCATGGACGTCGATGATGCCGGTATCGGCGGAAAACAGCGCGGCGGTGCACGACAGATGGGGCTCCATCTCGCGCGCCTGGGCGGCGGGAATGGCCGACAGGCCGCTGACGCCGTTGGCCTGACCCTTGGCCAGGATGTCGGCCAGCTTGCCCCGTTCGGCGTCGTCGGTGGCGACGATCAACTTGCCGCACATGGAAAACGACACGCCGTGATCGGCGGCGAAATCGCGCAGCAGCCGGTTGCCGCGCACGCACAGCCGCGCCTTCAGCGAGCCTGCGGGATAATACATGCCGGCGTGGATGACTTCGGAATTGCGCGACGAGACGCCGCCGCCGATGGCCGCGCCCGATTCCAGCACCAGCACTTCGCGGCCGGCCAAAGCCAAGGCCCTTGCCACGGCCAAGCCCACCACACCGGCGCCAATAACCGCGCAATCGATCCGTTCCGCACCGGCCGTCGTCAACTTCTTGTCCTTCTGTGCCCAGGCAGCATCAACATGATGCGAACAATAGCATTACAAGACAGGGGCGCAAAGTCTCTGGACATTGCCGGCCGGCGCAGGCTTGGCTATTGTGCGGCCATGCGCACCTTCGCTTCGGTCTGTCCCCACGATTGCCCCTCGGCCTGTCCCCTGGACGTGGTCGTGGACGATGACGGCCGCGTCGGCCGCCTGCACGGCGCCGCCATGCCCTATACCGAGGGGGTGATCTGCGCCAAGGTCGCCCGTTACAGTGAACGCATCCACCACCCCGACCGCATCCTGACGCCGCTGCGCCGCGTTGGCGACAAGGGTGAAGGCCGCTTCGCCCCCATTTCCTGGGACGAAGCCCTGGACGAAATCGCCCAACGCTTCACCACAGCAGCAGCCAACTGGGGCCTGGAAAGCGTGTGGCCCTATTTCTATGCCGGCACCATGGGGCTGGTGCAGATGGGGGCCACCAACCGACTACGCCGTGCCATGGGCTATTCCGGCCAGCGAAAGACCATCTGCGCCGCCATCGCCGGCGCCGGCTGGCTGGCCGGCAATGGCGCCAAGTACAGCGTCGACAGCCGCGAGATGGCCGACAGTCAGCTGATCGTCATCTGGGGGGCCAATCCGGCGGCCACCCAGGTGCACCTCATGGGGCTGGCCGCCAAGGCCCGCAAGGCGCACGGCGCCAAACTGGTGGTCATCGACCCCTATCGTACGCCGACCGCGGAAAAGGCCGACCTGCATCTGATGCTGCGGCCCGGCACCGACGCGGCTTTGGCCTGCGCGGTGATGCATGTGCTGTTCCGCGACGGCTTGGTGGACCAGGACTATATGGACCGCTATGCCGCCGGAACCGAAGCGCTTCGCGACCACGTGGCCGGCCGCGATCCGCATTGGGCCGCCGCCATCACCGGTCTGTCGGCGACCCAGATTGAAGACTTCGCCCGCCTTTACGGCACCACCCAGCGCAGCCTGATCCGGGTCGGCTATGGCATGAGCCGGTCGCGCAACGGCGCCGTCAACGTGCACGCGGTGTCGTGCCTGCCGGTGCTGACCGGCGCCTGGCAGCATCGCGGCGGCGGCGCCACCCAAAGCCTGTCGGCCGGATTTCAGCTGGACCGCACGCTGATGGAAGCGCTGGACCTGCCGGAACCGGCCGTCCGCCAGTTGGACATGAGCCGCATCGGCGCCATCCTGACCGGCGAGTCCCAAGCCCTGATCAACGGCCCGCCGGTGATGGCCATGCTGATCCAGAATTCCAACCCGGCGACGGTGGCCCCGGAAACCGCCAAGGTGTGGCGGGGACTGGCGCGGCCCGACCTGTTCGTCGCCGTGCACGAACAGGTGATGACCCAAACGGCGCGTTTCGCCGATCTGGTGCTGCCGGCCACCACCTTCGTCGAACATGACGACCTGTACACGTCCTATGGCCACACCTTCCTGCAGGCGGCCAAGAAGGTGATCGAGCCCCTGGGCGAGGCGCGGTCCAACCATTGGCTCGTCGCCCAACTGGCCCGCCGCCTGGGTGCCCGCCACGCCAGCTTCGAGATGACCGAATGGCAGATGGTCGACGCCTGCCTGCGGGCCAGTTCCCTGCCCGGCGCCGACGACCTGCATGCCCGGCGCTGGCTGGACTGCGCGCCATCCTTCGAAAAGTCTCATTACCTGGACGGCTTCGGCCATGGCGGCCGGTTCCGTTTCGCCGCCGACTGGGCATCGGTCGGCCCCGACCATGCCGGGCTGCCCAGCCTGCCCGACCATTTGGGCATCATCGAAAGTGCCGATGCCGAGCATCCGTTCCGGCTGATCACACCGCCGTCGCGGCATTTCCTGAACTCCAGCTTCAGCGAAACCGCCACCTCGCGCCGCATGGCGGCGCGGCCCACGGTCTTGCTGCACCGGGACGACGCGCTCAAGCTGGACGTCAAGGACGGCGACGTCGTCCGCCTGGGCAACCGCCGCGGCTCGGTCATGGTACACGCGGCGCTGACCGACGGCATCGCCAAGGGCGTGGTGGCGGTGGAAGGCATCTGGCCCGACGAATGCTTCCCGGGCGGCATCGGCGTCAACGCCCTGGTGGGCGACGACCCGGTGCCCCCCAGCGGCGGCGCCGCCTTCCACGACAGCGCCATCTGGATCAAACCTGTATCTTTTGGGGAAAACGCATGAGCAAACGGGCCCATGTCATCGTCGTCGGCAACGAAAAAGGCGGCACCGGCAAGTCCACCGTGTCCATGCACCTGATCGTCAGCCTGCTGAACCAGGGGCTCAGCGTCGGCTCCATCGACCTGGACGCCCGTCAGGCCACCCTGACCCGCTATGTGCAGAACCGTCAGAACCGCAAGGACGCGGCGCATCTGGGGCTGAAGATTCCCAACCACGTGGCGGTGCCGCCCACCGCCGACCGCGAGGCCGACGAACGCCGCCTGCTGGAAACCTTTGGCCACCTGACCGCGCTGCATGACGTGGTGGTGATCGACACCCCCGGTTCCGACCATTACCTGTCGCGCCTGGGCCATTCCTTCGCCCAGACCCTGATCACGCCGTTGAACGATTCGCTGGTGGACCTGGACGTCCTGGCCCGGGTCGAACCGGAAACCATGAAGATCGTGCGGCCCAGCCATTACGCCGAAATGGTGTGGGACACCAAGAAGACCCGGGCCATGCGCGGCGAAAAGGCGGTGGTGGACTGGATCGTCCTGCGCAATCGCCTGGCCCATCTGGACGCCCGCAACAAGCAGGTGATGGAAAAGCTGCTGGTGGACCTGGCCAAGCGCATCGGTTTCCGCACCGCGCCGGGCCTGGGCGAACGCGTGGTCTATCGTTCGCTGTTCCTGGAAGGCCTGACCCTGCTGGACCTGCGCCACGGCATTGCCGGTTTCGACCTGAACATGAGCAACGTCGCCGCCCGCCAGGAACTGCGCGCCCTGGTGGAAGCCATCGGCCTGGATTCCCTGACCGAAAAACTGGCTTCAGGCGCCGCGGGCGATATGGACCACGGACGGCACTGATCAGTGCCGTATGGCGTCGGCTTCCGCGTCGGAAGACGGCTGCTGGACGATGATGCCGTACCACCCCATGCCGGCATAGGTTTCGTATCCCGGCGTCGCCGCAAAGCCGACGACGTTGCCGACCTCGTCCACATAGGCGCCCATCGGATTGCCGTCGGTGCGCAGGCGGATCATGTCCTTCAGCACGCCGACACCGTCGGACGCCGCCAGCACCTTCATGTTGCGGTCCACCAGAAGACAGCGGGTGCGGCCCTTTTCCTCGTCCCGCAGGCGCACCCCCTTGACCACGGTCTCGGCCTGGGGCTGCCAGTCGAAGAAGATGCCGAGAACCCCCAAGGGGGCGCCGTCCACCTCGCCGCCTTCACGGATGGCGGTGGCGTAGGTGGCAACCAATGCCCCATCCAAGGCGGCGTTGGCGGAAATGTCGGCCATGGAATAATCGTTGCCGTTGGCCCCGGCCATGGCATCGGTGAACCAGCTTTCCTTGGAAACGTCAGAGCCGACCACCCCCGGGTAGCGCCCCGGGCGGCCGTTGGCGACCACACGGCCATTGGCGTCGGCGACCCACAAATCCAGGTAGACGGTATAGGAATCCAGGATCACCCCCAGCCGGCGCGAGGCATAGGCCGCACTTTCCGGGCAGACACGGGTCAGGCAGTCGACCATGGCCGAATCGGTAGCCCACCACCGCACGTCGCAGGATCGTTCGTAAAGGTTGCGGTCGATGATCTCGATCATGTTCAAGGCCAGGTCGGCCAGGCGCGAGCCGCGCAGTTGGCCGATCAGCGTCTGCCCCAGGCTCATCAAGTCGCGGATGGTGCTGGACAGTTCGCCTTCCAGCGACTGGGTGATGGAATCGATGCTTTGCGAGACGTTCTTGACCTCGTTGGCCACCACCGCGAACCCCTTTCCGGCTTCGCCGGCGCGGGTGGCCTCGATCAAGGCGTTCAGGGACAGGATGCGGGTGGTGCCGGTAACCTTCTTGATGGCCTGGATTTTGTCGTTGGCCACGTCATGGACAGCACGGGTCAATTCAAGAATACGTTCAGGTTCCGACATGACACCCCCTATATGAACACTTTTTGTGCACACACCCCTCGATGAGTCAATTTATAGGCATTCAATTTATGTTTCAATAATCACTCTCACCCTGCATCGCATTTCCCGCAGAAAATAAAAAAGGCCCCGTCGAAACGGGGCCTTGGCTTTCAGAACAGAACGGCGGACAGCGTCAGTCTTCGCGGTGGGTCCGCTCCATGCGTTCGTGGCGCTCCTGCGCCTCGATGGACAGGGTGGCGATGGGACGGGCTTCCAGGCGGCGGATGGTGATGGGCTCGCCGGTTTCCTCGCAATAGCCGTACGACCCGTCATGGATACGTTCGATGGCCGCGTCGATCTTGGCGATCAACTTGCGCTCGCGGTCGCGGGTCCGCAATTCCAGCGCCCGGTCGGTCTCGGCCGAAGCACGGTCGGCGATGTCGGGTTCCTGCAAGCCACCTTCTTGCAGGTGGGCCAGGGTTTCGTCGGATTCGCGCAACAGTTCCGAGCGCCAGGAAAGCAGCTTCTGGCGAAAATATTCCTTCATGTTTTCATTCATGAAGGGCTCGTCCTCGGACGGGCGGTAATCCGGCGGCAACGTGACGGTCATCCAATCCCCCGATTTGCTGTCGGTTCGCTCAAGTCGGCCCGCAATATATGGTGTGACCCACCCTATCGCAAGCGCGGATGTTCAGGTTGGGTTCGTCAGGGGAAAGAAATGTTTCAGCGGCCGCGGCTAAGCTTGGCGATTTCCACTTCCGCCCGCAGCTCGATTTCATCAAGCAACGCCGCCAGACGGGGGTCCGGACAGGCTTCCTTGCGCGAACGCACCATGTCGGCCAGTTGCACCAGCTTGGATTCGGGAACCGTCCCCAGCAACAGGCCGTGACGCAGCTCCTCCAGCTTGTCCAGGATGTCCTCGGCATGGCGGATGTGGCGTTGCCGGGCTTCGCGGTCATTGACGTCGCCCACCGCCTGGGCCACCAGCAAAGCATCGACGGCACCGATGGCGGCAGGCGCATCGGCGGCGTGGACATCCTCCATGGTCTCCATGGCGTCGACCAAGGCCTGTTTGAATTCGCTTTTCTTGCCGTCGGACTTGCCGACGCGGCGGGCACCCCCGGACGCGGCGGCCCCCGATCCGACCCCGGAAACCTTCATGAAACCCCGATGGTTGTGGGTTGGTCAGACTTCGCCACAGTGTAACCGGCCTGAGCCCCGGGTGAAAGCCGCTATTTCTGCCCAGCGAACCGGGCCAAAGCGGCAAGTTTTGCCGGGCACCTAAGAGGCAAGGCAACCCCAGAAACAGTCAACTTATTGATATTAAATGTTTTTGCCATATGGCACGGGTTTCGCAAGGACATTTCCGCATTATTCCGTCGCTTGTTGCCCGTCGAGGACACCATGTTCCGCAAAGCCAAAGCCAATGTCGCCACTTCTTCCGCCATCCGGGCCTTCGCCCTGGCGGCGGGCCTTGTCGCCGCGACCCTGATGGCCATGCCACCGGTGGCCTTCGGCGCTTCGCGCATCAAGGACATCGCCGATTTCGAAGGCGTGCGTGACAACCTTTTGGTCGGTTACGGCCTGGTGGTCGGCCTGAACGGCACCGGCGACGACCTGACCAACGCGCCCTTCACCAAGGAATCGCTGGTCGCCATGCTGGAACGCCTGGGGGTCAACATCCGTGAACAGGGTGGCACCATCGCCACCGTCAAGCCCAAGAACGTCGCCGCCGTCATGGTCACCGGCACCTTGCCCGCTTTCTCGCGTCAGGGCACCCGCATCGACATTTCGGTTTCCGCCATGGGCGACGCCAAGTCGCTGGAAGGCGGCACCCTGCTGGTCACCCCGCTGGTCGGCGCCGACGGCGAAATCTATGCCGTGGCCCAGGGCGGGCTGGCCGGCGTCGGCTTCACCGCTTCGGGCGGCGGCACCAACGGCGCGCAAAGCTCGGTGCGCAAAGGCATCCCCACCACCGGCAAGATCGCCAACGGCGCCATCGTCGAACGCGAGCTGCCCTTTGAAATGGCCCATCTGGAAGCGGTCAAGCTGTCGCTGCGCAACCCCGACCTGACCACCGCCAACCGTACCGCCCAGGCCATCAACGCTTATCTGGGCGGCAACATCGCCCGCTCCACCGACCCCAGCACCGTGCAGATCAACGTGCCCAACGACTATCGCGGCAACGTGGTCGGCCTGCTGACCGACATCGAACAGTTGAAGGTCGAGCCCGACCAGGTGGCCAAGATCGTCATCGACGACGCCACCGGCACCATCGTCATGGGCGAGAACGTGCGCATCAGCACCGTCGCCGTGGCCCAGGGCCAGCTGACCGTGCGCATCACCGAGACGCCGCAGGTTTCCCAGCCTTCGCCCTTCTCGAGCACCGGCGACACCACCGTGGTCGACCGCACCGACATCCAAATCGACGAAGGCGAAGGCAAGAAGCTGACCATCGTTCCCCACGGCGTCACCTTGCAGGATCTGGTCGCCGGCCTGAACGCCCTGGGCATCAGCCCGCGCGAACTGATCGCCATCTTGCAGACCATCAAGGCGGCCGGCGCCATCCAGGCCGACATCGAGGTGATGTGATGAACGTCGACACCACCTCGGCGCAACTGGCGGTCAGCGCCCCGCCCGCCATCAACACCAACGCCGTCAGCGCCGAACAAGCCAAGGCGGTGGGCAAGCAATTCGAATCCATGTTCTTGAGCCAAATGTTGCAGCACATGTTCGAGGGCATCAAAACCGAGGAAGGCCCCTTTGGCGGCGGCCATGCCGAAGCGATGTTTCGCCCCATGCTGCTGGACGAATATGCGAAGATGATGACCAACCGTCCCGGTGGAATCGGCCTGGCCGACCAGGTCACCCGGACGATGTTGCAGCACCAGGAGGTTTGACGATGACCGAGACCGCCACCTTGAACATCGACGACATCGTCTGGGCCTGCACCAATCTGTGCGAGCTGCTGGAATTCGAGAACGACGCGCTGAAGCAACACGATTCGCGCACCGTGCGCGAACTGGCGGAAAACAAGGCGGCGCTGGCCCGCATCTATGAAAGCGCCATCATCCCGCTGGCCGAGAACCCGTCCCTGGCCGACGCGCTGGAGCCGGAACAAAAAGAAGAGCTGACCGCGCTGGGCCATCGGCTGAAGGGGTTGGTGGAAGAAAACGCCCGCCGCCTGCGCGCCGAGATCGACGCCACCCAGATGCTGATGGACGCCATGGTGAACGCGGTAAAAAGCAACGCCACCAACACCGTGACCTATGGTCCGGCCGGCCAGTTCGGCGCCGCCCCCACCGGCGAGCAGAACTCGCTGGCCTTCAACCAGACCCTGTGACCGGAGCGCCATCATGTCCCTGACACTTGGACTTAACACAGCGCTTTCCGGCCTGCTGACAAGCCAGCGGGCGCTGGACACCATCGCCCAGAACGTCACCAACGTGAACACGCCCGGCTATGTCCGCAAGGTGATGAACCAGGAAAGCCGCGTGCTGAACGGCAACGGTGCCGGCATTCAGGTGGGCTCGATCAGCCGCATGGTCAACGAAGGCCTGCTGAAGGACATCCGCAAGCAAAGCGCCAATCTGGGCAAGCTCGAGGTGGAAAGCAGCTATTACCCGCGCATCGACGACCTGTTCGGCAACGTCGCCGACAACACCTCGATCGCCCACAAGATGAACGACATGTACGAAGCGTTCGAATTGCTGGGCACCCAGGTGGAAAAGCCGTCGGTGCAATGGTCCACCGTGCAGACCGGCCAGGACGTTGCCGACCTTTTGGGCCGCATGACCGACCAGTTGCAGTCGTTGCGCCTGGAAGCCGACCGCGACATCGAATACACCGTCGGCCAGATCAACGACCTGCTGACCGACATCCACGACCTGAACCAGAAGATCGTCAAGAACTCGGCCGTCGCCACCGGCACCACCGACCTGGAAGACAAGCGCGACAAGGCCATCACCGACCTGTCGAAGCTGATCGACATCCAGTATTACAAGCGCCAAGACGGATCGATGATCGTCTACACCACCTCGGGCGAAATGCTGGTCGACAACCAGGACCAGCCGCTTTCCTATACCGCCAATTCGCAGATCGACACCTGGATGACCGCCGCCGGCGGGCAGTTCAACAAGATTTCGGTTGCGGGCGGCACCGACGACCTGGGCTCGCTGGTCACCGGCGGCAAGTTGAAGGCGCTGCTGGACATGCGCGACAAGACCGTCACCGACCTGCAGTCCAGCTTGGACGAAATGGCCCAGACCATGGCGGAAGAGGTCAACAAGGCGCACAACCGCGGCACCTCGTACCCCAACCCGTCCTATCGCTATGAAGGCACGCGGACTTTCGCCAAGCAGGGCAACATTGTCCCCAACGCCGCCGACACCACGCTGGACATCTATTTCGGCGCCACCACCATCTCGCCGGCCACCACCGCCATCGCCGCCAACGCCACCAATCCGTGGCAATCCACCTTCACTTCGGCCGCCGGCACCTATTCGGCGCTGTCGGCCGGCGACACCTTTTCGGTGTCCGGCGCCGAAGACAGTGAAAACAACGGCACCTACAAGGTGATCAGCGTCGCCGGCGGCGGCGCCAGCGTCACCGTGGAAAAGGTCAACCCGCACCAGACCATCCAGTTGTCGGGAACCGACGACGTGGTTGTCGCCGTGTTCGGGTCCGACGGCAAGGAATTGCAGCAGACCACGCTGAACACCATCATGCAGACCAACTATTCCGGTTCCTACACCGCCGCCACGGTGGGCACCGGCCGGTCGCTGTCGGATTTCGGCGCCAAGGGCAGCCGTGACCAGTGGAGCATCAACGAAGTCAGCGCCCATGTGGAAGCCTGGCTGAGCGCCCAGGGTTACACCGGCGCCTCGGTGAACCTGGACAGCGAAGGCAAGATGGTGATGGACCTGGGCGTCACCGACAAATCCCTGGTGTTCCGCGACCAGACCGCCACCGCCGACGGATCGGACGCAGCGGACGCCACCATCCAGTTCGACGTGGACGGCGACGGCGCCGTCGACCAGACCATCAAGGGCTTCGCCAACTTCTTCGGGCTGAACGATTTCTTCATCAACTCCAACCAGAACTCGATCCAGGATTCCAACATCGTCGCCTCGACCTTCAAGACCACGGCCACCCGCGACCTGAAGATCCTGGACGAATCGGGACAGTTGGGGCCGACCATCTCGATCCCCTCGGGCTCGTCCCTGGAAAAAATTGCCGACTACATCAACCGGTTCAGCCGCACCACCGATTCCACCCTGCTGAGCGCGGCACAGACCAGCTTCACCTTGACCTCGGCGGCCACCATCACCGTGTCCAACGGGTCGGGATCCGCCACTACCGCCACCGTCGGACCGGGCGCCGTCACCTTGCAGGAAATCGCCGGCAAGCTGACCCAGGGTTCAGTGATCGGCAGCGTGGTCCAGGACGGCGCCGGCTATCGCCTGCGTCTCAGCAGCACCCAGGGGCAGGAACTGACCGTCTCGTTCTCGGGCGGCGCCACCAGCACCGGCTCGCTGGAAACCGCGCTCAACATGGAAAAGATGCAGTTGGTCAGCGCCGCGGTGGTGCCCGAGGGATCGGGCCAGCGCCTGCGTCTGGTCCAGGCCGAGAACAAGGAACTGTTCTTGTCGTCCACGCTGGACGTCAACAGCAACAACCTGCTGACCGACCTGGGCATGAGCCCGGCCTCGACCCGCACCGCCGGCAACCTGTCGGTGCGCGACGACCTGATGGCCGGCCCGGAAAAACTGTCCCGCGGTCAGATGCAATGGAACGCCGACCTGGCCGGCTATTACATCTCGGAAGGCGACAACACCGCCGCCCTGGCCCTGGCCGACGCCATGAACGCCAAGCGGGCGATGAACAGCGCCGGCGGCATCTATTCGGGCAACTACACCTTGTCGGAATACGGCGCCGCCACCATCTCGTTGGTGGCCAGCGACGCCGGCCATTCGGCCAGCCAGTTGGAATACCAAAAAGCGCTGAACGAATCGCTGGACTTCCAGAACACCTCGTTCAGCGGCGTCAACCTGGACGAAGAGGTGTCGTCCATGATTGACTATCAGCAAGCGTATTCGGCCACAGCCAAGGTGATCACCGTTCTCCAGGAAATGCTGGAAACGCTCACCTCGATGATTAACTGACGGAGGAGGCCATGACCCGCATCGCCACCTATGGGGCCAACCAGTTGTACCTGTCGCGCATCACCGCGCTGAACGAGCGTATCAACAAGCTGACCACCCAGGTCGTCACCGAGAAGAAGTCGCCCAACTACACCGGCATCGCCGAAGACAGCAACCGGCTGATCAATTTCGAAAACGAAAAGTCGCGCTCGGAAGCCTTCATCAAGAACAACGACAGCATCCAGACCACCATCGGGCTGGCCAACGTGTCGTTGACGGCGGTGCAGACCACCATGCAGACCTTCCGCGACCGCCTGGATTCGTTCCGCACCAACAAGAACCGCACCCAGGAAGACATCGAGTCCATCCAGAATCTGGCCTTCCAGTCGATGATCGACATGCAGTCCTACCTGTCCAGCACGGCGGACGGCAAATACCTGTTCTCGGGTGGTCTGGTGTCGCAGGAACCGGTGCAGTTGCCGGCGGCCACCCGATCGGGCTTCACCGACATCTATGACGGCTTTTCCGTCACCTATCCCACCACCCGCAGCGCCCACATGCTGGACACGGTGACCAAGACCGCCACCACCGGCAACCTGACCTTCAACGCCGCCGCCGGCACCATCACCGCCGCCAATGCCGGCACCCTTTCCGACTTCCCGGTGGGGAGCCGGATCACCGCTTCGGGGGCGTCGGCGTCCAACAACCAGACCTACACCGTGGTCGCCAACACCGGCACCCAGATCAAGGTCTCGCGGCTGACCACCGAAGGCCCCAGCGCCGCCACCATCAGCTATTACAACGCGGGTGACGAAACCCACGTGCAGACCCTGAACGCCAACCTGACGTTCACCCCGGGCACCGACACCATCCAGGTGTCTTCAACCACCGGCTTTTCCGTCGGCCAGGTGTTCAGCGTCGCCGGCACCACCAGCAACGACGGCAGCTACA
The DNA here is from genome assembly GCA_001898825.1 of Magnetospirillum sp. 64-120. Classification (GTDB taxonomy): domain Bacteria; phylum Pseudomonadota; class Alphaproteobacteria; order Rhodospirillales; family Magnetospirillaceae; genus Magnetospirillum. The sequence continues at coordinate 421,262 of MKVK01000014.1, forward strand.
AGATTCAGTCCATCACCCCCGGCCCACCCAACGACTCCATCACCGTGGAAAGCGTCAAGGTCGGCGCCACCGAAACCGTCGCCGCCACCCTGACCGCCGAATCCTGGTACAAGGGCGACAACATCAGCATCGGCCAGCGTATCGACCAGGACCGCACGGTGTCGGTGGGGGTGTTCGCGTCCGACCCCGCCTTCGAAAAGGCGTTCCGCGCCATGGGCATGATCGCCCAAGGGCAATACGGCACCGCTGGCGGTTTGGAAAACAACCTGGACCGCGTGGAAGACGCGCTTTACCTGATCCGCGACGCCATGCTGCATCCGGCCGGCAACCAGGCCCCCTTCGGGACCGAGGAAGCCAGCGACCTGGAATCGGTGCTGTCGCAGTTGGGCACCACCCAAAGCCTGATCAACACCAAGACCGAAAAGCACAAATCCTATATCGGCTTTTTGGACGACCGCATCATCGCCATGGAAAACGTCGACAAGAACGAAGCCATCACCTTGCTGCTGGACGACCAGCGAGCCCTGGAAGCCGGTTACCAAACCCTGTCCAAGGTCCGGGAAATGTCGCTGATCAACTTCATGAAGTAGGCTGGTCGGGCAGGTCGAACAGCGGCCGCAATTCCAGCAGCGCGTCGTCGATCACCCAGGGCACGGCGTGGGCGAAGGAATCAAGGATGACGATGGCGTTGACCACCACATCCTTCTTGAAGGCGGCGCGGATGCGGTCGGCCATGGTCAGGTTGACGGTGGCCACCGCCGCGTAACGGGCCTGCAGGCCGGCGACGCCCACCGCTTTGTCCCCCTGGCCGCCGGCCCGCAGATATTCCCCCAGCAGATGGATGGACAAGGCTCGGAACAGGGTTTCCTGTTCGCTGGCGAACGGCAGGTGAAAGCGTGCCATGGGGCGGAAGAAGTCCAGATGCGGGCATCCCGACGTCGCCCCCACCAGCCCCAGGATCGACGCCATGGCCGCCTGCAGCGGCTGTTTCGCCATGATCCGCCGCTGCGCGGTTTCCACCTCGACCTCGGCGACTTCATAGGAATAGAAGCGGTCGAAATCACGCACGAAACCCGACAGCGCCCGGGCCAGCGGACAATAAGGGTGGGTCGTCGCATCCAGCGGGCAATGGGGACAGATGTGAAAGCCCAGCGCCGTCCATTCCTCGGCCTCGCCGGTCACCGGGGGGCGCAGCAGGAAAGACGCGTCGTCGAATTCCAAAACCACGCTTTCGCGTACCCCGTCGGGAAGATGGAAGACATAGCGTATTTCGGCCATTCCCGGCTCCGGCTGCCAAGCGTTTCCCCCCGAACATCGCCAGGGTACATGAACATCGGGGCGATTGCAGCGCCCTTGACTTGATCGCGGCGAAGCCTCAATGTGAGTGAACGTTCACTTTTGAGATGAGGCGACAATGCGCGACGGACAGGCCACACGACGCCGCATCCATGACGCCGCCCTGGAACTGTTCGTGTCCCAAGGGGTGACGGAAACCAGCGTGCGCGATCTGGCGCAAAAGGCCGGCATCGCCGAAGGCACGCTTTACCGCCATTACGCGTCCAAGGACGATCTGGTTGCCGACCTGTTCGCCAGCAACTACGCCGCCTTCGCCCGCCGCCTGACCGAATTGGACCGGCCGGCCCAGCCCCTGCGCCAGCGCCTGTCGGCGGTGGTGACGGAAATCTTTGACTTCCACGATGCCCAGCCCACCCTGTTCCGCTTTCTGCTGCTGGTGCAGCACCAGGCCCTGCCCCGCATGGTCGACGGCCAGGACAATCCGGTGACCGTCATCCGGCAGATGATCGAGCAAGGCCGGGCCAGGGGGGAAATCCCCGCCATCGACCCGGCCCTGGCCACCGCCATGGTGCTGGGCCTGATCCTGCAACCGGCCACCGCCCTGGTTTACGGCGCCTTGGCCGCCCCGCTTTCGTCTTACGCCACCGCCATCGCCACCGCCTGCTGGCGCGTGCTTTCGACCACGGAGACCGAAAATGGCTGACCCCACGTTCCACCTGCTGGCCCGCCGTCGTTTCCTGCCGTTGTTCGTCAGCCAGTTCCTGGGGGCGGCCAACGACAACTTCTTCAAGAACGCCCTGGTCATCCTGGTCATCTACCGGCTGGGGACCGAAACCGGCACCGCGCCGCAGGTGCTGGCGACCATCGCCGCCGGGCTGTTCATCTTGCCCTATTTCCTGTTTTCTGCCACCGCCGGACAACTGGCCGACCGCCACGAGAAGTCACGGCTGATGAAATGGTGGAAGGCGGCGGAAATCGCCATTTCCGCCCTGGGGGCCTGGGCTTTGGTCAGCCACAGCGTGCCCTTGATGCTGGTCGCCCTGTTTCTGCTGGGGCTGCAATCCACCTTCACCAGCCCGATCAAATATGCGGTGTTGCCGGAATATCTGCGGGACAACGAACTGGTCGGCGGCAACGCCCTGATCGAGGGCGGCACCTTCCTGGCCATCTTGGCCGGCACCATCGCCGGCGGCACCTTGGTGTTGGTGGAAGACGGCACCGCGCTGGTGGGCTGGGCCATGCTGGCCCTGGCGGTCTTGGGTTTCGCCGCCAGCCTGGCCCTGCCCCGCGCCCATGGCGGCGACGCTTCAGTCACGGTCGGCTGGAACCTGGCGGCCGAGACCATGGGTCTTTACAAGCTGGTCCGCCACAAGCGCGACCTGTTCTTGTCGATATTGGGCATTTCCTGGTTCTGGCTGGTGGGCGCCACCTACCTGTCGCAATTCCCCGCCTTCGCCAAGGACGTGCTGGTGGCCGACGAACATGTGGTCACCCTGATGCTGACCATGTTCTCGGTGGGGATCGGTCTGGGATCGGTCCTGTGCGGCCGCCTGCTGCAAGGCGAAATCTCGGCCCGTCACGTGCCCTTCGCCGCCCTGGCCATGACGCTTTTCGGCCTGGATCTTTATTTCGCCGCCGGCCCCGCCGCCGGCGGGCCGCAACTGGCCAGCCTGTCGGAATTCCTGGCGCGGCCGCAATCGTGGCGGCTGCTGGCCGACCTGCTGTTGTTCGCCGTGGCCGGCGGCGTCTACATCGTGCCGCTTTACGCCATCCTGCAGGTCCATAGCGACGAATCGGTGCGTTCCCGCGTGGTCGCCGCCAACAACCTGATCAATGCCGGTTTCATCGTCGCCGCCGCCGTGGCCAGCGCCGGGCTGCTGGCCCTGGGCCTGACCCCCACCGAACTGTTCCTGGTCCTGGCCCTGGCCAATCTGGGCGTCGCCGTCCACATTTGCGGCCTGCTGCCCGACGCCGTGTTCAAGGGCGTGGCGTCCTGGCTGTTCCGCCGCCTGTACCGGGTGCGGCTGATCGGCGCCGAACATCTGCCCAAGGATGGCGAACGCGCCGTGCTGGTGGTCAACCACACGTCCTTCCTGGACCCGGCGTTGCTGGCCGCCTTCTTGCCGGCCAAGCCGGTCTTCGCCGTCAACACCTTCGCCGCCAAGTGGTGGTGGGTGCGCCCCTTCCTGCGTCTGGTCCAGGCCTTCCCGGTGGATCCCACCAACCCCATGTCGACCAAAAGCCTGATCAAGGTGGTGCAAGACGGCAAATCCCTGCTCATCTTCCCCGAAGGCCGACTGACCGTCACCGGCGCCCTGATGAAGATCTATGAAGGCCCGGGCATGATCGCCGACCGCGCCGACGCCCCCCTGGTCCCCATCCGCATCGACGGCGCCCAGTACACGGTGTTTTCACGTCTGCGCGGCAAGGTGCGGCTGCGTCTGTTCCCCACCATCACCATCACCGTGCTGCCGCCGCGTAAGTTCAGCGTCCCCGACCACGCGGTGGGCCGCGCCCGGCGGCGTCAGATCAGTCTGGCGCTGTACGACGTCATGGCCGACATGATGTTCCAGACCGCCAACCGCGACCGCAGCCTGTTCGACGCCCTGCAAGATGCCAGACGCATCCATGGCGGCGCGGCCGTCGCCGTCGAAGACGTCACCCGCCAGCCCCTGAGCTATGACCGGCTGATCAAGGGTTCGCTGGTGCTGGGCCGGGTTCTGGCCCGTCAGACCCAGCCCGGCCAAGCCGTGGGGCTGCTGCTGCCCAACGCCGCCGCCACCGCCGCCACCTTCTTCGGATTGCAGGCTTTTGGCCGGGTGCCGGCCATGCTGAACTTCTCGACCGGTGTCGGCAACGTGCTGGCCGCCTGTCAGGCGGCGGAACTGAAGCTGGTGGTGACCTCGCGCCGTTTCGTCGAACAGGCCAAGCTGACCACTATGGTCCAGGCCCTGTCCCAAGAATTGCCGGTGCTGTACCTGGAAGACATCCGCCAAGCTTTGGGATGGACCGACAAGCTGGCCGGCCTGATGGCCCGGCGGCCCAAGGTCGCCCCGGACGCCCCGGCGGTGATCTTGTTCACCTCGGGCTCGGAAGGTACGCCCAAGGGGGTGGTGCTGTCCCATGCCAACATCCTGACCAATTGCGCCCAGTTGGCGGCACGGGTGGCGTTCAGCCCCGCCGACACGGTGTTCAACGCCCTGCCGGTCTTCCATTCCTTTGGATTGACCGGGGGCATGCTGCTGCCGGTACTGTCGGGGATCAAATGCTTCCTGTACCCGTCGCCGCTGCATTACCGCATCGTTCCCGAACTGGTTTACGACACCAACGCCACCATCATGTTCGGCACCGACACCTTCCTGGCCGGATACGGAAGGGTGGCCAATCCCTATGATTTCTATTCCGTCCGCCTGGTTTTCGCCGGGGCCGAGAAGGTCAAGGACGAAACCCGCCGCGTCTGGATGGACAAATTCGGCCTGCGCATCCTGGAAGGCTATGGCGCCACCGAAACCGCCCCGGTCCTGGCGGTCAACACCCCCATGCATTTCCAGGCCGGCTCGGTCGGCCGCCTGCTGCCCGGCATCGAGCATCGTCTGGAAACCGTTCCCGGCATCGACCAGGGCGGCAAGTTGTGGGTGCGCGGCCCCAACGTCATGCTGGGCTATCTGCGGGTGGAAAATCCCGGCCGGTTGCAGCCCCCCGCCGACGGCTGGTACGACACCGGCGACGTGGTCGAAATGGACGAGACGGGCTTCGTGCGTATCGTCGGCCGGGTCAAGCGCTTCGCCAAGGTCGCCGGCGAAATGGTGTCGCTGGGCAAGGTGGAAAGCGAAGTCACCGCCTTGTGGCCGGACTTCCTTCATGCGGTGGTCGCCCTGCCCGACGAACGCAAGGGGGAACAGTTGGTTCTGCTCAGCCAATGCCCCGACGCCACCCGCGAGGCCATCGGCACCCGCTTCCGCAGCCTGGGACTTTCCGAACTGCTGGTTCCGAAGCTGGTGGTCAAGGTGGCGCAGGTGCCGCTTTTGGGCTCAGGCAAGACCGATTACACTGCCGTCCGCCAACTGGCAGAGGCGGCCCTGACGCGTCCCAATATGACGTGAGTTGACGCAAAAGCCATCTTCGACAGTTACGGACACCTTTGATCAACGGCTGACACAATGCCCCGCAACGTCCTTATCCTTGGCGGTACCAGCGAAGCCTATGACTTGGCCAGCGCATTGGTCGACCGTCCCCAGATGCGGGTGATCTCGTCCTTGGCCGGGCGCACCGGCAATCCCCGCCGGCCGGCCGGCGAGGTCCGTATCGGCGGCTTCGGCGGTTCGCAGGGGTTGACGACCTATCTGCGCGACAACCACATCGACGCGGTGGTGGATTGCACCCATCCCTTCGCGTCCCGCATGGGCTGGAACGCCGCCCGGGGCTGCACGGCGGCGGGCGTGCCCTTGCTGCGCCTGGAACGCCCGGCCTGGATACGCCAGGAAGGCGACCTGTGGGACGAATGGGACGACTGGTCCCAGGCCGTCGCCCTGGTGAGCGCCCGGTCCAGGCGGGTGCTGATGGCGGTGGGCCGACATGAGATCGAGCCGTTCGCAAGCCTGGACCACGTCTGGTTCCTAATCCGCTCGGTCGAGCCCCCCGATCCCATGCCGCCTTTCGCCAAGGCCGAAATCCTGCTGGCCCGGGGACCGTTCACGCCGGAATCCGAACGTGCGCTCCTGACCGCGCACCATATCGACACCATCGTTTGCAAGAACAGCGGCGGCCCCACCGATGCCAAGCTGCTGGCCGCCCGTGATCTGGGGGTGCGGGTGGTGATCAAGAACCGGCCGCCCCGCCCCGAGACGCCGAAGGCCGCCAGCGTGGCCGAAGCGCTTTGCTGGTTGGGATGCCAGCCTGGGGATTAGGCGGTCAAGCCGGCACGGCTGGTGCCGACCAGCGCCCCCTTGCGGTCGAACACCAGGACGTCCAGTTGGACCGGAGCGCCGTCCAGCACGTCCATCGCCACCTTGGCCGCTTCGGCGGCGATGACGTCACCCAGGGGAAGCTTGGCGGCCAGGGCCATTTCCAGCACCTCCAGGGCGGTGTTGGCGGCAGCGGCGCGGCTGGCCACGTCCTCTGGCGCCCCCAAGATGCGCAGATGCGCGGCCAGCCGCCCCAGATCCACCTGCGACCGTTTGGAATGCAAATCCATCGCCCCCGCCGCCAGCTTGGACAGCTTGGCGAAGCCGCCGGCGATGGTGACGCGGGCCACCGGATGGCGGCGCAGATATTTCAGCATGCCGCCGACGAAATCACCCATGTCGATGACCGCGTCCAAGGGCAGGCCGGTCAGGGTCAGCGCCGCTTTTTCCGAGGTGTTGCCGACACAGGCCGCCACATGGGTCAGGCCGGTGGCGCGGGCCACGTCAATGCCGCGCTGGATGGAATGGATCCACGCCGAGCAGGAATAGGGCACCACCACCCCGGTGGTGCCCAGGATAGAGATGCCGCCCAGGATCCCCAGGCGCGGGTTCCAGGTGGCTTGGGCCAGCTTGTCGCCGCCCGGCACGGAAATCTCGATCTCGATGTCCGCGGGCTGGCCCAGACGGTTGGTGATCGCCACCACTTCGGCGCTCATCAGGCGGCGCGGCACCGGGTTGATGGCCGCCTCGCCCGGCGGCAGCGGCAGGCCCGGCTTGGTGACGGTGCCGACGCCGAAGCCGGCCCGAAAGACGATGCCGCTGCCCGGCACCCCTCGGCGCAAGGTGGCGATGATGGTGGCACCGTGGGTGACGTCGGGATCGTCGCCCGCATCCTTGACCACCCCGACCCGCGCCCAGCCGTCGCCTTGTTCCGTCAGCGCCAGGGAAAAGCTGGGGGTCTCGCCGCGCGGAAGACGGATGGTCACCGGATCAGGAAACCCCTCGCCGAACAGAGCCTGGCAGGCGGCCTTGGCGGCAGCCGTCGCACAGGCGCCAGTGGTCCAGCCAGAGCGCAGGTTCTTACCGTCGTCAACGTCGCTCATCACATCACCTTCGGGCGGTTTTTCCGCATCCAGTCCGCTTTACCGGCCAGCCGCGCAAAACTTTCATTGGGATATATGTTGTCGGACGGCACATAAAGCGCAAAATCCCTCACACCCCAAAACAAGAACGAAACGTGATTGAAGACTCGCCGCCCGTTCTGATATAAGGGTTTCATCACCGCCACAGGTGCATCCAGGCCCAGGCCGCGCAAGCGTGCCTGGGCCTTTTGTTTGCCCCGGGACCAGTTGGACTGGCCTGGGATTTTTTGTGCCCGCGCCGTGGCGGTGATCGTTTCGATCAACCACAGGATCAGACCATGTTTCAATCAATCCAAAACTATTTCGCCACGCCGCCCCGGCGGGGGGCCTCGCCCCTGGGGGCCCGGCTGTCCGACGAGGACGACGATCCCGCCATCCCGGCCTTTCAGACCGCCTGGAAGGACGGTGCCCTGGTCGAGGATTTGTTCGGCCCGCAACCCTTCGCCCTGCACGGCTCGGTCGGTGGGTCGGGCGCCGACAACCACCGGTCCGACGTGGCCAAGGTGGAGACCTTGCTGGGCGATGCCGGCTATTACAAGCCGATGACCGATTCCGGCCCCAATGGCTGGCACAATCCCAACCTGGATTCCGCCATCCGCAGCTTCCAAAAGGACAAGGGGTTGCAGGTGGACGGCCTGCTGAAGCCCGGCGGCTCCACCATTACCGCCATCGGCGGCCTGTTCGGCGGTGCCAAGCCTCAGGACAAGCCGCCTTTTCCCGTCGATAGCACCGATCCGGGTAAGGGGGTATGGATCGACGAATGGCCTCGGGGGTGGCCCACACGAACACCGCCCATTGCCCCCGAGCCGCGTCCCACGACGGGGCGGGATACCTCGGAACCGACATCACGCCCGGAATCCGCCCCAGTGCCAACCACGTTCCCGCAAGGAACCGGTCTGCCTCAGGGAACTCCCTCACAGGATCAATCGACACAGAAGGGACAGCCTCGCTTGGTGCAAGGCCCCCAGATCATGTTCAGCGAAATCCCCAACGATCCAAAAGCTTACCAATGGCATCTGGAATACCCGGATGGCACCTGGGTTCCCACGTCAGCGCCGCCACGGGACCAAGGGCGGTCTCTCCCCGACCGGTTCCCCGGCCACACCATCTCGGAAGCCGGAGCGCGCGAGCACGAGGATTGGGCCAAGCTGGTGAAGCGCGATGCCAAGCCCGAGGAAACCGCCCGCATCCTCAACGTCGCCATCACCGATCACGGCGACCAAGGCGCCGCCGACGCCGCCGATCTGCTGGGCCGCTTCGCCCAGCACGACCCGCAGAAGGCGGAAACCCTGCGGACTTTGGTCAGTCGTCAGGCAGGCCGCGAGGTGCCGTTCCGCATCGCGCCCCTGGGCGAGGGCTTCCGTGAACCGAGCATGGAAGAAAAGCTGGCCCAGGCCCCCCAATCCCCCTTCGGCCCGACGGACGGCGCCGACATGGAGGCCGCCGGGTCCATGGCCAAGGCCTTGCTGAAGAAGGGCGATTACCAGGATGCCTATGCCTACCTGAAATCCGCCCCCGAGGCCACGCCGCCCTACATGGCCGCCGTGCATGATTTCATGCGCCGGGAAAACCCCGGACTGGCGATGAAATTCGCCGAACAGGGCGCGCAGAACGGCATGGCCAAGCCGGTGCAAGTGGCCCAGGCGGAAACCGGGACCATGAGTGATGGTGTGCCGGCAAGTGCTCCGCCCCCTTCCGGCTCGCAACCAGCGTCACCAAGCACCCCCGACGACGATATCGGACGCCAGTTGGGCATGCCGGTCCCCGGCTCCGAGCCGGCTCAATCGTCTCCGTCTCCGGCACCCTCCGGTCAACCAGAGCCCAAGCCAGACGAGAAACCAGATCCGTCGATACCGCCTCAATGGCAGCCGGATAAAGGCATGATGAGCTCCGGCGAACACGTGACCCGCACCAACGGCCCGATCCGCATTGACCGCCACAGCATCACGCCTGGCCTCGACGGTATCGTCTACAATGTCGAGTGGTTTCCCCTGGACAAAGACGGCAATGTCGAACCGACCATCCGGAAAGTGGGAAAGGAGCCAGATTGGGGTGGCCACATGGTGCCCGGTGTAGAAAAGGATATCCACAAACCACCCTATGACCATCCAAATGGCTGGGAAGTTCGCGTCTCCATCCCTCCCGGTCAAAAATACAACAATATCTCAGGGAAACCCTGGCTGAACATTCTGGTTCCGCCAAAAGGGCAGGGGCGAGATCGTCAATAGTCAATCCGTGGCGGCGAGGGATTCCCTCCTCGTCGCCATCTCGCACATGTCGATCATTCAGCGAGCAAGTGGTCGGACGCGATCAGGGCCACAGTCAAGCCATGCCGCTCCGCACATATCCATCGTATCCGGTCCCGGCTCGACCCGCTTTTCGACAACGGTCAAATGGACGCCAGCCCCGTTCCGGCGTTCGAAATAGGCGGCCATGCCTTTTGCGATCTCGAAGCGGCGGGGGCACTGGTCGAAGAACTGAATGAAAACACCGGTATAATATCCACTGAAATTTATGGGCGCCCCTGGCTCATAGTTCGACACGTACCGCATAAAGGCATCCGCCATCACGCCGTCGCGAATCTCGCCGCCGTAATCCACGTCCACATCCAATTGCACCAAACAATCGGCCCGAGTGTAACGCGCCCCTTGCCAATTCTTCATCGCTTCGTTGACGGGAGCCATGTCGATGGGACCGTATTCGCGCTGCCAGTACCGGTAGCCAAAGGCGCCGATGGCAATCAATGCGCCCACGGCAAGAACGGCCAGTTTAGTCTTTCCTGATCCGAGCACGCGCATCTCCAGCTCAAAGTTGCGGATTTACCAGCCACATCACGCTATGATGGCGGCGACTTGCCATGCCTTCAAGGCCGATATCATCGCTCGGCCATCGTTCAAAAAAGCACGCCATGCCGGACTTGTTCCATTTCCGCCACCTGCTCCGGATCATCGGCGACCTATTCATCTGGTTGATCCGATTCACGGGGAGGGGCCGTGAGTTGCCTTGGGAAATCTCCTCCTGTTTGGAATAGTACGTCACCTGCCGCGGGAGATTTCCTCCAGCCTAGAACAGCCTGTTGGAACGCCCTCCACCTCAAGCCGAGTACATTTGCGGGGAACAGGTCACTAGCCCATGAAATCCGCCACGCTCCGTCGCGGTAGTATAATACCTATACCGCAACGCATTGATTTTATTGATTTTATTTCCTATTGACTCAGCCACCCCGCATCGACATACTCCGCGCTTCTCGAATGCCGGATATTCCGGCGTTTCCAACTGGTTTTGCCGTGGGTGACATGAAGACCTTGAACGTCAAACCGTCCGAAGTGCAGAAGAAGTGGGTCTTGATCGACGCGGACGGCGTCGTCTTGGGCCGTCTCGCCAGCATCATCTCGATGCGCCTGCGGGGCAAGCACCTCCCCACCTTCACCCCCCATGTCGACATGGGCGACAACGTGATCGTGATCAACGCCGAAAAGGTCAAGCTGACCGGCAACAAGCTGGCCGACAAGACCTTCTATTGGCACACCGGCCATCCGGGCGGCATCAAGGGCCGTACCATGGGTCAGCTGCTGTCCGGCCGCTTCCCGAACCGGGTCATCGAAAAGGCCGTGGAACGCATGATCACCCGTGGTCCGCTGGGGCGCGCTCAGATGAAGAATCTGCGCGTTTATGCCGGCGCCAACCATCCCCATGAAGCGCAGCAGCCGGAAGTGCTGGACGTGGCTTCGATGAACCCGAAGAACAAGAGGTAACAGCCATCATGGCCGATCTCTCCAGCCTGGCCGATCTCAAGGCCGCCGCGCCGCAGGTTCAGCCCGTCCACGAGCGCAAGGTTGACGCTCAGGGCCGTGCCTACGCCACCGGCAAGCGCAAGAACGCCATCGCTCGTGTCTGGGTCAAGCCCGGCACCGGCAAGATCGTGGTCAACGGCCGCGACGTCACCAACTACTTCGCCCGCCCGGTGCTGCGCATGCTGATCAATCAGCCGTTCCAGACCGCCCGTTGCGAAGGTCAGTTCGACGTCGTGTGCACCGTCAACGGCGGTGGCCTGTCCGGTCAAGCCGGCGCCCTGCGTCACGGCATCAGCCGCGCTTTGACCTTCTTCGACCCGGCCATGCGCCCGTCGCTGAAGGCCGGCGGCTTCCTGACCCGCGACCCGCGCGTCGTCGAGCGTAAGAAGTACGGCAAGCACAAGGCTCGTCGTTCCACCCAGTTCTCGAAGCGCTAATCCGCTTTCGACTTGGGTTTGTGGAGAGGGTCGCTTCGGCGGCCCTTTTCCATTTCCGTCGTATCAGGGGTAGATCATGGCGATCATCTATGTGGCGACCAGCAAGGCCAACCAGGAATGGGGCGCCGACGTGGGCTTGGGCAAGAACCTGTTCAAGGTGGGGGTTGCCGACGACCCCGAAACCGCCTTGGCCGGTTTCGCCGGACAAGGCGACTGGAAAGTCCTGAAGACGGAAGACACCGAGCTTTCCGAGGAAGACGCCCTGGCCCGCCTGGGCCGCAAGGAAAAAGCCGTCGATCCCAATTACTACCCAAAGCTGCGCGGCGCCCAGGGCTTGTTCAAGGTCACCATCGCCAACGTGGAAAACTCCATGCTGGTGGCCCTGGCGCTGGATGGCAAGGAACCGCCCAAGGGCTTCAAGGTCAAGCCCGCCGACATCGCCAAATATCTGATCAGCAACGCGCTTCGCTGATCCCATAGGAATTGCCCACGCCCCACCCTTGGGTTTACCATCCTGGGCGGTGGGGTGCGCGACGCGCAAGTTCGTGACAGATTGGGGAGCTTGACCCGGATGTGCGCCAAAGTGGCGACCAACACGGCTGCGGTGTTCACCGAGGCCATGCGTGCCTATGAGAGCGGCAAACCCGCCGAGGCGCGGCGACTGGCGCGACGCCTGGTCGAGGCCGCCCCGCATTTCGGCGGCGCCCATTATCTGCTGGGTTTGCTTGCCCTGGACCAGAACCAGGGCAAGCGCGCCGCCGGCCATCTGGCCACCGCCATCGCCATCACCCCGGGCCAGCCCACCTTGCACCTGGCCATGGGCCGCGCCCTGGAAATCAGCGGCGAAACGGTCGAGGCCAGCCTGCATTTCCGCACGGTTCTGGGACTTTACCCCCATCATGCCGAAGCCCATGCCCGCCTGGCCCATCTGCTGCGCCAACAAGGCCGCGACGACGAAGCCATCACCCATTGCCGCGAGGCAGTGAACGCCGATCCCGGCCATGCCGAGGCCTGGAATACCCTGGGGGCCTTGCTTCAGGAACAGGGCGATCCACGCGAAGCGTCGCAATGCCTGCGCCGCGCCCTGCAATTGCGTCCCGCCTGGCCGGCGGCCTTGAACAATTACGGGCTGGCGTTGAAGCAGTGCGGCAATCTGCCCGAAGCCGCCACCATCCTGGAAGGCGCGGTGGACATTCGCCCCGACCATGCCGGCAGCCGCACCAACCTGGCCTCGGTCTATCGGGCCATGGGGGAACTGGAGCACGCTCGACGCCACGCCGAAGTGGCGGTCAAGCTGGCTCGCCGCGACGCCGACGCCTGGATCGAGTTGGGTCTGGTACGCCAAGCCCAAGGGCATGACGAGGGAGCGGCGGCAGCGTTCGAGCACGCCACCGCCGTCGCCCCCGACCAGATCAAGCCGTGGTTCTGTCTGGCCGAGGCCTGCCGCAGCCTGGGACAAGTGGAACGGGCCGCCCAAGCCTATCGCCACTGCCTGACCCTGGATCCCGACGATTCGCACGGCGCCGGCCTGGGACTGGCCCTGACCGGGGTCGTCGACACGCCGCAACGCGCCCCCGAAGCTTATGTGCGGCAATTGTTCGACGACTACGCCGACCGCTTCGATTCGTCCCTGGTCGGCGCCCTGGATTATCGCGGTCCGACGCTTTTGGCCGAAGCCCTGAACCGCACGCTTGACCGCAAGCAGGATCTGGTGGTGCTGGACGCCGGTTGCGGCACCGGCCTGGCCGCCCCGACTCTGCGCCCCTTGGCCGCCACCCTGGACGGCATGGACCTGTCCCCCGCCATGGTGGCCAAGGCACGGCAACGCCAAATCTACGACGCGCTTTATGAAGCCGAGCTGGAAAACTATCTGAACCGTCATCCCGACCGTTACGACCTGATCGTCGCCGCCGACGTCATGGTCTATCTGGGCAGCCTTTCAGGCCCGCTGGCAGCCGCCCGCACGGCCTTGCGCGATGGCGGCACCTTGGCCTTCACCCTGGAACGCACCGAGGATTCGGAAAGCTATATGCTGGGGGCCAAGCACCGCTATGCCCACGCCCGCAATTACGTGGTCCAGCAGGCGGAACATGCCGGCTTCGTCGTCACCTTGCTGGAAGACGCCGTCACCCGCAAGGATGGCGGCGAGGACGTGCCCGGCTTGCTGGTGGTGCTGCGCAAGCAAAGCCGAAAGAACGACTGAAGCAAGCCTGCCAACGGTCCATCATGTATTGCGGCCCCCGGCAGACGCTTCCCTGTGGCTGGGTCATGCCCCGCCCAAGCTGACCAACGATGCCGAGGCCACCCGGTCCGGCGACTTCTTCGCCGACTTCTTCAGTTCGGCGATCAATTGGCTGACATCCTCCACACTGAACAGCGGCCGCCCGGCCGGCAGGTGGACGATGGCGGCCGACACCGTCATCAACGGGAAGCGCACGATGTTGCCGACCCGGTCCTGGCCGACGATGTGTCCCTGGCGCCGGGTGTCGTCGTCGTAAAAGCTTTCCACGTCACGGCCGAAAGCGGCGCACAGATCGGACGCCACCCGCAGGGATTCGTCAAAGCTCATGCGCCGGAAACCGCCGAAAAAGTCGTCGCCGCCCACATGGGCGGGAAAGCTGGTGTCGCGCGGCAGTGCCTTGGCCAGCAATTCGGCGAACAGCAAGATGGCGCGGTCGCCCAGGCGGAAGCCGTATTTGTCGTTGAACGGCTTGAAATTGTCGAAGTCGAAATAGGCCAGCACATATTCCACGTCGGTAGCGCCCAGGGCTTCCGACACATATTCGTGGATCAGGTTGTTGCCGGCCAGCTTGGTCAGCGGATTCTGGTCGCGCGCCGCCGCCAGGTTTTTTTCGTTGATGACGCGCAGCAGGGAGTGGGCCGACAGGAATCCCACATATTTCATGTCGTTGACGATGATGATGCCTTCCGACTTTTCCACCGCCGAATAGGCCTGCAGGATGTGCTCGGCCCTGGTGTTGATGTCGGCCATGGGGCAGCGGGTGACGAAATCCTTCAGCCGTCGGCCCAGGGTCTTGTTGGAAATCAACGCCTTGCCGTAAAGCGAATAGGTGTAGTCCTTCAGTTCCGTCTCGCGCACGATGCCCACCGGCTCGCCGGCGGCGTCCACCACCGGAAAGAAGGTCACCGACTTGTCGGCGCGGAAGCGTTCGAACACGTCCTCCATGGTCGCGTCCAGGCGGATGGGCTCGACTGCGGCAATCTGGTCGGAAATCAACTTCTGATCCGACACGGCGACGCGACGCTCACGCCGGGACAGACGTTCGATATGCTCGTAATGGGGCAACATGGTGGTCATGTCGCGATCGGGCCTTTGCACCAGATAGCCCTGGATCAGGTCGCAGCCGATATCCTTGCAGACGAAATATTCCCGTTCGGTCTCGACGCCTTCGGCCAGCACCACCACGCCTAGCAGGTGGGCGATGTTGACGATCTGCGACAAGAACAGCTTCTTCTTGGAATCGCTGGCGATGTCGGACACGAAGAAGCGGTCGATCTTCAGGAAGTCGGGGGCGGCGAAATACAACAGCTGCAGCCCGGAAAAGCCGGTGCCGAAGTCATCCACCGCCAGGCGGAAATTGTTGCGCTTGTAGTGGTTGAAGATCGCCGCCGCGTGGTTGGGCTGGCCGATGGGATGCTGTTCGGAAATCTCGAACACCACCTGGCTTTCCTCGATCCCATAGCGTTCCAGCATGGTTCGGGTACGCGCCGGCAAGTCGCCTTGCAGTTCCAGCCCCCGATTGTCCAGGTTCAAGAACAGCTTGGCTTGGCGCCAGTGCTCCATCTGCAGGAACTTGTTGACCGCTTTTTCGCGCAGCGCCATCTCGACGTCGGTCAGCACGCCCAAGGCGTGGCAGGTGTCGAAGAAGTCGCTGATCGAGTTGAACCCGGCCTCGGCGGTATTGCGCAACAGGGCTTCATAGCCGTGGCAGGCGCCGGTGTGGATGTTGACGATGGGCTGGAAGGCCACGTCCAGGGTGGCCATCACCTCGTTCCAATGGTCGTCGGAAGGCTGCACCGACGGCCGCCCTGGAATGGGAAACGGCCGATGGTTATGAACGGCTTGCCGCATATGCGACGGCGGCGGTGAATCCATTTCCCCCAGGGCATTGGCCAACGTGAACATCTTCGTCATCCCGCTTTGGGGTTCAGGCACCGGGGGATTCTCTTCAGCGGCGACCCCAAGTCAACGCGCACAGTGCGCCGCAACAAAAAATTCACCAAACAACACCCTGATATCACATACTTTTTTCATGCCGATATCCCTTTCAAGAAAAGGGATTTTACCCTGCAGGCAAAGCAGGGCATCATCGCCCGATGCGCGTGGAAGAACGTCCCCAACACTTGCCGGCCGCCCTTGCCGACGATCTGGACCTGATCGCCGAGATGACCGCCGACTTCGCCCGCTCGCTGGACATCGAGGAAACCCTGCGCCTGGGGCTGGCCCACATTTCGACCCGCATGGAAGCCGAAGCGGCGTCCATTTTCCTGATGGAACCGGGAACCGGCGATCTGGTGTGCCGCGCCTGTTTCGGCCCCACCGACGTCACCGGCCTGCGCCTCGTCAAGGGGCAGGGCATCGTCTGGCGGGCGGTCAACCGCAACGCCACCGAACTGGTGCGCGACGCCACCGACGACCCGGATTTCGCCCATCAGATTGACAACAACACCGGCTTCATCACCCGCTCGATCCTGTGCGCCCCCATGGCGGTGCGCGACGAACGGCTGGGGGCCATCGAATTGTTCAACAAAAAGGGCGGCGGCTCGTTCGACGCCGATGACCGCCGGGTGCTGCAGGCACTGGCCGCATCGGCCGCCCTGGCTTTGATCAACGCCCGCCAAGCCGCCGACATGGCCGAACAAAAGGCGTTGAAGCACGAACTGTCGCTGGCCGCCGACATCCAGCGCGCCATGCTGCCGCCCCAGCGCCCGCCGGAATTCCCCATCCACGGCATCAACCTGCCGGCCCGCGGGGTGTCGGGCGACTTCTTCGACGTGGTGGAACTGGGTGACGGCAAGATCGCCTTCGCCATCGCCGACGTGTCGGGCAAGGGCATGAACGCCGCGCTTTTGATGGCCAAGACCGCCAGCCTGTTCCGCTGCCTGGCCAAGCGGCTGGACGGTCCCGGCGCGGTGCTGGCGGCCATCGATTCCGAATTGGCGGAAACCAGTTCGGCCGGCATGTTCGTCACCATGATCGCCGGCATCCTGGACCCGGCCAGCGGCAAGGTGCAGTTGGCCAATGCCGGACATGAACCACCGCTTTTGTGCTGCGGGGCCAGTCAAAGCCGTATCGACGAAGGCATGCCGCCCTTGGGCATCGTCCCCGAACTGTTCGCCCAAGGCTGTCCCGAATCGGTCATCGACCTGAATGGCGGCGCCCTTTACCTGTTCACCGACGGACTGACCGAGGCTGGCGGCACCGGCTCCATGCTGGGGGCCGACGGCGTCGCCCGCATGCTGGCCCCCCACCGCATCCGTCCCGCCCCCGACCGCCTGCGGGCCTTGGTGGCCCAAGTGGACGAAGCCGGATTGGCGCTGAAGGACGACCTGACCATGCTGGTGGTCGAGGACGTCCGCAACCAGCCCATCATGAACCGCCAATACCAGGCCCGCCCCGCCAGCCTGTCGCAGATCCGCCACGACGTGGGTCAGGCGCTGTCCGCCTTGGGAATTTCCGGACCGGTGATCCCCGACATCGTGCTGGCGGTGGACGAAGCCAGCCAGAACGTCATCCGCCACGCCTATGGCGGCGGCGAGGGCGAACTGATCGTCCAGGTGCGCGGCGACCACGACCATGTGGACCTGCGCCTGATCGACTTCGCCCCCACCATCGACCCGGCCTGCGTCTGCCCCCGCGACCTGGACGACATCCGGCCGGGCGGATTGGGCACCCACTTCATCCGCGAAGTGATGGACGAGGTAGAGTTCTTGGCACCACCGCCCGAAACGGGCAATCTGTTGCGCATGGCAAAGAGGATCGGCGGGCATGAAAATCGAAAGCCGTGAACTGGACGGAGCCGTGGTCGTGGCCCTGGTCGGCGAGGTCGACCTGCAGCACTCGCCCACCGTTCGCAAGCATCTGATGGACCTGATGTTCGAACGCCGCCCGGTGGTGGTGGACATGGGATTGGTGGACTACATCGATTCCTCGGGTATCGCGTCGCTGGTCGAGGCCTATCAGGCCGCCCGCAAGAACGGCACCCGCTTCATCCTGGCCGCCGTCAGCCAGCCTGCCATGCGGGTTCTGCAACTGGCCCGGCTGGACAAGGTCTTCGCCCTGGCCGACACGGTAGAGGCAGGTCTTACGGCCTGAGGCGACGTGAAGGTTTTCCTGATCTGGCTGGAACGATTGGGCCGCAAGGCGGCCGCCGGTGTCGCCGAATTCGGCTTCGCCGCCACGCTTTTCGGTCAAGCCGTCTATTGGCTGGTGCTGGGGCGCTGGCGCCGCCAGCCGGTGCGCATGCCCTCGGTGGCGGCGCAAGCCATGGATATCGGCATCGCGGCGCTTCCCATCATCACCGTGCTGTCCACCACCATCGGCCTGATGCTGGCCATCCAGGGCATCTATACCCTGAAGACCTTCGGCGCCGAAAGCCGGGTCACTTTGGGGGTGGTGCTGTCCATCGTGCGCGAATTCTCGCCCTTGATCACCGGTATCCTGGTGGCCGGCCGATCGGGTTCGGCCCTGGCGGCGCGGCTGGGGACCATGCGCATCAACCAGGAAATCGACGCGCTCTGCGTCATGGGCATCAATCCCGTGCGCTTTCTGGTGGCGCCGCCGCTTTTGGCGATGATGGTGCTGATGCCGCTTTTGACCCTGTGGGCCGACCTTGTGGGCCTGTTCGCCGCCGGTCTTTACATCGCCCTGGAACTGCAGGGATCGCTGGCGGCCTATGCCGACGAGGTGGTGACCATCCTGAAGCTGAACGACCTGATGCACGGTCTGGCCAAGGCCGCCATCTTCGGCGTCCTGGTCACCATCGTCGGCGTGGTCAACGGCGCCTCGGTGTCGGGCGGCGCCGAGGGGGTGGGCCGCATGACCACCCGCAGCGTCGTGCACGCCATTTCCGCCATCGTCATCACCGACATGATCTTCGTCTTCCTGGTGACCCGATGAACAGCGCCGCCCCCAGCATCGAGGTGATCAACCTCAACACCCATTACGGCGACCGTCAGGTGCTGCGCAACGTGTCGCTGAGCGTCAATCCCGGCGAGATCTTCGTCATCATGGGGGGCTCCGGATCGGGCAAGACCACCTTGTTGAACCATCTTCTGGGCTTGCTGCGCCCCACCAGCGGGACCATCCGCATCCTGGGCAAGGACATCAACACCCTGTCGCCGCTCGACATGCAGGACCTGCGTACCCGCATGGGAGTGGCGTTTCAATCCGGGGCGCTGTTTTCGTCCATGAGCGTCGGCGACAACATCGCCCTGCCGCTTCGCGAACATACCGACCTGGACGAAACCACCATCGGCATCGTCACCCGCCTGAAGCTGGAAGTGGTTTCGCTGGCCGGCTTCGAGCACCTGATGCCCGCCGAGCTGTCGGGCGGCATGATCAAGCGCGCCGCCTTTGCGCGGGCCATCGTCATGGACCCCAAATTGCTGTTCTGCGACGAACCCAGCGCCGGGCTGGACCCGGTTGTCGCGTCAAGCATCGACGACTTGATCCTGCGCCTGCGCGACGCCATGGGCATGAGCATCGTCGTCGTCACCCACGACCTGGACAGCACCTTCAAGATCGCCGACCGCATCTGCGTGCTGGACCGGGGCGAGGTGCTGGCCCTGGACACGGTCGACGCCATCCGCAATTCCACCAACGACCGCATCCAGAACCTGCTCAACCGCCGCACCGAGGAAGCCGAGGTCGACCCCGACGCCTATCTGCGGCGTCTGTTGGGGGAAAAGGAAAAACACGCCAACCAGCCGACCCAGGGAAGGACGGGGTTATGAGGGATTCGCGCACCAACTACATCGTCGTCGGCGGCTTCGTGCTCGTCATGCTGGCGGCCCTGATCGTGTCGGTGGCGCTGTTGACCGGCAAGACAGGGGACAACGACATCTACACCACCACCCTTCCCAACGTCACCGGCATCAAGTACGGCAGCAAGGTCACCTATGAAGGCTTCGTCGTCGGCCAGGTGGAAGACATCCAGGGGCTGCAGCGCGACAACCGCACCTGGTTCCGCGTCGCCATGGGGGTGCGCGAAGGCTGGCAGGTGCCCCAAGGTTCCGTCGCCCGCATCACCGCGCCGGGCATCCTGGCGGCGCCGACGCTCGACATCAAGGGTGGCGCCTCCGACGTGATGCTGCCCCCCGGTTCGGAAATCCCCGGCGGGGCGGCGGCCAACATCTTCGCCACCATGAACGCCATGGCCGGCGAGGTCACCAAGCTGAACGACCAGGGCCTGTTGCCGCTGATGGCGACCTTGAACACCCAGGTCGAGGCCTTGGGGATCATCATGCAAAAGCAGGCCCCCGAACTGCTGGCCAATCTGGTGACCATCTCCACCGATCTGGCGGCCAAGGCGCCGCGCATCACCACCGACGTGCAAAAGATCACCGGTACGCTGTCGGGCAAGGTGCTGAACGACGAAAACGCCGCCGCCATCTCGCAATCCCTGGCCAACACCGCCGAACTCACTGCCGGCTTGGTGGAAACCAGGAAGAAGCTGGACAACGTGGTCGCCACCATCGACGGCAACAAGGGCACCATCGACCAATCCATGAAGGATCTGCGCCACACCCTGGCGGCTTTGGCCCGCAACATCGATTCCATCGCCTATAACCTTGAAGGAACCAGCCGCAACGTGCATGAATTCAGCCGCCAGATCCGCGACAATCCGGGGGTGCTGATCGGCGGCACCAAGGGGGCCGAGGACGGCCCCGGACGGCGTTAAGGGATATTGCCATGCGACACATTCTGATCATTGCCGCCGTGGCGACGACCCTTTCCGCCTGCGCCCAGCCGGCGCCGCCCAAGGACCGCTTCTACCGGCTGGAAACCACCCCGGTCGCCACCCGCGCCGCCGCCTCTTTGGGCGTCATCGAGGTGGGACGGCTGACCACCGACGGGGTGCTGTCGGAACGCCCCCTGGCCTATCAGGATGCCGACGGCGCCCTGGGCCGGTACCGTTACGACCTGTGGGCCGAACCGCCCACCGCGCTTTGGCAGGGGGCCTTGGTGGAAGCGCTGCGCCAATCGGGGATCGCCGCCACCGTGGTCACCCCGGACACCAGGGTCCAACCAGACTGGCTGGTGCGCGGCCGCCTGAACCGCTTCGAGATGCAGGCCCATGCCGGCAAGGCGGTGGCCGCCCTGGAAATCAGCGTGGTATCGGCGCGGGACGGCCAATTGCTGCTGCTGAAGACCTATCAGGTGGAAAACCCGGCCGCCGCCGGCCCGGAAGCCGAAGTGGACGCCCTGACCAAGTCCAGTTCACAGATTTTAACCCAATTCATCGCCGATCTGGCCCAGGCCGCCAAACCATGATCAAGAAAAAACCCGCTCGTTCCGCCGGACGGTCCAAATCCCGCCCGGCGTCGCCGCCGCGTCTGGTGGACGTCCAAATCACCGAGATCGGCGCCCGTGGCGACGGTGTCGGCCGCCTGGGGACCGATCAGGTCTTCGTCCCCTTCACCGTGCCCGGTGACCGCGTCTCCGCCCGCGTCGAAGGCAAGCGCGGCGACGGACTGGCGGCGGCGCTGGTGGAAGTGGCCGAACCCGGCCCCGGCCGCGTCGCCCCGCCCTGCCCGCAATACGGCCGCTGCGGCGGCTGCTCGCTGCAGCATCTGGATGACGGCCTTTATGGTGCCTGGAAACGCGACCTGCTGATCACCCAACTGTCCCGCCATGGCCTGGGGGACGTCCCCATGGGCGAAATGATCCGCGTTCCCGCCGGATCGCGCCGCCGCGCCGTCTTCGCCGTGCATCGGTCGAAAACCGTCACCCATCTGGGCTTCAACGCCCGGGCCAGCCATACGGTGGTCGACCTGGACGACTGCCTGTTGCTGGAACGCCCCATCGCCGCCTTCCTGGCCCCCTTGCGCGCCATCCTGACCGCGACGGTGCCGGCCGGCGAAGATGGCGACGTCACCGTCGCACTGACCGATAACGGACTGGACGTGCTGGTCGAACTGGACGCCCGCCTGGACCTGTTCGACCGAGAGAAACTGGCCGCTTTCGCCGATGCCCACGATCTGGCGCGTCTGTCGTGGCGCCGTCCCGGTTCCGGCTTTGTCGAACCCATCGCCCGGCGCAAGCCGGCCGTGGTGCACTTTGCCGAAATCGGCGTCGAACCGCCGCCCGGCAACTTCCTGCAACCGACCAAGGGCGGCGAACACATCATCGCCCGATTGGTCACCCAAGGCGTGGATCAGGCGAAGACCGTCGCCGACCTTTATTGCGGCTGTGGCAGCTTCAGCCTGCCCTTGGTCCGCACCGGGGCCAGCGTCCATGCGGTGGAAGGCGACGAAGCCCCTATCCGCGCCCTCGAAGCCGCCGCCAACCAATCGGGACTGAAGCTGACCACCGAAGTGCGCGACTTGGCGCGACGTCCGTTACTGGTTCACGAGCTGAAGAAATATCAGGCGGTGGTATTCGATCCGCCGCGGGCCGGCGCCCAAGCCCAGGCGGAACAACTGGCCGAGGGCGGTCCCGCCACCGTGGTGGCGGTGTCGTGCAACCCCGCTACCCTGGCCCGCGATCTGGCGATTCTGGTCAAGGGGGGCTACCGCGTCCAATCGGTCACCCCCATCGACCAGTTCCCCTTTACCGCCCATCTGGAAGCGGTGGCGGTACTGAAGCGGGGTTAACTGGCTACGAAGAAGAACTTGGATCCCGCATCGTCTCACACAATTGATCATGGCCGGGCTTGACCCGGCCATCCAAGCACTTCCGAAAAATGCACTTGAAAACAAATACATAGGCGGATCGACGTGGATGCGTGGGTCAAGCCCGCGCGTGACGATAAACGGTGTGGTGAGCCATATCAGACTTTTCCGCAGCCCGTTAAACCCGACCACCCCCCATGGCCTGGCGGATCTTTTCGTCGGTCTTGTACTGCGACAGGGCATAGACCGACCAGATCATGGCCGGAATCCAGCCAATCAGGGTGATCTGCAGGATCAGGCAGATGATGCCGGCAATGGGGCGGCCGATGGTGAAAAACTGCAGCCAGGGCAGAAGAATAGCCAGGATCAGACGCATGACGGGTTCCGAATCAGTGGTTTTCGGCCAATACCGTACCAGCTAGGTACAGGGAGCCGCAAATCAAGACACGGGCCGGCTGTGGGCTGGCCTTCACCAAGTCCTGGATCGCCGCCTCGACACTGGCGGATGGCTTGGCGTCCATGCAGAAATGCTTGGCCGCGCAGGCTGCCGCGTCTTCGGCCGACAGGGTCGCAGGCTCGCCGGGAATGGCCACCGTGCGAAGCGTGTGGAATCGGGTCGCCATGTGTTCCATATAGCCGTCCACATCCTTGTTGGACAGGATGCCGAACACGCCCAGCAGCGGCTTGTCGCGCCACGACCGTGCGTGTCGGGCGATGGCTTCGGCGGCGTGCGGGTTGTGGCCGCCGTCCAGATACAGTTCCCAGCCCTGGGGCAGCAAATCCACCAGGGGCCCCTGGGTCAAACGCTGCAGCCGCGCCGGCCATTGGGCACTTTTCATCCCCAGGGCAAAAGCGGCGGGGGCGATTTCCGGCAGAACCGGCGGTTTTTCGCCCCGGGTCAGCCGTTCCATGGCGGCCAGGGCCATGCCGGCATTGCGCATCTGGAAGGCGCCCACCAAGGACGGCGCCGGCAGCGTCATCTCCAGCCCGACGCCCTTGTAAAGAACACCGCCATCGGTGGTGGCGCGGACGAAGAAATCCTTGCCTTCCTTGATCAGCGGAACGCCCATTTCCAGGGACCGGGCTTCCAGCACCTTGGTGACCTTGCGGCTTTGATCGGCGACCACACAGGCGACGCCGCGCTTCATGATGCCGGCTTTTTCCGCCGCGATGGCCTCGATGCGGCCGCCCAGGAAGCTTTCGTGATCCATGGCGATGGGGGTCAGCATGGTCAGGGCCGGGCGTTCCACCACGTTGGTGGCGTCAAGCCGACCGCCCAGACCAGTTTCCAGGATCACCAGATCGGCCGGGTTACGCGAAAAGGCCAGGAAGGCGGCGGCCGTGGTGATCTCGAAGAAAGTGATGGGATCACCCCCATTCACCGCCTCGATCTCTTCCAACAGCGCCAGCAGCGCCGCGTCTTCGATGATTTGCCCGCCCACTCGGATACGTTCGGCAAAGCGCACCAGATGAGGCGAGGTATAGACATGGGTGCGCAGGCCCGCCGCCTCGGCGAAGGCGCGCAGGAACGCCACGGTCGAGCCCTTGCCGTTGGTGCCGGCCACATGGACCACCGGCGGCAGCTTGTTCTGCGGATGGCCCAGCTTGTCCAGCAGCGTCAGCACCCGGTCCAAGGACAGGTCGATGACCTTGGGATGCAGTTGCGACAGACGCTGCAGGACGGCGTCGACCATGGGTTACATCCTTGCTGCGGCTTCCGGGTCGTAATCGGGGGTGTCCACCGGCAGCATCACCAGATCGCCGGCCGGCGCCCGGTTGCGCAGCAGGGAAATCACCCGGCCCAAGGTGTCGCGCAAATCCTTGCGATGCACCACCATGTCGATCATGCCGTGTTCCAGCAGGTATTCGGCGCGCTGGAAGCCTTCCGGCAGCTTTTCGCGGATGGTGCTTTCGATGACGCGGGCGCCGGCGAAACCGATGATGCAGCCCGGCTCGGCGATGGCGATGTCACCCAGCATGGCGAAGCTGGCGGACACGCCGCCGGTGGTGGGATCGGTCAGCAGCACGATGTAGGGCAGGCGCTTTTCCTTGACCTTGTCCACCGCCACGGTGGTGCGCGCCATCTGCATCAAGGACAAGATGCCTTCCTGCATGCGGGCCCCGCCCGAAGCCGGAATGACGATCAGGGGCGCGTCCTGCAGCACCGCCAGTTCGGCGGCGGCGACGATGCCCTCGCCCACGGCGACACCCATGGAACCGCCCTGGAAGTCGAAATTAAAGGCGGCGATGACCACGTTCTGACCGCCGCAACGGCCATGGCCGACGACGATGGCGTCCTGTTCGCCGGTCTTGGCGCGGGTGTCCTTCAAGCGGTCGGTGTAACGCTTCTGATCCTTGAACTTCAACGGATCGTCGGAGATCTTCGGCAGTTCGATGCGGGTGTACTTGCCGTCGTCGAACAGCATTTCCAGACGCTTCTTCACCGACAGGCGCAGGTGGTGGCCGCAATGCTGGCAAACCGACAGCGCCTTTTCCAGGTCGCGATGGAAGATCATGTGACCGCAGCTGGGGCATTTGTGCCACAGGTTGTCCGGCACTTCCTTGGGCCGCACCAGGGCCTGCAGCTTGGGGCGGACGTAATTGGTCAACCAGTTCATGGCAAGAAGTCCTTTTCGTTAACCGCGGGCGCCGCGCACGCCGGCGGCCAG
Source organism: Magnetospirillum sp. 64-120 (assembly GCA_001898825.1). Lineage (GTDB taxonomy): Bacteria > Pseudomonadota > Alphaproteobacteria > Rhodospirillales > Magnetospirillaceae > Magnetospirillum. Next base: position 446,361 of record MKVK01000014.1, read on the forward strand.
GTCGCGGACCAGGGCCAGGGCGGCCTGGGCCGGATTTTCACCCCGCGCCTTGGCGTCGGCGGCGGCTTGGACGATGGCCGAGCCGACCACGGCGCCATCGGCCAGACGCGCCACTTCGGCGGCCTGTTCCGGGGTCTTGATACCGAAACCGACGCAAACCGGCAACGGCGTATGCTTCTTGATGCGGGAAACCGCGTCACCGATGGCGGTGGCGCTGGCCGAGGCGGTGCCGGTGATGCCGGCGATCGAGACGTAATAGACGAAGCCCGACGCGTTGCCGACGATGGTCGGCAGGCGGGCGTCGTCGCTGGTCGGCGTGGTCAGGAAGATGAAGTCGATACCGTTGGCCCGGCAATGGGGCAGCAACTCGTCGGCTTCTTCCGGCGGCAGGTCGACGATGATCAGGGCGTCGATACCGGCGCGGGCCGCGTCGGCGCAGAACTTTTCCGGTCCCCAGGAATAGATGGGGTTGTAATAGCCCATCAACACCACCGGGGTTTCGTTGTCGCCCTGGCGGAAAGTGCTGATCATTTCCAGCACGCCTTTCAGCGTGCCGCCGGCTTCCAAGGCCCGTTGGGCGGCGTATTGGATCGCCGGGCCGTCGGCCATGGGATCGGTGAACGGCATGCCGAATTCGATGATGTCGGCCCCCGCCCCCGGCAAGCCGTTCAGCAATTCCTGGCTGGTCGTCCGATCCGGGTCGAACGCCATGGAATAGGTCACCAGCGCCGCCCGCTTCTCGGCCGCCAGCTTGGCGAAACGCGCTTCCATGCGGCTCATTACAGCAATCCCCCGAAAGTGTCGCCGAGCGCGCGCGCCACCGTGTTGACGTCCTTGTCGCCACGTCCCGACATGTTGATCACCATCAGATGGTCCTTGGGAAGCGTTCCGGCGATCTTGGCGGCATGGGCCAGGGCATGGCTGGATTCCAAGGCCGGGATGATGCCTTCCAGGCGGGTGACCTGCTGGAAGGCGGCCAGCGCCTCGTCGTCGGTGACCCACACATATTCGACGCGGCCGGTATCGTGCAGCCACGAATGCTCGGGCCCGATGCCGGGATAATCCAGGCCGGCGGAAATGGAGTGCGCCTCTTGAATCTGACCGTCGCCATCCTGCAACAGATAGGTGCGGTTGCCGTGCAGCACGCCGGGGCGGCCACCGGTCAAGGACGCCGCGTGCAGCTTGTCCAGGCCGTGACCGCCGGCTTCGACGCCGATGATGCGGATGGACGCGTCGTCCAAGAAGGGATGGAACAAGCCCATGGCGTTGGAACCGCCGCCGATGCAGGCGACCAGACTGTCGGGCAGCCGGCCTTCGGCTTCCAGCATCTGGGCGCGGACTTCGTCGCCGATGACAGATTGGAAATCGCGCACCATGGCCGGGAACGGATGCGGCCCCGCCACCGTGCCGATCAGGTAATAGGTGTCGGCGACATTGGTCACCCAGTCGCGCAAGGCGTCGTTCATGGCGTCCTTCAAGGTCGCCGCCCCCGAGGTGACGGGCCGGACCTCGGCGCCCAGCAGCTTCATGCGATAGACGTTGGGGGCTTGGCGCTCGATGTCGGTGGCGCCCATGTAGATGACGCATTTCAGGCCGAACAGGGCGCACACCGTGGCGGTGGCGACGCCGTGCTGGCCAGCGCCGGTCTCGGCGATGATGCGCTGTTTGCCCATGCGCTTGGCCAGCAGGATCTGGCCGATGCAGTTGTTGATCTTGTGGGCGCCGGTATGGTTCAGGTCTTCGCGCTTCAGGAAGATCTTGGCGCCGCCATAGGCCTCGGTCAGGCGCGGCGCGAAATACAGCGGGTTGGGACGGCCCACATATTGCTTCAACAGCATACGGAACTCGGCCTGGAACGCCGGGTCGTCCTTGGCCTCGGCATAGGCCTTTTCCACTGACAAAATCAGCGGCATCAGGGTTTCGGCCACATAGCGGCCACCGAAAATACCGAAATGGCCGCGCTCGTCCGGGCCGGCGCGGTAGGTGTTCAAGCTGGTCATCCCAATCCATCCAACCAAGGCGGGGGCGCTAATAAAGCATGAAGCGTCGCCGGGGGGGAGGATTTTGTTGCCAGCGCGAAATACCCCTTTGCGCAGCAGGCCCATTTGCTGGGGACGAGTGCCTGAAACTGGAGTAATATCAACAAAGGGACGTAATTCACTAAACTAGGGACAGGGGAGAACACCCATGAAGAAATCCATCCTTTTGGCCGCTGTTTTGGCCGCCTTCGCCACCCCCGCCTTGGCCAAGGAAGAGCCGGTGAGCTTTTCCGAGGACATCCAGCCGATCCTGCAGGTCCGCTGCACCGTCTGCCACCAGCCGGGCGGCGACGGCCTGGAAAAGAGCGGCCTGGACATGACGTCCTATGAAGGGCTGATGAAGGGCACCAAGCACGGCCCGATGATCACCCCCGGTGACCCGGTGACCAGCAATCTGGTGGTTCTGCTGGACGGCAAGGCCGACAAGTCGCTGCAGATGCCGCACGGCAAGAAGAAGCTCAGCACCTGCGACCGCGACCTGATCCGCAAGTGGATCAAGCAGGGCGCCAAGAACAACTGATTTCCCAAGGGCGGGAAGCGAAAGGCCGGTTCGGGAGGGAACCGGCCTTTTTGTTTGTGCGTTTCCCGTCATGGCCGGGCTTGACCCGGCCATCCATGTCTTCCCGGCGGCTCCACGTGGATGCGCGGATCAAGTCCGCGCATGACGGCTTAACACTTAGTGTTGCTCGCGGGTCGCGGTGAAGCGGACCAGCGGATAATCCTGCTGGGCGCGGCCCAGTTGCCAGGTGTTGCGGGCCAGATAGACCGCCGCCCCTTCCCGGTCCTCGGCCATGTTGGACTTGTGGACCAGGGCGAACTTTTCCATTTCCTTGGCGTCGTCGCAGGCCACCCAGCGGGCGGTGACGAAACCGCCATCCTCGAAACCGGCCTTGATGCCGTATTCCGCCTCGATGCGGGTGGTCAGCACGTCGAACTGCAAGGGACCCACGACGCCGACGATCCAGGTCGAGCCGTCCACCGGTTTGAACACCTGGGACACGCCTTCTTCGGCCAGATCATCCAACGCCTTGCGCAGTTGCTTGGCCTTCATGGGGTCGTCCAGACGCACGCGGCGCAGAACTTCCGGGGCGAAGGTGGGAATGCCCAGGAAGTTCATGTCCTCGGCTTCGCTCAGCGTGTCGCCGATGCGCAATTGCCCATGGTTGGGAATGCCCATGATGTCGCCAGGAAAGGCTTCTTCCGCCAGTTCGCGGCTTTGCGCCAAAAAGAACACTGGATTGACCAGGGCCATCTGCTTGCCCGAGCGCACGTGCTTCAGCTTCATGCCGCGCTTGAAGCGGCCCGAGCAGATGCGGAAAAAAGCGATGCGGTCGCGGTGGTTGGGGTCCATGTTGGCCTGGATCTTGAAGACGAAGCCGGCGACCTTTTCCTCGGTGGGCTCCACCACCCGCTTGTCGGTCTTGCGTGCCAACGGGCTGGGGGCCAGACGACCGATACCGCGCAGCAGCTGGGCGACGCCGAAGGTCTTCAACGCCGAGCCGAAGAACACCGGGGTCAGGTGACCGGCCAAAAAGCTTTCCAGGTCGAATTCCGGATAGCCGCCGCGCACCAGTTCCACTTCCTCGCGCAGGCGTTCGGCCGCCGCCTTGCCCACCGCCTCGTCCAGCTTGGGGCTGTCCAGCGGCGCGTCCACGGCGTTTTCGACGATATGGTCGCCGCGGCCGGGATCGAACATGATGACCCGGTCGTTGACCAGGTCATAGACGCCCTTCAGATCGCGGCCCATGCCGATGGGCCAGGTCACCGGCGCCACGTCCAGCGCCAGGGTCTTCTCCACCTCGTCCAGCAGGTCGATGGGTTCGCGGCCTTCGCGGTCCACCTTGTTGATGAAGGTGACGATGGGCATGTCGCGCATGCGGCACACTTCGAACAGCTTCAAGGTCTGGGTTTCGATGCCCTTGGCGGCGTCCAGCACCATCACCGCCGAATCGACGGCGGTCAGGGTGCGATAGGTGTCTTCGGAAAAGTCTTCGTGACCCGGCGTGTCCAGCAGGTTGTAGGACAGGCCTTCATGCTCGAAGCTCATCACCGAGGCCGACACCGAGATGCCGCGTTCCTTTTCGATGGCCATCCAGTCCGACCGGGTGCGCCGCTGTTCGCCGCGCGCACGCACGGCGCCGGCCATCTGAATGGCGCCGCCGAACATCAGCAGCTTTTCCGTCAGCGTGGTCTTACCCGCGTCGGGGTGGGAGATGATGGCGAAGGTACGGCGCAGGGCCGTTTCTTGAGCGAGCGAAGTCATGGGGCGTTTTTTCCCCGGATCGCCGATAAAATCAAGAACTATGCGTCGCCGTTGCCGGCCAGTGGCAGCAGCAACACGGATTGCGCCTCGGCCTCGGGCACATCTGGGTAAAAACTCAGTCTTTGCAGGTAAAGCGGGTAATCCCGCAAAGTCTCGCCGCTGCCCGGCAGCCAGACGGCGTAAAGCAGTTGCGCCGCCTGGCGCAGACTGTCGTCACCGCCGGTGAAGGCCAGGCTGGCACAGCGCCCGGCCGGGATCAGGCCAGGAACCACGCCATAAGGGTTGGCGGTCACCGGACGCGTGCAGGCGGCGCAAAGATCCAGCCGGAAATCCTGGGCGGCCACCGCGTCCGGATCGTCGTGAAAGATGTTGTAGGTGGCGGAAACACGCGGCGGCAATCCCGCGTCTTTCCGCCACTGGATGAAACGGCGCAGGCTGTCGCCAAGGGTCGCGGGATCGCCGTGGTGACGTAACAGGGCGACGGGAATTTCGGGACCGGTGACCACCCGCACCGCGTCGGTGGCCAGCGATGATTGGCTGACCGATTGCCGCCCCTGTTGCATCCTTTGCCCGACAGCCTCTAACGTCGACCAGTCGGGATGGCGCCGGAAACGGCTGGGCGCCATGCCGAAATGACGCCGAAACGCCCGGGAAAAGGCCTCCAGGCTGTCATAGCCGCAATCCAGGGCCACCTCGGTGACGCTTCGCCCACGTCGATAGGCCAGCCAATGCGCAGCCCGCGTCATCCGCGCCAATTGCACATAGCCATGGACAGACAAGCCCAGCACGGCGGAAAATTGCCGATGGAAATGGAATTTTGAAAAACCCGCCAATCGGCACAGGGTTGCGACACTCAAATCGCCGTCCAGATTAGCGTCGATGTATTCGACGACCTTGCCCAGGCGTTCTTCGCAGGATGTGGTCACTGGCGTCTCCCGTGTTCAGGTGCCATGTTAACCAAGCGGTGGCGACGACGCTTGACCGAACGTGCCAAATTGAAGGAACGCCCCATGCTGGACATCGCCCTTGACCGCGACCTTGAAAACCGCCTGCGTCAGGTCGCCGCCCGGCTGGGGAAAAGCCCCGAGGATTGCGCGGCGGCGGCCATCCGCACCTTCGTCGCCGATTGCGAGGAAGCCTTCGCCCATGGACAAAGATTGGGCGGCGAAGGGGTGATGCGCCCGCCCGAAGGATTCTATGACTAAGTCTTTTTTGCTTGCCCCTCAAGCGGCGGGCGGGTGCCTTCGCCCCCCTTGCCTTCCGCGGCATAAGCCGCACGGCGCAGTCGCGCCTAACCCCGCCCCGTGACGGGACGGGGTCTTTGACAAAACCGCCCCGGTTTCCCGGGGCGGTTTCTTGCTTACGGCAATCCGTTGGACAAGCGCTCGATATGAGCGAAATGGATGGTCGAGTTGTCGTCGAAGGTAATCGCCCCCGACGCGTCGCCGTTGAACACCAGATCGCCGTCGCTGTTGACCGTGGCGTCCACATTGGCGTCGATATGGACAACAAAGTTTTCGTCGGTGGTCGAGGTGGCGGTAACCTTGCTGTGGTCGTTGTCGTCGATGGTGAACACCCAGCCGTGCTCGCCGCTGGTGGTTTCCATGTTCAGCGTGTCGGTCCCGGCGCCGCCATTGATGTAATTGGCCAAAGAACCGTTGATCTCTGCCGTCGAAGAGCCCGCCAGGATGACCTTGATGTCGTCGCCCAGATCGGTGCCGTCGGCACCCCAACGGACGTCGCCCAAGGCGTCGTCGGTCAGGGTGACGGTCCCGGACAAGGTGGCGTCGGTGGTCATCTTGTCGGCGTCGCCGGTGCTGTCATACAGGCTGATCTGGAAGTTGCGGGTGCCCGCTTCCAGGGTGCCGGTATCGTTGGACAGCACCACCGAATTGGCGATTTCCTGATAGACCGAGGCCGAGCCGGAACCGCTGAAGGACAGGGTATGGCTGTCGGTGTCGTAATTGACGCTGATGTCGGTGCCGTACACCTTCAACCCGCCATTGCCGTCCAGCGTCAGGTCCAGACCGGCCAGGGCCAGGCTGTCGTTCATCCCCGCCCCGGTCATGGTGATGGTCAGCCCGCTCAGATCGGCCGATTGGTCGGCGACGGTGAAGCCGCTGACCACGTGGATGGGATCGGCCACCGCACCGGACACCACGCCGGTGGGATCGGTGCCGGTGACCCCGGCGGTGACGGACAGGTCAACGCTTTCGGTCAGGCTTTCGCCGCCGATGCTGGCGCTGACCACCAGGGTGGCATGCCCCGACCAGTCGTTCAGGTTCACCGACAGGCCGGCCAACTGGCTGCCCTGAAGGGTGACGCCGCCGGCGCCGGCCAGCACCACCGAATGGTCGGCCAGGATGAACTGGGTGCCTTCGGGGATGCCGGTGATGGTCACCGCCTGGGTGGCGCCGACAGCGTCGGCCATGTCCAGGTTCAGGGCCAAGGTGGCGTCTTCGGCGCCGCTGACCGCGCTGGCCGGCAAGACGGCGGTGCCGTCGCTGGCGAAGGACACGTCGCCCAGGGCGTCCCCGGTCAGGGTCGCCGTGCCGGTGACGGTCACCGTGGCGGTGTCGGAACCGCTGGCGCCGTGGTCGTCAGTGGCGGTGATGGTCACCACACGCTGACCGTCGGCCAACGAGCCGGTGCTGCTGGACAGCGACACCGACTGGGCCAGGTCCTGGTATTGGGCGGCGCTGGCGTTGCCTTCGAAGGTCAGGGTGTGGGTGGCCTGATCCCAGCTCACCGTCACCGTGGCGCCGTCGATGGTGACGGACAGTTTGCCGTCCGCCCCCAGTTCCACGTCGCTGACCCCGTTCAGGGCCAAGCTGTCGGTGCTGGCCATGCCGGCGCCGCCGATGGTCATGGTCATCTTGGTGAACACCGTGCTGTCCACGTCGGACAGGGTGATTTCATTGGTGACCGACGGATCGGGATTTTCCGGCACCACGTAGATGGGGCTGGCATGGGTGCCGGCCCCGGCGCCGGCACCGGTGGTGACGTCCAAGGTGGGGGCGTCGTTGACCGCGTCCACCGTCACCACGATGGTTTGCGGCGTCCCCGACTGGGCATCGGCATCCAAGGCGGTGGTGCCGGCTTCCGACGCCATGGCCTTGACGGTCAAGGTGAACGAGCCGTTGTAGTTGCTGGGCGTCAGCATGCGGATGCCCGACAGGCTGTCGGCAGTGCCGCCCGGAATGGTCCACACCCCGTTGTTGTCGGCGTGGACGGCCGTCCAGTTGCCGCCTTCCTGGTAATAGAAGACGGTTCCGACCGGCGCCCCGGACAGGGTGATGGACAGGGTTTCCGAGTCCGCATCCACCAAGCTGGCGCTGATGTCCAGCAACTGGGTGTTGTCTTCCGTCGCCGTGACCGCGTGGGTCATGGAAAGCTGTGGCGCGTCGGCCACACCGGTCTGGGTGACGGTGAAGCTGAGCGAGTTGCTGAGCACCACCGAACCGGCGGTCTGGGTGGCGTCGGTGGCGCTGTCCACGTCCTGGGTGGTGGCCTGGACGGTCATCGTCCAACTGCCCGAGGCGTTGTGCTCGGTCATGAAGTACAACAGGCCGCCGCTGGTCAGGCTCATGGCCTTGACCTCGGCCGACGAGAAGGTCCAGGTATAGGTGCCGTCCGATTGCAACACCGCGGTGCCGACGCCACTATGGGCGAAGTCCGACGAAGACGAGGCGAAGCTGGCCCCCGCCGGAACCCCGGTGATGGTGATGGTGGTGGCTTCCGAATCGCCCACCACGTCCAGCAATTGCGCCCCCAGATCCAAACCGATCACCGCGTCTTCGGTGGTGGTCACGTCCGACGGGTTGACGGTGGCGCCGTCGGTGACGGCGTTCACATGGACCCAGAAATCCTCGGTGGTCACTTGGGGCGTGGAATTGCCCTTTTCGAAGACATAGGTGGTGATGGTCAATTGCTGGTCGGACGAATTGTCCTGAGCCGGCAGATACTTGACGCCGTTCAGCTGGATGCCGTTGGCGGTGATGGTCAGGTTGGCGGCCTTCACCGTCCAGGTGCCGTCGCCGTTGTTCAAGGCTCCTTCGATCACCGCGCCGGCCGGCACGTTGCCGATCACCACGCTGGCGTTTTCCGAGCCCCAGATGCCGGTGCCGGCCAGATCCTGGTGGGCGATGGAGACGTCAACCGCGATGGCGGTGTCTTCGTTGCCGCTGACATCATTGGCGGTGATGGTGGTGTCGTCGATCACCGCGCCGACAGTGATGGTCAGCGTGTTCGACGAGGTGGTGGTGCTGGCGCCGTCGGTCACCCCGGTGGAGAAATGAATCTTCACCGAGCCCGAGAAATTGGCGTCCGGGGTGAAGGTCAGGCCGCTGACCGTGACCTTGCCGTCGGTGGAATTGGCGAATTCGGCGATCTGCGACGGCGTCAGCTGCAAGGTGTAGCTGCCATTGCCGTTGTCGATGATCCCCGCCCCCGACAACGTGCCGGGCTGATGGCCGCTGACCGCGTCGACGGTGATGGTGACGGTGCCGTTGGTCAGAACTTCCGAGAAGTCCACGTCACGGGCCGAGATGTCCAGGGTGACGGCCACCGCGTGGTCCTCGGTGGCGGTCGCCGCCCCCACCGCGATGGTGGCGCCGTCGGCCACCGCCGTCACGTCAACGGGAATTTCCACATAGGAATTGCCGCTGCTGGTGTCGTAAAGCCCCGAGGTGGTGGTGACCACGCCGCGGATGTCCAGGTCATAGGCCGAACCGGCGTAATCCTTGGGCGGGGTGATCGACACCGAGGACAACGAGCCATAGGGAATGGTGTAGCTGTCGGAATCGGCGTCGTAATAGGCCGATCCCGAAATGCTCCACCCCGCCGGCAACTTGAAGTTGACGCTGAGCGTGCCGACCAGGGTGTTGGTTTCATCGTAAACCGAAGCCCCATTGTGGGTGTAGGTGTGGCTGGTCGCCGCGTCGTCGTCGGTGATGGAGAAGGTCAGACCCGACAGGCTGATGGAACCATCCTCGGTACCGGTCAGCGAACCGCTGGGGGTGGCGATGGGGATGATGGTCGACCCCGTGCCGCCACCGCTGGGGGTGCCGAAATCGATGGTCACGCTGGTCGAACCCGTGGCGGTGTCGGACCCGCCATCGGGATCGGTGTCGGTGACCAGCGCCTTGATGGTCAGGGTATGAACACCCGACTTCAGCGACGAGTTGAAGGTCAGGTTCTCGATGGTGCCGTCGTCGCTGGGAACGATCCACCGCCCACCGCCGGCATTGATGCCGCCGGGGATGGTGACGCCGTTAGGCACGCCGGAAACCACCAGATACATGCTTTCCGAACCATCGGAGTCACCGACGCTGATGGTGCCGTTCAGCACCGCCTGACCGTCACTGGCGTTCAGGTCGGACGAGCCCAGGTTGATGTTGAATTCCGGCGCGTCGGCGTCGGCTATGATCTTGATGGACCCGTTGATGTCGTCGGTGCGGGTGCTGACGGTGCCGTTAAGGGTGTCGGTGACGGTCACCGACAAGGTGACGGGCACGTCGTCGGACCAGTCGGCGGGCACGCCGAACAGCTTGAAGCCGCTGACATCCACGTCGGTGCCGGGGGTCACCGCCACATCGTTGATGACGATCACCCACTTGCCGCCCACCAGGGTCGGCGTATAGGTGTGGCCGTTATAGGTCACCGACAGGTCGCCGGTGGCGACATGGCCCTTGGACACCAATTCGCTGACGTCGACGGTGACGTCCACGTCGGTGACCTGTTCGGCCACGCCGGAACCGATGACGGCGTTGCCGCCGCCCTTGTCCCCGGCATCGACCGAGAAGCCGAAAGCCACCCCGGCATCGCTGCCGCCAGCCAGCCAGGCATCTTCGGTGGTGCTGCCGGTGACGGAACCGCTGGCCTTGTCGGCCACCGGGTTGACGGTCACCGAAAGCGTCTTGTTCAGCGCCAGGGAATCGCCGTCGTCTTCGGTGGTGATCACCCGCAACTTGACGTCGAAGGTGCCGGCATAGTTGGACGGCGCCGAGAACCGCACCATGGACAGGTATTCCGGCGCGATGGACCATTGCGCCGTGCCGTCGGCGGCGGTGCCGATATATTTCAGGTAATCCGAGGTTTCGACCACCGCGCCGTTGGTGTCCACCAGCACCAGCGACACCCCGGACGGAATGCCCCACAGGACCATGGACAGGGTTTCCGACTGGGCGCGGCCCAAGGCCACGTCCTGGTCGGCCACGGAATAATTGCCCAGTTGCGGATTGATCAGCTGATCTTCCGAACCGGTGGCGGTCAAATTGCCGCTGCTGGCAGTGATGGCGTTACCATTCTGGTCCAAGGCGCCATCGGACTTGCCGGTGACGATGACCTGAATGGTGGCCGACTTGGTGGCGACGTTGTCGGCATTGGTGCCGTTGTCGTTGGTTTCGGTGGCGATGGCCGTCACCGTCAGGTTGGCGTCAACGTTGCTGTCGGCACCGGGCTTGAAGTAAAGGTTGCCCACTTGGCTGGCGGTGAAGGTCCACACGCCGCCCGAATAAGTCCCCACCGCGTTGCCGTTGGCGTCAACGAAGCTGGCGTCGCTGGGCGCCCCGCTGATCTGGTAGGTCAGGGTTTCCGAACCGTCGGTGTCGATCAGGGCGCCGCGGATGTCCAGCTTGACACTGTGGTCTTCCTCGACCCGGGCGTTGGTCACCTGCAGGTTCGGCTGGTCGGCCACGGCGTTGACCACCACGTTGAAGGTCACCGAGCTTTCGGCAGCAGCCGTCTTCACCTGGTCGTCGGTGTCGGCGTCGTTCAGGGTGTCTTCGATGGTCTTGGCCCAGAACACCACATTGGGGGCGTCGGCATCGGCGTGGACCGGCGGCACCAGCACCACGGAAATGCCCGAGCCCGCCTTGACGTGGGCGGTGTTCAGCGTCCAGGTGAAGTCACCCTCGGCATCGGCGGCGCCCTTGACGGCGTCGCCCAGGTAATTGCCGTTGCTGTCGTAGTAAGACACCGTCCAGCCATCGGGCACGTTGCGCAACTCGGCGTTGGACAGGGTTTCCGAACCGTCCTGGTCGGGCATGGCCGCCGACAGGTTCAGCGAAATGCCGTGATAGCTGGGCTTGCCGTCGTTTTCGTCGCCGGTCACCGTGATGGTGCCGCCCACGTCCACGCCGCTGCCGATGGTCAGCACCGGTGCGTCGGCCACCGCCTGGACCACCAAGGTGGCTTCCGAGGTGACGGTGGAATAGGTGGCGCCGTTCCCGTCACCATCCGCGTCATCCAAGGTAGTCGAGCGGATACGGTAGGTGACGTCCAGATCGGAATTGTCGGTGGGCACAAAGGTCACGCCATTCAACGTGTAACCGGCCGCCGGCGTGCCGCTGACGCTGGTGCCGGGCACGGTGTAGACGTCATAGACCACACCGGTGGTGGGATCGGTATAGTCGCCCGAATCCACCAAGGTCACGCCATTCAGCTCGAAATGACCGTTCAGGGTGCCCTGCTTGACCAGGATGTCCACGTTGCCGGTCAGCTTTTCCGATCCGTCGGTGTCGGTCAGCTTGATCACCGGGGTAAAGGCGATGCCGCCCACCTGATCTTCGTCACCGGTCACCGAGGACGAGATGTAGGTTTCGTCCACCACCGGGTTGACGCGCAGGAAGAAATCCTTGGAATCGCCCCACTGCTGGGTCAGTCGGCTCAGATCGTTATCAGTGTTGGTGTCGAAATTGTTGCTGTCGGTCAGCGGCGTGGTCGAGGCGCCGGAATCCTTTTCGACGGCCAAGGGCTTGATGGTGAATTTCAGGGTGTCGTCGCCCCAATTGGTGACGCCGCCCACATAAACCTTGTTGCCCAGCACCTGGGCAACGGTCACGTCCTTGGACTGGCCCGCCGACAAGGTGGTGACCTCGCCCGCATCCTGCACCCCGTCGCCATCGGAATCGATCCAGATGCGCGAGGGTTCGGTGGCGGTGATGCGCAACTTCAGGGTTTCCGACCCATCGGCGCTGAGACCGTTCAGCGACGCCGTCAAATCCTCGCCGGAATTGGTGGCCAGCGCCGTCTTCAGGCTATAGAAGCTGTCTTCGTTGATGACAACCGCAGTGGCGGCGCTGGCGCCTTCCAGCACGGTCACCACCGGCTTGTCGGCGTCGCCGAACACCTGCACGTTGACCGTCGCCGTGGTGGTGGCGGTCTGGGTGTCCACTTGCGCGGCGCCGGACGCTTCTTCGGTGGCGATCGCCTTTACCGTCAGGGTGAAGTCGGTGGTGTTTTGGCCGTAATCGCTGTCCTCGGCCAGGCCGGTCAGACGCAGGTCGGACAGCCAGCCGGCCATCTGTTCGTTGGATTCGGCCGGCCCGACGGTGTAGGTGGTGGTGCCGTTGCTGGTCACCGCCACCACGCTGGTGTTGGGCGACGACAAGGTGAAGGTGTCGGGAACGCCGGAAATCACCACCGTCAGGTTTTCCGACCCGTCGGTGTCGGTCAAAGCGGCCGAGATGTTGAGGTTGATCCACTTGTCCTCGACGCCGACCGCCTTGGCGGTCAAAGTCGGGGCGTCAGCCACCGCCTTGACGGTGACGGTGACGTTTTCCACGTCCTGGGCGCTGTCCTGATAGGTCGTGCCCATGGCGTCCTCGGTCGAGGTCCCCACGTCCACGTCGGTCTTGACGGCGCGCACGGTGAAGGTGGCGTCGGAATCGGAATTGCCGGTGCCCTTCAGATAGACGCCCGACAGCGTGTTGTTGACGATCAGGTTGGACGGAATGGTGTAGGACCCGTCGGCATTGGCGGTCAACGCCGTACCGTCGGCCTTGGTCAAGGTGAAACCGGCGCTGAGGCCTTCGATACGCACCGTCAGGGTGTCGGTGGCGTCATCGGCGGGCACATTGATGCTGATGCCAGCCAGGGACAGCGGCACGTCTTCGTTGGTGGTCAGCGTGCCGACCGTGATGGTCGGGTCGAGGACGCCGATCTGCACGTCCAAAGTGGCGGCGGTGCTGATGGCCACGCCTTCGCCGGCGACGACCGTTTGGCCGGTGGTGGTTTCCACCGTCGCCGAATAGACGCTGAGCTGGAAGTCGTTGGAATAGCCGGCCGGCAGATTGGCCTTCAGGCCCGACAATTCCGCTTGGGTCAGCTTGTAGGTGGTGCCGGTGAAGGTCACCCCGTCCACCACCGTGCCCGAGGCCACACTGGTGCCATGGTTCAGGGTCACCCCGCTGGGCAGGCCGGTGACATAGACGTAGAGCGTCTCCGAGCCGTCGGTGTCCACCAAAGTGGGGGTGATGGAGATATCGATGGACTGCGCCGCCGCGGTTTCGGTCAGCGAGATGTCCTGGGCCGAAACCAGGGGGGTGTCGGCGATGGCCGCCACCACCAAGGTGCCGGTGCCGGTGGCTTCCGCCGCCGCGCCGCCATTGTCGTCCACATCGACGGTGATGTTGTAGCTGGCGTTGCCGGCGTCGTGGCGTTCGGGCTGGATGGTGACGCCGGACAGGGTCCAGACGTTGTTGGCGCCCTCGGTCAGATAAGAATTGGCGAAGGTCCAGGTGGTGGTGCCGCCACTGGTGGACACGCTGGCCAGCAAATTGCCCTGGCCGTCATAGACACCGGCCGGGGTCACCGCCACTTCCGAGCCGTTGACCGTCACATAGACGGTGCCCTGGGTCATCACGCTGTCGCTGGTGGACAAGGTGATGAAACCACCCGCCGTCGGGGTTTCCGACCCGTCGCCATCGGTGAAGGTCACCGTCGGCGTCAGGGCGATCCGCGCCGAGGCGTTTTCCACATGCTGGTCTTCGACGCCGGAATTGGCGCCGGTGACGGTGACGGCATCCAGCACCGGGTTGACGGTGACGGTCAGCGTCTGGCTGACCACCGCCTTGTCCTGGACATTGACGCCGCCGATGGTCGCGCCCTGTTCGTGCGAAGTGGCCCCGCCGTAATCCACGTCCTGCTTGGAAACCGTCAGGGTGAAGGTGGCGTCGGCGTCGGAATCCGCCGGCCCCTTGATGTAGACACCGCTGAGATGGCCGTTGGAATCGATCAGCCCGGCGGGAATGGTGTAGGACCCGTCGCCATTGGCGGTCAGCGCCACATAGCCGCCGCTGCCGTTGGACTGGTACAGGGTGAATCCGCTGGTCAGACCCGACACCGACACGGTGACCGAATCGGTGGCGTCGTCGGCGGGGTTGGTCACCGTGACGTTGCCCAGGGCGTAATACGCGTCTTCGTTGGTGACCAGGGAACCAACCGTGATGGTCGGGTCCAGGATGCCGATCTGCACGTCCAAGGTGGCGGCGGCGCTGATGGCCACCCCTTGGCCCGCCACCACCGACTGGCCGGTGGTGGTTTCCTCGGCGGCCGAATAGACGGTCAGCTTGAAGTCGTCCGAGTACCCGGCCGGCAGATTGGCCTTGAGCCCCGACAATTCAGCCTGGGTCAGCTTGTAGGTGGTGCCGGTGAAGGTCACCCCGTCCACCACCGTGCCCGAGGCCACGGCGGTACCGTGGTTCAAGGTGACGCCATCGGGCACGCCGGTGACGTAGACATAAAGGGTTTCCGAACCGTCCAGGTCCACCGGGGTCGGCGTGATGGCGAGGTCGATGGCCTGGGTGCCGGCGGTCTCGGTCAAGGCCACGTCGGACACCGCCACCAAGGGGGTGTCGGCGATGGCGGCGACGGACAAGGTGCCGGTGCCGGTCACCGAGGACGTCACCGAGGCCTGGGTGTCATAAACGGCGACGCTGATGGAATAGCTGGATTCACCCGCCACGTGACGTTCGGACTGGAAGGTCACGCCGCCCATCACCCAATTGTTGTCCGAAGTCTCGGTCAGGGTGGAATTGGGCACGTCCCAGGTCTTGGACGTCACGGTAACGCCGTCGGCGGCATAGGTGACGCTGGTCGGTTCCAGCTTGACGCCGTTCACATAGATGTCGCCCCCCACCATTTCCGGGTCGGTGGTGGTGATGGTGGTGGTGCCGTTGGGGTCGGGCTGTTCGGACCCGTCGGTGTCGGTGAACACCACGGTGGGGGTCAGCGCGATGCGCCCCTCGGCTAGTTCGGTGAACTGGTCTTCCTTGCCCGAATTGCTGGCGCCAACCGTGGCGCTGTCGAATTGCGGAGTGACGTACAGCGACAGGGTCTCGTAACCGCTTTCCGCCGTGCCCGAACGGGTCAGGCCGGCTTCCAGCTGGCTTTCCAGCCCGTCATCGGTGGAATCGCGGGTTTCGGTGGCGATCACCTTGATGTCGAACTGCACCAGATCGGTGCTGCCCGAGCTGCCCCAATCGGCGACGCCGCCGACCTTGACCTGATTACCGAAAACCTGGGCGGCGGTCAGGGTCACCGTGTCGCCCACCTGCAAGGTGGTGACCTCGCCGGCATCCTGGGTGCCGTCGCCGTCGGCGTCGATCCAGATGCGCGATTCGTCCTTGGCCACCAATTGGAAGGTCAAGGTTTCCGAGCTGTCGGGGCTGAGGCCACCGCCATCGGCGCCGCCAAACTCGCCCAGCCAGGCCTGCACCGCCTTGGTGCCGCTGATCAGGTCGCGCAAGCCGACGAACTGGTCTTCGTTGACCAGCACCGGGTCGGGAACCACGGTGATGTGTGGGGTGTCGGCGTCGGACAGCACCTGGACGTTGACCACCTGGGTGGTGGTGGCGCTGCGCACAGCGGTTTCGGCGTCGGAGGCGCCTTCGGTGGCGGTCGCCTTGACCACCAGGTTGAAGTCGGAATCGCTGTCCTGGCCGCCCTTGACCTGCAAATTGTTCAACTGCGCGGGCGTCAGGGTGTAGGTGACGGTGCCGTTGCCGTTGTCAACCGCCGTGTAGGCGTTGCCGGTGGTGCCGTCCCGCAAGCTGAATTCGTCGGGATTGCCGGTGACGGTGATGGACAGCGTTTCGCTGCCGTCCTGGTCCACCAGACTGGACTGGATGTCCAAGGAAAACCACTTGTCTTCGACGCCGATGGCGCTGGCGCTCAAAGTCGGCGCGTCGGCCACCGCCTTGACCACCACCGAAACCGGGGTGACCACGTCGGACACATCGGGGGCACGGGACACCACGGTGGTACCGGTGTCACGATACTGGCCTGCATCGTTGTCGGTGTCGCCGTCCCGGACCACGGCGCGCAGGTTGAAGCTGATGTTGTCGTCCAGATGGGTGGTGGCCGGGGCATTGGTGTCCCAGCCGACCTGCAGGCCGTCGATGCTGCCGTCGGCAGCATCACGATAGGCGGTGACGTCGTACCCGGTATGGGTGTTGCCGTCGGCATCGGTATAGGTGGTGGTGGTCAGAACATTGCCGTTGGCGTCCCGCAGGATGACGCCCGCCGGCAAGTCTTCAATATAGACGGTAATGGATTCGCTGCCGTCGGCCTGGTTGACGTTGGCCGACAACGTCAAATCGGCCCAGCTGTCTTCGTTGCCACTGCCCGAACCGCTGGCCGAAGGATCGACCACGCCCACATCCACCTGGATGGTCTGCGGCCCCGACAACGCGGTGTCGCCGTTGGAATCCTCGACGCTTTTGGCATAGACGGTCAGGGTGAAGTCGGTGCTGTCATTGGTGGCCGGCAGAACTTCGACGCTGCTTTGGTACGCGGCCGGCACCGCGAAATAGGTGCCGTCGGGCAGACCGTCGGCATCGTTGGTCACCGCGCTGCCGGTGACCACATGGACGTTGCCGTCGCCGTCGGTATAACGCAGCGAAGCGCCCCCGGGCAGGCCCGAGACATAGATGGTCTGGCTTTCCGAGTTGTCGACGCCCACATCCTTGTCCACCACGTCGATGGACAGGTCGATCCAGGTGTTTTCCATGCCGGCGGAATTTTCCACCGACAGGCCCGGCGCGTCGGCCACCGCGACGATGGTCACCGCCAGCGGCGCCGAGGACATGGCGGAGGTGCCGTTGTCGGACGAAGTGGCGGTGACGGTCAGGTTCAGCGTGCCGCTGAAATCGCCGTCGTCGTCATCGTCCAGGTTCTTCAGATACAAATCGTCCAACTGCGCCTGGGTCGGGTTGGCCAGGGTCCAGGTTCCGCCCGACAGGGTGCCCACCGGATTGCCGTTGCCGTCGACGATAATGAAATAATCGGGAACACCGCTGATCTGAATGGATGACAGCGTTTCGGCACCGCCGTCGCTGTCAGCGGTGCTGGCGGTGATTTGCAGCTTGGTGGGCACGTCTTCGGTGCCGGTCGCCGCCGTCACGGTCAGGGTGGGCGCCTGGGCCACCGGCGGATTGGGATCGGGTTCGGGGGTGACCACCGGCGGCGGCAGGATCACCTCTTCCGGAACCACGTCAGGGGCGGCGGCCGGCGCGGCGGCGCCGTCTTCGCCATTATCCTCGCCCTCGCCATTGGCGACCGGGCGCTCCGCCTGGCGTTCGGGCTCGGGACGCACGGCTTCCCGCAAGCCGGTGGGCGAGTTGTCCTCGGTCTCGGCGGTTTGGTCGGGGACGAAATTGGGCTGCGGGTTCTCGAAACGGGCCTCGACCTGGTTGTCGGGCTCGCTGGGGGTATAGACCTCGGGGATCACCTGATCGCCGACCGGCACCACCCCTTCTTCAGCCGGAGCCCCGGCCTGCATCTTCTCGAAGGTTTCGCGGTTGGCGGATTGAACGTTGGCGAAGCCCTTGACGTCTTCCTTCTCGCCGGCGCTGCCTTCGGGCATGTCCTGCTCTTCGGCGTCGTCCAGGCGGTCGGTTCCCTTGCCGTCCAGATGAAGGGCGTCAAAAGTCGAGACTTCCGGCCCGTCATGGGTCGTCACGTCGGCTTCGGGCTGGTTCAGATTGTCTTCAGCCATAATTCCCTCCAAATCCCCCCACGGAATACAATGTCGCGGCTTTCGTTCTCAGCGTTCGCGGAATGCTTGCGAGAACGACGCCTGCAACGGTTTCAGCAAATATTGCAGCAAGGTTTTCTCGCCGGTGATGATGTCCGCCTGGACGGTCATGCCCGGCAGAATGCGGTTCTGACCTTCGTGCTTGCCCACATACGGGTGCTGCAGGACAACCCAGCCCTTGTAGTAAGGCTGGTTGTCCTTCTCATCCACGTAGGTGGTGGCGGAAATGTCGCGCAACGTGCCTTCGACGCTGCCGAAGCGGACGAAGTCATAGCTCGCCACCTTGACGATCACCTTTTGGCCTTCGTGCAGATGGCCGACGTCGCGGGTGCTGATGCGGGTTTCCACCAGCAACTCGTCGTCGATGGGGACGATTTCCATCAGCATGCCGCCGGCGGGCACCACGGCGCCCACCGTCTTGGCCTTCAGGTTCTGCACGAAGCCCTTGACCGGCGAGACGATCTCCAGACGCTTGACGCGGTCTTCCAGCCGTCCCAGCGATTCGTCAACCTGCGCCAGTTCGGCGCTGACCGTACCCAGTTCGCCCAAGGAATCCTGGCGGATATTGTTGTCCAGGTCGCCGATGCGCTTGGACAATTCCTCCAACGCCTTGGCCGCCGTCGCTTCCTGGCCCTTCAGGCGGGACAGTTCCGATTCCACCGCGGCGCGGGTGCGGCGCACGGCGTAGTAGTCGACCTTGCTGGAATAGCCGGAATTGAACAGCTGTTCCCGCATGCCCACTTCCTCGGTGACCAGCTTCAGCTGTTCCTCGGCGGCCCGTTGCTGGTTCTGCGCGGCGCGGATTTCCTCGCGCTTTTGCTGGATTTGTTCTTCGAACACCTTGCGTTGCGACGACCAGCGCTCGCTGTTGGCCTTCAAGATGTCTTGCTGGTCGGCCACCAACGGCGCGTATTTGGCGTCGAACGACGAAAAATCGGGCGCCCGGTTCTCGACGAAAGCGCGCAGACGCTCGACCTTTATGGCCAGACTGGCGCGGCGGCTTTGCGCCTGTTCCCACTCGGCGCTGGCCTGGACCGGGTCCAGGCGCACCAGCACCTGGCCGGCTTCGACCATGGCGCGGTCTTCCACCAGGATGTCGCGGACGATGCCGCCCTCCAGGTGCTGCACCACCTGCACCGAACGCGACGGCACCGCCGAACCGAAGGTCACCGCCACTTCGTCGATGCGCATGAAGGCGGCCCAGACGATGAAGGCGGCGACCACCAGCGACACGATGACCACAGCAGCCTTGGACACCGCCGAGATGCCGGCCTCTTCGACGATGGCGAACTGCGCCAGATGGCGGATCTGGCGCGAGGCCTTTTCCAGCTTCTGGGGGTTCGGGGCGATAGCGGCGGCTTCAGACATGTTTTCCATTCCGGATTCAGAAGAACTGGGGGCTTAGAAGAAATTAGGCGGCAGACGGTCCAGCACCTGCTTGGCGGGACCGACCATGCGCACCTGGCCTTGCACCAGCACGACGATCTTGTCGGCCAGCTTCAAATGGCTGGGGCGGTGGGTGACCAGGAACACGGTGGAATGCCCCTTCATGCGTTCCAGGGTCTTCATGAACTGGCGGTCGGACATGAAGTCCAGGCTGGATGCCGGTTCGTCGAACAAGGTGATGGGGGCACGCTTCAGATAGGCCCGCGCCAACGACAGGCGCTGGCGGAAGCTGGACGGCAACCGGTCGGTGGCGCCGTCTCCCAGCTTGGTTTCGAACTGACGCGGCAGTTCCAGGATGTCTTCCAGAAGCCCCGCTTCCGCACAGGCCCAGCGCATTTCCTCGTCCGAGGCCTCGGGACGGGCCAGACGCAGGTTCTGCGCCACGGTGCCGAAATACATATCGGGCTGTTGCGGCACATAGGCGATCAGGCGGCGCAATTCGATGGGGTCCAACTGGCGGATGTCGATGTCGTCGATCATCACCGCGCCGGTCTGCGGCCGGTACATGCCCAACAGCAGTTTCAGCACCGTGGACTTGCCCGAACCGTTGGGGCCGATCAGCGCCACCACCTCGCCCGGTTCCGCCTGCAAGCCCAAGCCCAGCACCGCCGGGTCGGCGTCGGCGGCATAACGCAGCGAAACGTTGGTCAGCGTCACCTTGCCCTTGAAGTGCGGCAAGGTCTGGATCGACGGCGCCAACATGCGTTCCGGCTTCAGCTGCATCAGCCGGTTGATCTGGCCGATGGATGCCTGAACACGCTCGATCTGGGCGGCAAGGGTGAAGCCGGTCTGCAGCGGGCGCAGCACCCACCACACCACGATCATCGACGCCATCAGGCCGCCGACGGTCATGTTGCCGCCCAGAACCCGTTCCACCCCCCAGCCCAGGGTGATGATGCCGGTCAGCATCACCAGACCTTGCGAAGCGGTGGACACCACCACGTTGGCACGGGTGGACTGATGGTTCTTCAGCGCCGCGTCGGCGGACAAGGTCCGGAAACGGTCCCACCAGATGCCGGCGGCGCCGGCTTCCTTGATGGTGCGCGGCTTGGTCAACGCTTCCACCAGGAATTCCTGGCGCCGCGACGCCGCCCGCGTCGCCGCCGACACCTTGCGTTCCACCAGCGGCCGCGTGACCATGGCGGTCAGGGTGAACAACACCAGGGCGCCCAGCGGCACGAACACCAAGGGGCCGCCCAACACCGCCATGGCGATCAGGAAGACGATGATGAACGGCGCTTCGGCCAAGGTGGTGGCCAGGGGGCCGGTAAAGAATTCGCGCACCATCTCGAAATCGCGCAATCGGGCGATCTGCGAGTTGGAATTGGCCTGTTCGGTAAACGGCGGCGCCAACATCAGCAGGCGGCGGAAGATGGCCAGGCCCAGCAAATGGTCCATGCGGGCGCCCAAATAGGCGATCATGCGCGAACGCACGCCCTTGATGGCGTAGTCCCCCAGGATGGCGATCACCGAACCGGCCAGCAATGACACCAAAAGCGGGATCGAGCCGGTGGGCAGGAACTGGTCGTAGATGGCCATGATGAACAAAGGCGTCACCAGAACCAGCAGGTTGGACACCAGCGAGGTGGCCAGCATGCGCACGAACAGCGGGCGGAAACGGCCGGTGACGGCGAAGACGAAGTTCTTCGGCGCCTCTTCCAGCTTGGCCCGCTCGTCTTCGTCCAACTGGTTGAAACGATAGATACGGCCCCGTTCGGCCGGCGGGTCGATGGTCACATAGGCCCGGGCCTGGGCGTCGAAGGCCACCACCTTGCCGTCTTCGCCGGCGCGGACCAGCACCATGGCCAACTCGCCCGGCGCCATGTACAGGCAGGGCATCAGGCGCGGATCCATGCGCGACGGCGCCAGGTCCAGCGATTTGCTGGCATAGCCCAGATTGGCCATGATGTTCAAAAGGTCGGTCAGGTCCAAGGTATCGGCGAAATGCGGCAGCGATTCCGCCACATGCACCAGATCGCCTTCCCAGCCCAAGGACGACAGCAGCGGCAGGATACAGGCCGCCAGATCGGTGACCGCCTCGAAACCACCCAATTGACCTTCGGCGGCCCGTTCCTCGTTCAGGTCGAAGCGTTGCGGCGGCACGTCCCAGGCGGGGGCTGCACCATGATGCGAGGGGGCGGTCATGCGCTCACCTTGGCTTCGGTTTCGGCAGCCGCCGCCGGGGCTTGCGGCGGCGCCGCCGCGACCAGCGTGCCGCCCTCGATGCGCAGCACCCGGTCGGCCAGACGCTGCATGCTGGGACGCAGGGTCACCATGATCAGGGTGGTGTCACGCCCCATGGATTCGAAATACTGGCGCAAGCGTTCGTCGCCAGGGCCGTCCATGGCGGCGTTGGCTTCGTCGAACAACAAGACGCGCGGACGGGCCACCAGGGCGCGGATGACGGCGACGCGCTGAACCACGCCGCGCGGCAGGATGTCGCTGGAACCGTCGCCGACCCGGGTGTGATAGCCCTGGGCCAGACGGTAGACCACTTCGTCCAATCCCAGGATGCCGGCCAGACGCAACGCTTCCTTGCGCCGTTCCGGACGGAACATGGTCAGGTTCTCCAAAATGGTGCCGCGCAGCAACTCGCCGCGCTGGGGGATGAAGGCGATGCCGTCGGACCGCAACAAATGGTCGCGTTCATGGCCGATGATCGGCACCCCGTCCAGCAACACCTCGCCCTCGGTCGGGGCGATGGAACCATGCAACAGCCGCAACAGCGTCGACTTGCCCGAACCGTTGTCGCCGCCGATGGCGACGCGCTCGCCCGGCTTGACCAGCAGATTGAGCCCCTTGAACAAAGGCTCGGCATCGGCGCCGTGGCGCAGGACCACATCGCGCATCTCGACCGCGCCGACAACCGGCTGGCGCACCGGGTTTTCCACCCGCGGCTCGCTGGGCAGTTCGAAGACGGTTTCGAAACGGGCACGCATCAGCTTGGCGGTCTGCCAGCGGGTCCACAGCGCCACCGCCTTTTGCACCGGCTGCAGCGCCCGGCCGGCCAGCAAGGTGCAGGCGGACAGACCGCCGACGGTCAGGTGGTTGTTGACCACCATCAGGCTGCCGGCGATGACCACCGAAAGCGTCAGCAATTGCGAGAACACCGCCGCCGCGCCCAGCGAGTTGGTGTTCACCTGGACCACGCGGTGGGAATGCCGCGCCACCGCTTCCTGCAGGCGGGCATAACGCTGGATCATCTGGGCTTCCATGGCCATGGACTTGACCGAATGGACGCCGTGGATCACTTCGATGCTGAAATTCTGCCGCCGGTCGCGCACGGTGTTGAAATCACGGATGGCCTTTTCCGAGGACGCGCTGCCCAGCAACGCGAAGATGGCGAAGCAGGCCAGGATCGCCACCGGCGCCAGCACCAGCCAGCCGGCCAGATAGGCGATGGCCCCCAGGAACAGCAGCACGAAGGGCAGGTCGCAGACCACCAGGGTCCAGTTTTCCGAAAACACTTCGCGCACGGTGGGCAAACCGGACAAGCGTTCCAGCAATTCGCCGGGACCGACCTTTTCCAGTTCGTCGGCAGGGGCGCTGAACACATGGGCGAAGGCTTTGCAGCTGGCCGCGTGTTCGAACTGCACGCCGATCCAGCCGACGATGTCGGCACGCGCCACCCGCAGCAGGCCTTCCAGCACCACGGCGCCCACCACGCCGCCCAGCAGAAGCAACAAGGTCCCGGTGGACGAATTGGGAATGATGCGGTCGTAAATCTGCAACAGCGCCAGAGGAAGCGCCAAGGCCAGGATGTTCAGGAAAATCGTCGCTGCGGCAATATAACCGCCGCCATTGCGCAGTCGGCCGAAATCTGTCGCCCCTTGGGTTTGCTGACCATCAAGAATTGGTTTCGACACCATGCACACTTTCCTCCTACCTTCGGAGGGTATACGCACATTAAATGATCATTCCAGACACAAATTGTGACGTATTGCTGGTTTCTAATCTGCCTCACCAGTGCACTTAAACAACTTGTGAACGCATTATCAACAAACTGACAAAATAACCTGCCTGGAACCACTTACGAACATTTAAGCACAATGCATGATTACACTTACGCACAGACCTACCTTTCTCTGATCCATGTCAAAGCAGGGCTCGTCCGAAAGTGGTAGGGTCCTTAGCAGTGTTCCACATGCAAGGGGGAGTTCGTCATGGTTTTGGACACTGAGGCCATCATCGCTCTGGGTTTCCTGGTCAGCATCCTGGTCGTCACCGGCGGGTTGCTGTATTTCGTGCTGACCCGTCTGAAAAGATAAGGCGGGACAATTCCGACACCAAAGCGAAGGCCGGCATTTGCCGGCCTTTTGTTTTACCCAAACGAATTCAGAACAGGGTGACGTCGTCCTGGTCTGCGCCCGGCTTGCCCCCGTCGGCCAAACTGGATGCCGACATGCGCAGAACCCCTTCCGCAGCCAAGACGTCCAAGGCGGCCGCGATCCGTTCCAGCCGCTGGTGGGTGCGGTCTTCGAACTGCAGGTCGGTCACCACCTTGGCCACCGAGGATTCGATGGCCCGGGCGTTTTCCATGCTGGTGTGGACGGCGGCCGTCAGCAAGGAATCGCGCTCTTTCAGGAAAGCCAAGGTGCGCTCGACCTCTTCCTTGGCTTCGATCTGACGGGTCATGTCCATGGACGCGACCTCGGCCAAAGTGGCGTGCCCCGATTTCAGAGCCTCGGCAATGGTGGCGATCTCGGTCTTGATCCCCGACGCCAGTTCCGACGTGGCCCGCGACAGCTCGCGGACCTCGCCGGCCACCACCCCGAAGGAACGTCCGGCGTCGCCGGCCCGTTCCGCCTCGATACGGGCGTTAAGGGCCAGCAGATTGGTTTTGGCGGTGATGCGGTCGATGCCTTCCACCGAATGACTAAGGCGTGAAAGGTCTTCGATCACCCGGTCGATGGCGCGCACCATGCTGACCGCCTGCTTGGACATATGCAGGACCTCGCGGACGAATTCGCTGAGCGTCCCCCCCAGATGGCCGATGACTTCGGCGAAATCCTCGTGCCCGTCGGCGCCCATGCTGGCGCCGGAAGCGTCCAGGATGTCGGCGACGCAGGCGGTTTGGCTTTGGGTCAGCCGGGCCAGATCGAAAAACCGAGCTGTCAGATCGGAACTGGTGCTGCCGATCAGATTGGCCACATCCCGCAGTTCGCCTGACGCTGCGGCGGCTGCCTGGCGATTTTCCGCGACGACGTCTTCTCCCGGCGCGGGGTCAGACATCACGTTCCGGGTCGATGTCGTGGGCGCGCTTGCCGTATTTGTCGGTCAAGGATGGACCGGTCGCGATCTCGATATGGTCACGCTGGTATTTGACCGCATGGGACAGCATCTTCTGCTGCATCTCCAAGAGATGCTGCGTCAAATGCCCCATGCTTTGAGTTGAATTCAACCACGCCTTGAACCAGGCGTTTTGAAGCTCGGCGATGGCTTTGAAGGGATCTGCCATGGCGCCCTCCCGTTGTTCACGGCGTCTGCCGCCGTCTCGGCACTGCCATCAAGTGTAGCAGAGGTGGCGTCGACGCGCCACCCGCACACCCCGCCCTCTTAGGCGGACAAAGCCGACGCGCGGTCGGGAAGAATGGTCAGGATGCGGGCGAAGCCCGAAACGTCGAAGATTTCGCGGATATGGGGCTTCATGCCGCACAGGGCGAACTTACGCGGGGCGCGGGTCATCTTGGCCCCCACCAAAACCACGCGCAACCCAGCGCTGGAGATGTAATCAAGCTCCGAGAAGTCGATGATGATCTTGGCCGCACCGGTGTTGACCGCGGCGAGAACCCGGCCTTCGAAAGCCTTGGCGGTGGCGCTGTCGACACGGGCGATCGGCACCAGAACCTGGGCGCCGTCAACCTGCTCTTCCCGAATCTCCATATCCCTAACTCTCCTGTACGGCGACGTTCTTTTCCAAGGTCACCACGTTTTTGCCGCCATCGCGGCGATAATCGGTACGGTCCATGAATTCCTTGACCAGGAACACCCCCAAACCACCGATGGGACGATCGTCCACCTCAAGGGCCAAATCCGGCTCGGGGGCGTCGGTGAAGGGATTGTACTCTTTGCCGTCATCGATGATTTCCGTCATCAGACAGCCGTTGTCCAGCGAGAAACGCACGTGAATATCATGGTGATGACTGTCGTCATAACCATACGAGACGATATTCGTAATCAATTCGTCCAGACACAAATTCAAATTGAACGAAATCCGGTCCGGCAAGCCATGCCGCTCGACGAACTCGTCCACCAATCCCGCCAGACGTTCCAGTTCAGCCAGATCGTTGGCGATGGTCACTTCCATGCGGTTGCGGGAAACCGGAGCCGGAGCCGGAGCCGGAGCAGGCTTGGGGGTGAACACCACCTTGGGACGGCTGACCACACGCGGGGTGCTGACCACCTTGGCGGCGATCGCCGGCTTGACGGGCTGAGGGGCGGCGGGTTGGGGCTTGGCAACGAAGGTGATGGTCGGCTTAGCCGGCTTTGACGGCTTGACCACCGGCTTGGGGGGCTGCGACAGCTTCACCGCCGACACGGTCATCGCCGGCGCAGCAGGCACCACCTTGACCGGGGCGGGCGTCGAAACGGCCGGCGGCTCTGCATCCGGCTTGGGGCCACAGGGCGCGGTTTCCGCCTGGAAGCCGGTCAGCATCAGCCGGCGCTGCGGCGCATCCTGGCCGGCTTCGGCGTCGCCAAAGCGATCGAAACGCAAGGACAGCATGGTGATGTCGTCGAATTGCGGCGCGTCGCCGACGAAAACTTCCACCGATTGCTGGACCGTGCCGATGATCTGTTCGGGATGGATTGTCCCCAAGCCCCCCAGGGTCTTGATCAGGCGCGGCTCGTCATACAACTTTTCGGCCACGTCCTGGGCTTCGGTGACGCCGTCGGTGTACAGCAAGATGGCGTCACCCGGGGCAACCATGAAGGTGCCGGTGTCGTATTCCAGGTCTTCCATCACCCCCAGGGCGACGCCCGAGACATCGCGGATGGCTTCCACGTCGGCCCCTTGACGCAGGATCAGCGGCGGCGGATGGCCGGCATTGCAGAACGCCACCTCGCCCGAACGGATGTCCACCACGGCATAGAAGCAGGTGGCGAACAAGGTCTGCGGGTTGTCGGCCGACAGCATGGTGTTGACGAAAGCCAGACATTCGCCGGGGGAACGCGACAACGGCGCCACCGCCTTGATCAGCGACCGGGCGATGGCGATGAACATGGCCGCCGGCACGCCCTTGCCCGATGCGTCGCCGATGACGATGCCCAAGTGGTGATGGTCCAGCAGGAAGAAGTCGTAGAAATCGCCCCCCACTTCCTTGGCCGGAACCATGGCCGCGTGGATTTGGAACTCGTCGCGTTCCGGGAAGGGCGGGAAAACCTGCGGCAAAGACGACAACTGCAGTTCGCGGGCGAAATCCAGTTCCTGACGAAGCGCGTTCAACTGGTCGCGGGTGCGCAAGGCTTCGCGCAGCACTTCGGCTTCACGGGTCCGCTCGGCGATCAGTTTTTCCAGGGACAAGTGCTGTTCACGGATACGGTCGGACATGGTCTGGAAGGCCACGCCCAGCACTTCCAGCTCGCCCTTGCCGCTGTCGGCGGCTTCCTCGTCGCCGGGCTTGCCGGCGGCCATGGCCTCGATCTGCTTGAGGTCGGCCAGGATGGCGGCACGCGCCTCTTCCTCCAGCATCTCGGACAATTTCTGCATCTGCAGGCGAATGAACAATTCCTGACGGCGACGTTGCCGTTCGCGCCGCTGCTGCATCAGGTCCAGCTTGACCGTGTTGTCCCGGAACACCCCGACGGTCTGGGCGATACGGCCGATTTCGTCGCGGTCGTTCTTGACTTCCAAGGTCACCGAGGTGTCGCCGCGCGACAGCGCGTTCAGCACCGCGATGGCTTCGTCCAGCGGGTGGAACGAGCGCCGCAGATAGACGTAGAAAATACCCAGCACCAGCACCAGGAAGCCGACCACCGCGCCGATGGACACCTGACGGATCAAACGCTGGCGGGCCTGGGTTTCCGACACGTCGCGGGCGGTGACCAGGGCACCGATGACACGGTTGAAGCCGTCTTGCACCGGCAACACCACCACCGAGAAATAATGGTCCCCGTCCTGCCAGGTCAGCATGCGGCTTTTGCGAACGGTGATCTTGTCCTCGAACACCTTCCACAAAGTGTCGTTGGTGCCCTGGGCCAGACGGCCGTTGCGGTCGACCAGGAAGATTTCCGACCCGGTCGAGGCCTTGAACTCGTCCAAAGGCGGCCGCATGTCGGATGCCAGCATGACGATGCCGACCACCTCGTCGGCGCCTTGCAGCGGATAGGCCAAGGTGGCGGTGAAGGTGCGCGACGCATCTTGCAGGATGCCGCGCACCGGGCGCTTGCCGTCGACGATGGCCCGCACCGTGCCGGCATCCAGCAAGGGCGGGTCCAGCAGCGACCCGCGCGAGCTGTAAAGCAGTTCGCCGTCGCGGTCGAGCACTTCCAGACGGTTGATGGCGCCGCGCAGCTTCAGGGCTTCGGCGACGGCACCGATCTGAACCAGGGTCATGGCCGGGTCGCGCCGTTCCACCGCGGCGACGACATTCTTGTCGGACGCCACCGCGCGGGCGTCGGACTCCAGACGCTGGACGGTGTTTTCCACCAGTTTGCGCCAGAAGATTTCCTGCCCGTTCAACGTCGCCTGGGCATAGCGTTCATCGGCCAGCTCGTCGCTTTTCAGCCCGGCGAAGCCCAGACCCAGCACCAAAAGGCAATAGGTGACGGAAACGATCAGCGTTACGCGTGTGCGCAGGAGCATGACGCCCTCACCTTGTCAGAGGCAGCCCCGGCGACGGCCTGCAAGTGCCCGATGCCGTGTTCGGGCACGAAGCCGCGCAAAATCTCCATGTATTCGTCTGGATCGAACAGTTTCAGCCCCTTTTGGCGGAAAGCGGCGAAGGCCTCGGCATCGGGCAGCGATCCGTAGACCCGCTGGCTGACGTCCTGGACCTTGGGCTGCGGGGCCTCGCCACGGCGCAGACCGTCCAGCATGTGGAAGAACATCTCCACACCGGCGCCATAGGTGTTGACCACATGCCACAGCAACGAACGCGAAGCCTCGATGGGAAGCCAGCCGATGCCGATGACCGGGCCGGTATCGATGCCGTCATCCACCTTGTGCAGGGTACAGCCGACGGCGTCGGCCCCTTCCAGCATGCAGCGGAACGGAGCGAACAGGCCGGCATAGCGCGGCAACGCCCCAGGATGGATGTTGTAGGTGCCGAACCGGGGAATGTCGAAGACGTTGCGCCGGAAGATCAGGGAAAAGCGCGCCGACAGCATGATGTCAGGGGCAAAGGCGCGCAGGAACTCTTCGCTTTCGGCATCGTTGATGCGGCTCACCACCCGCATCTCGACGCCATGACGCGCCGCCAGCCCCTCGAAGGTGGCCAAGGCGGTTTCGACACCAGGATCGCGGTCGATCAACGGGAACAGGGTGTCCACCGGCAGATCGCGTTCCAGGAACTTCATTTCCGCCAGTTCCGGCACGCTGTTTTCCACCGGCCGGGTCTTGTCGGACAGCAGGACCACCACCTTGTCCCCGGCCAGACGGGGCAACACCTGATTGAGCACCAGGGCGCCGGCCAGATCACGCTTGGTGCACAACACGATGCGCAGGGATTGACGCGAGGCGCTCATTGCCGCGGCTCCTCGGGGGTGTCCACTACTTCGGCCAATCCCAGCAACCCCATGGGCGGATAGATTTCCAAAGCCCGGACCACCGGCATGTTGATGATGATCGACAGGCGCTTGGGCGGTTCGATGGGCAAATCGGCCGGCGCCTTCCTGTGCACCAGGATCTGTTCCGCCTTGTACGCCGTCAACTGGCCCACCGTATAGTAACGGTAGACGCCGCCGAACATGGCCTTCGAGAACAGCACCGGGTTTTCGGCGGCGGCGAAGCTGGGAATCTTCTCGGCCAGGGCGGCGCCGGTCAGGATGTCGCGGTTGACGTTCAAGAAGGTGTCGGGGGGGATGTACAGGAAATCCACCCCGGCCTGCTTCAGCCCCGCCACCTTGGGGGCGATACTGGCCACCACCGGCTTGCCGTCGACCACGTCCACCGGAGCCACCACCAGTTCGAAACCGTCACGGCGTCCCAAAGCCCGCAATTCGTCGGCGGCCACCAGCGAGTTCTTTTCCAGCGGGTTGTAAACCATGCCCAAGCGCCGCACCGGACGATAGGATTGCAGCAGGTTGACCT
Source organism: Magnetospirillum sp. 64-120 (assembly GCA_001898825.1). GTDB lineage: Bacteria > Pseudomonadota > Alphaproteobacteria > Rhodospirillales > Magnetospirillaceae > Magnetospirillum. The sequence goes on from MKVK01000014.1 coordinate 476,177, forward strand.
GGGTTTCCATGGGCACCAGATAGCTGGTGCCGGCGATGTTGCGCCGCGACGAGGACAGGTCGGGCACCACCTTGGCGCCATCCGGCTGCGACACGATGGCGAAGACGGCGGGGATGTCGGTGATGTGTTTGGCCGGGTCCACCTTGTCGTAGGTTCCCAGCATGTCCACCGTCACCGTGGTCCCCCAGGTGAACACCAGGTCAACCCCCAACTGCTTGGCTTCGGCGACGAATTCCGGCAGCTTGCTGCGGTCCTGGCCGGCGTCGCGGATGATCAGCTCCACCGGGATGTTCTGGTTGGTGAAGTAATCCTTGAAGCCTTGGGCGGCGTCTTCCCAGCCGCGCCACAGCGCCATGTAGATGCGAAAGGGCTTTTGCACCGGGTCGGCCGCCGCCGGCAGCGTCCACAAGGCAAGTGCCGAAGCCAGTCCCAGGAACCCACGACGGTTCATTGCGCCCCCTCCTCGCTTTCAAGGTGTGGGCCGTCCCCGTAGCGGCCAGCCAGCATGGCGAACACCGCCGCCATGCCCAAGACCACCGAACCGATGGCGACAATAGCGCCCTCGGCCCCCCACAGGGGCCAGAAAACCGCCGCCAGCAACGGCCCGACCACCGAACCGATGCGTTCCAGCGTCCGCAACAGGGCCAGAACCTGGGTGCGGCCGTAATGCTGGCATTCCACCCAGCAAATATCGGGGATCAACGCCAATTGCGGCGACGCCGACATGCCATGGGCAGCCCCCAGGAACACGATGCCCAGCATCAGCGGCCACGTCCCGTCGAACAGCGCCGCCAGCAAGATCCCCACCCCGCCCAGGATGCCGCCCACGGCGATCTGCCCGACGCGCCAGCCCCATTGGTCGGCGAAACGCGTGGCGTAATAGGACACCACCAGCATGACCAGCGGATAAAGCACCATGATGCGGGCGATTTCCGGCAGCGTGTGTTCCGTCCCCCACAGCACCAGCGGCACCAGGAAGAAGAAATAGCCGGTCAAGGCGATCTTGGCGGGAATGGCGGCGAACAACACCAAGACGGTGAAACGCCAGTTGAGGAAAATCCGCGACAGACCCTTGGGGTCGCCCTCTGCGGCGGGCGGCAGGTCGGGCGAGGTCGGAACCTTTTCCAGCAAGTACCCCAGCAGAAGGCCGGAAACCACCACCAAACCGGCCGAAACGAAGAACGAAGGGGCGAAACCGATACGGTCGGCCATCACCCCGCCGATGGCGGTCCCGCACAGGGCGGCGGACAGCACCGCCCCCACATAGCTGCCCAGGCCGGTGGCCCGGTTGCCGTCGTTGGTGGCCTTCGAGATGTAGCCCTGGCAAGCCACGGTCACCAAGGCATAGCCCAAGCCGGTGATGCCGCGCCACAGGCTGAGTTCGATGACGCTTTGCGACAGGCCGCTCATCAAGCAGCCCAGGACAGCCGGCACCAGACCGATTTGAAACACCCGGCGGCTGCCAAGGCGTTCGGTGACGGCGCCGCCCCACAACGAGCCCAGGGCGATCCCCGCCATGAACACCGCGATGGGCAAGGCGATCATCAGTTCCGGCGTCAGCAAGGTCATGCGCCGCGGCAAGGATTGGGCGAAAAGCGGCAGGAAAGAGCGGCTTATTTCTTCGGCGAAGACGAACAGGAACAGCGGCAGACGCACGTCCGAGGACAGTTTTTCGCGCAGGAAGCCCGGCGCGCCCGAGGCGTCGAAGCGAAACAGGAACTTTACCCGATCGGCGATGTCGCCGGCCCTTTCCGCCGCGCCCCGGTCGAAATGGCCGGTCCGCACTTCGTCGATATAGGCCATCAGACCGCGATAGGCGCTGTCCACCTTGCGCATGCTGGCGTTGAACACCCGGGCGAAGTGCCCTACTTCGTCGTCGGCGCGAATCCCCGGCATATGCGAAAAATCGCCCTTCCGGCCCTGGCCGATGACTTCGGCCACCAGCTTCATCGGGCCGGAAACGTTGAACACCACCACGAACAGCAGGATTTCGAAGGCGACGATCAGCGACGCCCCCAGAACCACGGCGATGTCGTAGAAAATGCTGAACAGTCGCGACGAGATATAGCCCTGGTCAAAACCCACATGCACCGATCCGACCAACCCGCTACGCCCCTTCACCGGCAGGGCCAGATCGACGAAATCGCCGATCTGCAAGGTGGCGCCATCCTTGTCCGACAAGGATCCCGCCTGTTCCCGGTAATGGTCCGCCAATTGGCCACCCAAGGCGCCGCGCAGGAACAGGATCGTCCCATCGGTTCCGGTGATGCCGAGATAACGGATTTCAGGATTTCCGCTCAACACCTGGGCGAAGAACTCATCCACCCCCACCAGCTTCTCGACCGGAATGCCATAGGCGACGGCGCGTTCGACCTGAACCACCAGATCGCGACCGACGGCGGCGGCCTTGCGGTCCAGTTCGGGGTTCATGCCCTGCTCGAAGCGGTCCAGCGCCATGAACGAGGCCAGCCCCATGGGCGGCACCAACACCAGCACCGCCAGCATCAACAGCCTGATCAGCAAAGAGCGGGAGCTATCCAATCGCATGCTTGCCCTCATGCCAATCGATCAAGACGCTCGACCTCTTCGGTCGAGAGCTTGATGTGTTCAAGCGCTTCACGCGCCTTGGCGACGAACTCGCCGAAATTTCCGTCGAATTCGGCGTTCACCTCTGGAGCGGCAGCGCTGCCGTCAGCGGCAGGGGTATCCCCCAGGGCCGTGTTCAAGGCGGCTTCCATGGCGGCCAGACGGCGGCGAACCGGCGACAGGGCGACACTGGCGGCCAGGATGGTCAGCACGGCGAAGACCACGACGATGCCCGCCATCTGCCCCGCCAAACGCCACAGGGCGCCGCCCAGTTCGCGTTCCACGTAACCGGCGGGATAGACCAGGACCACCGCCCCTTCCACCTTGCCCAGACTGTTGACCAAAGGCAGGCCGACGGCGTGGGAATCCTCGTCCATCAGGGCGAAGGGCTGCCCAGTGGGTTCGGCCAGCGGCTGCAGCCACTCGTCAGGGACCGAGGCGCCGATGCGGCCGCGATCGCTGTTGAACAGGATTTCTCCGCGGGAATCATAAATCTCGATGCCGACGATTTGTTCGTCACGGGTCTTTTCAAGCTCGATCGCGTCTTGGACCTGCCGCAACTGGCGCAGGGCGAAACCAAGGTTCAAGCTGTCCTCGACCCGCTTCTTGATGGTGAAGGCGACAAAGCTGTAGCGCGAACGCACCAGCGACGACACTTCATCCTCGAACCGGTAGAAGCCGAACAGGGCGGTCAACAGCATGGTGCTCGCCAAAATGGCGATCAGCGCGGCAGAGACCTTGCGTGAAAGCGACCACGACATAAACTACCTCCGCCCCCGGCAAAAACCGGAAACCGAAACGGCGACCATGATACAGGACCCATCCCCGACCAACACCGCTTTCTCCCGCCCACGCAGCATTGCACACAACCGGTAACGGCCATGCGTCTTTATGGATTTATAGGCTATTTACATTGACCCGCCAAGGGCCGGATAATCAACACCCCCAAATAATCATTCAAAACCATGCAATTGAGCGCATTGCAGACAGTTAACCGGGCACAAACTGTGGATAATCCAACGTCGAATACGGCGAATACCTTACAACAAGACCTTCGCAACAGACCCATCGGGGTATTTGACTCCGGTGTGGGCGGATTGACCGTCGCTGCGGCGCTGCGCCGCACCATTCCGGCGGAAAACCTGCTTTACCTGGGGGATGTCGCCCGACTTCCCTATGGGACGAAGGCGCCGCAGACAATCATCCAATACGTGTTGCGGGCCGCTGATTTCTTTAGTCGAAAAAATATCAAGATGATGGTGTTGGCCTGCAACACCGCATCAGCCCATGCCGCCGACACGTTGGCGCAGCATTATCCGGACATGCTGGTGCTGGGCGTCATCGATTCAGGAGCGGAACAGGCGGCTCGCCTGTCCATCGGCGGCCGCATCGTCGTCGCCGCCACCGAAGGCACCTGCCGCTCGGGCGCCTTTGACCACGCCATTCTGGGGCGTCGCCCCGAATGCCGCGTCACCCCGGTCCCCTGCCCGCTTTTCGTCGCCTTGGTGGAAGAAGGATTGGTGGAAGGCCCCATCGCCGAAGCCATGATCCGTCAATATCTGGCCGACAGCTTCAGCGGCCCCCAAGCCGCCGACTGCCTGGTGCTGGGCTGCACTCATTTCCCGCTGCTGGCCCCCACCCTGCGCAAGGTGCTGGGCGAGCAGCTGACCTTGGTGGACTGCGCCCAGGCCGTCGCGGAAAAAGCCGCCACCATGCTGAAGGACGCCGACATGCTGGCCCAAGGCGGCGAAGGCGGCATCCGCCTTTACACCACCGACGCCCCCAAGCGTTTTTCCACCAGCGCCGGACAGTTCTTCCCGGCCCTGGGGGCCCAGCCCGATGTCGAGCTGATCGACCTGTAAAGTTTCATCGCTTCGTCACTTGCCTGCCACGGATGCCGGCCTTAAGGCTGCGCCAAAGCTTCGCAAGGAGAAGACATGCGCATCGCCATCGTCACCGACGCCTGGCACCCCCAACGCAACGGGGTGGTCAGGGTGCTTGCCACCCTGGTCGAAACGTTGACGCGCATGGGGCATCAGATCTTGGTGGTCGAACCCAGCCAGTTCGCCACCATCCCCTGCCCGTCCTATCCCGAGATTCGCCTGTCGTTGCTGGCAGCCAAAAAGGTCGACCGCGCCCTGCGCCAATTCGCCCCCGACGCGATCCACCTGCCCACCGAAGGCCCGCTGGGCTGGACCGCCCGGCGCTGGTGCCTGAAGCACGCCTTCCCCTTCACCACCGCCTATCACACCAAGTTCCCCCACTACGTGCGCGCCCGCACCGGGGTGCCGCTCTCTTGGCCCTATGCGCTGATGCGGCGCTTCCACGGGCCGTCCGCGGCGGTCATGTGCCCGTCCCCCTCGGTCCGCCGCGAGCTTGCCCAATGGGGCTTCGCCAACGCGGTGGAATGGAGCCATGGCGTCGACGCCGACACCTTCCACCCCCAAAGCAAGGACTTCGTCGACCTGCCCCGGCCACTGTTCATGTATGTGGGCCGGGTGGCGGTGGAAAAGAACCTGCCGGCCTTCCTGGAACTGGACCTGCCCGGCTCGAAGATGGTGGTGGGCGACGGCCCGGCCCGCGCCGCCCTGATGAAGCGCTTTCCCCACACCCATTGGCGCATCGCCAACGGCGACCAGGAATTGTCCCGCTATTTTGCCGCCGCCGATTGCTTCGTTTTTCCGTCGCGAACCGACACGTTCGGCCTGGTGATGCTGGAAGCCCTGGCCAGCGGCGTGCCGGTGGCCGCCTTCCCCGTCCCCGGCCCCCAAGACGTGCTGGGCCAGTCCGCCGCCGGCGTCATGGACACCGATCTGCGCCACGCCGCTTTGACCGCTCTGGATATCCCGCCGGCCGTTTGTCGCGACTACGCCTTGGGTTTTTCCTGGGATAAAGTGGCCCAGCAATTTCTTGCACTGCTGCACCCCTTGTGCGCATAGCGGATTTCTTGGTTTTTCAGGCGAATTCCCTTCTCGGAAATGTTGCCTTTTAGGCGGGGCTCGGCCAAACTGTCGCCGCATTTCACCAACCATCCTGCGAGGCCCGAGTGAACCGAAAGACCAAGTGCGTCGTCGCCGCCTTTCTTTCCGTCGCCATCGCCGGCCCGGCTTTTGCCCGGCCCCAGTGCTACAGCACCCAGGATGTTCGGGCCATGCAGGTCCGCCAGCTGCACTACGAGCTGATGGTCGCCGCCTTGAAATGCCAAGGCGGCGAAGTTGATTTCCGCGACAAATGGTCCAATTGGGTCGGCCGCTTCGGCACCGCCATGAACAGCAACGCCAACCATCTGCGCGGTATGTTCGCCCGTTTGGGCAAGGGCCAGGCCGGCATGGACCGCTATGTGACGCAATTGTCCAACGACGCGTCCATGCGGGCCCAGCATGTGGAAGATTACTGCGGGACCCAGGCCAAGCTGTTCGACACGGTCCTGGCCCTGTCGCCCAGCGAAATGGAAAGCTGGGCCGCCACTTCCATCGAAAAGCCCATGCCCGCCACCGCCAATTGCGCCGCCACCCCCCAGGCCGCGCCGGTCAAGCAGGCTTCGGCCAGTGAACCGGCCGGCAAGGTGAAGGCCAAGCCCAAGGCGGAAAAGGCCAAGGCGGAAAAATCCAAGACCACCCGGAACGACGGGGTCAAGGGCTAAGCCGGCCGGTGCCGCCAGCCCGCTTTTGCTTCATCGGCGATTCCTTCGTCCAAGGCTGCGGCGACCCCGCCATGCTGGGATGGGTGGGGCGCATCTGCGCCGACAAAGCCGCCCAGGGCCACGACATCACCGTCTATAATTTGGGAATTCGCGGCCAGACCAGCGCTGAAATCGCCCGACGCTGGCCCGCCGAGGCCAGACCTCGCCTAGCGTCGCTGCCCTTTTCCCAACGGCGGCTGGTGTTCTCCTTCGGCGCCAACGACGCCGCCCAGAACCGCCCGCCGGAAGAAACCCGGACCAGCACCGAAGCCATCCTGGACCACGCCCAATCCGTGGCACCGACACTGCTGATCGGCCCCGCTCCCATTGCCGACACTCCGTCAGCGGAAAGCCATCTGCGACATCTGACGGAAATGATGGCGGAAGTCAGCCGGAACAAGGGTGTCCCTTTCCTGCCCATCCTGTCCCCATTGCAGCGGGATAGCGCCTGGATCAGCGAAGCCCTGGCCAATGACGGCGCCCATCCCGGGGCCGGCGGATACGCCGCCTTGGCCAGGCTGATCGGCAACTGGCAACCCTGGCAAGACTGGTTTTCCTAAGCCTCCGCACAAACAAAAACCCCCGGCCTTGCGGCCGGGGGTTTTCTTTCGTCTGCGCCGATTAGGGCAGGACGATCTCGACACGACGGTTCTGCGGCTCGCGCACACCATCGGGGGTCTGCACCAGCGGAGCGGTCTCGCCCTTGCCGACCACCGAGATCTGGTCGGCGGGGATGCCCTGCTTGACCATGGCGGCCTTGACGGCGTTGGCGCGCTTCAGCGACAGAGCCATGTTGTACTTGTCCGGGCCCGAACGGTCGGCGTGACCGGTCAGATCGACACGGGTGGAACCACCCTTCTTGGCGGTGTCGACGGCCTGGGTGATGATCTTGGCGGCTTCCGGAGTGATGTCCGACTTGTTGAAGTCGAAGAACACGATGAAGTTCTTCAGCGGGGCCGGAGCCGGCTTGGCGACCGGGGCCGGAGCCGGGGCAGCGACCGGAGCCGGGGCCGGGGCCGGGGCAGCGACCGGAGCCGGAGCGCCGAACTTGTAGGTGAAGCCGGCCAGGATCGAGTGGTTGCGGTAATCGCTGTCACCCGAATTGGCGGTGCCAACATCGGCGTCCAGGGTGGCGAAATAGCGATACTGCGCCTTCAAAGCCCAGTTGCTGTCGATGTCGTAACCGACGCCGGCGATGCCCTGATAGGCGAAGGAGTTGTCGGAGTTGCGGGCGTTGTTGCCAGCGAAATCGCCATCCAGCCAAGCCCAACCGATACCGGCGCCCACGAAGGGATGCCACTTGCTGTTCGGCATGAAGTCGTAGATGCCGTTGATCATGGTGCTGACCGAGTCGATCGAGTCATTGGCACGATAGCCGACTTCGAATTCCACCTTCGGCGCGCCGAAGCTGTAACCGACCTGACCCAGGCCGACCCAACCCCAATCGGAATCGGCGCCGGTCGAGGAACCGGGGTCTTGCATGTAGTTGGCACCACCGTCCAGACCCACGTACCACTGGGCGTTGGCGGCGACGGGCAGGGCGGCGAGGACGCCGGCGACCAGCAGAGACTTCATGGCGCGCATGGAATTGGATTCCTTTTGGTGTGACGCGTGTGAAAACGATTAGCCCGTTTTCTACCTCAGACGACTAACAGGGGCAAGAGGCGCTTTGGAAAGCATTCAATGTTTCACGGCACCGTGGCATTTTCGTCACGCTGTCCATCGGTAGGGGGCGCCGTCACCGCCTCGGCCTGACGCTTCAATCGGCGGAAAGCCCGGACACTGAAGGGGATCATCCCCAAATAGGCGAATCCCACGACCACCAGGGTCAGCCAAGGCTCGGTCACCAGGAACGCCGCCAGCACACCGACGATCAAGAGGACAGGCAAGACCCAGGCATTGGGAATGCGGACCTTCTTGAACGAAAAGGTCGGGATGGTGCTGACCATCAGGAAGGCCACGCCGGCCAGGAAGACCGACACCACCACCGGCTGGGCGAAGAATTCCTCGCCGAACTCGAAGCTGGCGACCATGGGCAACAGCACCACGCCGGCCGCCGCCGGGGCGGGAATGCCGGTGAAGAAGTTGTAGGCGTAAGGCGGCAGGTCGGCATTGCCCAGCATGGTGTTGAACCGGGCCAACCGCAGGGCGCAGCACACCGCGAACAGCAACACCATGGCCCAGCCGAAGCCGCCGGCGCCCTGCATGGTCCAGAAATACAGCATCATCGCCGGCGCGACGCCGAAGCTGACGAAATCGGACAGGGAATCCAGCTCGGCACCGAATTTCGACGTGCCTTGCAGCAGCCGCGCCACCCGCCCGTCCAGCCCGTCCAGGATGGCGGCCAGGACGATGGCCACCACCGCGTGCTGCCACTTCCCATGCAGGGCGAACCGGATCGAGGTCAAGCCGGCGCACAACGCCAACACGGTCAGGATGTTGGGGATCAGCGTGTTGATGGACAATCCCGGCAATTTCGGCGGGCGGATCAACCGCCGCCGGCCATGACCTTGGGGGCGTTGGCGGAACATGTCAGCGAACCTCGCCCAGACGGACCGCTTCGTCCGACTGCAGGTCGGCCAGCACGGTTTCGCCGGCGATGCAACGCTGGCCCAGGGCGACCTTGGGCTGCACGCCTTCCGGCAGATAGACGTCAACGCGCGAGCCGAAGCGGATCAAGCCGAAGCGTTCGCCGGTGCGCACACTTTGGCCTTCCACCAGATCGCACTTGATGCGGCGCGCCACCAGACCGGCGATCTGGACGAAGCCGATGGACCGGCCGTCTTCCAGTTCCAACGCCACCGCCATGCGTTCGTTTTCCTCGCTGGCCTTGTCCAGCGCGGCGTTGACGAACTTGCCGGCGTGATAGGCCAGCTTGGTCACCCGCCCCGCCAACGGGATACGGTTGATGTGGACGTCGAACACGCTCATGAACACGCAGACCCGCGGACGCGGCGCGTCGCCCAGCCCCAATTCGGCCGGCGGCACCGCGTCGCCCATCAGACAGACGACGCCGTCGGCGGGGCTGATGACCAGCCCGTCGCGGGTGGGGGTGACGCGGTCGGGATTGCGGAAGAAATAGGCGCACCACAAGGTGGCCACCAGGCCCAACCAGCCCAGGGGTGCCCACAGCCAGCCCAGCAGCAGGGCGCCAAGGGCGAACAGCGCGATGAACGGCCAGCCTTCGCGGTGGATAGGAACCATGATGTAGCTGGACATGGACAGATTGGGCGCGTGCAAGATCAACCTCGTTCAATGATGGCGGCGCATTGTAGACGCGCAACGCGCCGCCGTTAATGCCTTAAATCCCCACCGATGCCGGTTTTATCCCCCGCCGGGACGTGCTAGGTTCGAGCCACTCCGTGAAACAACGCCCGAACCCATGTCCAAACCGTCTTCGCCCCCCAAGCATGTGATCGTCGGCGGCTTTTGCCTGCCGCTGGACATCGAGTCCCTGGAAGCCTTGCCGGTCGATCCCGGCGGCGTGTTTCAGTTCGACTTCACCTTCCACAATGTCCGCTTCGCCATCCGCTATGAAGAAGGGCACGAACACGGAAGCTTACGGATCGTCGGCGACGTGGGACCGATGCCGTTTTCGGCGGAATCGCCGGTGGCGCGCGCCGGCCTGGACCAGATCTTCCGGGCAGCCAATTCAGTGGTCAAGGCCCAGTTCAAGGTGACCCAAGGCCGCATCGCCCTGGGCACGGAACTGGCCATCGACCGGCCGGTGACCGCCACCAAGCTGATCGCCACCGTCGCCGCCACCCTGATCCCCTGCACCCCTTACCTGGACCTGATCGCCACCTACATCCGCCCGCCCATGGCCCCCGCCAAGCGCGGCGAGCCGGCGCTGCGCCCGGAATGGCGGCGCAAGGCGCTGCCCAAGCCAGCCAGAAGATAAAAAACCGCCGCCTGTTCCCAAGCGGCGGTTTTTTCAGTTCTCGATCCGAGCTTAGCGCTTGGGAATCTGGAACACCTGACCGGGATAGATCAGGTCGGGATCGCGGATGTGATCCTTGTTCGCCTGGAAAATGACCGTGTAGGCCTCGCCCGAGCCATAGATGCGCCGGGCGATGCGCCACAGCGAATTGCCCGCCGACACCACCACCGCCGTTTCGGTGCCGGCATGCAGGGTGCCCTGCGCCGCCACCGGCATTTCCACCCGGGCCAGGACCTTGCCCTTGGCGTCAACCAGATCGGCGCGCACGGTCAGCGACTTGGCCGCCGGCATCTTGGTGGTCAGCTTCCAGTTGCCGTCGGCGTCCACGGTGGCGGGACCGACGAAGACATTGTCCAGATAGACGTGCACCTTGCCGCCCTGCGGCCCACGGCCGCCGATGAACAGCTTGCCCTTGTCGTCCACCTCGACGATGTCCACCGAAATGCCGCCTTCGCCCAAAGGCGGGCCGATCAGCAGCTTGGCGCCGCCGCCGGGCAACGGCTTGAAGGCCAGGATTTGCTGGTTGGGCTTGTCCGGCACCACCAACACCACCGGCGCCCCGGACTCCACCACGGTGCCATCGGGATTATAAGCGCGCAGCGTCAGGTTGCGGGCCCCGGCCGGCATGGGATTGGACGGCACGAACACCCATTCGCCACGACCGTCGGCGATGGTGCGGCCGATTTCCTTGCCGCCGTCCAGGATGACCACTTCGGCCTTGGGCATGGCGCGGCCCGCCAGCACGGCGTCGCCGCGTTCCCCGATGCGCACCACGTCGAAGCTGGGCTCTCCCGCGCCGGGTGTCGCCGTCGATTCCGTCACGCTTCCGGGCGCTGGAACGGAAACCACCGCCTTGGATTCGTCTTCCTTGCCCAGGGTCAGAGCAAGCACGATGGCCAACACCGCAGCGGCGAGACCGATCAGGGAAATGAGTACGGGTCGATTCAAGGGAAGGTCCGCCAGCTTGGCTGAAAACTGCCCGAAGCCTACCGCCTTGCGGCCTTCGGAGCAAGCGCAGCATGGAACCTCTGCGCCAGCGGCCATTGACCGTACGCAATTGGCGCGGGAAAATCGCCCCAATCTTGGAGGAAAACATCATGCGACAGAACCCGCCCCCCCACCGCGTCAAGGTCTGGGACATCCCCACCCGCTTGTTTCATTGGGTGCTGGTGGCGCTGATCGTCGTCCTGGGGATCAGCGGCCAAATGGGCCGGCTTGACGTCCACATGCTGGTCGGTCCGGCCGTGGTGGCCTTGGTCCTGTTCCGTATCATCTGGGGTTTCGTCGGCAGCGAAACCGCCCGCTTTTCCCACTTCGTCCGCGGCCCCAAGGCTGTGATGGCCTATCTGGACGCCGCCAAGACCGGCGCCGTGCGTTCTGTCGGCCACAACCCGCTGGGCGCCTTCAGCGTGCTGGCGCTGCTGGGACTGGTCCTGCTGCAAGGCGTCACCGGCCTGTTCACCAGCGACGACATCCTGAGCGAAGGTCCGCTGGCCCATCTGGTGACGTCCAAGACCGTGGCGCTGTTGTCGGCCATCCATCGTATCAGCTTCAACCTGCTGCTGGCCTTCGTCGTCCTGCATCTGGCCGCGGTGGTGTTCTATCGGGTGGTCAAGAAGGACGACATGGTCCAAGCCATGATCACCGGGGAAAAGCGCGTCCCCCAGGGGGTCGAAGGCATCCGTTTCAAGAACCCGCTGCTCGCCCTGGCCATCCTGGCTGTCTGTTGCGCCGTGGTGTGGGGCACCCTTGCCGCCTTCCCGCCTCCGGCCTTTTAGCGGGCCTATTCGCCAGACAGACAAAAAACCCGCCGGCTCGCACCGGCGGGTTTTTTTAAGGGGATGCGCGCCCCTTATTCCTTGCGGAAATTGTCGTGGCAGCCCTTGCAGGTCTTGCCGACGGCACCGACACCAGCCTTGATGGCGCCTTCGTCGCCCGACTTGGCGGCGGCGGCCAGCTGGGTGGCGGCGGCTTCCAAAGCGTCGAACCCCTTGGCGAAGTCAGCCGAGGTGAAGGCTTCCGGCTTGGTGTTGGAACCCGGCAGCGATTCCGTGCCCTTGGCGAAGGACGCGGGCAGGATGCGGGCCAGGGCGGCGACGTTCTCGGCCTTGGCGGCAGCGTCGGCGGGCAGCGCGCCCTTGCCCTGGGCGAAGGCGCCGATGGGGCCGAAATTCATCTTCACCGCCTGGAACAGCCCCTGGCGCATCTTCAGCGCCTCGTCCGGCTTCTGCTGGGCCACGGCCTGGCTGGCCACACCGGCCATGGTGACGGCGAAAACAGCGGCAACGGCCGCCTTCTTGATGAAACGCATAGTGAACTCCTTGTCCCGAGTGGTCCTCGACCATGCCCATATAGCGCAATGGCCTCGCCCTGCCAGTGACAATGTCACAACTTTTGAAATTCGTAGAGATCGGAAAAACCATACCGATTTACCGGACCCTGCCCGTTTCCCATCCCAAGGTGTAGCTTTTGGCGCTTGCGTTCGCCGTCCGGGGTGTTATCGTGCCCCCGCCGTACGGGGTGCCAGGGCCTGTCCGCCGGACGTGGCGCGCACTGCAGCGGAACCATTGCCAATACCGTCAACACGGGGAACACGTCGATGAATAAGATCAAGGTCGCCAATCCCATCGTCGAGCTCGACGGCGACGAGATGACTCGCATCATCTGGAAGTTCATTAAGGACAAGCTGATCCTGCCGTACCTGGACGTGGACCTGAAGTACTACGATCTGGGTGTCGAATACCGCGACGAGACCAACGACCAAGTCACCATCGACGCCGCCAACGCCATCAAGCAATACGGCGTCGGCGTCAAGTGCGCCACCATCACCCCCGACGAAGCGCGCGTGAAGGAATTCAACCTCAAGAAGATGTGGAAGTCGCCCAACGGCACCATCCGCAACATCCTTGACGGCACCGTGTTCCGCGAGCCGATCATTTGCCAGAACGTGCCGCGTCTGGTTCCCGGCTGGACCAAGCCCATCGTCATCGGCCGTCACGCTTTCGGCGACCAGTACCGCGCCACCGACTTCAAGGTGCCCGGTCCCGGCATCCTGACCATGAAGTTCGTCGGCGAAGACGGCCAGGTGATCGAGCACGAAGTGTTCAACTTCCCCGGTTCCGGCGTCGCCATGGGCATGTACAACCTGGACGAATCCATCCGTGGTTTCGCCCGCGCCTGCATGAACTATGGCCTGTCCAAGAAGTGGCCGGTCTACCTGTCGACCAAGAACACCATTCTCAAGGCCTATGACGGCCGCTTCAAGGATATCTTCCAGGAAGTGTACGAGAAGGAATTCAAGGCCGAGATGGACAAGATCGGCACCGTCTACGAACACCGCCTGATCGACGACATGGTCGCCTCGGCCCTGAAGTGGTCCGGTGAATTCGTCTGGGCCTGTAAGAACTACGACGGCGACGTCCAGTCCGACACCGTCGCCCAGGGCTTCGGCTCGCTCGGCCTGATGACCTCGGTCCTGCTGTCCCCCGATGGCAAGACCGTCGAGGCCGAAGCCGCCCACGGCACCGTGACCCGTCACTACCGCGAGCACCAGAAGGGCAAGGAAACCTCGACCAACCCGATCGCTTCGATCTTCGCTTGGACCCGTGGCCTGATCTACCGCGCCCAGTTCGACAACACCCCGGAAGTGGCCAAGTTCGCCAACGCCCTGGAAGAAGTGTGCGTCGAAACCGTGGAATCCGGCTTCATGACCAAGGATCTGGCCATCCTGATCGGCCCGGACCAGCCCTGGCTGACCACCAACCAGTTCCTGGACAAGCTGGACGAGAACCTGAAGAAGAAGATGGGCGTCTAAGCCCCGCTTCCTTCCAAGGAAAGAAACCCCGCCGGAGCGATCCGGCGGGGTTTTTTCATTATCTTCCGTGGATTGCTTGGCCGCTCGCTCAATGCTCGCCAGGGCGGCGCGCCTCACATTTAAGTCTAGAACTTCAGTTCCAGCCCGGCGCCGAAATGCAGGCCGGAATTGGGTTGGCTGGCGGCGTCCTCGCCACGGCTGGCGGCGGCGAAACCGCCCATGCTGAAGGATGGCGTCACGTCGTGGGTGAAGGACAGCGACAGCGACAGATCGTTGGCGTCCCCCGGCGACACCCCCATCTGAGCGGGATTCAGGCTGAAGCCCCCCACCTGGGTCCATTGATACCCCAAGGACAAGGCGGCGACGCCATCCAATCCCAACGGTGAAACCGAACGGCTGGCGGTCAGGTCGGCGGTACCGATGCCGCCGCCGCTTTTCACCGAAGACGACAGGTTCATCCAGTCCATGCCATAGGCGGCGTAACCACCCACGGCCAGACCGTCGCCATTGGCGTTGGCGCTGACGCCCCCCATGGGCGCGGACACCGCCCCCAGGCTGAAGCCCCCGGTGGAGTATACTTCGGACTTGTTTTCACCACTGAAGGCCGGCAAAGCCGTACCGCCGCCCCCCGGCACCAGTCGCGGGCGCACGGCTTCACCGGCCCAGACGGGCATGGCGGCGGACAGCGACAAGGCGATCAGGGTAAGCTTGCGGAACATGGTCTTCAAAAGCACAAGATGTTGATGCGACTCATATAATGTCGCCTGCGCCCAAGAACAGCCCTTTATTGCACACCCGAATCAAATATCCCGCCGCGTTGCAACAAAGCCACAAAGTCAGTCGTCGACGATCTTGCGCTCGCGCTCACGCTCGGGGCGCTCTTTTTCAGGCTTCTCGCGCTCGGCAGGTCGAAGCGTGCGCTGGGAAAACGCCGCCAGACGGGCCTGAACCTTGCGGTTGACCGTTCCAGCCGGGTAACGCCCCTGCTCGTCCGCCTCGCCGGCCTCGGCTCCTGTCAGCAGGGCGATCCCCTGGTCCACATGATCGACGGGATAGATGGCGAAACGGCCCTGGCGGCAGGCCTCGACCACGTCATGGCGCAGCATCAGATGGCCCACGTTGGTGGCGGGGATCATCACCCCTTGCGTTCCGGTCAGCCCCCGAGCGGCGCACAGGTCGAAGAAGCCTTCGATCTTTTCGTTGACCCCGCCGATGGCCTGGACCCGGCCGAACTGGTCCACCGAACCGGTGACCGCCAGATCCTGGCGGATGGGCAGGCCGGAAAGCGCCGACAGCAGCACGTACAACTCGGTGGACGACGCCGAATCACCGTCGACCCCGCCATAGGATTGTTCGAACACCAACGACGCCGACAGCGACAACGGTTCGTGGGCGCCGAAGCGGGCGGCCAGGAATCCGTTCAGGATCAGCACCCCCTTGCCGTGCAAAGGCCCGCCCAGCTCGACTTCCCGTTCGATGTCGATGACGTCGCCCTTGCCGGCATGGATGCGCGCGGTGATGCGTGACGGATGGCCAAAGGCGAAATTGCCCAGCTGCAACACCGCCAGGCCGTTGATCTGCCCCACTTCCGCCCCCTCGGTGGCGATGTGGATGATGCCGCGTTCGATCTCGTGCTGGACGTTCTCGCGCACCCGGTCCTGACGGCGGATGGCGGATTCCACCGCCTGCTGCACGTGGGTGGCGTCGATGACCGCGGCGCCGGCCCGCCCCGCCCAATAATCGGCTTCCCGCACCAGGTCGGCCAATGACGCCATGTGGGTGGACAATTTGTCCGCGTCCTCGACCTGACGCGACGCCTGTTCCACCACCCGGGCCATCCCGGTGCGGTCCAAGGGCAGCAAGCCTTCCTTGCGGCAAAGGGTGGCCACCGAACCGGCCAGGGCCAGGATGGCGGGATCGCTGCGATCCATGCGCCAGTCGAAATCCGCCGCCACCTTGAAGAGTTCGGCGAATTCCGGGTCGTGGTGGGACAGCAGGTAATAAAGCATCGGCTCGCCGATCAGCACCACCTTGATGTCCAAGGCGATGGGCTGCGGCTCAAGGCTGAAGGTGGACAGCAGCCCCATGGACTGGCCAGGGCTTTCGATGCGCACTTCCCGAGCCTTCAGCGCCCGCTTCAAATCCTCCCAGGCGAACGGGTTCATCAACAACTTGCGGGCGTCCATGACCAGGAAGCCGCCATTGGCCTTGTGCAGGGCGCCGGCGCGGACCAGGTTGAAGTCGGTGATCAGGGCGCCCATCTGGGCCAGATGCTCGACCCGGCCGATCAAGTTGGGCTGGGTGGGGTAATCCTCGTACACCACCGGGGCGCCCTGGGTGGCGCCATTGTCCACCAGCACGTTGACCCGATAGCGGCGGAACACGTCGCCGCCCATGGCGCGGCGGATCTTCGAGCGGTCGTCGTCACCCAGGAAATCGCCCACATTGGCGGCGACATCGGCGGCCACCGCCTGCAGATAGGTCTGCACCTGATCCAGCTCGGGATATTTGGCGGTGATCTCGTCCAACAGATGCTCGATGGCGAAAGCCACCACGTCATGGTCCAGTTCCCGCAGGCGGGCGCGGGACTCGCGTTCCCATTTCGGCACTTCCTTCAAAGTGCCTTCCAGCTTTTCCTGCAGCCCCTCCATGTCCGCCTTGAAGCGGGTCTGGGTATCCTCGGGCAATTGCTTGAACTGTTCGGGCGACAGCACCTCGCCATCCACCATGGGGGCCAGGGCCAGCCCCACCGGCGTGCGCACCAAGGCGACGCCCTTTTCCCCCGCCTCGCCGGCGATGGCGCGGAACGCCTCTTCCTGGCGTTCCTTCAACTCGTCTTCGATGGCTTGGCGACGGTTGCGATATTCCTCGGCCTCGAAGGCGGCGGGCAGGGCTTGGCCCAGTTCGCCCACCAGCCAGTCCATGTCCTTCTTCAGGCCGTTCGCGCGCCCGGCCGGCAGGCGCAGCGCCTTGGGCCGTTGGTTCTGCTCGAAATCGTTGACATAGGCCCAGTCGTCAGGGACCGGGCGCTTCGCCGCCTGCGCCGCCAACAGGCGCATGACCAACGAGCGCCGGCCAGTGCCTTCCGGTCCCAGGGCGAACAGGTTGAAGCCGCGATGACGCATGGCCATGGCGAAGCCGATGGCTTCGACGGCGCGGTCCTGGCCAAAGGCGTTGTCGGAATCGGCCAGCTCGGCCGTGCTGTCAAAGGGCAGCGAAGCAGGGTCGCAAACCTTGTAAAGACGTTCTGGCGGCAAAGGTTGCGGCAGCGGCGACACGTTTCCCCCCTTTTCAAGCTTCGTCTTCGATACGTTCCATGTCGTCGTCGGAAAAACCGAAATGGTGGCCGATTTCATGGATCAACACATGCTTGACCAAGGACGTCAGGTCCTCGCCCGATTCGCACCAGTAATCCAGGATCGGCCGACGATAGAGATAGATCATGTCCACATCGGTGCGCGGCGCCGATTCGGCAAAGCTGGTCATCGGCAGCGACACCCCGCGATACAACCCCAACAGGTCGAACGGGCTTTCCAGCCCCATTTCCGTTTCGGTCTCTTCGTCGGGGAAATCGTCGACGCGGATGATCACGTCGGCGGCGTAGGTCCGCAATTCCTCGGGGATTTCGGCGAAAGCGGTGTGGGCGATGGTTTCCAGGTCACCCAGGGTCGGGGGCACCGTATGCGGAGGGATGAGTCGTGACATGTCTTTACCTTACCCTGCCTTGAACCAAGCGTGAAGGGCGCCCATAGGAAATAGGTCCACTAAAGGCGAGTTTCATCATGGTGACAGAACTGACCCCCGCAGAACGTGACCAAGCCTTGGCCCAATTGACCGGATGGGCGTGGCTTCCCGACCACAAAGCCATCGAGAAATCATTCCGGTTCAAGGATTTTTCCCAGGCTTTCGGCTTCATGAGCCGCGTCGCCCTGGCCGCCGAAAGCCAGGACCACCACCCCGATTGGAGCAACGTCTATTCCAAGGTCACCATCCGCCTATCCACCCACGAATGCGGCGGACTTTCCCATCGCGATGTCCGATTGGCCCACACGATCGACACAATCGCCCCTTAGCCTCATTTACAGCGGAGGGGGCGTGTGGAATCATGCGCCTTCAGTTCAACACGTTTCACGAAAGCGCTGATTCCATGCGGATCGCCGTTGCCCTGCTTGCTCTTGCCGCTTCTGTTTCCGGCCCGGCCCTGGCCCAGGAAAAAATCGCCGCCAAAGCCCCTTCGACCGCCAAAGCCGCCAGCCCGGCCAAGCCCAGCCTGTCGCAACTGGCCGCCGAAGGCGACGTCCAGGCCCAATTCGACTGGGGCCAGTTGCTGCTGAAGGGGGCCAAGGGGGTGAAGAAGAACCCCGCCCAGGCCCAGGACTGGCTGGCCCTGGCCGCCAGCAACGGCCATGTGGAAGCCGCGATCGCCTTGGCCCAGGGCTTCGAGAAAGGCCTGTTCGGCAAGGCTGACATGGCGGAAGCGGCCAATTGGTGGTACCGGGCCGGCGACCTGGGGAACGAAACCGCCCGTCAGCGCTTCCTAAGCCTGTATCTGGATGGCCAGACCGCCTCGGTCGGCGGCCCCGCCGGGGTGCGCTGGCTGGAACAGCAGGCGACCGCCAACGACAGCCGGGCCATCCTGGCCTTGGGCCGCATCTACGAATTCGGTGACGGCATCGTCGTCGACCACGCCAAGGCCCAGGCCTGGTATCGCATCGCCGCCCTTGCCGGCAACGTGGACGCCCAATACCGTCTGGGCAGCATGTTGTTGGCCGAACCCGCCGCCTGGCGCCTGTTGTTCAAGGATGTCAGCCGCGAAAAGGACAATACCGAGCGCGACAATTTCTATCCCACCCGTGACGCCGCCCAGGCCGCCGCCGGCAACGACCGTTGGGTGGACATCATGCGGCCGGGCATGCTGCATGGCGAATATTGGCTGACCCGGGCCGCCCTGCGCGGCCATCCCCAGGCCGCCCTGACCCTGGGCGAAGCCTATCTGCAGGGACGCGACCTGCCCTTCGACCTGTCGCAGGCCGTGCGCTGGCTGTCGGTGTCGGCCCTGGCCGGCGAACCGCGCGCCATGAAGGAACTGGCCGACCTGGCCGCCATGGGCCAGGGACTGTTCGCCCCCGATCCCATCCGCGCCTGGGTCAATTACGACCTGGCCGCAGCCGCCGGAATGAAGGAAGCGGAAGAGTCCCGCGACAAGCTGGGCAAGACCATGAACCAGCGCCAGCTGAACCGCAGCCGCCAGATCGCCGCTGATTTGAAATAAGCCGAAGTCAGCCCGATGGGGCGGCCCGTCAGGGGCCGCCGCCTATCTTTCCCGGCGCAGCAGGAAACGGGCGGTGTTGCCCTTGGCGTTGCTGGCCACCCCATAGACCTTGCCGCCTTCGGTCAGCACGCCTTCCATGGTGAACTGACCGTCGCCGGCGCCCAGGGTGAACGAACAGCCGGTGACCGCCGTCACGGTGCCGTCGATGCGGGTGCCGGCGCTCCAGCCCATGCCGTCGTCGCCGCTGCCCTTGCGGTCCAGAACCCAAACCATCCCCTGCCCCTGGCGAGAAAACTCCCACCGGCTGTGCGGGCTGACCCAGCGGCCCAGCAGCCAGCCGCCATTGTTGGGCAAGGCGGTGTCGCAGCCGGCCTCGGGCAAGGCGCCGGGTGGGCCGGCCTTGGGGAACTGGGGCAGTTCCTGGGCCAGGGCGGGCAGGCTGCAGACCATCAACAAGCTAGCGGCCAGGGTGGCTGCGCGCATGGAATATCCTTTCATCGGCTGGACCGCACCGGAACATAGCCGCGATCGCGCATGCACATGTCCACATAGGCGTTGATACGCTTCTTCGCCTGCGCCCGGTCATAGTCGCGGAAATTGCTGTCCGAACTGCTTTCCGTATAGCCCACTTCGCCATCCGCCCAACGGCGGCAGGCGTTGTAATCGCTACGCCAGCGGTCCTTGGGCTCGGTGGGATGCTGCCACGGCACCGAAGCCGAACAGCCGGCAAGGACCAGGAACAACAAGGAACAGGCGACGAAACGAGGCTTCACGGGCAGGACTCCGGCGACGAAGGCGGCATTGCGCCACAGCCCCGCCCCCAGGTCAAGACGCCCGCAAACCGTTCAGGAAATGCTGCAAGGTGTTGCGCAGTCCCGCCGCCTGTGCCGCCAGCATCTCGGCCGCTTCATGAACGTGGCCGGCTTGGTCGTGGGTTTCGTCGGCGGCTTGCGCCAGTCCCGAGATGTTGTCGTTGACCTGATGCGATCCCGACGCGGCCAGGGCCACCGAACGGGCGATCTCGTCGGTGGCCGCGCCTTGCTGCTCCACCGCCACCGAGATGGCGGCCGCCGTCTCACTGAGCCGCGCCATGGTGGTCTCGACCTGACGGATGGCCGAAGCCGCCTCGCCGGTGGTGGCCTGGATGGCGCCGATCTGGGCGGCGATTTCCTCGGTGGCCTTGGCGGTCTGGTTGGCCAGGGCCTTGACCTCGCCGGCGACCACCGCGAAGCCCTTGCCGGCCTCGCCGGCGCGCGCCGCCTCGATGGTGGCGTTCAGCGCCAAAAGGTTGGTCTGGTTGGCGATGGTGCTGATCAGGCTGGTCACCTCGCCGATACGCCCGACGGTTTCCAACAGGCTGCCCATGCAGGTGGTGGTCTGTTCCAGTTCGTCCACCGCCGCCTGGGACAGGCTGGACGAATCCTCGACCTGACGGGAAATCTCGGCGATGGAAGCCGACAATTCCTCGGCCGCCGAGGCCACCGCCTGCACGCTGCCCGACGCCGACTGCGAGGCGCCCGCCGCCTCGCGGGTCTGGTCCTGGGCCTGACGGGCCAGACCGGACAGGCTTAGGGAATGGCTGTTCAACTGGGTCGCCGCCGACACCACCTCGCCGGTGATGCCCTGGACGCTTTGCTCCAAGGTGTCGGCCATGCCCAGCAAAGCTTGACGCCGTTCCGCCTCAAGCCGTTTTTCCGCCTGTTCCTGCTGGTCGCGCAACTGCGCCGCCTCGCGCATGGAATCGCGGAACACCCGCAGCGCCCGGGCCATGGCGCCGATCTCGTCATGGCGCTGGTCGCCCACCACGTCGGCCTGCAGATCGCCGCTGGACAGCCGGGTCATGGTGCTTTCCATGCCGCGCACCGGGCCGATCACCCGCGCCTGGGTGACCACCAGACCGATCAGGCACAGCCCCAGGGCCACCAAGGCGGCGGCGATGCTGAGCACCAGCACCCGGCCGGCATGGGCCTGTTGATCCTCGGAAACTTGCACGGCCAGGGCCGAGGCCGCCCCCTGCGCATCGACCAGGGTGGCGATGGCTTGGCTGGCGGCGGCGAACCATTGGGCATTGTCCACCGGATAGGGCTGACCGGCCATGCCGGCGGCCAGCACCGCCTGACGGGTGGCTTCGAATTCCTGGAAATACTGGCGTTGGATGGCGGCGACCGGCGGGACCATGCTGGCCTTCATGTCCCCCTGGCGCGCCAGAATACGGACGAATTCCCACGCCCCCATGACCCGGCCGCGGAATTCGCCCAGCAGCGCCATGTCGGCGCCCTTCATGGCCCGTCCCGAAGCGACGATCCCGGCCACATAGCCCCGTTCACGGCCGGCATATTCGGCCATCACCGCCAATTGCGAGCGCATGTCTTCGGTCATGGACACCAGGGGCGTCTGGGAATTGGCTTGGATCAAGCCCAGGCGCAGCATCAGCCCGCCTTCGATGACCGAAGACGAGGTGGGGAACCACGCCGCCAGCACCGCCGGGGGCCGCTGGCTTTTCACCTGGGTCAAGGCGCTGTCAACCTGCCGGCGCAGCGCATCCAGCGCCCGGCGCCGTTCGGCCAACTGGCTGGACAGGTCGCTGCGGGCGGGAAAGTCCAATTGATCCAGCCGCGATTCGGCGTCGGCCATGGCGGCGTCGCCCGCCTGCCGCTTGTCGGCGATGGCCTTTTGCAATTCGGCCGAAGCGGCGCCGTCAGCGCCCAGCGCGCCTGCGGTCAAGCCACGCTCGGCCGCCCAGTTCCCCGCCGCAGCCAGCAATTGGGCGGAAGCCCGCCCTTGCGCCACATTGCGCTCGGCCCCCTGCCATTGACGGACGGAATCCACCGCGATGGCGCCCACCGCCAACACGGCGACGACGGCCAAGGATCCCAGCAGCAGATTGATGATCGATCGGATACTCATGGCGCCCCCACCATTATCGCCTGATCTGACGTATATCAATTTTGATGGGTATTTTACATACATATTTGTGCGAATTGTCATGCGGCCGTCGCCTTCCCCGCATTGTCAGCGCCCCGGCCAAGGGCTAGACTGCACCGCACAACGCCTTTGAGGAGCAGGACATGAGTGGCGAAACCCTGAACGGCTATTATTTCGAGGAATTGAGCGTCGGCCAGTCGGCCATCTTTTCCAAGACCGTCACCGAGGCGGACATCGCCGCTTTCGCCGGTGTGTCCGGTGACTTCAACCCGGTGCACGTGAACGAGGAATTCGCCAGCCAGACCATGTTCAAGGGCCGCATCGCCCACGGCATGCTGTCGGCGGCCTTCATTTCCACCGTCTTCGGCATGAAGCTGCCCGGCCCGGGCTGCATCTACGTGTCGCAATTGCTGAAGTTCAAGGCGCCGGTGAAGATCGGCGACACCGTCACCGCCCGGGTGGAAGTGACCACCTTGGTGCCGGAAAAGAAGTTCGCCACCTTCAAGACCACCTGCACGGTGGGCGGCAAGGTGGTGCTGGACGGCGAAGCCACCCTGATGGTGCCGTCCAAGGGCTAAGCCTTTCGATTGGGCTTACGGGGGCGCTTCGGCGCCCCCTTCCTTTATGGCCTGACGCAAGCGCTCCAGGCATTCGGCGCGGCCGGGGCGATAGTCGTTTTCTTCCCACCACGCATCAACGACACCCAACGCCTGACCGATACCCGGGCCGCGTGGAACGCCCAGCTCCAGACAATCGGCGCCGCGCACCGGCAATTCCACCGGCTGCCACGCGTCGGCCCAATCCAACAACCCGATCCAGCGGCTGGTTTCGTGGCTGTGGGTCACCCCCGAACGTGACTTGGCGTCGGCCCAGGCCACCAGGACCAGATCGCGGAAGGTGTCGGCCCCGATCCGGCGCAGGGCGCGACGGGCCCCGAGATGATCCAATCCATCGTGAACCGCGATTTTCGGCGCCGCGATGGAAACCAGACGGCCGGTCTGGGCAGCGGACAGTTTCAAGCGGTCCCCCACCACCCGAATGGCGGCTTCGTCGCCGTGCAGGATGGCGCCCAGTCGCCGTAACGGGTCGGGCGCGATGCCGGAACGGATCAGACCTCGGCTTTCCAGCCAGCTCAAGACCTTCAGCCGCCCCAGTTCCCGGGCTTCCGGCAGAACGTGGGCCAGCACCCCTTCCGCCTTCATCACCAGCATGGCTTCGGCCGGGTCGGGGGCCTGCAACAGGCGAATCAATTCGCCCGCCACCCGTTCGCCGGACAGCTCCACCAAACGCGGCGCCAGCTTGCGGCAGGCGATCAGCGCGTTCTTGTCCATGGGCGGGCGGCCGTAATGGGCATAGAAACGGAAGAAACGCAGCAGACGCAGCACGTCCTCGTCGATGCGTTTCATCGGGTCGCCGACAAAACGCACCTGCCCGGCGGCCAGATCGGCCAAGCCGTTGAAGGGATCGTAAATCCGTCCCGAAGCGTCGGCGAACATGGCGTTCATGGTGAAGTCGCGCCGTGCCGCGTCGGCGGTCCAGTCGTCGGTGAAACTGACGCGGGCATGGCGGCCGAAGGTCTCCACGTCCTCGCGCAACGTGGTGATCTCGTAATGGGCCTTGCCCACCACCGCCGTCACCGTGCCATGGGCGATGCCGGTGGGGATCACCTTGATGCCGGCCCGTTCCAGCAACGCCATCACCGTGTCCGGGGTGTCGTGGGTGGCGATGTCGATATCCTTGATCGGCCGCTTCAGCACTGAATCGCGCACGCAGCCGCCGACGAAACGGACCTCGGCGCCGTCTGCCATCAGCGCCGCCAGCACCTTCTGCGTCTCGGCGGCGGCCAGCCAGTCCTGGGGCGACAACTGCCCCAACGGCTCGGCCCCGCCGTCATCTTGGATCACCCGCATTTGGCCCCCAGCACGTCGGACAGGTTGACCAACATGCCGGCGGTGGCGCCCCAGATCACCCGTTCCTCCCAGGTCATGGACCAGAACGGCCGCCGCCGGCCTTCCACCACCACGCGGTTCAGCTTGTGGTTTTCCGGATCCAGCAGGAATTCCAAGGGGACCTCGAACACCTCGGCCACCTCGAACGGATCGGGCGTGGTGGCCACCGGCGGACGGACCACGCCCACCACCGGCGTGATGATGAAGCCGGTGCCGGTGACGTAATGGTCCAGCCGCCCCAAAATGGTGACCAGATCACGGGACAGGCCGATTTCTTCCTCGGTCTCGCGCAGGGCGGCGACGACGGCGTCTCCCCGGTCGTCATCTTCCAGACGGCCGCCGGGAAAGCTGATCTGGCCGGGATGATGGGCCAGATGGGCGGTGCGCTGGGTCAGCAGCACGGTCATGCCGTCATCATGTTCCACCAAAGGCACCAGCACGGCGGCCGGCCGCGGCGGGCCGTCCACCAGGGCGCGCCGCCCCGGCACCTCGTCGCCGTCAACCAGGCGTTCCAGCATGGCGTCGCCACGGCCCCGGGGATCAAGCCCGGCGGCCAGGCGCTCGGAGATGTCGTCCCGTGTCAGTCGCAATCGTCCATCCGTCCCAAGGGAAAGAAAGTGCCGCTGCTCCACACGCCATAGACGCGTTCGCCGTCCAGAATTTCTTCGTGCCCCTTGCCCACCAACTCGTAATAGACCGAGCGGGTAAGCCGCGCCTCCAGCCCGTCGCGCACGGAGACATAGGGCATGGGCTCGCCGGTTTCGGGGCATTCCTCGATGCGCAGCGGGTGCAGAGCGTCCACCGTCACCAATTCGTCCACATTGGTGCGGAAACTGACCACCCGGTCGCGTCCGCATTGGCAGGTGAACATCTCCACCGCCAGGAACGGCACGTCGTCCACGGTGATGGTGCCGCGTTCCTCGGGCGTCACCAGCCAATACCGGCCATCCGGGTCGCGGCTCATCACCGAAGCGAAAAGGCAGACCATCTCTTTGCGATTGATCGGTGAGCCATGGTAAAACCAACGGCCATTGCGGTCGATGTGGATTCCCAGATCACCGCAATTGTCCAAGGCGACGGAAGTGACCAAGTGCGCAACCTCCCGGGCGATGGCCCGTAACCAGTCCAAATCCCACAGGAGTCCCCGGTGACCAACCCGACCCCAAGCAGCGGCCTGGAGCACGAGGCGGCCGATCTTAACGCGACCCTGGTCACGGCACGAAACGCCGTCGCCCAGGTGATCTTCGGTCAGGACCGCGTGGTTGATGAAAGTCTTATCACGCTGCTGGCGGGGGGTCACGCCTTGTTGATCGGCGTCCCCGGTTTGGCCAAGACCCGATTGGTGGAAACCCTGGGAACCGTGCTGGGGCTGGCAGAAAAGCGGGTGCAGTTCACCCCCGACCTGATGCCCGCCGACATCCTGGGTTCCGAGGTGCTGGAAGAAGGCGCCGACGGCAGCCGCGCCTTCCGCTTCATCAAGGGGCCGGTGTTCTGCCAGTTGCTGATGGCCGACGAAATCAACCGCGCCAGCCCGCGCACCCAGGCGGCGCTGTTGCAGGCCATGCAGGAACGCCGGGTGTCCATCGCCGGCCATTACCACGACCTGCCCGAGCCTTTCCACGTGCTGGCCACCCAGAACCCGCTGGAACAGGAAGGCACGTACCCCCTGCCCGAGGCCCAGTTGGACCGCTTCCTGATGCAGATCGACGTGGGCTATCCCGACCTGGAGGCCGAACGGCGCATGCTGCTGGCCACCACCGCCGGCCCGCAGCCGCCGCCGCCGGTGGTGATGGACGGCGTCCGCTTGCTGGCGGCCCAGGCCTTGATCCGCCAGTTGCCGGTGGGCGAAGCGGTGGTCGACGCCATCCTGGCCCTGGTGCGCGCCGGCCGCCACGAAACCAGCCCCTTGCCGGAAGTGCAACGCCATGTGGCCTGGGGTCCCGGCCCGCGTGCGGCCCAGGCCCTGATGCTGGCGGCCCGTGCCCGCGCCCTGATGGACGGCCGGCTGTCGCCGTCGGTGGACGACGTGATCATCCTGGCCCCCCCAATCCTGCGCCACCGCATGGCGCTGTCTTATTCCGCCCGTGCCGACGGCGTTTCGGTGGACCACGTCATCGCCAAACTGATCGAGACCATCGCGTGATCCCGCCCCGGGTGCTTGCTCAGGCTCAGGACCTGGCTGCCCGGCTGCCGCCCTTGCTGGTGGCCGCCGAACGGGTGGCGGCGTCTTTGGCCGGCGGCACCCATGGCCGCCGCCGCGCCGGCCCGGGCGAGACCTTCTGGCAATATCGCCGGGCCCAGCCGGGCGACAGCGCCGCCGCCATCGACTGGCGTCGCTCGGCGCGGGGCAACGGACTTTATCTGCGCGAAACCGAATGGTCGGCCACCCAGGGATTCTGGCTGTGGTGCGACGCATCCGCATCCATGGACTGGCGGTCCACCCCGGATTTGCCGGAAAAGCGCAACCGCGCCTTGCTGCTGAACTTGGCCTTGGCGGCGTTGCTGCTGCGCCTGGGGGAACGGGTGGCGGTCCTGGGTCCCGGTGACGCCCCGTCTTCCGGTCCCGGCAGCCTGCCCCGTCTGGCCGAGCAGATGGCCAGCCCCTGGGGCGATGGCGTGCCCCATCCGCTGCGCCCGCCGCGCCAGGGCGAGGTGGTGCTGGTGTCCGACTTCCTGATGCCGCCCGAACGCATCGCCCAAGATGTCGCCACCCTGGCCGCCCAAGGCAATGGCGGCCATTTGATCCAAGTGCTGGACCCGGCCGAGGAGACCCTGCCCTATAGCGGCCGGGTGCGTTTCGTCGACACCGAGGACGAAACCGAGCTGCTGGCCCGCCGGGCCGAGGATTGGCGCGCCGATTATGCCCGCCGGCTGGCCGAACACCGCGACGCCCTGACCGCCATCGCCACCGCCCATGGCTGGAGCTTCGCCACCCACCGCACCGACCACCCGCCGCAACTGGCTCTGCTGGCCTTGCAGGCGCGCCTCGCCATGCCCCGCAGCCGGCGGCCGACATGATCGGCTTCGCCTCGCCCTGGATATTGGCCGCTTTGGTCACCTTGCCGGCCTTGTGGCTGCTGCTGCGCCTGCTGCCCCCGGCGCCCCAGCAGGTGCGGTTCCCGGCACTGCGCCTGTTGCTGGGGTTGACCCCGCGTCGCGACAGCGCCACCCGCACGCCCTGGTGGCTGCTGGCGTTGCGCCTGTTGTTGCTGACCCTGGTCATCCTGGGCGCCGCCGGACCGTCGCTGCACCCCCATCCGTTGGGCCAAGGCGCAACGCCCCTGCTGCTGGTGATCGACGATTCCTGGGCTGCCGCTCGGGACTGGGGGCCGCGCCGTCAGGCCCTGCTGGACGAGGTCGCCGACGCCGCCCGCCGCCAGCGCCCGCTGCTGCTATTGACCACGGCCCGGCCGCAGGACGGCACCACCATCGCGGTTCAGGGGCCGCTGAGCAGTGCCGCCATGCAGGCCCGTATCGCCGCCTTGGAACCCAAGCCCTGGCCCACCGACCGCGCCGCAGCCCTGCAAGCGGTGACCGCCCTTAGCCACGACACCGTGACCGAGGTGATCTGGGTCGCTGACGGCCTGGACAATCCGGCCCAGGACGGCCGGAAACTGGCGGCCGCGCTGCAAGCCCTGGGGGGCGGCGTCACCGTTCGGCAAGGCCAGGCCGGCCGCAGCCTGCGCCTGTTGAACGAAGGCGGCGGGGAGCAGGCGGCTTTGGCGGTGTCCTCTCTGGCCTTGCCTTTACCCCAGCGTCTGGCGGTGCGCGGCCTGGACGATTCCGGCCAGGTCCTGGCCCGCGAGGATGCCCAGATTCCGGCTGGACAAACCCATACCGAAATCACGCTGCGGCTGCCGGTGGAGTTGCGCAACCGTCTGGCCCGGCTGGATATCGAAGACGAACAATCCGCCGCCGCCACCTTGCTGCTGGATGAAAGCTGGAAGCGCCGCATCGTCGGCCTGGTCGACGAAGACGGCTCGACCACCCCGCTGTTGGCACCGCTCTATTACGTGGACCGGGCCTTGGCCCCCCATGCCGAATTGAACCGGGGCGACATCCCCACCTTGCTGGACCGCCGCCCCGACGCCCTGATCCTGGCTGACCACGTCCTGAACGACAGCGAAAGCGTCGCCTTGCGGGACTGGGTCCAGGCCGGCGGCGCGCTGATCCGCTTTGCCGGGCCACGCACGGCTGCGGCCATTCCCGCCGGCGGCCGGCTTGACCCATTGATGCCGGTGGCCTTGCGGCCGGGCGGCCGGTCGTTGGGCGGCGCCATGTCGTGGACGGCGCCCCAGGGACTGGCTGACTTTCCCGCCGACACCCCGCTGTCGGACCTGAAGGCCGCCGCCGACGTCAAGATCATGTCCCAGGTCCTGGCCGAACCGGCACCCGACCTGAACGACAAGGTCTGGGCCCAGTTGGCCGACGGCACGCCGCTGATCACCGCCGACCGTCGTGGCCGCGGCTGGGTGGTGCTGGTGCACGTCACCGCCAACGCGTCGTGGAGCAATCTGCCGCTGTCCGGCCTGTTCCCCGACATGCTGCGCCGCCTGGTCGCCCTGGGGGCCGGCGGTCGTCCGGCCAGCGGGGCTTTGGCTGCGGGCGAAGTCCTGGACGGTTTCGGCCTGCGTCATCCGGCGGGCGGCATCGTGCAGTCCCTGCCGCCGAGCCCGGCGGAACGGCATGTCGGCCCGGAAACCCCGCCGGGCCTTTACGGTCCCGAAGGCGGTCGCGTCGCCTTCAACCTGGGGCCGTTGCTGCCCCCTCTTCAGGCCCTGACCCTGCCGGCCGGCATCCAAAGCCAGCCCTTGGAACGCAGCAACTCGCCCCGCGACCTGTCAGGTCCGGCCTTCGCCATCGCGCTGATCCTGTTGCTGGCCGATCTGGTGGTGGCCGCCCGTCTGCGCGGTGCCGCCCTGGCCGGGTTGGCGCTGTTGGCCGGCCTGTCGGGCCAGGCCCGCGCCGAAGACGACTTCGCCCGGCAGGCGGCTTTGTCCACCCGTCTGGCCTTCGTCCATACCGGCGACGGCTTCGTCGACGGCAAGGCGCGGTCCGGGCTGACCGCCCTGTCCAAGGTCGTGGCCGAACGTTCCACCGCCCGCTTGGACGCCCCCATGGCGGTGAACCTGGAACGCGACCCCATCTTGTTCTTCCCCATCGTCTATTGGCCGCTTTCCAGCGAACAAAAGCCGCTTTCCGCCGCCGCCATCGACAAACTGAACGCCTATATGCGCGGCGGCGGCCTGTTGGTCCTGGATACCGGGGCGCAGAAAGCCGGCGCCGATTCCTCCGACTTCGCCCATTTGACCGAAGGGCTGGCCATTCCGCCGCTGACCAGCGTTTCGGCCGAACATGTGCTGACCCGGTCATTCTATCTGCTGAAGCAGTTGCCCGGCCGCTGGGACGGGGCGGTCTGGGTGGTGGGAAACAATGGCGGCGACGACCGCGACGGGGTGTCGCCGGTGGTGGTGGGCGCCAATGACTGGGCCGGCGCCTGGGCCACCGACGCCCAGGGACGACCGTCCTTTCCCTGCGTCCCTGGCGGCGAGCGCCAGCGCGAACTGGCCTGGCGCTTCGGCGTCAATCTGGTCATGTACGCGCTGACCGGCAACTACAAGGCGGATCAGGTGCATCTGCCCGCCATCCTGGAGCGCCTGGGCCAATGACCGCCACCGCCATCCTGGCCCGCCTGGAATTCGCCCCGCTTTTGCCGTGGCCGGCGATCATCGCCCTGGCCGCCCTGGTGCTGGCGGCGATGCTTTATTGCCTATGGAAGCGCAATCCCGATTGGCGGCTGGCCGCCGCCCTGGTTCTGCTGGCGGTGCTGGCCGATCCCCGACTGATCGAGGAACGCCGCCAATCCCTGCCCGACATCGTACTGGTGATGGTGGACGACTCGCCGTCGCAGCATCTGGGCCAGCGGCCGGCGCAAACCGCCCAGGCGCTGGCCGAGCTGCAGGCCAAGCTGGCCCGCCAGCCCAATCTGGAAATCCGCGTTCACCGCGAACCCGGAGGGATGGACGGCACCCGTTTGCTGAGCGCCACCCAATCCGCCTTGGCCGAACTGCCCCGCCGCCGCCTGGCCGGCATCATCATGATCACCGACGGCCGCATCCACGAAAGCGCCTCGGCGCCGTTGGGCGCCCCCCTGCACGTGCTGCTGACCGGCGGACCGCAGGAACGCGACCGCCGTGTGGTCATCACCCGCCCCCCCGGCTTCACCCTGGTCGGCCGTCATGCCCAGATCCGTATCCGTGTGGACGATCCCGGTTTCAGCGGTCAGGCTGAACTGATGGTGCGGGTGGACGGCCAGGATTACCTGCTGGCCCAGGTGCCGCTGAATGCCGAGGCCACTATCGAAGTCCCCATCCGCCACGCCGGATCGGTGTTCGTCGAGGTGGAGAGCCCCGCCCCCGACGGCGACCTGCTGCCCGCCAACAACCGGGCCGCCTTGGCCATTCCGGCGGTGCGCGACCGCATGAAGGTGCTGCTGATCTCGGGCGAGCCCCATTCCGGCGAACGGGTGTGGCGCAATCTGCTGAAGTCCGACCCGGCGGTGGATCTGGTGCACTTCACCATCCTGCGCCCGCCGGAAAAGGACGACCGCACCCCCATCCGCGAACTGGCGCTGATCACCTTTCCGGTGCGCGAACTGTTCGAGGAAAAGCTGGGTGATTTCGATCTGGTGATCTTCGACCGCTATCGTCATCGGGGCGTGATGGCCTCGGCTTATTACGAACGTCTGGCCCACTATGTCCGCCAGGGCGGCGCGCTTCTGGTGGCGGTGGGACCGGAATACGCCGACCGCGACGGTTTCGCCGACACCGCCCTGGCCGAGCTGCTGCCGGTCGCCGCCGACGGCCGCATGGTGGAAAAGTCATTCGTCCCCAAAATCACCGCCACCGGACGACGCCACCCGGTGACCTCGGGCTTGCCCGCTCCCGCGGCCTGGGGGCCGTGGCTGCGTCAGGTGGGAGGACACGCCAAAGGCGGCCAGGTGGTGCTGGAGGGCGCCGACGGCCTGCCCTTGCTGGTGCTGGATCAGGTGGCCCAGGGCCGGGTGGCGCAATTGCTGTCCGACACCGTCTGGCTGTGGTCACGGGGCTATGGCGGCGGCGGCCCCCATGACGAGATGCTGCGCCGGCTGGCCCATTGGCTGATGCGCGAACCGGAACTGGAAGCCGAATCCCTGAAGGCCGACATCCATGGCGACCGCTTGCAGGTGGTCCGCCGCAGTCTGGCCGACACCATCGGTCAAGCCAGCGTCACCGCCCCCGACGGCACCCGCGCCATGGTCCCGCTGGCCGACCAGGGGGACGGCAGCTGGCGGGGGGAAATGAAAGCCGACCAACCGGGATTATGGCACGTCGAAGCCGACGGACAGGTGGCCCTGGCGGCACAAGGCGGAATCGATTCCCCCGAACTGGGCGAGGTGACCGCCACCGCCGACATACTCCGCCCGACCGTCGAAGCCGGCGGCGGCAGCATCCGCTTCCTGGCCCAGGGCGGCGTCCCGGATATCCGCATGGGAACGCCGGCAGCGGGAAGCAACGACCGCTGGCTCAGCCTGATCCGGCGGGACGATTACGTGGTCCGCGGCGTGGCGCAATCCCCCTTGCTACCCGCCGTTCTGGCTTTGGTCGCGGTGGCTGCCGGATTGTTGCTGGCCTGGCGCCAAGAGAGCCGCTGACCCTGGAGATTAACCAATCGTTCGGAGTCATTACCTGTAGATTAACGGAAGCGACGCCAGTACACTGCGCCCCTGCTACGGGGATGTGGCTTCAAGGACCAAGAGGACGTTTGCTTGTGCCGAAGAAGACGTTGGGCCTGAATATCGGGGAACGGGACCAAACGCAGGCGTTGCGCAGCATCGCTCGTCGGGTGCTGCCCGAATGGCAGGTTTTCGTCCGCGACGACGATGGGCAGGCCCGCCATTTCACCATCACCCGCAAGTTCCAACTGATGTCGGTCGCAGCCGCGCTTGTCCTGGCGTTCTGGGCCGGGACCAGCACCACGCTGCTAAGCCAGCGCCCCGCCGAACTGGCGGAAAAGGAACGTCGCCTGGACGAAATGCTGGCCGCCAACACCGCCAGCCAGCAACGCCTGTTGGCGGCTGAAAAGATGGTGGGCGACATCGCCCGCGAAGTGGACATGGTCCACGCCAACCTGCTGACCCTGACCGAATCCTCGGACGTGCTGGCCCGCGAACGGACGGTGCGGGTCACCCCCCGTCCCGCCACCGCCGAGGACGACGCCGACGAAGCCAGGCTGACCCGCCAGAAAGTGCGCGAACTTGAAGCCTCGCTCGCCCGCCTGCAAAGCACCTATACCAAGGCGGTGCAGCAAGTGGCCGACGCCGCCGGCGCCCGCATCAGCGAAACCGAAAGCCGACTTAGCCGCCTGGGTCTGGACGCCCGACGCCTGCTGAACGAAACCCGGCGCTCGCCCGGCCAGGGCGGCCCGTTCATTCCCTTTCACGGCAATTCCGATTCCGACGGCACCATCGGGGCAATGATCACCAAGGTCCAGCATTGGGTCGGCGTCAAGGCCGCCCTGCAGCGCCTGCCCCTGGCCGAGCCCATTCACGGCGCCTATGACTTCAACAGCGGCTTCGGCACCCGCAACGACCCGCTGAACAACCGCACCGGCATTCATGAAGGCATCGATCTGGGCGCCGCCATCGGCACCCCGGTTTACGCCACCGGCGACGGCGTGGTCTTGGAAACCGGGGTCAAGGCCCGGTACGGCCTGACCATCGACATCGACCACGGCAACGGCCTGTCCACTCGCTACGCCCACCTGTCGCGCATCAAGGTGCAGCCCGGGCAAAAGGTGACGCGGGCCACCATCATCGGTCTGGTGGGCAATACCGGCCGTTCCACCGGCTCGCATCTCCATTATGAAGTGCGTCTGAACGACGCGCCTCGTGATCCCCTCAAATTCATCTCGGCAGGTCGTGATGCTGCGAAAATTAGGTAAGTCTTCCGACACCGCCGCTGCGGCGCCGCTGTCGATCATCGGGGCCGACGTGCGCATCGTCGGCGACATCATCACCGATGGCGAGATGCAGATCGACGGCCACGTCGAAGGCGACATCAACTGCAAGACGCTGGTCATCGGCCCCAAGGCCCACATCATCGGCGAGGTCAAGGCCCACACCATCCGCATTCACGGCGAAGTGTCGGGACGGCTGGCCGCCGATCACGTGACCATCGGCCGGTCCGGCCGGGTTACCGGCGACATCTGCCACGGCAGCCTGGAAATCCAATCCGGCGCCCAGGTGGAAGGCCACTTCCTGCGCAAGGAAGCCCAGGCAGAGGCCGTCGCCCTGCCCAAGCCCGAAGCCAGGCCGGTCAACGACAAGGCCGAAAAGGCGGTGACGGTGGCGCAGCCCCCCGCCCCCGAGCCCCAGGCCAAGCCCGCCAACGGCAAGTCGGAAGAGACGGTGGTGACACCCCCCTCCCCGGAATCCGACACCAGTACAGCGACCATCAACTGAAGAAAGGCCCGGTTCATCGAACCGGGCCTTTCTTATTTCACCTTGGTGGCGGCGGCTTTCGGTTTGCCGGCCGAGGTCTTGGCTTTGGCCGCCGGCTTG
Organism: Magnetospirillum sp. 64-120; assembly: GCA_001898825.1. Taxonomy (GTDB): domain Bacteria; phylum Pseudomonadota; class Alphaproteobacteria; order Rhodospirillales; family Magnetospirillaceae; genus Magnetospirillum. The sequence goes on from MKVK01000014.1 coordinate 509,946, forward strand.
GCGGCCTTGGGCTTGGCGGCGACCTTCTTTTCGGCCTTGGGTTTCACGGTGGTGTGCAGGGCCGCTTCGGCCCGCAGCCAATAATCCATGTCGCGCCCGGCCGGCGAGCCGTCTTCCTGCCACAGGCGATAAGCGAGTTCCTGGATTTGATCTTGGGTCACAGACATCACCTGGGTCCCCTGTCCTGTCACATCGACGCACAACACTAGCCCAGCCGCGTCCTTGCGACAATCACCCGAGGACGAACGCGGTCATTGGTCATAGCGAAAAACAGTTCCGCTCCCCTTTTCCCGCTTGACACCCCCGCCCCCATGTTCTATATACGTTCCCATCACCGCCACAATTGCGTCCATCGCCAACGGCGCTGAAACGAAAACGGCCCCGGATAACTTCCGGGGCCGTTCGTCATTCACAAGACGACGATTCTAGCCACGCAGGCCTTGCAGGTTTTCCACCCCCAGGCGACGCAGCGAATCGACCTTTTCCAGGGCACGACGGACGGCGTCGGAAGCGTCGTCGATCATGGTGCGCAGGTTGTCCACGTAACGGCGCATGGTGTCGGACACCGTGCGGAATTCCTTTTCGTGGACGCCGGCGGCGGCAGCTTCGATGGCGATGTTGGTGGCGATCGAGTCGGACTGGCTGACCACTTCCTCGACGCCGTGGGCGCGGCGCGACAGGTCTTCGACGTTGGTGGACAAGTCGTCCAGCTTGTCGACCAGCGAGCGCATCATTTCGGCGAACTGGGCGCTGTCGGCGCCGCCGTTCGAGGATTCCTCGATGACGCGCAGCTGCTTCAGTTCGTCCTCGATCTTGGTGGACAAGGTGTCGGTGCGCGACCGCAGTTGGTTCATTTCGCCGCGGATCTGGGCCAAACGGTTGACCAGTTCACGGGTGTACTGGGTCAGCGCGCGGACGGCGCGGCCCTTGTCGCCGGCGCGGCCGGCGGCCAATTCGGCGTTCAACGACAGGATTCGCAGGTTTTCGGCCAGTTCGTCCAACTCGCCAAAGGCGTGGAAGGCACGACGACAATCAGACAACAAAGCGTTGGCGCGAGCTTCGATACGTTCGGTGCGTTGGGTGCCCGAGGCGCCACGCGCCGTGGATTCGACTTGAGTCATGACGTTTCAGCTATCCCTTTCTCGGCCGGACCGCCCCGGCCCGCGAATTGCCCGATCATAACCATTTTCGCCGCCCGCGACAGCGGGTTTTTTCAAGTCAACCCATGCCTTTGGCCTGGCTGCTTCGGCGTGCGCCCTCCTGTCGCGCGCCGTCGAGCGCCGGCCGCCCCCTCTCCCACGGGCTCCTTCCCCGTGGGAGAGGGGTTGAACCCCTTTTCCGCCAGAGAACCGGACACCGTCCGGCCTGACGGACGCCCAGCGGCACGGCGGTCCATCCTGGACCAGAACCGGGGCCGGACCGGGCTTCACACCCCAACCATCACAAGGATTTTCATCATGTCGACTTCGGTCATCAACGGTTACTCGAAAGATTACGGCGCCCAGGTCCATGCCGCCTATCAGCGCCAGGGCACCAAGCTGCGCAACACGGTGCGCACCCGCAACAACGTCACCGGCGCCATCGCCGTCTTCCAGAAGGTCGGCAAGGGCGCGGCCAGCACCAAGGCCCGCCACGGCAAGGTGCCGGTCATGAACGTCGATCACCAGACGGTGGAATGCCAGTTGTACGACTATTACGCCGGCGACTGGCTGGACAAGCTGGACGAGATCAAGATCGAACACGACGAACGCGCCGTGCTGGTCAATGCCGGGGCCTATGCCCTGGGCCGCAAGACCGACGAGTTGATCATCACTGAGTTGGACAAGTCCACCAATTACGCCCAGGACGGCACCACCGGCCTGACCAAGGACAAGGTGCTGGCCGCCTTTGAAATGCTGGGCGAGGCCGACGTCCCCGATGACGGCGAACGTTACGCGGTGGTCGGCTGGAAGCAGTGGTCGGAACTGCTGCAGATCCCGGAATTTTCCGATGCCGATTATATCGGCGACGAAGACCTGCCGTGGAAGGGCACCCAGGCCAAGAACTGGCTGGGCACCCTGTGGATGCCCCATTCCGGCCTAACCAAGTCGGGTTCGGTGCGCCACTGCTATTGGTACCACAAGACCGCCATCGGCCACGCTGTCGGCTCGGAAGTCAAATCCGAGATCACCTATCACGGCGACCGCGCCGCGTGGTTCTGCAACAACATGATGAGTCAGGGCTCGGCCCTGATCGACACGGCCGGCGTGGTGTCCCTGCGCTGCCTGGAAGCGTAAGGGGTACCTGAATATGGCCTATCTTTCCAAGGACCTGTCCGTCCTGGCCTATGCCAACGGCTTCACGCTGTGGCACTATGCCACCCCCGACGCCGCCGCCACCGTTGACACCGCCGGCTATTTCAGCCCGGCCGCCGACATGCTGCGCGCCGGTGACATCATCATCGCCAACCTGGAAACCGCCGGCACCCAAAAGGCCGGCCTGTTCTTCGTCCGCCAAGCCGGTTCCGGCACCGTGGACGTGGCCGACATGACCCAGGTGGGCGCCACCAACACCGACTGATCACCCTTGTTCCGGGGCCACCCTTCGCGGGTGGCCCCGGTCATCTAACAAATCGTCTGACAACATGGCTGCATTAGGGTCAGGACCTATAAAATAGCTTTCCCCCGCAGCGGCGTTGTGATTCAAGGTTCCCGAAGGGAGCCTTTGGATGAACGATCACCTTTTCTGGCTGACGGATGAGCAGTTTGC
>MKVK01000015.1 GCA_001898825.1 Magnetospirillum sp. 64-120
CACCCTGGAAAAGGGCGACAAGCGGGCGACACTGTCCCGCGTTGACAGCGAGATCGTCATCGCCGAACGCGAACTGGCCCGACAGGAAACCTTGGGCGCTTTGGTTCCTGCCAAGCAGCTGGAAACCACCCGCATCCGCTTGGACCAGTTGCGTAAGGAACGCGGACAGATCACCGGCACCGCTTTGGGCCGTGAGTTGCTGACCGCCCCGGTGGACGGCATCGTCACCGACGTCCATGTGGTTCCCGGCGAGGTCGTCGCTTCCGACCGAGTGCTGGTGGAAATCGTCGATCCTTCTTTGCTGCGGGTTGAGGCGATCATCCACGATTTGACCGTCGCCAAGCGCATCTCGGGTGCCACCGCCGCCAGCAAACTGGTGCCGGACCAAAGCTTCCCGCTTGCGTTGCTGGGGGTCAGCCCCAAGATCGACATGGTCGACCAAGGCATCCACGCCCTGTTCCAGGTGGCCGCCGGGCAGGCCGGGGCTTTGAGCATCGGCATGCCCATGGACGTGTTCCTGGAGACCGGAGCGACTTCGGTGCGCACCGCCGTTCCCCGCGATGCCATCGCCGAGGTGGGCGGTCGCCGCGCGGTGTTCGTCCGCACCGCGCCCGAGACCTTCGAAGTCCGTCCGGTAAAGGTCGTCCGCACCATCGGTCCGCTGGCCGAGATCGCCGAGGGGATCAATCCCGGCGACCGGGTGGTGACCCAGGGCATCGAACAACTGAAGGCGGGGAGGTAAGCCGCCATGTTCGACAAAATCATCGAGTTCAGCCTGAAACACCGGCTGTTCGTGCTGGCCTTCGCCCTGGTGCTGACCATCTATGGCACCTTCACCCTGACCAAGCTGCCGGTGGACGTTTTCCCCGACCTCAACCGCCCGACCGTCACCATCATGACCGAAGCGTCGGGACTGGCGCCGGAAGAGGTGGAGACCCTGGTCACCCGCCCCATCGAAACCGCCATGAACGGCGCCCCCGGCGTGACCCGCGTGCGCTCGACCTCGGGCGTGGGGCTGTCCATCATTTATGTCGAGTTCGACTGGCGCACCGAAATCTACCGCAACCGTCAGCTCATCGCCGAACGGCTGGCCACCACCAAGGAGCAATTGCCCGAGGGCATCACCCCGACCATGGGGCCGGTGACCTCGATCATGGGCGAGATCATGCTGGTGGGCATGCGCTCCGAAACCGGCGTGACCTCCCCCATGGAGGTCCGCACCCTGGCCGATTGGCTGGTGCGCCCGCGTCTGCTGTCCATCCCCGGCATCGCTCAGGTCATCCCCATCGGCGGGCAGGTCAAGCAGTATCAGGTGCTGGTGTCGCCCTCGCGTCTGTCCGCCTTCACCCTGTCCTATGACGATCTGGCCAAGGCACTGGCCGGCTTCGCCCGCAACACCACCGGCGGCTTCCTGGAACAGCGCTCTTCCGAGTTCCTGATCCGCAATCTCGGCCAGACCACCAGCGTCGATGACCTGAAGGACACCGTGGTGGCTTGGCGCAACGGCGCCGCCATCACTGTCGGCCAGGTCGCCGATGTCCGTTTCGGTCCCGGCATCAAACGCGGCGATGCCTCGGTCAACGCGGCCCCTGCGGTGATCCTGGCGGTGCAGAAGCAGCCGGGCGCCAACACCGTGACGCTGACCCGCGAGGTGGAAAGGGCGCTGGACGAGTTGAAGCGCGGTCTGCCCGCCGACGTGAAGGCCGACCACATCTTGTTCAAGCAAGCAGACTTCATCGAACGTGCGGTGGAAAACGTGGTTGAAGCTTTGCGCGACGGCGCCATCCTGGTGACCATCGTGCTGTTCGCCTTCTTGATGAACATGCGGACCACCTTCATCTCACTGACCGCCATCCCGCTGTCCATCGTTGTCACGGCGCTGGTGTTCCAGCAGATGGGCTTGTCCATCAACACCATGACCCTTGGCGGTCTGGCGGTGGCCATCGGCGAACTGGTGGACGACGCGGTGGTGGATGTCGAAAACATCCTGCGGCGTTTGCGTGAGAACGCCCATCGCGAAGTGCCGCTGCCGGTGATCGACGTCATCCGCAACGCATCCTCCGAGGTCCGCAATTCCATCGTCTACGCCACCATCATCGTCGTGCTGGTGTTCCTGCCGCTGTTCGCGCTGTCGGGGATCGAGGGCCGCTTGTTCACGCCGCTGGGCATCGCCTATGTGGTGTCGATCATCGCCTCGCTCTTGGTGTCGCTGACCGTCACCCCCGCACTCAGCTACTATCTGCTGCCCAAGGCCAAGGCGGTGGCGCATGGCGATTCCTGGCTGGTCCGCAAGCTGAAGGGCTGGGACACCCACCTGCTGCACTGGTCCTTTGCAAATCCGCGCAAGGTCATCCTGCCGGCGGTGGCTCTGGTGGCTTTGGCGGCAGCTTCGGTGCCGTTCCTGGGTCGCGCCTTCCTGCCCACCTTCAACGAAGGCACGGTGACGGTCAACGTTATGCTGCCGCCGGGTTCGTCGCTGTCGGAATCCAACCGTATCGGCACCATCGCCGAGAAGCTGCTGCTGGAGGTGCCGGAAGTCATCTCCACCGGACGGCGCACCGGTCGCGCCGAGTTGGACGAGCACGCCGAGGGCGTCCACTACACCGAAATCGACGTGGACTTGAAACCGTCGGAACGGGGCCGCGAGGAAATCCTGG
>MKVK01000016.1 GCA_001898825.1 Magnetospirillum sp. 64-120
AGTTTCAGAAAGCACCGGCATATGATGGACGCGCGTAAGCTATTGATAAACCTGCTGTATCGAGCTACGGCGCAGTCCAGCGAACTACCGGGCTGGAGTCATCGTGAAACAAAAAAGCCCCGGGGGCCAGGTCCGCCGGGGCTTTTCTTTTCAGGCTGCCAATCAGTCGAACAGGCTGGAAACCGAGCGTTCTTCCGAAATGCGGTGGATGGATTCGGCCATCAAGGGGGCGATGGTGATCTGGCGGATGTTGTGGGCCAGCTTCACCGCCTCGGTCGCCGGAATGGAATCGGTGACCACCAGTTCTTCCAGGGGGGACGAGGTGACGCGGGCCACCGCGCCGCCCGACAGCACGCCGTGGGTGACATAGGCCGACACCGACACGGCGCCCGCCTTCATCAGCGCCTCGGCGGCGTTGCACAACGTGCCGGCGGAATCGACGATGTCGTCCACCAGGATGCAGCGACGGCCCTTGACCTCGCCGATGATGTTCATCACTTCCGACACGCCGGCGCGTTCGCGGCGCTTGTCGATGATGGCCAGGTCGGCGTCGATGCGCTTGGCGATGGCGCGCGCGCGGACCACGCCGCCGACGTCGGGCGAGATGATCATGACGTCGTCATAACGGGCGCGGATGTCGTTGGTGAACACCGGGGCGGCGTACAGGTTGTCCAAGGGAATGTCGAAGAAGCCCTGGATCTGGCCGGAATGCAGGTCCAGCGTGACCACGCGGTCGGCGCCGGCGGTGGTGATCAGGTTGGCCACCAGCTTGGCCGAGATCGGCGTGCGGGGGCCGGACTTGCGGTCCTGGCGGGCATAGCCGAAATAGGGGATCACCGCGGTGATGCGCCGGGCGCTGCCGCGCTTGAGCGCGTCCAGCGTGATCAGCAGTTCCATCAGGTTGTCGTTGGTGGGATAGCAGGTGGACTGCACCACGAAGACGTCCTCGCCGCGCACGTTCTCGTGCACTTCCACGAACACTTCCATGTCCGAGAACCGGCGCACGCTGGCCTTGGTGATGGACATGGTCATGTATTCGGCGATCGCTTCCGCGAGCGGGCGATTGCTGTTGCAGGCGAGAATCTTCATGGCTGGGTACCTGTGGGTTTGGTCCTGGATGCCGGCTTGGCCTTCTTGGCCTTGGTCGGCGACGACGATTTCTTCGGGACGCTCTTCTTCTTGGCGCTTTTGGGGGACGTCGTGCTCGCCTTGGCCGGCTTTGGCGGTGCGGCTTGGGCCTTGGGGGCCGGGGCCGGAACCGCCGAAGGCGGTGCCTGGGTCGATCCGGCTTCCGTCATCGGCGCCGGTTCGGCAGGCGGCGGCGGGTCGGTCCGCGCCGTTAATTTGTCATCTTGTGAATCGGGCTTTCCTATATCAGCCGGACCCGGTTCTGTAAACCGCCTTGACCCGGCGGCATTTTCCTGATCCTTGCGGTTGCGTTCGTCCATGCGCAGCACTTCGGCGATGGATTGGGCGCCGCCTTCCGAGATGTCGCGGGCCAGGCTGCCCCAGGGCAGTTTCAAGCGGTCGCGGGGAACCGATCCGCCCTGGTCGATGCGGGCCAATTGCTGGCCGCCGGCATCGCCACGTTTGACCAGCCACGACACGGTCACCATGTCGTCGACGGACCCCACCTGGGTGATGGTGACCAAGCCGACCACGGTATAGGGCGCGTCGTCGGACAAGGTGATCCCCCGGCGTTCCAGGGCCTTGACCAGGGATTGGGCCAAGGATTGGTCGCCGTCGCCGGGCAGGCCCTTCATGGGGGCCAGCCGGGCGGTCAGTGGCGGCGGCAGGTCCTTGGCCGCCAGTTGCGGCCTGGCATCGGGATCGTCCAGCAAAGGCAAGAAGCGGGCGACCACCTGGGACGCGGTCAACTTGGCCGACAGGCCGGGATTGGTGGTCAGCCGGCCCATTTCGGTGCCGTCGGCATCGGCCAGCCGCCAAATCACCTGCGACGCCTCGGGCTGGACCTCGATCACCCGGCCGAAGCCTGGGCCGTGCCGCAGGGTGACCGGAACCTCGCTGTTCTCGAAGGCGCTGATGGTGGCGTTGGCCAGGGCTTGGCCGCCGGCCATGTCGTCGGGCAGGCGCAATGCGACGCCGCGCCCCAGCTTCGGTCGGGCCAAGGAACTGATGGCCCGGTCGCTTTCGTGTTTGAATGGTCGGGGGATGGTCTCGCAGGCGGCAAGGCTTGCGATCAGCCCGGCGAGCACGGCCAGACGCGGCGCCAGCTTCATCCGCCGGCGACCATGGCGACGCAGCCGACGAATGTCGCCAGCAACAGGAAGGCGGCGAACATCAGGAAGTGCGGCATGCCTAGCGCTCCAGCACGATGACCGACAATTGCCGGCCGTAATCCTTTTCCGCGGCCAGGGTCGACCGGCGATAGCTGAAGAAGCGGGCGCCGTCGCGGCAGGTGTCGGCCGGCACCCGGGTGACCTCGACCAGACCCAGGCGGGCCAGCTTGCGCGACACATAGCCCGGCAGGTCGAACAGGTAATGGCCGTCACGCTGGGAAGGCGCGAAGAAATCGTTGTTGTCGGCGATTTCCGCCAGGAAGGGGGCAGGGAAATCGGGCCCCACTTCATAGGACCGCTGGCCGATGCACGGTCCGATGGCGCCGACGATGTTCTTGGGCTTGGCCCCCAGTTCCATCATGCGGGCGACGGTGTTTTCCAACACGCCGCCCACCGCGCCCTTCCACCCGGCATGGGCGGCGCCGATGATGCCGTTCTTGCGGTCGGCCAGCAAAACGGGGGCGCAATCGGCGGTCAGGATGCCCAAGGCCAGGCCCGGCACGGTGGTCACCATGGCGTCGGCGGTGGGGCGGCCGGCTTGGTCCCAGGCGCCGGTGACGGTGACCACGTCGGCGGTGTGGGCCTGGTGCACGGTGACCAGGGCACTGGCCGGCAAGTCCATCATCGCCATGGCCCGGGACCGGTTTTCGGCGACCGCCGCCGGGTCGTCGGTCGAGCCGGGACCACAGTTCAGCGATGCGTAGATCCCCTGCGACACGCCCCCTTCGCGGGTGAAGAAGCCGTGTCGGATACGGATGATCTCGTTAAGCGCGGACAGGGTGATCATGGACAAACCTTCAGCAGACGAAGCCGGGCGGCGCAGCCAGGGTGGGCGAGGCCAGCGCCAGGGCCTTGAACAGGGTGCCCATTTCGTCGGCGTCGATCAAGCGCCGCATCTGGCCCATGATTTCCGCCGCCACCTTCTCGCCGCCGGCCTGGGCCAGCATGGCGGCACGGGTTTCGATGCCCAGAAGACGCAGGAAGTCACCCTGAGTCATGGGGCCCCAGGCGCGGGCCGGGACCGCCGCCGCCGCCAGCGACTGGAAATCCACATGGGCGGTCAGGTCGGCGTTGCCGGGGGTTTCCAGCACGGCGTGGAAGCGGTGGCGGCTGAGCGCCTGCAGGGTGTCGCCCGTCCCCGAACGCACATGGCCGTAATCGACCACCAGTGCCATGCCGGGCTGGCGGTTCAGGCGGCGGCCGATCTGCTTTGCCAGTTCGCGCCCCTGGGCGCAGACTTCCGCCACCGATCCGTCGGGGGCGTCCAGCACGTCCGCCGGCAGGTCGGGCTGGGCCTGGGGGCCGATGACGAATTCGAAGCCCTGCTCGGTGCAGCCGACCATGCGTTCGAACCACGTGCCGTCGCGTTTTTCGAACTGCCGCACCGGCAGGGCGTCGAACAGTTCGTTGGCCACCAGCAACAACGGGCCGTCGGGCAACTGGTCGAAGCTTTCGCACCAGTTGACGTCGCGCCCGGCCAGGGTCTGGCGCTGGCGGGCGGCCAGACGCGGGCTGGTTTCCACCAGCCACACCTCGGCCGCTTTCAGGAACGGCGGCACGGCTGCGGCGGCGCGCAGCAGGTCGTTCATCAACGTGCCGCGCCCCGGCCCGATCTCGGCCAGCACCACGCGGTCGGGCGAGCCCAGCATCTGCCAGACCATGGCGCACCACAGGCCGACCAGTTCGCCGAACATCTGGCTGATCTCGGGGGCGGTGGTGAAGTCGCCCGCAGCCCCAAAGGGGTCGCGGCTGTTGTAGTAATGCCCCGCCGCTTCGGCCATGTAGTCGGCCACCGTGATGGGGCCACCCTGTTCGATGCGCCGACGCAGGGATTGCGACAGAGACTCCATCAGGGGCGGTGTCCGCGCTTCAGGGCCCAGGCGATGACCCCCGCTCCGGCCAGAACCAACGGAATGGACAGCAACTGGCCCATGGTGGCGCCACCCCACAAAAAGCCCAGATGGGCGTCGGGTTGGCGGAAGAACTCGCCGGTGATGCGGGCCAGTCCGTATCCGGCCAGGAACGTGCCGGCCAGGGCGCCGCGCTTTTCGCGGAACCAGCGCACCCGCCACAGCGCCGCCAGCACCAGGAACAGCGCCAACCCTTCCAGTCCGGCTTCGTACAACTGGCTGGGATGGCGCGGTTCGGGGCCGCCGCCAGGGAACACCATGGCGAACATGGCGTCGGGGGCGACCCGGCCGTACAGCTCGCCGTTGATGAAATTGGCGATGCGACCGAAGAACAGGCCGATGGGCACGGCGCAGCACACCACGTCGCCGATGGCGAACAGGTTCAGCCCCCGCCGCCGCGCGAACAAGATGATGGCGACGATCACCCCCAGGGCGCCGCCGTGAAAGGCCATGCCGCCATGCCACAGCTGGAAGATTTCCAGCGGGTGGCCCAGGTAATAGGCCGGCTTGTAGAACAGCACGTAACCCAGCCGCCCGCCCAGGACCACGCCCAGGGTGGCCCAGACCAGGAAGTCGTCAACGTCGACGGCCCGCATGGCGTGGGGCGGAAAACGCACCAGCCGCTTGATGTAAAGCCAGCCCAGCGTCAGCCCGGTGATATAGGCCAGGGCGTACCAGCGGATGGCGATCGGCCCCACTTGGATGGCGATGGGATCGATATGCGGATAGCTCAGCATGGGGTGCCTTATTTGTAGCGGTCGGGACGGTCCAGATAGCACTGGACGTATTTGGTCACCCCGTCTTCCAAAGAGGTGAACGGCTTGTCATAGCCCGCCGCCCGCAGGTTGGTCATGCTGGCTTGGGTGAAATATTGATATTTGTCGCGGATGGCGATGGGGGTGTCCTGGAACTTGATCTTGGGTTCCTTGCCCAGCGCCCGGTACACCTGCGACGCCAGGTCGATGAACGACCGCGCCTGGCCGGTGCCGACGTTGTAGATGCCGCTGACGTTCGGGTTGTCGTACAGCCACATCATCACTTCGACCACGTCGTCGATCCAGATGAAGTCGCGCATCTGGCCGCCGTCTTTGTAGTTGGGGTTGTGCGACTTGAACAGCTGGTAGGCGGCGTCTTGCTTGGCGTGGGGATAGATCTGCGACACCACGCTTTGCTGGCCGCCCTTGTGGTATTCGTTGGGGCCGTAGACGTTGAAGAACTTGAGGCCGGCGAATTGCGGCGGCTTCCTGGACCCTTGCTGGATCTTGCGGGCGACGCGGCGGTCGAACAGGTGCTTGGACCAGCCATAGGCGTTCAACGGCTGCAGCTTGGCCAGATGATCCACCGACCAGTCGTCGTCGAAGCCCTGGGTGCCGTCGCCATAGGTGGCGGCCGATGAGGCGTAGATGAAGCGCACGTTGGACATGGCGCACCATTTCCACAGCGCCAGGGAGAGCGAGAAATTGTTGGCGGCGATCTTGTCGCCGTCGGTCTCGGTGGTCGCCGAGATGGCGCCCATGTGGAAGATGGCCTGGACGTGCTTGCGGTTGGCTTCCAGGAAGTCGAACAGCTGTTCGGGGTGGACGATGTCGGCCAATTCGCGCTTGGCGATGTTCTTCCACTTGTCGTTGGACCGCAGGCGGTCGCACACCACCAGCTTGCCGGCGCCGCGCGCCTCCAGGGCGGCCAGGACGTTGGACCCGATGAAGCCGGCGCCTCCGGTGACGACGATCATGTGATGCGCTCCGTAAGATAAAGGACGGCCTTGGTTATAGGCCGGGCTGGGCGCCATTGCAATTCGCCGTCCGTCCCCCATAATAAAGGCAGCATTTCTAAAACAAGGCCCAGACCCATGCAGACCCAAAACCCCTTCTTCGACGATCTCGCCCGCATGGCTGGCGGTGCGCTGGGGGCGCTGTCTGGCCTTCGTGCCGAGATCGAGGCGTTGATGCGCCAGCAGATGGAACGCTTCATGGCCGGTGTCGACATGGTGCCCCGCGAAGAATTCGAGGTGGTGCGCGACATGGCCATCAAGGCGCGCGAGGAAAACGAGGCGCTGGCCAAGCGTCTGGCCGACCTGGAGGCCAAGCTGGCCGATGCTCCGGTCAAGGCGGCGAAAAGCAAGGCCGCGGAAAAGTCCTCGTAACACGGGCGTCACTAAAGACCGCTTATCCACAAGAATTGACGCTTACCGCGATGCTTTGTCTTGCATCGCGGTAACGCCCATGCTTAGCCTAGACCTAGTGGGGTGGACGTTCCGGTCCACAACAGTTTGGATGAAAGTCCCCCGCTTTCAGGTGACGCAGCCCAGGAGGACGACAACATGTCCATGGCCCTCGCCCACGAGGAAGACTTCGTCATCAACCCGCTCGACTTGATCGAACAATTCGTCGTCGCCAACGACTGGGCCTTTGATCGTCGTTCCGACGACGAACTGGCCGTCGAGATGCCCGGCAAGTGGTGCAATTACTCGCTTTACTTCGCCTGGCGCGAAGACATGGGGGCCATGCACTTTACCTGCGCCTTCGACATGAAGGTGCCGGAACCCAAGCGTGCCGCCATCTGCGAATTGCTGGTCGCCATCAATGAAAAGCTGTGGCTGGGGCATTTCGGCCTGTGGGAAGACGAAGGCGTCCCCATGTTCCGCCACACCTCTTTGGTGCGCGGCACCGAAGGTCTGTCGCCGGAACAGGTGGAAGACCTGATGGACATCGCCATGACCGAATGCGAACGCTTTTATCCGGCCTTCCAGTTCGTCATCTGGGGCGGCAAGTCGGCCAAGGAAGCGGTTGCCTGTTCGCTGCTGGACACCGTCGGCGAAGCCTAAGTGAAGCGGTTCCGGACGAGACTTGATCTGGCCAGCCCGCCTGTGGTCATCTTGGCCCCTTGACCATTCATGGGGTGACGATCGTGACCAAGGTGTTGTTGGTGGGCTGCGGCAAGATGGGCTCGGCCATGCTGGCCGGCTGGCTGGAACAGGGCATCCGCCCGACCGACGTGGTGGTGGTTGATCCCCACGCCCAGGGCCTGCCCGACGGGGTCACCGTGCTGGGGGATGCCGACCTGATCCCCAAGACCTTCACCCCCGACATCACCATCCTGGCGGTCAAGCCGCAGGTCATGGCCGACGTTCTGCCGGCCTATGCCCGCCTTGCCGGCCAGACGGTGTTCCTGTCCATCGCCGCCGGAAAGCCGGTGGCGTTCTTCCGCCACCACCTGGGCCATGACGCCGCCATCATCCGCGCCATGCCCAACACCCCGGCGGCGGTGGGGCGCGGCATCACCGTGTGCTTCGCCGGCGCCTCGGTGACGGCGGAAGCCTGCGTGCTGGCGGAAAAGCTGCTGGGTGCCGTGGGCGAGGTGGCGTGGATCACCGACGAGAGCCAGATGGACGCGGTCACCGCCGTCTCTGGCTCCGGTCCCGCTTATGTGTTCCTGTTGGCCGAGGTGATGGCCGAGGCCGGCATCAAGGCCGGCCTGCCCGCCGACCTGGCCCATCGTCTGGCCCGCGCCACCGTGTCGGGCGGCGGCGAGTTGCTGCGCCAGTCCCCGGACAGCGCCGCCCAGCTGCGCGTCAACGTCACCAGCCCCGGCGGCACCACGGCGGCGGCGCTGGCCGTACTGATGGATGCCGACACGGGCATGCCGCCCTTGATGGAACAGGCGGTGGCGGCGGCGACCAAGCGCGGCAAGGAACTGGCGGGCTAAAGCGGTTCACCGCCGATCTTGCGGCAGGTGTCGGCACTTAGTTCGGTGACCGAACCGGTGCTGGTCTGGCATTGGCTGCTGAACCGACTGCCGGCTTGGCCCGCAGAATTCATCAGCATGCCGTCCACCAAGGACTCGCCCCCGATGCGGCGGCAGGTATCGGGGGGAAGCATCGCCAGGGATCCGTCACCGGTCCGGCAATTGCCGGCTTGGCCGGGGCCTGGGCCCGCCCCGCGCACCGGCATGGCCAGGGACGGGGTGATGGACATGTTGCCGACCCGCACCAACTGACAGCTCTGGTTGTCCGAGAGCAGGACTTCCTCGGGGGTGCTCAGAACGGGCCGGCCGGCCGGGTCGAACAAGGCGATCATCTCCCGGTTCAGCTTGTCCGCTGGCGGTGCGCTACCCAGGTGCAGGGAATGCGGCAGGTTGCCCCAGGACCGGGTATCGGCGTGGGCGTCGATATTTTCCGCGGCAGCCTGCGCCATCGCCCCGATCAAGATCAGCGCCAAGCCGACGGCAGCGGCGTTGTTGTCGTTGTTGCTGCGATTGTTGGCGGCGTAAACCATGGTCCCAGTCCCGGCGATCATTGCCGCCCGGCCCAAATCCCCCACCGCGTCCTTGGAGTTGGCCTTATCGGCCAGGATGGTATCGACCGGACGGCCGCCACGGGTCGTGGCCTGGAAGAACAGGTCTTCGGCCCGTTCCAGGGCAACGGTTCGGCCGTCCACTTGGGCTGTCAGTCCATAATTGCCCGCCATGCCTTCGCGGATACCGAGTTTTTCACCATGTTTGCCGGCCCGGAACTTCAACGGTGCGGTTCCGGTTTCGGCCAGGAAAAGCAGCCTGTCGGCCTTCTCCGGGGGCGTCAGGGACGGGTTGATGCCCTTGGCCTCGGTGAACAGCTCGGCGGCACGCAGGTCGTTGCCTCGGCAATGTTCAGCCCAGCCCTGCAACCAGATCAGGGCGGCGGTGTCGGCGCGGAAGCGTTGGTCCTGGGCCATGGTGTCCTGCAAGATCCCACCTTGGAAGCTGGCCTGTGCCATGTCCCAATCGCCGGCGGCCAGCGCCAGGACGCCTCGATAATAGTAAGCCATCATGCGTTCATACGGCTCGCCCTTGAAGTCCTTGACCGCTTCGGCGTTCCACAACGAGCGGGCTTTTTCCGCCGTGGGAGTATCGGCGTAGATGGCTTCGATGGCGGCCAGGACGTGGTCGAAGGTATCCGTGGCCAGAGGCAGGTGGTGGCGGGCCAGGGCGGCTGTGGCGGCGTGCATCTCTGCCAGGGTGCGGTCCTTGCTGGGGCTGTCGCACACCTTGCGCCATAAGGTGCGCATGTCCTCCGGGACGTTATCGGCGCAGGCTGTGTTCTGCTGAGGCGGTTCCGCAGCCTTGGCGATGGTGAGCGATCCAGCCAGAACCATGACCACAAAAGCGAATTCTCTTAAAAGACGCATCATCGGCATTGCCTCCCGCCCTTATAACCGACGGGTTGCAATCAAGACGTTCAAGGGGGATGAGATGATGTTGCGGATAGTGGCGGCGCTGTTGTGTGCCGCGTCGCTGAGCGCTTGTGCGCTGACGGTGGATGAAGTCGACCTGAACTATAAGCAAATGGCCAACAGCGCCGCGATCGGCGGTGCCAACCAAGTCCAGGTCAAGGTTCAGGCCAGCGATGCCCGGACCTCGAACCGCGACCGTATCAGCGTCAAGAAGAACGGCTATGGCATGGAGATGGCGGCTATCGTCGCCAAGCAAGACATTCCCTCGCTGATCGGCAAGGCCATCGAGAGCGAATTGTCGGCGCGGGGCTTCAAGATCGCCCCCGGCAACGTCTTCGTGCTGGTGGACGTCAACAAGTTCTACAACGACTTCAAGACCGGCTTCATGACCGGCGACGCCCAGGGCGAGGTGACGATCAGTGCCCAGGTGCTGAATGCCGCCGGCAAGACTTTCTACGCCAAGGTCTATACCGGTGAACACAAGGCTGCCGACATCATGATCTTCAATGGCAGCAACGCCAAGGAAGCGGTGGAAGGCGCCTTGGCCAACGCCACCGCCAAGATGCTGTCGGATCAGTACTTCATCCAGGCGTTGATCGAAGCGGGACGCCCCGCCACGGCCTCGCTGTCGGGTCCGGCCTCGTAAACACTGTGGCATGGCATGGGGTGGTTTCTGCTATAACCACCTCATGACCACCACGCCGCTTTCCCTGCCCTTCGTCGACCGTCCCGACCTGCCCACCGGGCCGGCGGATTTCAAGCTGGTGTCCGACTACAAGCCGTCGGGCGACCAGCCCACGGCCATCGCCGAATTGGTGGCGGGGGTCGAGGGCGGCGAGCGCGATCAGGTGCTGTTGGGGGTGACCGGGTCGGGCAAGACCTTCACCATGGCCCATGTCATCGCCACCACCAAGCGCCCGGCGCTGGTTCTGGCCCCCAACAAGACCCTGGCGGCGCAGCTTTACGCCGAGATGAAAAGCTTCTTCCCGGAAAACGCCGTCGAATATTTCGTTTCCTATTACGACTATTATCAGCCGGAAGCCTATATTCCGCGCACCGACACCTATATCGAGAAGGATAGCCAGATCAACGAACAGATCGACCGCATGCGTCATGCGGCGACCCGGGCGTTGCTGGAACGGCGCGACGTCATCATCGTCGCCTCGGTGTCGTGCATCTATGGTATCGGCGCGGTGGAATCCTATGCCCGCATGACGCTCCGGCTGGTGGCGGGCGAAAGCATCGACCGCACTGACCTGCTGAAGCGTCTGGTGGAGCTGCAATACACCCGAAACGACGCCGCCTTCGAGCGCGGGACGTTCAGGGTCAGGGGCGATTCAGTGGAAATCTTCCCCGTCCACTATGAAGACCGCGCCTGGGCGGTGTCGTTGTGGGGTGACGAGATCGAAAGCATCGCTGAATTCGACCCGCTGACCGGCGAAAAGACCGTGCGGCTTTCCGAAGTGGTGGTCTATCCGTCCAGCCACTACGTGACGCCGCGCCCCACCATCACCGCGGCGTTGTCGGGCATCAAGGCCGAGATGAAGCAGACGGTGGCCCGCTTCGAGGACGAGGGCAAGCTGTTGGAAGCCCAGCGCCTGCGCGAGCGCACCACCTTCGACATCGAGATGCTGGAAGCCACCGGCCATTGTAAAAGCATCGAGAACTATTCCCGTTATCTCACCGGGCGCAAGCCGGGCGAGCCGCCGCCGACCTTGTTCGAGTACCTGCCGCCCGACGCGTTGCTGATCGTCGACGAAAGCCACGTCACCGTGCCGCAGATCGGCGGCATGTACCGGGGCGACTATGCCCGCAAGTCGGTGCTGGCCGATTTCGGCTTCCGCCTGCCGTCCTGCATCGACAACCGACCCTTGAAGTTCGAGGAATGGGACGTCATGCGGCCGACCTCGGTGTTCGTTTCGGCCACCCCCGGCCCGTGGGAGCTGGAGCGCACCGGCGGCGTCTTCACCGAACAGGTGATCCGTCCCACCGGGCTGATCGACCCGGTCTGCATCGTCCGCCCGGTGGAGCACCAGGTGGACGACCTGCTGGGTGAGGCCAAGCAGATGGCGGCCCACGGGCACCGCGTGCTGGTCACCGTGCTGACCAAGCGCATGGCCGAGGACCTGACCGAGTATTTGCACGAGCACGGGGTGCGGGTGCGTTACCTGCATTCCGACATCGACACCCTTGAACGCATCGAGATCATCCGCGACCTGCGCCTGGGGGCCTTCGACGTTCTGGTCGGCATCAACCTGCTGCGCGAAGGCTTGGACATTCCCGAATGCGCCTTGGTCGCCATCCTGGACGCCGACAAGGAAGGCTTTTTGCGGTCCAAGACGTCCCTGGTGCAGACCATCGGCCGGGCGGCCCGCAATATCGACGGCCGCGTCATCCTTTATGCCGACAAGATGACCGACAGCTTGGAATACGCCATCGGCGAGACCAACCGCCGGCGCGAGAAGCAACAGGCCTATAACGAGGCCCACGGCATCACCCCGGAAGGCATCAAGAAGGCGGTGGGCGACGTGCTGGAAAGCGTCTACGAGCGCGATTACATGACGGTGGACACCGGCGATGCCGGCATCGCCCACGGCGTCGGTCACAATCTGGCCGCCGTCAAGGCCGACATCGAAAAGCGCATGAAGGCCGCCGCCGCCGACCTGGAATTCGAGGAAGCCGCCCGCCTGCGCGACGAGTTGCGCCGTCTGGAAGCCCAGGAACTGGGGGTGCCGACGGCGCCGGCGCCGCGCGGTCCGGCCCCTAAAAGCCGCGGGAAAGGCCGCGGTCGCGGGCGCTAGAATCTACTGGATTCTGCATAAAATTTGATCCAATATACTAAGTGAATGATCCCGGAGCGCATTGCGCCCGGGATTTTTTTTGCCCAGGAGCTGACCATGGCCGACGAAAACCTGAACGACGCCCCGGAAGAAAACGCCAATCCCAACGGCGCCCCGTCCGAGAACGCGCAACAGGCATTGGATGACTTGACCGTCCTTTCCGATGTCGGCAACCAAAGCATGGGCGATTCCAAGCTGAACTTGGTGCGCAACGTCGACCTGGGCGACGCCGCCCTGGGCGGCTTGGCCAACGTCCACCAGGGGTCGGGCACCGGCAACCAGGTGCAGCAGGGCCTTGAGGTTCAGGCCGGTCTGATCCAGGCCGAGGAAATCGTCGTCGAACAGGCGGCTCCCACCCCGGTCGAGCCGCCGGAAGTGCCGCCGACCGAAGTGGTCCAGGACGAGACGGCATCTCCCGAGATCGTCGACACCGAAGTCAAGCTGGGCATCCAGGAAGACCTGTCTGTGGCCAACGTCGTCTTCGGCGACGGCATTCCCACCGAATTCGTCGACAATGGGGACGTGGTGGCTGACGCCCCGGCGGTCGAACAGGTGGTCGAAGAGGTGGTTCAGGACGTCATCCCCGCCGCCACCCTGGAAGACACTTTCGTCGACTCCCAGCCGGTGTTCGGCGGTATTCTGATCGACGTCCCCGGCGACGGTGACCCGTCGCTGGTTCCGGTGCCGACGCCGCTTGACTGGACCGAAGACAAGACCCTGACCTTCGGCATCGACGCCAGTGACCCCGATGGCGGCGAGGTGGTCATCAGCTTCCTGCAGCCCGAGCATGGGACGGTGAGCGTCAACGCCGACGGCACCTATTCCTATGAACCCACGCAGGATTATTTCGGCCAGGATAGCTTCACCGTCTTCGTGACCGACGACGAGGGCAACGTCGTCAGTCAGGTGGTGGATCTCAACATCGCCAACGTGGAAGACGAGGCGGTGATCACCGTCACCGGCGGCACTGGCACCGAAAGCGATTCCGACGCGGCCACCGTGGTCACCGGCCAGGTTCTTGCCACCGACGCCGACAACCTGGACGGCAGCGCGGTCAGCTTCTCCTTCGGCATCGATGCCGAAGGCAACCCCATCCTGACCCAGCCCACCGCCCATGGTACCGTCACCATTGACGCCGCCACCGGCGAATACACCTTCACCGCCACTGACAACAACTGGAGCGGTTCCGACCACTTCACCGTCACCACCACCGATTCCCAGGGCGGAACCACCACTTTCGACGTGCCGGTGACCGTCGTTGCCAGCGACGACCAGGCGGTTTTCACCGTGACGGGCGGCGAGGGCTTTGAAAGCACCAGTGACGCCGCCACCGTGGTGACCGGTTCGGTCGGTGCCACCGACACCGACGGTGCGGTGACCTATTCCTTCGGCACCGACGACAACGGCGATCCGATCACCACCCTGGTCACCGACCATGGCAGCGTGACCATCGATCCCAATACCGGCGCCTATACCTTCACCGCCAGCGACAATAACTGGGCGGGCAGCGACAGCTTCACCGTGGTCACCACCGATCCGCAGGGCGGCACCAGCTCGGTGGACGTGCCGGTGACGGTGACCGAAGTGGACGACGCCACCGTGGTGACCGGCCCGACCGCGTTCGGCATGAACGAAGACGGCACCATCACCCTGACCCCGGAACAGTTGCTGGGCAACGCCTCGGACATCGACTCGACCCTGTCGGTGGCCAATGTCA
>MKVK01000017.1 GCA_001898825.1 Magnetospirillum sp. 64-120
AATTATGGACGAAGAACTTTTCATCAATCGAAAGACTGAGCTCGCCTTTCTGTCTGAATGGTTGGCAGCGTGCGGTAAGTCGCCAAAAGTCTTGCTCGTTAGGGCAAAGACGGGATTTGGCAAGACCCGGCTGGTCAGTCGGGTGCTCAAATCTGCGCAGTTACCTGTAGTTCGCCTGGAGGTGATTGATTACCCCGACTATCAGCCCGATGACGGGGATTATCTGTTGCGTATTTTTCGGGCCTTGGCCCAGTTGTCGTCCTGCGACTCCCGCATTCTCAACATCGATGAGTATCTCGCGCTGAGGCTCGGGGGAGCCATGATGAAAAAGGTTGCTGGTGTGGCAGCCAAGCATGCGGCCTTACATTTCGGGAAGAAACTCCTCGGTGAGGAGGGCGTTGAGGCGCTCAAGGAGGTTTTGGCCAGTGAGTTCAAGGGCTTCCGGTCGCTGAGCGGTGGCTGGCCAGAGTCCATCAAAGAGGAGATCATCTCGTATCTAGGGGCCGTGTTCTCATCCACGCCCTGCGTACTGCGTATCGAGAGCATCCACAAGATCGATCGCCCTTCGCTGGAGTACCTTAGGACGGCCTTCCTTCAGTATGAGGGATTGGCGGGGGTGTTCGAATACACGGTCGGGAGCAACGGCGCCCTTCCATGGGAGGCGGTTTACTCGGCCCTAGCCACTGAGAAAGTGGATTGCTGCGTCTACGATCTGCAACACATGCCAGCGGACGAACTGGTGCGCGGGCTAAAGGACCGACCGGACATCCTGGTGTCTAACGTAGTCAGGCACTACCAGGCCCAGGACTTCAATCTCAGAGTTATTGTCGATGTCCAAGTGTTGGCCGACCGTATCGCTAATTCCAATGAGCGAGACAATGACGAGCAGGCCTCGATTGGTGAGATGGCAATCCGCTCCCTCTCCAACCCGCAACGCCTGTTGCTGGCGCTGCTTGTGGCTCACGGTGCAGAGGTCGAGCTAGAAGTACTGGGCAGCGCCCTAGCCACCCAGCAAGTGCGCACCCCCGCCCTCAAGGTGCTGCTCGACTTCCGGCGAGAGATACAGGCACTGGAAGGCACCTACCTTGCCGTCCAGGGCCGCAATGTCAGAATCGCCCACGACAGTGTGATCGCGACCTTCATCAAGGATGGGCAGAATACCAAATTCAGGCTGATCGCGGGGTCAGTGTGGGAGCATTTTTACCGCGAGGTGCTGGACCGCGGCGACCGCTTCCTGGCGGCTGATGCGATGCACTGGCTGCCCATCCTTTACCTGGAATCCCGTCAGACTGAGCAACTGGTCTGGATCCTGGAACAGCATGGGCGTTCCGCCCTGGGTAGCTTTGCACCTGGGAGACTGGTGAAGATGTTCCAAGACATCCGCGACCAGTCCTCCCGCCTGACAATGACGACTACGGCCAGCCGCCTGGACACTCTCATCGAGCGTCAGGGTACGGTGCTCTTCGACACATGCCTGTTGGATGAGGCGTGTGAATGTCTGGGGCAGGCCACAAAGTTGAGCCTGGGCGCACGCATGATCTACGCGGACGCCTGCGTGGCGACAGACCATTTCGATACAGGTATGGAGATCCTCGACGAGCTGGAGCGCGAATACGCGGCGGACGACCGCCGGTGCCGTGCTGTGCGCCTGCGTACCGGCCTCATCAGGGTCCACGCCCTACGCACCGAAGGTTCACTGCAGCAAGCAGAAAATCTCTATCGTGACCTGTTGACGTGGGAGGACTTCCATGACGATCCGGTCTACGCAAGCGTTCTGCGGTGCGCGGACATCGGGCTTTACAAGGACCAGGACGCACCCGAATGCATCGCGCTTCTGGAACAGGCGGTCACGCTATCGCAGCGCCATGGCTGGCTGGCCGACGAAGCCGCGGCCCGAGTTGCCTTGTGCCAGCACTTCGGCTACCAGGGTGAGCTTGCCAGGGCACGAGCGGAACTTCTCCGCGCTGACGAGCTATCGCAGAGCGTGTGGGTCGAGCGGTACTCAATCCTGAACAATCAAGCGGTCCTTGCCCTGATGGCCGGCGAGGAACGCGATGGTGCCGCGCTTCTGTTGTCACAGGCGATAATGCTGGCCACCGAGGACGGCGACCGCCTGCTGCTACTAAGCAACAGTTTGGCTTCGGGGAATGCCTCGGCAGCCGACGAACTGGTCCGGTTGGTACATTCGATCCCCGACCTCAGCGATGAGTTGGCGAAGATCGCCCACTACAACTTGAGCGTATATTTCCGAGAGAAGGGCGATCAGTTTCAAGCCCAGTTTCACCATGACGAGGCCGCGAGCCGTCCCGATGAAATGGATGAGGAGTTCTGGGCTTGCACTTTAAGGGGCGCTAAGAACTCATCGCCGGCAATGAATTACCGATTAAAATCAGGCTATTACCTAGTGTTCATCGTCCATTGGAGGCTAACTTCGATGACGTTTCAAGGCGTTGATGAGTAGGCGGCGAAGAAGGCTCGGATAGCCATCTTCACCGAAAACAACCGCCAATTCCCCATCGGGTCGCAGGTCAAGGTCGGGGGAAAGCTCAATTACGGAAAAGCCTTTTTCGGTAAGCCGGCCGTCGATCCGCAGCACTTCCACTTTGTCGAGCATGCGGAACAACTTCTCGCAGGCCGAACGCAGCCCGGGTGTGAGAACTTCCGGGGCTAAGATGGGTGCAAACTGAACGTCATCTAGGTATTTCAGGGCGTAAGTGAACAGCCTCTGGTCCAAAAAAGCCGGATCGCCGTTCAGTTCCCAGGATAGGGCCCTGATTTCCGGCGCCGACTGGTGATCGCCCAACACGCATATGGAGATTTCCCGGCCTATCAGCATTTCTTCGATCAGCACCGGCCATCCGAATACTTCAACAATTTCCGACGCCACCCGCCTAGCCGCCGACAAATCGCGGACCAAACTGTCCTCGCTGATCCCCAAGCTTGATCCTTGGAAAAGCGGCTTCACCACCGCCGGAAAAGGGAGGTCGGCCGGACATGAAAGGTCATCAGGGCCAGTCACGAGCAGGCCACGTGGGGTTGCCAAACCGCACTCGTAGCAAATTAGCTTGGACAGGTGCTTATCGTTGCAGACGCTTTTTGTATACGTATCCGCACCGACATAGGGCACGCCATAGGCTTCACAAATAGCCGGGACCAGCGCATGGCGGTTTCTTGAAACCTCGCCAAACCAATACGGAAAAATAACTGAGTTGCGGTGGGCCGTAATGTTATCAACGAAGTCGTCGATGCGGCTGTAGTGGACGACCTTGTCCGTCACCTCGGCTAGACCACCCCTGATCAATTCGAGTGAGCTTTGGTCTGGCCGATCACCGTTGCGGCTAAGATGATTAATGTTGTCGTCCTGCCCCTCCACAGGATCGCAGACGACAACAACTTCTATATCTAACCGCGCCGTCGAATTGTCCATAATTCGCAGTTATCTTTAAAGTGCAGAGGTTGCTAAAGTTATCATATGGCACGCATAGGTGGAAGGCTTTGGTTCGGTTTTATTATTCGGCGTAAGGTCTGGGATGATCATTGCAGATGATTGTGAGGCTATCTGAGGCAAAGTAAGCTTTATATGGCAGATACGGTCGGCTCCGAGATTGTTTGAAAATCAGAACACTGCTCGGCGAGGGAGCTCAGCAATGGTCTTTGCAAGGCGCGCATTACAGAGGCGCTTGAACGAACTGCGCGAGGCATTTGATGGCGACGTGGTCGATAAGCTTGCTGCGCGTCTAAACCGGCCAGGTAAGGATCGCCTTGCGGCCATGTGGGAGGTAGCAGTCCTTCATGCGTTGGCGAAGTACGGAACGCTTCGGAACGAGGTACCGCTTCCGTCGGGGCGACGTCCTGACGTCTCCTTCGACAATGGCGCTCTGCGCTTTACCGCCGACATCACTGTTGTGTCGGACGAAGGGCTTGACGACGACAATCCTTACTTTGAACTTAGCCAGCTTATCGAAGCGGCAAAAGCTAAGCTGGGACTTCCGATCGGGGGTGTGGATCTGCGCGTGAAATCAAAGCGCGATCAAAGCGCACGAGGTATCCGGACCGTTTTGCGGCTGCCGCCACGCAAGCAGTTGCATGCGTTTGTTCGTGATCTGATCGCGCCTCAATTGCGCGATCAGATGAATGCCGGCGAAAAGCTGTTACGGATCACGATCGATGACAACGAGGTTGGGCTTGACATCACTATCAATCCAACAAGATCGCCCTACAGTTCCGGTGGTTTCGCCGCTTATGATGCCCCGACGATAAAAGACCGCAATCCTCTCTACAACGCGCTCAAAGCCAAGGCGGCGCAGCTTCGCGGTGCTGAGGGCGTCACCGGCGTAATTGTCGGTGACGGTGACTGCACCGCACTTGCAGATCGCCCCCCCCATTGGGCTGAGGTGTCGGCGACGACGATTGTCGAGGAGTTCCTGCGCCAATATTCGTCGATCGACTTCGTCTTGCTTCTGATGGTGCGAGAACGGCCGTGGTCATCTCATCGTGCAGAGCCGGCGGAGCGCTGGGTCCGCCCGATGCTTATTGTCCGCCAGGGATGCCAGGCTAAGGACCAACTCGACGTTCTGTTCTCGACGATGCTTGTGGAGCTACCGAAGCCGGTGGCGATGCCGGTCAACGCAGCATTGCGTGCTCGGGAGACTGGCTATGGCCTTGGTCACTATGGGGGGTGCTTGATGGGAGGAAGGAAGATTCGTATAAGTTCGCGTGAACTCGTGGAAATCCTCGCGGGCCTTCGAACGCTCGCGGACGATGGCGCAAAAAACATAGAGGCGAGCCGCAGGATGCCACGCCAGCCTAACCCCGCCCAGGCCGCATTCCTACGCAATTTGCAGGAGGGCCGGCTGCCTACCGTGATCTCGGTCATTAAGGCGGACGAGAATGGCAATGACGATTGGGTCGAGTTTGAATTCGGCAATCCCGACCCGGCGATTTCCCCGTTTAGTTGATGTCTTTCAGGTCGGCCTACATGCCTACTGTGACGATAGGTCTCGTCTCTTCAAGGCAACTTCGGCGGATAAAAGAACCGGTCCGTCACTAGGCAACGAACATCATTGTCCGAAGGCCAGCAATAGATGCCTAAACTCCAGAACAGCCGTTCGACATGCGGACTAAGGCCGGTTACGATTTCCATGTTCAGAGCACCTTCCGGGGGGTAACAGGCGGCAAGATCGCGGCCGAACAACTCGATCCACTGGTCAAGCCCCCTTGCCCTCAACCGCTCAGGTAGGTCACTTCCTGCAAACGCTTGTCCCTCGGCGAGGCCGTCGCGATGCCCAAGCCAATCGGCGGTGTGGCCTAGGACGGCAGACACGCATTCCAAGGCACGCCTTATGGTGTTTCCGATCTGGCCACTTTCCGGGATACGGGCGCGCTCGTCCGCGATCTCACGCGCCGCAAAGTCCAGACTCTTGATGACCAGATCGGCATAAACCTGCCCCTGATCGGGCTCGACGAAGGCAGCCTGGCGTGCGCTCCAGTAGCCGGGGGGCGTCGCGGCGACCGCAAGATGGAGTTCGCGCCCCATGATATCCGGCGTATATTTGAACGTTCCTGCGCTGGCATATCGTGTTGAATGCGCGATCCCAGCCAGCATCTTAACAAGCGTGTAGAGGCCGGAAGAGCGCACTCCGGGATCCGGCGACAACCACGTCTCGGCTAGCCCGGCCGCGATGACGAGATGCTCTTTGTGGGCACCGTTGCGGATCACGGTCACTGGTTTGGCGACGCCCACGCCATAGCTGAGCGCATCGCTGGTGACCGGTGGCAGACTTGGGTCCCCGCGATCAACCGTCGCTAATGCGCCGCGATAGTCGGTCGCAAGGGTAAATCCGTCGAGTTCGTGGAGAGGGAGGTGGCGACCGAGCGCGGTGACCACGCCATGCAGCACATCCGCAAATTCCTTGGCGCGAACCTCGTCTCCGAAGTCGGCGAGCCGGACGCTGTACGAGAAACCTTGTTGCGTAAATGCGTGGGGTTCGGACGGAGCAATCGTTATGCCGGCTATCGACCGGACTTGTTCTGCTTCGCTCACCGCGGCCAAGACCGCTTGTTCAATCTCTCTGGCCGTGGCGGATCCGATGAGAGTGCTCAGCTTGTCCTCGTCGAACGGCCTGGGGCCGATGAAAAAGGTTTCGCAGTTTGTCGCCGCATGCGTGTTGAAGTTGCTGAGGTCGATTGGCGCGCTGCCCTTTACACGTCCGACCAGAATGCGATCTGCTGAGATCGGCATTACCACAGCTCGGACATCGGTTGCCGTGGTGAAGAGCAGTGGCATTAGCCGACCATCGCCTTCGGTCGCGAGGGCGACCGCGTCGGGCAAGATTAGACCGACGCCGGCCTCGACGGTCCACGCGAGAGCGGCAAGGGCAGTCATCCAGCCGTTGCTTTCTGGGTTGGTCGCCAAGATCGAGTTGTGAGCGTCGCGTATGCTGTTCGCGAGACCTCCAAGTAGCTGGGGAAAAATTGGGCCTATCGCCTTTACAGCTTGCTCGATGAGCCGATCTCCAAGCTCGCGTAGTAAGAAGGCGATTAGGCGCTCAGAAAAAGCCGAAGGAATGCCGGCCTTAGCCAGTTCTGCGGCGCTGTCCCGGATCGTGTCCAAGACAACGGGGGCGAACGCCGGTTTTGCGGTGCCGATCATCCTGCCTAGCCGTGCGGGATCGGTGAAGAGGGACTGAATTTCGTCAACGATACCGGTCATCCCGGCGGACATCACTCGTCGCAAATGGGCTGTGCGAATGACCAGATGGACGACGGTGCGGGCGGCCTCCGTGGCATCGACAACACTGCCGGGTGGACACGTTCTCAGCGCCCCGACACAGGTGCCAAGATCACCTTCAAGGTCGGTGATCATGTCGTCGAGAGTCGGCGTTCCATCAAGTGACTTCCGAGAGTAAAACCAATCTTCGACCCCGACGTCGCGGATACCAACCAGCCGCGCCTCGGCACCATGACGGTGCAACCAAGTCCGCTCAGCTTCATCCTGCGGATTGGCGAGAAAGCCGCGTTGAAGCAACCTGGGGACATAATGTTGCCGTTTTCCTGCCATTTTACGCGTCCTGACAGAACAGAATTACAATTGTCTCCGGCAGAGCTTGCGTGGACCCTGGATCAAGTCGGTCTCAGCAAGTGTCTGCCCGAATGGAGCACGTGCATTATTTCCTTGGCTTTTTCAGCGAGTGGGGACGTTGGGCGACGAGTGCCCTCTCGTTCCTCCCATGCAATAAAGTCCGCCAGACGGGCGGTCAGGTTCACTCGGTGCGTCAGCATCGCCTGCGCCAACAGCGGAGCTTCCACTCCGTTGTCCAGGATCATCGCTGAGCACCAGACCAGCAGTTCGTCATCTCCGCCAAGCCGGCTTAACTGCGCCGCCATCTCCTCAACATCGTCCACTCGCCGAATATGAGGGAGACGTGCAAACGCCTTGGCCAAAAGATGGCGCCAACGGTCATGCCTGACCCAGTTTAGCTGAAGGGCTGCGGAGAAAACGCAATCGAACAAGGAAAGCCAGCACTCCCACGCTTCTTTAGGCCGAGCTATTGCGCCAAACGCCAGATAATCGACCAGCGAAAGGCCTACGCAGGCATGAAAGAAGCTCGGGTCATCGGCTTGGGTATCATCGTGGGTCATAAAGGCCCGACGGCGTTGTTCCGCCAAAGATCGCCAGCCGCTCTCCCATTCCGCCACGGGGGCATCCATAGAGAGATAAAGCTGTGCGGGTTGCCAATGCCGCCATGTGGGGAATGGATCCTGCTGGAACACATAGAGCCCCTGATCCCGGCGAATCAGCACAGAGTGGTATAGTGCGATAAGGGAAGTGGCTGCCGGTGCTCTTGTTTGGCTTCGGGCATCCGCCTGCTCGGTCAGTGTGGTTGCCAGAAAGGCATCGGTGGCTGAAGTTACCCAGCCCATTTCCTGGTCGCCAATGCCCGATTTACGCATTTCCTCCAACCGCGATGGGGCTGGAAGGATGAGTTGAAACGCCCGCAAACCCTGATCAAGGCCAATATCAAGGCCGGCCATTGCCTCTGCCAGTGCGCTCATTGCGGCACGGGTGGGATGCCAGATTTCAGAGCTCCGGTTAGATTGCCTGTGTTCTTCTCCGATGAGGTGGCCAAGCCATTGGAATGCCAGGAATACTCCATCGTTCCGTTTCAATAGCGTCTTGGCGACGGCTGCGAAGATTGGAGCAGCCTGGGCGTCAAGGTTTTCGATACTTCGTGTGTCACTCCTGGGATCGAGCGCTTCCTTGGCATGCTTCAAAGTGGCCGCCAGCAACTTCGGTGCAGTCAAATTGCGATTCCATGACCAGCGGTTCCCGGTGTCGTCCTCGGAGGTATCGGGCGCCAAGAGCAGCAATTCCAAAAGCAGGTCTAGTCTTTCAAAGATTTCCGGAGAATCGAGTGCCTGCGCGACGGCGAGGGGAAGGCGAGTTTTTTCAAGGAGCGTGAGAAAGCATGCCTTTTCCGTCGGCAAAAGGGCTGTCAATAAGCGCATCGGCGGATAAAGCCATGGCACATGGTCCAACGGGTCGCGCCAAACCGTCTCGATCAATTCTTTGCGCCGCCATTCCTCCAGCCGTTTCGTCAGGCCATAGCGTTCTGGGGCGTAGACCCCAATGCCTGGATGCGCGCCGATGAAGCTGGCAAGTTCCGTTAATGCCTTCAAAACGGCGTCTCGCGAGGGTCCGGCCAAGCCGTCGGCGAAAATCTGGATGATGGCTTCCTGAGAGATGTAGCGGTTTTCTAACAAGCTCCACGCGGCATCCGCACCGTATTGGGGATATTCTATGATGGCGTTAGCGACGGCTGCTCCCCAGATCCACTCGACGGCAGGGTCGTTCACCCCATGGGTGGATATTTCCGTAAGGCCGGAAATCCACTCTTCGGGCAGCGGGTGTGGTTGAGACACCAGCGCTGCATTGATCCGCTCACAATCCACATCAATGGGCGAATATCGCCCTTCCGCGCGAGTGGCCGGATCAAACTTAGCAAAGGCTTCGGACAGGACTGGACGGAGAATCGACACGGTCACGCCGAAGCTTGGGTGACCTGTTACCGCTCGACCTGCGCTCACCTCTCGCCGATGGAGTTCCCGCCAGTCCATAGGGCCATCCGTGTCGATCATTTGGTTTTGTCCGCAAGGTTCTTCCAGGTGTGATCGAAGAACGTAATGAAGTTCCGGGCTTCGGCATTCCAGCCTCGGCTGACAGCGGTCATCTTTTTTTCCAGGCCGCCAACGGTGCCGCCGAAATGCCAGAGTTCATTGTCAGTGACCGCGAAGCGGTCATGCAAAAATTCGGCCCTGCGGTCAGCCAATACGATGTCATAGCGCTTTCTGGGGGTTTTTTGATTGAGAGCTTCCAGAGTCTTCCGCAGGTCGAGGAAAGCTGGTTTTGCGTCCTTTTTCCCGGTGATCAGGCGCAACTCGGTAAGACCCATGCGCCTATCCAAGCGGTCCTTCAGCAGCCCCACTCTGTCCCCATCAAAATGAAGATCTAATATTAAGAGGCGCCATGACTTCTGGGCCGCATTCCAGAACGTGGATACACCTTGGTTCCGCCATGCGTCGTGTCGTGATTTCGCCAATCGATAGGTGGGGGTGGAATAGGCATCTCGTTCCACGGCATCGCAATCATCGGAAATCGACGCCCATATCAGTTCCGGAGACAAGGAAGGTGTGGCGGTGGCTTTTGTCTCGGGCAGCTTGGTTTCCCGCCCCTTGAATGGCGGCTCTCTCATGGGCGTTCAGACGCTTTTCGCGCTGCCAGGCGCTCTTCAACCCACAGCTTAAGAGGCTTGGTCGCGGTATCTGCGAGGATGATTTCGATCAAGTCCGTTACTTGGCCGGGGGCCGGGACCTTCATCATCAGTCCTGCACGCTCGCCAATGGCGTTCAAGGAGTTCCCGGATAGCCACACGGTGTCGTCGATGACGAGGAAGCGATCGTGGATAGGACCCGTATCGCCTCCCATGACCATGACTTTCAGCTGCTCGCCTTGTTTCCCAAGGTGTTCTATCTGGTGCAGCAACACCTCCCCGGACTCGCTGTCGGGGGTGGTTTGATCCTTCGATCGCATGCAACCGGAGGAGGTCAGGATTGTGACCCCGATGGCGTGGCCGGTAACAGCCAACGCGAAAGCAAACAACTCTGTTGTGGCGAAGTATGGATCGACGATGATAACCCGGCGCCGGGCTCGTCCGATCAGTTGCCGGACAAAGTCCCGTGCCTCGTCAGGGGAGCCGTTGAAAAGCTTTTGCCCAGATCTTTCCGCCTCAGCGTTCTGTCGTCTTTTTGCCTCCTGGCTATAAAGAAATCTCGAAATATGCGTGGACGCACCGTCCTCACCCATGACGCTAGTTTGTTCTGAGCTACGGACGGTAGCGCGATAAGTCTCTCCTTTGCGCCGCGGCGTATCCGGAACATGCACTTCTTTTTCCGTTCCCAGTATGCTCCCCGAAATGCTGATGGTCCGCAGGAAAGGTAGGGGCTCCATCCACTCCAGGATACCGCGCTGCGGGCAGACCACAGCCAAGCTGACCCGTTCGGTGCGCCCAACATGGGCGATGCGTTGATAGGCCTTTAGCAAAGGAATGGACTGAAGGTTCGCGACACCTTGGTGTCGGTGCTCGGCCACGTAAAGAACGAGCCCGCTGATGTTGTGCCCCTGGCGGACGATGGCGTGAAAGTCACTGCCTTCACCCTGGTCACCCACCGATAGCGTGTGATGAATGGCGCGGAGTACAGGATTGGGAGCGACCAGATTGATCGATCCCAACCACTCCCCATACTGAAGCAGGCTGAAATAAAGGCGATCCTGCAACCAGGCGAGCGCCTTCCGGTCAACGAGTGGGCGCCGGGCGGCATCTAGAGTCCTGGCTTGGAGCAAATGGTGAGAGCGTACGGTTCCCCACGAGTGGAACGGCAGGTTGTTTGTGCTGGTAAGAAACGGCCAGCATGGCTCTTGCGCCAGCGTGGCGGTGGCCAGGACAACATCGCTGCCAGGCAGGCGTACGTGGCCGTCTCGGCAGTGCTCGTACCACGTCAGTGCCTCTGTCGCCGGCAAGACGTCGCGACGGACATAAACGGCCGTTCTTCTTCCTAGAGAACGCGTTTGCAGGCATTGCTCCTCCGTGGAGTCGGGCGGCGGAAATTCTGTGGGAAGCAACTCAACCATGGCGAAAAGCAAGTACCGTTCCTGGTCTTCGCGATACCAAGCCAGGTGGAGGCATGCGTGGCCATAATCGCCAGGAATGCTCAAGTCCGGGATTGTCGGCAACTTTATGGGATGCGTATCGGCCATGGGGGCTTCCTCAGTCTATGCCTGGCTTTGTAGAAGCGGCCTGGAGTCGCTCCCTTGGCATCACGGTCGGATGGCTTAATTCGCGCGCGTGGCCCATACCCGACCAAGCCCCATATGAGCCGATCACGTACAAATTCTTTTTGGCTCTCGATACCGCGACATTCAGGATGTTGGGTGTGCCTGTAGCCCAAGCGCGGGCCCCGTTCTGAGCCGCCATGGGAGCGCCCAGGACCAGCATCACGGCATCGGCCTCGCGACCCTGGACGGTGTGTATTGTGCCGACGTGATTGGCAGTCCAATCGCCTGGGGTAATCCTCAGATGGGCGAAGAGCGAACGCTCTCGGTCCAGGCGGCGGCGCATCTCCTGAGCGACGCTGCGGAAGGGCGTTATGATGAACAGCTCGGGGTCAACGACCCCGCCATCGGCGAGACGGCGCAGTAAGTCGACGACGACCTCGCCTTCGGCCGCGCACCACTTGGAATCTGCGGTGCCATCCAAGTCGAACCAGCGGCTTGGTCCCAAGATCTTGCCGATGGAATTCCCGTCGTCGGGCTTGGCGGCATGGACCATTTGCCCGTCATAGGCAATCCGGTTGGCGATACCGAACATGGGTTCCTGGCAACGTCGATGCACCAATAACGGCATGCCGACCTGACGCGGCCCTTGATCGGAACGGAAAGAACCCTGGAAGCGCGAGGTACGATCGGCAAGAGTCTGGCATGAGGCGTCGGGGGCGGCCCAAAGTTTCCGGGTGACATTGAAATAGCTGCAGATTTGGGCGTTCAACCGATTGGGTAGAGTGACGACCGGGGGGATTTGCAAAGGATCGCCGACGACGATAGTCCGCTTGGCTCGCAAGATTGCGCCGGCGGCAGCTTGTGGCAGGGCCTGACCAGCCTCGTCGACCAACAGCCAGCCGAGGCTTTGGGGCGGAAGTGCGCCAAGCATACGTTCCACCGAGGCGAATGTGGTCGAGAGCACCGGCACCACCAAGAACAAAGTGGACCACAGTTCGCCCAGCAACCCCTTCTTGACCAGTTCCGGCGGTGGGCCGGCGGCGAATGCGTCCATCAGGATGCTGAGATTGTGAAGAACCTTTTGGGCTGCCATATCGATAAAGGCACGGTGGACATCAAGGGCTGCCAGGAACAGATCCTCTCGTTTCCGGTGCAGGCCGTCCGGTAGCCAAGGGGAGGCCAGATTCCAATCGGTATGCGATTGCGCGAAAAAGTCGGCGTCCACCAGCCGATTTCCCAGACGGCCGCGGTCCTCATCGACGGCGCGGGACAAGGTGTCGGCCTGTTTCTGCTGGGCGGTCAGTTGATCCTCCAGCGTCCGAACCCGAGAATTCCAGTCGGCCAGAGAACGCTGTGCATCCGTCACCGAACCTTCGCAACGCTTCACGCGGTCGCTCGCGTTATTCTCGGCCAGGGCAATCGGGGCGAGGCGTGCCATCCAATCGCGCCAAGACTTCGTCCGGAACAGTCGCGCCAGCAGGCCGGGGCGGCGGGCTCTCAGCTGGAACAATTGGTTGGATAGTGGAGTCCAGGCGTCAAGGGCGGCCTGCCGTTCGATTTGCACCCGCTTTAGATATGCTTCATGCCGGAGGGCTTGCTCCTGCATCAGATCGAGCTGGTTACGGCCCTCCGCCAAGGTGTGACGCAGTTTGTCCAGTGTTAGGCAGCGGCGGCGGACCTCCTCCAGGCTCGTCAGTTCCGCCTGGATTTCTTGGTGCAAGCGGGTCAAGCGGCCACGCGCCCTGCGCCAATTGGCCTTGGCCTGCCCGGCGGTCGGCGGAGCCTCGCTCTCGACCACGGCCGGCGCCCGTCGTTCGAGGATCTCGCCGCTGGCCGGGTCCTTGATCTCTCGCACCACAGGATCGCCCTTGGCGGCCTTCAGGTATAGGCGAAAGGCAAAGTCTTCATGCCACCAGAACGCCTTCTGGAAGGCCGCGCGGTTGCGAGCATTGCCAAGTACAGCCGCGATCAGGCCCCAAGTGTCCGTGGGATCGACGGGGGTTCCGTCTTCATCGGCCCGGTCGGTGTTGAGCACGACATCGCTGATCGACCCGAAATAGCCGGAATAGTCCACGCGCCCCATGGCTTTCGTAGCCGGCAGTTCCTTGCTGACGTTCTCCACGGCCTTGTTGTTGCTGGATGCCACAAGTATCTCATGTCCCTTGAGCCGCTCGTTCAGGCGATAGAGGTGAAAAAATGCCTTGTCGCCAGCCGCGACCTTCTCGCCGGATGGAGTGAAAGCGGCTTCAGGATCCTCAAAGGTTGCCATGGCCAGGGCGCGATCCAGCACGCACCCCGCCACGAGGTCGCGCAGCAAGGTGGTCTTGCCGGTACCCGGGGGGCCGTTGACGGCGACGATGCCGCCCTGTCGCAACTCCGTCCGTGCCAGGTTGACAGCCGCCTGTTGCAGCAGCACCAGGGGAAAGCCGCCAGGTGCCGGCCACCGTGCCGCGGGTGTTAGCGCAGGAGAAACCGCCTGCTCCAGTGCCGCCGTGTTTTCCAGCAGATCGAAGGTCGATGCGGGCGCAGCCATGCCCAGATATGCCCGCAGGCCCGCAGGCAGGGTTCCTGCGGCGAGACCAGCGGAAACCTGGGCTAGGTCGTTCAGAAAAAACGAATTGAGCAACGCTGGTTCAGGGGGCGTCTTGGCCTTGAAATAGTGGTAGACTCGTATCGCGAAGCTGGGCTTTTCGACGAGGTGGTGCGGGAGGCCGAAGCGAGCCACCAGCCAGTTGTGTGCAGCAAGGATGGTGGCCCAATCTAGAGACAGCTTGTTTCCTTTGTCATCGACGCGGTCCACCAGTTTGGTCAACTCTTCGACGACGCGGCCTTCAATGGAGGGCCATTGGCCCAGTTCGCCGAGCTTGCCCTGCAAGGCCAAGGGGAGAGCCCAGGCAAAGCTGGAAACCGCCACAGCCTTGTCCTCGACCACAACGCCGTTCTGATCGATCATGACGGCGGCGATAGCCGACTTCTCTTGGATACGGCTGGGCTTTTCCTCATCTTCGCCGAAGGCGCGGATGAGTTCCTCGGTGGCCCGCCCCATGGGAATGCATCCCAGCACGACTTGGTAGAACAGCCGGCGTTTCGGGCGCGACCGCTCGCCCTTGCGCCAGGGAAGCTCCGCACTCGGCAAATTAGCGACGCAGGCTCGATCTCCAGAGGCCAAATCCTCCGGCCGGCGATAGGTCTGGGGTGTTAACGCTTCGAGTGCGGTCCAAGCGGCGAGGATACTGGAAGGCTCGTCCAGTCCCCAATCCTTCGCGGAAGATGTGGCTTGGGGCGGTGCGACCGGATGCGGGGGAGTAAGGGGGGGCGGTGAGAGTTTGGAACTCTTCATGGTGTTCAGCGCTGCGGCAACTTCCTCGCGCAGTTTCGTCGCGCGCAAGGTATCGCGGTGCTGAAGCTCTTCCGCCAACTGTTTCAGAGAATGCGAATCGTTTTGGCTGCTCTGAAAGAGGGCTTCCAACTGGGTGATGCTGTGGTGGAAGAAGGGGCGTTTGGAGTGATTGCGCACGGCGTTAAAGCTGTTTCTCAGTAGATGTCGCGTGTCTCCATGGTATAGGACCGATTTGGCATGGGATCAATTAAAGAGAGTTGAGCTTTCCTGTTTTTACCTCTGAAACTTGTTTTCAGTCGGAGTGTTTCAGGCCTCATCGAGAAGTTCGACAAATTTTCCATGTAACTCGTGGAGCGTCAGCATCTGCGCGATGAATGCCGCCGCGAGGACAACAGAAGTGCGCGCAACATCAACATATTGCATCCGTTCGGCCCTAAGAGATTGGGAGGGCACTCCGGCTAAATTGAAATCGTCCTTGCCACCGTTATAGATTTCCATGACATGTGCGTAATTGGCGTGAATGTAGCCGCTGAAAGTTTTGTGTATGCGTTCCATCGTTTTCTGTGTCTCGTCGTCATGGCGTCCCTTCAGAACCCGGACGACGGCCCCGCGAATTTTTTTGACCGGGACGTTGGGCGTACAATCGTCAATCCCGCCGTCGATGGTGGTTTCGAAAAACGCCTTTACGAACCGAAGGACATGCTCTGAAGCTGCCGGGTGTCCCTCGAGCAGAAAGTGGATTTCGTCGCAGCAATCTCCAATGCAGCGCATGATTGCCCCAGCATCGATGAACAAGCCTGAGGCACAGAGTATTTCAACCGCATTGACACCATGTGCTGCTCGCACGAGCTTAAGAACCGCGACAACGATTGGCGATTGCTCGCGATATTCAAAAACTCCTTTTGCAGGAACCCATTGCGGTGCGCCGATCGTTTCGCGGCGAAGCTGCTCGATAAGTGCATTAATGGCCATTAAGTCCATGGGTTCGTGTTTCCCAGTCCGCCTCAGCTGGCTCAGCCAACCCTTTGCCTGATACCATCACGTGGCAGACAACCTGGGTTCATGCCGCTAGCATGTTAGAGTGTATCACGCTGTTAGCGTGTCGGTGGGGATTCGGCACTCGCTCGCACAGCTCTCCGTGGCACGCCGAAAATTCCTCGAAAACAACCTGACATTGCTAGAAATGAATAGTGTTCTGAAGGCATCCCATCTGCACTCATTCAGCGGGTTGTCCCCCACATACTGGCTCAACCCAGGCCTAACCGCCCCGCTTGAATCAATGGCGGCTTTTCACTGTTATCACGCTCTTGGCTGGCCGGGTTGGACGAGCAGCGCCAAACATCAGAGTTTTCGTGGATCGAGAAGGCGATGTCCGGTTCGGAGGCGGTCTGAACTTGCTCTGAATGAGATGGGCACCAAAGGGTCGAAACGGGAATAGCTGATGTCCGGCGACGAATGGGTGAAGCCGACGTTACCGCTAAGCATTCGTCTCATCAGGGCGTGACTTTGAACGGACCTCTGGCCAATCACCTTGCTCGTTTTAGCGGCAACCAGATATTTTTACGTAAGCCGTTGCTCCAGAGCTCCGGACGGCTGGCAAGTTGGCCCAGC
This sequence comes from Magnetospirillum sp. 64-120, assembly GCA_001898825.1. Classification (GTDB taxonomy): domain Bacteria; phylum Pseudomonadota; class Alphaproteobacteria; order Rhodospirillales; family Magnetospirillaceae; genus Magnetospirillum. Next base: position 16,284 of record MKVK01000017.1, read on the forward strand.
ACTTGGTGATTTGGTGTTTCAGGTAGTTGTGTCTCGGGGAATTTAAGACACGAATCTGCCCGGTGATGACCTTTGGTGCTATGGTCGTTTTGCCGTCAGTGCGAGTTCTCATTATAACTTGCTTAATACCTTCTAACTAATTGTAAGTTTAGCTAGGTGTCTATGCCGAATATCGAGAAAGATGCGTTAGAGCTGCAGTCGGATCTCTTCCACCTGATCGGTGAATTTTGGGGCCGTGCAACTGGCGCTCTACCGGGGCAGTTCGCAACGGTTGAGACCTTTAGCAAGGAGCTCAAGAAAAACAGCCTCATGATCTCGCATCGGGCGGAGGACGCGTTGTCGTTTGCCGACACCGAGTTGAGGCAGTTCTATGCTAAGAATGGCGCGAAAATGTTCGAGACCGCACGTCGGCTCGGAGGTGCCAAGGTCGTTCTAGGCGGCTCATCGCGGTTCGGCCGTACCCAGTTGTCTGCGGTAAGTGGCTCGCTCCTATACGTTGACACGTCGCTGATTCCGGATCCCGTACTCCCCTGGTGACCTGAGACCGAAGTTTCCTCCAGTTATGGGTGGAGTCCGGTGTGGTTTTGATGCCCGAAACGGGTGGTGATGGCAAGCAGGGCTGGGGCATGCCCCAGCCCTGCTTGCGTCGC
>MKVK01000018.1 GCA_001898825.1 Magnetospirillum sp. 64-120
GCGCCGTCGAGGTCAGCATCCAGGCGGTGCTGCCCGAATCCAGGGTCGGAACCGGAGCGGCTTCCGCCGCCGCCGCCGCTTCTTCCGCCAGCGCCGCGCCGGCCATAAACAACGTGCCGAGCGCCACACCGGCGCCGGCTGCGATCTTTTTGATCAGATGACTCATGATCGTGTCCTCTCCAGACAGGAAATCACAGGGCTTCGGTGTCGGCTTCGCCGGTGCGGATGCGCAGCGCGTGGGCGACGTCCATGACGAAGATCTTGCCGTCACCGATCTTGTCGGTACGGGCCGCCGCCTGAACGGCCTCGACGGCGCGGTCGACCACGTCGTCGTTGACGACCAGCTCGATCTTGATCTTGGGCACGAAGCTGACGACATATTCGGCAGCACGGTAAATCTCGGTCTGCCCCTTCTGTCGGCCAAAGCCCTTGACCTCGGTGGCCGTCAGTCCCTGGATACCCAATTGGGTCAGCGCCTCGCGCACTTCGTCCAGCTTGAACGGCTTGATGATGGCAATGATCAGTTTCACGGTTTCCCCCTTTATCGAAGGGTCATAACGCCGATGCGGGCTGCTGCCCACGTCGGCTGTTATTCAAAAGCCGTGCCGTTTTTCCAAAAGTCGCCGTTTGGGCGGATTTCCGGGCTTTTGTCGCAAAGCCCGCCTGCAATGTCGCATCTGCGACACTGATGTTTTGCCCAAAATCCAGGCAGTGCCTTGCGTTTGAGCTGGCACGAGCCTTGCTGCGTCCATAGGCACGGGGACAGCAAAGCCCCGGCGCATCAGACGGAAAGGGTATCAGCATGAGCGGCATTCTTGATCAACTGCGCGGCCTGTCCACGGCCGAGGATTTCTTCATCACCCTGGACGTCCCCTACGACCAGGGCACCGTGAACGTCAGCCGTCTGCACATCCTGAAGCGCTTTCAGCAATACATGCGCCAGGACGCCATCGCCGACCTGCCCGAGGACAGCCGCAAGGCCGCCTGCGCCGCCGCATTGAAGCGCGCCCACGACGACTTCGTCACCAGCAGCGGAATCGAGGAAAAAGTCTTCAAGGTGTTCCAGGACCAGCAACCGGCGGCTCCGGCTTTTGTCTCTCTCGACACCCTGAAAGCGGGGCGTGGCTGACAAGCTGTCGCAAGCGCGACAATGGCATACCTATAAACAACACAATAACGCATTGATTCTTATAAGATTGCTGCAGTGGCACGCGGCTTGCGTTTAGTCCCCCAGATTTTCCGCCAAGGAGCCCGGCCATGAATATCGTCGTTTGTATCAAGCAGGTTCCGGACAGCGCACAGATTCGCGTCCACCCGGTCACCAACACCATCATGCGCCAGGGTGTGCCCACCATCATCAACCCCTATGACCTGTTCTCGCTGGAAGCGGCCCTGCAGCTGCGGGATCAGGTCGGCGGCAAGGTGATCGTGCTGACCATGGGCCCGCCCATGGCCGAGGACGCCCTGCGCAAGGCCATGGGCATCGGCGCCGACAAGGCGGTGCTGTTGACCGACCGCTTCTTCGCCGGTTCGGACACCCTGGCCACGTCCTATGCCCTGTCCATGGCGATCAGCAAGATCGCCGAGACCGAAGGCCCCATCGACATGGTGTTCTGCGGCAAGCAGACCATCGACGGCGACACCGCCCAGGTCGGCCCCGGCATCGCCTGCCGCCTGGGTCTGAACCAGCTGACCTACATCACCTCGATCGAATCGCTGGACGCCGCCAAGCGGGAAATCACCGTCCAGCGCCGTGCCGAAGGCGGTGTGCAGGTGTTGAAGACCGCCCTGCCGGTGATGGTCACCATGCTGGAAGGATCCAACGTGGTACGCCGTGGCTCGATGCCCAACGTGCTGCGTGCGGCGCGTGAGCCGATCACCATCCTGAACGCCGCCAAGGCCGGCATCGAGGACCTGACCCGCTGCGGCCTGAAGGGTTCGCCCACCGTGGTGAAGAAGGTGTTCGCCCCCAAGCCGCGCGCCGACAAGGCCAAGCTGGTGGAAACCGCCAACCGTAGCCACACCGACATCGCCAACGACGCGGTCGAGGCAATCTTCGCCGCCGCCCCCAAGCTGCACACCGACCTGCTCGGTCGCGTGGCCCAGGCCTGAAGGAGAGAGTGACATGAGCGACAAAGCTGCTCCCGCCGCCGCCGCTGCCGGTGGCAACCGCGCCGGGATGAAGAAGGAGCTCCCCGAGCACTTCAAGGCCTACAAGCACGTCTGGGTGTTCATCGAGATGGAACGCGGCGTCGTTCATCCGGTGTCGTGGGAACTCTTGGGTGAAGGCCGCAAGCTGGCCGACAAGCTGGGCGTGGAACTGGCCGGCGCGCTGTTGGCCGGTCCCGGCGAAGCCACAGCGGCCGCCGTCAAGGATTGCTTCGAATACGGCGCCGATCTGGTCTATCTGATGGAAGACCCGATCCTGGCCGATTACCGCAACCAGACCTATGCCGCCTCGCTGACCGATCTGGTCAACACCCACAAGCCGGAAATCCTGCTGCTGGGCGCCACCAACCTGGGCCGCGATCTGGCCGGCACCGTCGCCACCACCCTGGCCACGGGGCTTACCGCCGACTGCACCGAGCTGGCCATCGACCACGAAGGCTCGCTGGCGGCCACCCGGCCGACCTTCGGCGGCACGCTTTTGTGCACCATCCACACGCTGAATTTCCGCCCGCAGATGGCCACCGTGCGCCCCCGCGTGATGGCTATGCCGGAACGCCAGGAAGGCCGCCAAGGCCGCGTGGTCCCCCACAAGCTGGCCCTGGAAGAATCGTCCATCATCACCAAGATCTTGGACTTCATCGCCGACGCCAACATCGAGAAGGCCCAGTTGGCCTATGCCGACATCGTCGTCGCCGGCGGCATGGGCCTGGGTCGTGCCGAAAACTTCAAGCTGGTCCAGGACCTGGCCGCCGTGCTGGGGGCCGAATACGGCTGCTCGCGCCCGGTGGTGCAAAAGGGCTGGATGCCGGCCGAACGCCAGATCGGCCAGACCGGCAAGACCATCCGGCCGCGTCTTTACATCGCCGCCGGCATCTCGGGCGCCATTCAGCACCGCGTCGGCGTCGAGGGTTCGGACATCATCTTGGCCATCAACACCGACCCCAACGCCACCATCTTCGAATTCGCCCACATGGGCATCGTCGGCGACGCGCTGCAGATCCTGCCGGCGCTGACCGAAGCGTTCCGCCGCCGTCTGGCGGTCAACCGCCTGGCCGGCTAAGGAGACCAAGACCATGAGTGAGACTTTCGACGCCATCGTCATCGGTGCCGGCCCCTCGGGCAACGCCTGCGCTTACGTCCTGGCCAAGTCCGGCCTGAACGTTCTGCAGATCGAACGCGGCGAATATTCAGGGTCCAAGAACGTGCAAGGCGCCATCCTGTACGCCGACGCCCTGGAACGCATCATCCCCGACTTCCGCGAAGAAGCGCCTCTGGAACGACACATCGTCGAACAGCGCATGTGGATCTTGGACGACAAGGCCCATGTGGGCGGTCATTACCGGTCGGACGCCTTCAACGAGGAAAAGCCGAACCGCTATACCATCATCCGCGCCCAGTTCGACAAGTGGTTCAACCGCAAGGTCCGCGAAGCCGGCGCCTTGGTGGTGTGCGAAACCACCGTCACCGAGCTGATCAAGGACGGCAAGGGCAAGGTCATCGGCGTGCGCACCGACCGCGAGGAGGGCGAGGTCTACGCCGACGTGGTGGTGATGGCCGACGGCGTCAACGCCCTGGTGGGCAGCCGTTCCGGCCTGAAGCCGGAAGTGAAGCCGGAAACCGTGGCGCTGGCGGTCAAGGAAATGCACTTCCTGCCGCAAGACGTCATCGAAAGCCGCTTCAACATCGGCGAGGAAGAAGGCGTGGTCATCGAAGTGGCCGGTTCGGTCACCGTCGGCATGGTCGGCACCGCCTTCCTTTACACCAACAAGGAAAGCATCGCCATCGGCATCGGCTGTCTGGTTTCCGACTTCACCGAAGCCCAGGTGCGCCCGGCCTTCCTGCTGGAGAAGTTCAAGAACCATCCGTCCATCAAGCCCTTGCTGGCCGGCTCGGAAGTCAAGGAATACGCCGCCCACCTGATCCCCGAAGGCGGCCTGCCCGCCGTGCCGCAGCTGTTCGGCGACGGCTGGATGATCGTCGGCGACGCGGCGCAATTCGTCAACGCCGTGCACCGTGAAGGCTCGAACCTGGCCATGACCTCGGGCCGTCTGGCGGCCGAGACCATCATCGAGGCCAAGAAGGCGGGCAAGCCGATGACCGCCCAGGTGCTGTCGGCCTACAAGAAGGCGCTGGAAAACAGCTTCGTCATCAAGGACCTGCACAAGTACCGCCGCCTGCCCAAGGTGCTGCACCACAACAAGCACTTCTTCACCGACTATCCCCGCCTGCTGTCGCAGGCCGCCGAAACCATGCTGCGCGTGGACGGCGAGGACAAGCGGTCCAAGGAAAAGAAAGTCACCAAGTCGTTCCGCTCGACCCGCAGCCTGGGCGGCCTGATCGGCGACATGTTCAACCTGGCTCGCGCCTTCCGCTAAGAGGTTCGCCATGCAAGAGATCAGCATCAAGGTCGAGGAAAAGCTCTACCAGAACCGCTATATGGTGGACGAAGGTCGCCCCCATATCGTCATCAAGCCCCACACCCAGCCCACCGAGGCGCTGGCGTCCCTGGTCAAGATCTGCCCCGCCGGCTGCTATTCGCGCACCGAAACCGGTCAGGTGGAAATCGCCCCCGACGGCTGCCTGGAATGCGGCACCTGCCGCATCGTCTGCGCCGCCACCGGCGACATCGAGTGGAACTACCCGCGCGGTGGCTATGGCATCTTGTTCAAGTTCGGCTGAGGACAAGCGACATGGAAAGTGTTGACGAATTCCTGGCCTATGCCTGCAAGCTGGAACAGGAAGCGGTGCTGCGGTTCAAGGAACTGGCAGAAGCGGCCAAGACCCACGGCAACAAGGAAGTCGCCGACTTCTTCGCCCAGATGGCCCATTACTCGCAGATGCATTACCAGCAGGCCAAGGAACGCTGCGGCTTTCACGACCTGCCGGAGATGAAGCCGCAAGACTTCCAGTGGCCGGAAATGGAAAGCCCGGAAGCCGCCGCCATCTGGGGCGCCGATCCGCTGATGGGGGTGCAGGAAGCCATGCGTCTGGCGCTGGATGCCGAAACCCGCGGCTACGAGTTCTACAAGTCCATCCTGGACAGCACCTCGGACCCGGAAATCCGCGCCATGGCGCAGGAATTCACCGAAGAGGAAGCCGAGCACGTGGAAGCCATCCAACGTTGGATTGTGCGGCTGGCCGCTTGATCACCCGAAGCATCCCTTGACCTACCCGCTTGGGGCGCCCATGTGCGATAAACGCATGGGCGCCCTTCGCATTTGCAGCAATTGTCGCATTGCCGACACTGGACGTGGCGCACAATCCGTGCCTAAAGTTCTAAAATTAATCACGTTGGTGATTTGCCTATTTTTAGAGCAAGCCTCTTGGCAAGGTGGAATGCATGGGAAGTGTGAGCAAGACGCGCAACGAAGACAGCGAAGCCCATCTGATCGGCATCTACGAGATCGGCAAGCTGCTGGGATCGACCTTCGACCTGGACAAGTCGCTGCACGACGTCTTGAACATCCTGGCGTCCTATCTGGAAATGCGTCACGGCGTCGTCACCTTGGATGACGGCACCGGCGACCAGATGTTGGCCGCCGTCACCGGCATGAGTCTGCGCGAAGCCCGCGACGGCGCGCTTAAGTTCCCCATGGACGCCATCCGTCCGGTACTGGAAGGCTCGATGCCCATGGTGGTGCCCAGCGCGGTGGGCGAACCCAGCTTGGCCGATTATGTGGCCGAGTTCCTGGACCCCGACGACGATTCCCTGGCCTTCCTGTGTGTTCCCATCAAGACCAACGACAAGCCCTTCGGCACGCTGTCGGTGATGCGGTCACGTGAAAGCGGCGCGTTGCGCGGCTTCCAGCACGACATCCGCTTCCTGACCATGGTCGGCACCCTGATCGGCCAGACCGTCGGGCTTTATCGCAAGGTCTTGGCCGACCGCGAACAACTGATGGAAGACAACGCCCGGCTGCAAAAGCAGGTCATCAAGATCAAGCCGGCAGCGCGGGCCGCCGGATTGGAAGACATCGTCGGCTCGTCCGACGCCATGGGTCGGGTGTTCGCCCAGGTGCAACAGGCGGCGCCGACCAAGGCCACCGTGCTGTTGCGCGGCGAAAGCGGCACCGGCAAGGAAATGGTCGCCCACGCCGTCCACATGTTGTCCAAGCGGGCCGACAAGCCTTTCGTCAAGGTCAACTGCGCGGCTTTGTCGGAAAGCGTGCTGGAGTCCGAATTGTTCGGCCATGAAAAGGGCGCTTTCACCGGCGCCGTGGCCGACCGCAAGGGTCGTTTCGAACTGGCCAATGGCGGCACGCTTTTCCTGGACGAAATCGGCGAGATTTCCGCCAATTTCCAGTCCAAGCTGTTGCGCGTCCTGCAGGAAGGCGAGTTCGAACGGGTCGGCGGCGCCAAGACCATCAAGGTCGACGTCCGTCTGGTCGCCGCCACCAACCGCAATCTGGAAATGGCGGTGACCAAGGGCGAGTTCCGCGCCGACCTTTACTTCCGCCTGAACGTCGTCCCCATCTTCCTGCCGCCCTTGCGCGAACGCCATGGCGACATCCCGCTGTTGGCCGACCACTTCCTGAAGCAGTTCAACCAGGAAAACGGCCGCAAGGTGGGCATCACCACCAAGGCGTTGCAGACCCTGCAACGATGTAACTTCCCCGGCAACGTGCGCGAGCTGGAAAACTGCATCTACCGCACCGCCACCATGGCGCAAGGCGACGTCATCGACGAAGTGGACCTGTCGTGCCGCCGTGACCTGTGCCTGTCTTCGACGCTTTGGGACGGCAAGCCCGGACAGGGCCAAGGCGCCAGCCATCTGGTCCCCGTCCCCACCGTGCCGCACCGCGAGCCCGGCCCCGCCCCCATGTCGTCACCCACCCCGGCGCCGGTTTCGCCGGCCGTGGCCGCTCCGGTTTCATATTCGGCCCCGGCCGCCCCGGCGGTTGATCCCAATGCCGACGTGGACCTGAATTCCCTGGACGAACGTTCGCGGCTGGTTCAAGCCATGGAACGCTGCGGCTGGGTCCAGGCCAAGGCCGCCCGCCTGCTGGGCCTGACTCCGCGCCAGATCGGCTATGCCCTGAAGAAATACGACATCGAGATCCGGCAGCTGTAAAAGCAGATGCCGACCCATCAAAAAAATCCATTTGAGGTTGCAGCGAGACATAGAGTGCGTTAGCGTTTTCTATGCATTTTGCAGGGGGCTGCATGAAAACAAGTAAACAGGTCTCACGGTCGCTTCGCGTTCGCGGACGGCGCTCTCGCCCCCTTCAAAACAGCAGTGCCCCTCGCAAAAAATGGCACCCCCCCTCGCTTGTCCGAATACTCGAAGACGGAGAGGCGATCGTTAACGGGATGATGTTCAAAAACGTCCACGAAACGATCAGGGATTTGGTCCCGACGTCTCATACCGGCAGCCTTAGCACCCCACAGCTCTTCTATCCCAATATTGAGGACGAGCCCTCCGCTCTCATTAAAGAGGCGGGCCGAGGGAACTCGGCGTTCAGCATTGAGCTAAACACTCCGCTGTCAACGCACCCCATCACAAACCGCACACATATTCAGCTGAAAGCTCAACTCAGCGAGTCTATTGCAAATTGGACACCCAAAGGCATCCACAAGCAAAAGGCACGTCCGAAAGAATTACTAAAACAGCTCGTTTTATCAGCTAAAGAAGAAATAATAATTTTATCAAATAATCTAGACACATCAGTTTACGATGACAAACTTCTGCTAAGCGCCTTTAAAAAAGCTGCCGAAAATGATGTCAATATATGGATCATTGTCAGACAAAAGTGTGACTGGAATTGGCTAGACAAGCATCCACTTGGGAAATACATGAGAGAATTCGAAGAGGAAAAAGTGTTCATCAGAACACTTAATGGAATTCACGAGTCCGGAAAACCATGCGATATAGCAACATTCGACAACAAATTCTTTAGAATTGAACTTGACTACGAGACACCATCCGCTATTGCGGGGTATTGCCCAAATGTCGGCCCCATCTTGCGTGACTTTCTTGTTGATTTAATTAAACACAAAACAACAAATCTACGCGGCGACATAAAAAAAGAAATAGAGCTAACCTTCCACCCAGAAAAAAAGGGTGGACACTATACTAGTGATGAATACCCTGGCGTATTCATCGCAAAAGACAAAAATGGCGACGTAAACATAGATTATGTTGAAAGAATAACATCATTAATAGTAGGAGCCGATCACGGCAGAATAAATATGAAATACAAAATACGAAAGCTTATTGATGCCAAAAAAATAATATTAACGCTTGAAAACCAAGGTATGCCAGCAACAAATCCAAAATAGGGTGGAACAAAGTGCGTCACGTGACTGGTTGCAAGGAAAAAAATTGCAGAGAATGCAAAGCCTCAGAAACAAAAGACATCAAAGGCGTCATCAGATTCTTTAAAAAAAACAGCATGACCATAACCGGATTTGAAAAAAACGGCAATATTATGCCAGGTGAAATAATTATCAAGGTCAACAGAAAACATTTTAGGTTTACAGCGGCATGTTTTGGACACAAATACAAAACATCAAATAGCAATGGCGATTTAAAATGCTGCCAATGCAAAATTGAGTCGCCGCATGGCTTTATGACGAAACACTTCCTAATTGATTACCTTGTTGATGAGGCCTACGAAGCAGGCATTCATAATTTTGTTTTTAGTGGAATGAATAAATCCGCCATCCGAGACAAGATCAGAGACGCTTAATTTTACACCAAGCGTTTCTGATCTGGCTTTCACACTCTTTTGGTCGACGCGTGATATTCCGCACGGCATATCCCCGAATGGCTCAGCCCCTGACACAAATGCTGGTCTGCGGTGCAGACCTTCAAATATCAGGCTTTTGCAGCGCCCCCACTTCCCGGCAGCGTGCGCAGGCCGGACACCACCAGATTGGCGGCGTCGTCCTGGATGCCGGCCTTGCGCAAAGCGTGGCCCAGCATGGACAGGGCCAGTTCGCGTTCGCCCATCACCGCCATGCCGACGCCTTGGCGTTCCAGATATTCCCGCTCGCTCTCGCTGTGGGTGCGGGCCACCATGTGCAGATGCGGGTTGCCGGCGCGGGCCACGTCCACCACTTGGCGCACCTGGAACCCGTCGGGAATGGCCACCACCAGCAAGCGCGCCGAAGCCAGCCCGACCGAGTCCAGCACGCCGGGCACGGCGGCGTCGCCGCAGATCACCGCGACCCCTTTCTTGCGCAGGGATTGGACGGTCTGGCGATTTTGTTCGATCACCACATAGGGGACTTTCTCGGTGTCGAAACCATGGGCGACGGTGGCCCCGACCCGGCCATAACCGACGATGATGGCGTGGCCGGACAAGGTTTCCCGGTCCTTCAGCGTGTCCGCCGTGGTGTCGCGAGCGGCGAATTCCAAAAGCCGCCGCAGTCGTGGATGGGCCGTCATCCAGCGTTCCATCGGCCCCAAGGTCATGAACACCAAGGGATTAAGGGCGATGGACAACAGGGCGCCAGCCAGAATGTAGCTTTGCGCCTGGGCCGGCAGCAGGCCCTCTGCCACCCCCAGTCCAGCCAGGATGAAGGAAAACTCGCCGATCTGCGCCAGACTGGCCGACACCACCAGGGCGGTGCCCACCGGATAGCGGAACAGCAACACGATGGCGAAAGCGGCCAGCGACTTGCCGACGATGATCACCAGCAACACCGTCAACACCGCCAAGGGGGCGTCGACCAGGATGGCGGGATCGAACAGCATGCCCACCGACACGAAGAACAATACGGCGAAGGCGTCCTTCAGCGGCAAGGAATCGGCGGTGGCTTGATGGCTGAGGTCGGATTCGCTCATCACCAGCCCGGCGAAGAAGGCCCCCAGCGCGAACGACACCCCGAACAAGGTGGCCGAGGCGTAGGCAATGCCCAGCGCCAAGGCCAGCACCGCCAGGGTGAACATCTCGCGCGAGCCCATGCGGGCGACTTGTTCCAGCACCCACGGCACCAGTTTCCGGCCCACCACCAAGACCAAAGCGATGAAAACCGCCACCTTGGCCAGGGTCACCCCCAAAGCCGGCAGGAAGGTCTCGAAAGACCCGTCGCCGCCCTTGGCCGCCTGGGCCAGGGCCGGCAACAGCACCAAGGCCACCACCATGGCCAGATCCTCGACGATCAGCCAGCCAACGGCGATACGGCCGTTCAGGGTCTGCACCCAGCCGCGTTCCTCGAGCGCCCGCAACAGCACCACGGTGCTGGCCACCGACATGGCCAGGCCGAACACCAGACCGGCGGGCAGGCTCCATCCCCAGAAATGGGCCAGGGCGGCACCGATAGCGGTGGCGACACCGATCTGCGCCACCGCGCCGGGCAACGCGATCCAGCGCACCGACCACAGATCCTTGACCGAGAAATGCAAGCCCACCCCGAACATCAGCAGGATCACGCCGATTTCCGCCAGTTCCTGCGCCAACCCGCTATTGGCCACGTAACCCGGAGTGAACGGCCCCACGGCGATGCCGGCCAGCAGATAACCGACGATAGGAGAAAGCCGCAGCATCGAAGCGATCCAGCCGCCACCAAAAGCGAACAGCAGACTCATGGCGATGGTCGCGATCAACGATGCCTGGGAATGCATGGAACTCCTTGTTTTTCTTGATGGGTGCGGTTTGTTCCATAGGTATGGAACACCCGGTTTTCCATGAAAATCGTGAAAAAAATCGTTTCTGTCGCATCTCTGACGCCCCTGTCGGGGATGCGACAACCGACAAAAACGTCAAAACCCCTTAATTTCCGCCATTCTGAAATTGGCATCCCTGTTGCAACACCCTTGGCAGAGACCCTGAATTGGAGGCTGCCGGTGTCCAACATCGTTTCCTTGCAAAGCATCACCAAGCGTGGTGAAGCCCAGCCCCAAGCCAGCGGCTGTTCCACCAAGTCGTCGTGCGGCACCAGCGCCGGCCAAGGCGACATGCCCGACCATGTGTGGGACAAGATCAAGGACCATCCCTGCTATTCCGAAGAAGCCCACCACTATTTCGCCCGCATGCATGTGGCGGTGGCTCCGGCTTGCAACATCCAATGCAATTACTGCAATCGCAAATATGATTGCTCGAACGAATCCCGCCCCGGCGTCACCAGCGAACGCATGACCCCGGAACAGGCGGCGTTGAAGGTGGTCGCGGTGGCCAACAAGGTGCCGCAGATGTCGGTGCTGGGCATCGCCGGTCCCGGCGATTCCATGTTCGACTGGCGCAAGACCTTCGAGACCTTTTCCCAGGTGGAAAAGCGTCTGCCCGACCTGAAGTTCTGCATTTCCACCAACGGCCTGGCCCTGCCCGACCACATCGACCGGCTGGCCGACCACAACATCGACCACGTGACCATCACCATCAACATGGTCGATCCGGAAATCGGCACGCTGATCTATCCGTGGATCTATTACAACGGCAAGCGTTACACCGGCCTGGAAGCCAGCAAGATCCTGCACGAGCGCCAGATGGAAAGCCTGGAGCGTCTGAAGGAAAAGGACATCCTGGTCAAGGTGAACTCGGTGATGATCCCCGGCGTCAACGACCAGCACCTGCTGGAGGTCAACGCCGCCATCAAGCAGCGCGGCGCCTTCCTGCACAACGTCATGCCGCTGATTTCCGACCCGGCCCACGGCACCTATTACGGCTTGAACGGCCAACGCGGCCCGTCGGCCGCCGAGTTGAAGGAATTGCAGGACAAGCTGGCCGGCGGCGCCAACCTGATGCGCCATTGCCGCCAGTGCCGCGCCGACGCGGTCGGCATGCTGGGCGAAGACCTGTCGCAGGACTTCACCATGGACAAGATCGACGCCGACGTCGTCTATGACCCGGAAGCCCGCCGCCTGTACCGCGAAGTCGTCGAACGCGAACGCGCCGACCGCAACGCCGCCGTCGCCGTCGCCGAAGACACCCTGTCGCACACCGCCGCGCCGGCCCGTCTGGTGGCCGTCGCCACCAAGGGCGGCGGGCGCGTCAACCAGCATTTCGGCCATGCCCAGGAATTCCAGGTCTACGAAGTGGACCATGACGGCGTGCGCTTCGTCGGCCATCGCAAGGTGGACAATTACTGCCAGGGTGGCTGGGGCGACGACGACGTGTTGGAAGACAACCTGATCCCGACCCTGGAAGGCGTCGAAGCGGTCTTCGTGTCGAAGATCGGGTCGTGCCCCAAGAAGGATCTGGCCGCCGCCGGCATCACCGCCATCGACGCCTATCCCTTCGAGTACATCGAAACCGCCATCGCCCGCTGGTACGCCGACATCAACGGCACCGCCGACGTGACGATGGGTTCCATCGCTTAAATTTTTTACCCCAAACCAGGAGAACCGCCATGGCTCTGAAGATCACTACCTCCACCTGCTCGGCTTGCGGCGCTTGCGAATTCGAATGCCCGAACGCCGCCATCGCCATGAAGGGCGAGACCTACGTCATCAAGGCGTCGGCCTGCACCGAATGCGACGGCGACGATCCGAAGTGCATCGCCGTCTGCCCGGTCGAAAACTGCATCGTCAAGGCGTAATCAGCGAGGCCCCCAATGGTCGAAGCCGAAGCCAGCGAACTGTACAGCCCACCGGCCTACGAGCCGGGGGAAAAGGTTCAGGCCACCAAGGAAGTCCGTAACGACGGCACCTATCCCGGCCACGCCATGGGGGCGTTCCTGATCCACCGGGGCGACGTGGGCTATGTGAAGTCGGTAGGGACCTTCCTGAACCGCTTCTATGTCTACGCCATCGACTTCGTGGATCGCGGCATGCTGGTCGGCATGCGCACGCACGAAATCGAAAGCATGGAGAAGCCGCAATGAAGGTGACCCTGCGTAAGGTCGACGACTATTACGAAATCTATGTCCCCAAGAAGGACCTGGAAGAAAAAGTCGTCGAAACGGAAAAGCCCGGCATTTGGGGCGGCGTGATCAAGATCGGCAACGGCTGGTCGTTCCAGATGCCCGACATGCCGGCGGACACGCCGCTGCCCATCACCGTCGACGCCCGCAAACTCGCCGACGACGAGGATTGAGCCCATGAACGTTCCCGCTACCCCCACTGAAATCGTCACCGATCTGGGTCATCGGATCGTGGCCGGCCAATTGGTGCCCTTCCTGGGTCCCGAAGTGCTGACCCTGACCCCCGAACCCTGGCCGGTGCCGACGGGGGCGCGGGAACTTTCCGCCCGGTTGTGCAAGCGGGTGGCCGTTCCCGGCCGCATCCGCAACAACATGTGGCACACGGCGCAATATATCGAGACCTTCCGTCACCGGGTGACGCTGGACAAGCTGATGCTGGAAATCTTCAAGCCCGTCCCCCAGCCCAGCGCGTTGCATCGCTGGCTGGCCGGCCGCACCCAGCTGCCTTTGATCATCGACACCTGGTATGACGGCACCATGGCCCAGGCCCTGGCCGAGACCCGTTCCGACTGGGCGCTTTTCCAAGGCACGTCCAAGGCCCGGCGCACCGGCGACGCGCCGTGGTTCCGGTCCTATGCCCCCGACGGCACCGAGCTTTCCACCGAGGACGGCGCCAAGGCTTCGACCGTGCTGTACAAGCCACACGGCGCGGCGCAGCCGGCGGGCGACGTGCTGGCGTCCGACGCCGACTACGTCGAGGTGCTGACCGACATCGACATCCAGACGCCGATCCCCGAGACGGTCAAGCAGCGCCGCGCCGAAATGGGCTTCGTGTTCATCGGCTGCCGGTTCTACGACCAGATTCTTCGGACCTTCGCCCGCTGCCTGACCAAGCATGCCAAGGGACCGCGCTACGCCATCGTCCCCATGGACGACCTGACCCCCAACGAGAAGAAGTTCATGGAGATCGAAAACATCACGCCGATTTCCATGCCCTTGGCCCAGGCGGCCGAGGTGCTGGTGGCGACAGCCCCGGTTCTGTGACCCTTCCGACAAATCCCCAAGGAGCAATTCCAAGATGGCCAACGTAACCTTCAGCGGTCCGACGCTTGACAAGAACATCACCGTTTACGCCGTCGCCGGCGACAACGGCACCCTTTTGGCCGTGGCCAAGGCCAACAACATCGCTATTCCCTTCCAGTGCCAGGACGGCGAATGCGGGTCGTGCCTGATCAAGGTGACCCATCTGGGCCAGAACGCCCCCAAGGCGATCCACCTGACCGACAAGGAAAAGTTGACCCTGTCGGTGAACGGCAAGCTGACCAAGGACCTGTTGGCCAAGACCGAAGTGGAAGACATGCCCCCGCCCTATCGTCTGGCGTGCCAGTACATCGTGCGGGACGAAGACATCCTGGTTGAGTTCTCCGGCGAAGCCGGGGTCGAGATCGATCTGCGGCGTTGATGGCGGAAGCACGCGGATCGATATCGGGGGGCGCTCTTCGGGGCGCCCCCTTTTTTATGAAAGGAGCACAGCCATGGCCCAGGTGATCTTTTACGAAAAGCCCGGATGCGGCGGCAACACCCGACAAAAAAAGGCTTTGTCGGATTCAGGACATCAACTGGACGTGCGCGACCTGTTGTCCACACCGTGGAGCGGCGCCCAGTTGCTGGCCTTCCTGGGCCGCCTGCCGGTGGCCGAATGGTTCAACCGCGCCGCCCCCCAGGTGAAGTCCGGCGACATCGTCCCCGAATCCTTAAGCGCCACCAAGGCGTTGGAGCTGTTGCTGGAAAACCATCTGCTGATCCGCCGCCCGCTGATGCAGGTGGGCGAAGACCGCATGGTCGGCTGGGATGAGGCCAAGGTCGCCGCCTGGATCGGCCTGGAAGGCGCCGGCATCGGTGAAGGATGCCCCAAGCACGACCATGCCCCACGCTGCGAACCGCCGGCGGCGTAAGCCGCCAAACGGCGGCGTTACGCTCCGATCTCCAGCAATTTCGGCACCTGGGCGCGGATCTCGTCGGCCACGCCTTTGTCCAGCTTGTTCAACCAGGCCCGTGGAATGGCGGTGACGCCATAGGTGGCGCCGGCCAACATGCCGACCATGGCCCCGGTGGTGTCGGCGTCGCCGCCCTGGTTCACCGTCTGGATCAGACAATCCTGGAACGAATCGGTTTTGAAATAGAAGTGCAGAACCGTCTGCATGGTGTCGATGACATAGGCGGTGCTTTGCCCCTTGAACACCTCGAACTTGAAGCTTTTGTGGGCTTCCACCAATTGGGTGGCGATGGCCCGCGCCCCCTTCATGCCGTCACCCTTCAAAAGGGCCTGGACCATGCGCACCATGGCCAGGGACGCGGCATCCGACAAAGGATGATTGTGGGTAATGTGACACTGGGCCAAGGTCCAGGGCTCCAGCCGGTCCGGCTGGTTCATGGTGGCCAGGGCCAGGGGCAGCACCCGCATGGCGGCGCCGTTGCCGGCGTCGCCGTCGCAGAACGGACCGTCCACGGTGCCGTGCAACATGTAACGCCGGATACCGCGGCGGCAGGTGTTGCCGATGTCCACCGGGCCCAGCTTCAGCCAGGCGGCGAATTCCTCGCAGGTGTCCACCGCGTCGAAGCGACCCATGCGGATCAACGACCGCCCCAGGGCCAGCGACATTTCAGTGTCGTCGGTGACTTGGCCGGGGGGCAGATGCAACCAGCCGCCGCCCACCATCTTGCGATGCACGCCGTATTGGCTTTGGATCTCGCCCTTGGTCAGGAATTCCACCGTGGCGCCCAAAGCGTCGCCGACCGCCAATCCCAAATAAGCCCCCAAGGCTCGTTCAAGCATAGGGATCTGTTGTTCCATCGAACCCGTCTTTCCTAAAGGTAGCTGGCGTCCACCAGATACTCGCCCCCAATGACCAGATACTCGCCTTCGCCCTTCAGCGGGTGAACGGGCAAAAGCGAGTTGAAAAAGACAACCTTCACCACCGGCACCTGGGCGGTGACGATGATGTCGCCGAAACACCCGGCAACGTCGCGATCGTTGGAAAACGACGCCAGATTGTTGATGCGCATGATCACGCGACGCCGGTCCAGACGTTCGACGATCTGATGTTCGTCGAAGGAATTGGTGCCGCGATAAAGGGTGATGTGCCGGCGCTCGGGCGCCACATGTTTGGCCAAAGCCCATTGGCAGAATTCGTACACCATGTCCAACTGGGTGTGGATGGCGTTGTTGTGGAAGCGTGACGACATCTTTTCTTCCACATAAGCGGTCCACACCGGGCCGGATATGCGGTCGATGACGTCCTTGTGATAGGTGGGGAACAGGCCGAAGCGGCTTTGCACCCAGCCTTTCAACACCGCCCCTTCCGGGCCGTTGCTGTCGTAGCCCCAGCCCTTCAGCAGGCGCAGGAACGACGACCGGTAGCGCCGCACCCTTCCCGCCCCTTCCATCTGGTCGGGGTCGGCCCCGAACATGGCGCTCATATAAGCGTGAAAGGCGATGCCGGCGTCGCCCAGGTCCGGGGCCTGCAAAAGCATCTCGAACAGGCTTTTGTTCATTTCCCGTGCACCGGAAATGTGCAGGTCCTGGGGATAGTCGTTGAATTCACGACTTCCCAGCAGGTCGGTGGGCAGCCCCACCAGATTGGTGGACTGGCCGAAACTGCGCTTTGGCTTCGCTGTCACGCCGTCACTCTCCCATCCATGCCCCCGTGGAACATGCAATTTTTGTGCCCCGCAGCAAAGAGGGAAACGTCATCCACCTCGGAAATAACCACAAAAAATGTGAGGCAATGTGTGGCTTGCGACAGCGTGTAGGCTTCCCGACAGCCCCCACAACCGCCCTACAAGCCATATCAATTAATTGATTTCATTTGTTTTTTCGCCTTTTCGAAAAGTTGGCACGCCCATTGCCTCTATGGGATCAGAGGCGGCGACCGATGTCCCCGCCGACCTATTCGGAAGGCTAGACCAGCGAAAGGAACACCATTATGCCTCGTCAGATCGCTTTCTACGGTAAGGGCGGTATCGGTAAGTCCACCACCTCCCAGAACACCCTGGCCGCTCTGGTCGAAATGGATCAAAAGATCCTGATCGTCGGTTGCGACCCCAAGGCTGACTCGACCCGTCTGATCCTGAACACCAAGCTGCAGGACACCGTGCTGCACCTGGCCGCCAAGGCCGGTTCGGTGGAAGACCTGGAACTCGAAGACGTCATGAAGATCGGCTACAAGGGCATCAAGTGCACCGAATCGGGCGGTCCCGAGCCGGGCGTCGGCTGCGCCGGCCGTGGCGTCATCACCGCCATCAACTTCCTGGAAGAAAACGGCGCCTATGACGACGTCGACTACGTCTCGTACGACGTGCTGGGCGACGTGGTGTGCGGCGGCTTCGCCATGCCGATCCGCGAAAACAAGGCCCAGGAAATCTACATCGTCATGTCCGGCGAAATGATGGCTCTGTTCGCCGCCAACAACATCGCCAAGGGCATTCTGAAGTATGCCGGTTCGGGCGGCGTCCGTCTGGGCGGCCTGATCTGCAACGAACGTCAGACCGACCGCGAGCTGGATCTGGCCGAAACCCTGGCCAAGCGCATCAACACCCAGCTGATCCACTTCGTGCCGCGCGACAACGTGGTGCAGCACGCCGAACTGCGTCGCCAGACCGTGATCCAGTACAAGCCCGACTGCCAGCAGGCCATCGAGTACCGCAACCTGGCCACCAAGATCCACGCCAACGGCGGCAAGGGCACCATCCCGACCCCGATCTCGATGGAAGAGCTGGAAGACATGCTGATCGAGTTCGGCATCATGAAGACCGACGAGCAGGCCCTGGCCGACCTGCAGGCCAAGGAAGCCTCGCTCTGCAGCGCCGGCTGATCGCCCGCGTCTGACGAAGCGTAATCGTGTTGCCCCCCGCCGCTCGTATGGCGGCGGCGGGGGGATGCGAAACCCGGATTAAGGAGATGGGGCATGAGCCTCGACAACGCACCCGACGCTGCTTTCAATGAGGCCCTGATCAAGGAAGTCCTCGCGCAGTATCCCGAGAAGGCCGCCAAGCGCCGTGGCCGTCACCTCAACGTCAAGAAGACCGACGACGCCGGCTCCAGCTGCGGCGTGAAGTCCAACATCAAGTCCGTTCCCGGCGTCATGACCATCCGTGGTTGCGCTTATGCCGGCTCCAAGGGCGTGGTGTGGGGTCCGGTCAAGGACATGCTGCACATCTCGCACGGTCCGGTCGGCTGCGGCCATTATTCCTGGTCCCAGCGCCGCAACTACTTCAACGGCACTGTCGGCATCGACAGCTTCGTGACCATGCAGATCACCTCGGACTTCCAGGAACGCGACATCGTTTTCGGTGGCGACAAGAACCTGGAAAAGATGATCGACGAGTTGAACGACCTGTTCCCCCTGAACAAGGGTATCTCGATCCAGTCCGAATGCCCGATCGGTCTGATCGGTGACGACATCGAAGCCGTCGCCAAGAAGAAGAACAAGGACATCGGCAAGCCGGTCGTCCCGGTTCGCTGCGAAGGTTTCCGCGGTGTGTCCCAGTCGCTGGGTCACCACATCGCCAACGACGCCATCCGGGACTGGGTCTTCGAAAAGACCAAGCCCGAATGGGAAACCGGCCCCTATGACGTCAACCTGATCGCCGACTACAACATCGGTGGTGACGCTTGGCCGAGCCGTCGTCTGCTGGAAGAAATGGGTCTGCGCGTTGTCGGCATGTGGTCCGGCGATGCCACCTTGGCCGAAATGGAGCGCGCTCCCAAGGCCAAGCTGAACCTGATCCACTGCTATCGGTCGATGAACTACATCTGCCGTCACATGGAAGAGAAGTACAACATTCCGTGGGTGGAATATAACTTCTTCGGCCCCAGCCAGATCGCCAAGTCGCTGCGCAAGATCGCTTCGCAGTTCGACGAAACCATCCAGGCCAATGCCGAGAAGGTGATCGCCAAGTACGAAGGTCTGGTCGCGGCCGTTCTGGCCAAGTACAAGCCCCGTCTGGAAGGCAAGAAGGTCATGCTGTACGTGGGCGGTCTGCGTCCCCGTCACGTCGCCAATGCCTATGACGACCTGGGCATGACCATCGTCGGCACCGGCTATGAATTCGCCCACAACGACGATTATCAGCGCACCACCGATTACGTCAAAGACGGCACCCTGATCTATGACGACGTCTCGGGCTACGAGCTCGAGAAGTTCATCGAAAAGATCCGTCCCGACCTGGTCGGCTCCGGCATCAAGGAAAAGTACGCGACCCAGAAGATGGGCGTGCCCTTCCGCCAGATGCACTCTTGGGACTATTCGGGTCCGTATCACGGCTACGATGGGTTCGCCATCTTCGCCCGCGACATGGACATGGCCATCAACAGCCCGATCTGGTCCAAGTTCAAGGCTCCGTGGAAGGCCGCGTAAGCGCCAGTCCACTGTAAGTCTTACTTATTTAGCTGTCACAACACCCCTCCGCGCGTCGCCCACAAGACGGGGGCGCGGAGGGGATGAAGGAGAACTGCCATGCCGCAGAGCGCTGACAAGGTCAAAGACCACATTTCCTTGTTCAAGGAACCGGAATACCTGGAACTGTTCGCCGCCAAGAAGGCCCAGTTCGAGTGCCGTCCCACTGACGAAGCCGTGGCCGCCCAGGCCGAATACACCAAGACCTGGGAATATCGCGAAAAGAACTTCTCTCGCGAAATCGCCACCATCAACCCGGCCAAGGCCTGCCAGCCGCTGGGCGCCGTGTTCGCCGCCGCCGGCTTCGAAGGCACCCTGCCCTACGTGCATGGTTCGCAGGGCTGCGTCGCCTACTTCCGTTCGCACCTGGCTCGCCACTACAAGGAAGCCGTGCCGATCGTCGCCGACTCGATGACCGAAGACGCCGCCGTGTTCGGTGGTCTGAACAACATCGTCGAAGGCCTGCAGAACGCCTACAAGCTGTATGCGCCGAAGATGATCGTCGTCTCGACCACTTGCATGGCCGAAGTTATCGGTGACGACTTGTCGGCGTTCATCGCCACCGCCAAGGAAAAGGAATCGGTTCCGCTCGATTTCCCGGTTCCCTTCGCTCACACGCCTTCTTTCGTCGGCAGCCACACCACCGGCTACGACAACCAGATGAAGGGCATCCTGAACTACTTCTGGGATCGTGAAGCACAGCTGACCGCCACCCCCGGCACCAAGATCAACATCATCCCCGGTTTCGACGGCTACTCGGTCGCCAACAACCGCGAAATCAAGCGCTACATGGCCGAAATGGGCGTGGAAGCCACCTTGCTGGGTGATGTGTCCGACGTGTTCGACACCCCTTCCGACGGCGAATACCGCATGTATGACGGCGGCACCACGCTGGACGACACCCGCGCCGCGATCAACGCCAAGGCCACCATCGCGTTGCAGGAATTCTGCAGCCAGAAGACCCTGGAATACATCGAAAGCAAGGGTCAGCCGACCGCTTCGTTCAACTATCCCATGGGCATCGGCGCCACCGACGCTTTCCTGATGAAGGTTTCGGAACTGACCGGCAAGGCCATTCCGGCTTCCATCGAAAAGGAACGCGGCCGTCTGGTCGACGCCATCACCGACAGCCAGGCCTGGCTGCATGGCAAGAAGTTCGCCGTCTTCGGCGATCCCGACTTCTGCTTGTCCATGGCCGCTTTCCTGATGGAAATGGGTGCCGAACCGACCCACGTGCTGTGCACCAACGCCGGCAAGGAATGGGAAGAAAAGGCCAAGGCCCTGCTGGCTTCCTCGCCCTTCGGCGCCAACGGCCAGGTGTGGGCCGGTAAGGACCTCTGGCACCTGCGCTCGCTGCTGTTCACCGAACCGACCGACTTCATCATCGGCTCGTCCTACGGCAAGTACCTGGAAAAAGACACCGGCATCCCGCTGATCCGTCTGACCTTCCCGATCTTCGACCGTCACCACCACCATCGCTTCCCCAGCTTCGGCTATCAGGGCGCGCTGCGTGTGCTGGTCGAAATCCTGGACCGCGTGTTCGAAGCCGCCGACGCCGCTTCCGACATCTCTTACGATCTGACCCGGTAACCTGCTGTCCCGGTTCGGATCTTCAGACCCCGGGGGGCCCCAGCCCCCCGGGGTTTTCTTTGGTTTGCGCCCTTTGGATGGCTTGAGGCGCGCCAAGGAAGCGCCCACTATCCCTGAAGACAGTGCACAGAGGGATGGATGACCGACCCCGCCACGGATTTCGACCGGCTTCGCGCCACCCTTGCCGGCATCGAGGACCCCGTCGAACTGATGGAGCAGTCCTATGTGGCGCTGACCCAGCTGTTGCGCCGCACCGACGAACGGCCGCTGCTGGACCAGTTGTCCATCATGCTGGGCGAGGTGGTGGGCGACCTGCCCTTCGACGCCCCCGAACAGGTCTTGCGGCAGCAAACCCGTCTGGCGGCGGTGGATTGCCTGACCATCCTGGAAGCCGCCGGCGAAAAGCGCCAACCCAGGCTGTTGACCGACCCGCGACAGCGCGAACTGGCCGCCCTGCAATTGGCCGAATTCAAGCCCGCCGAGCAAGCCGAGCCATCCAGCCGCGACACCGACCTGGAATACAGCCTGCCACCGCACTTGGCGCATCTGTTGAAGCATATGGAATATTTCGAGCCCGAACCCCCGGCCGGCAAAAACTACGACAGCTTCGACGGCCTGTGCCTGGGGGCCTTGCAGCACCGCATGGACTGCGTGCTGGCGTTTTTCCAAAAAACCAACCCGACCGTCAACCGGCCGATTCCGCCGCCATGCTTACTGTCGCCGGTCTTCGCCCAGCGTCTGAAGGACGCGGTGGGCCAGTTGATCTATCCGAAGATTCGCGCCAGCCGGCAAATCCGCCTGTTGGCCAGCAACATCGACGTCGCCACCACCACCACGGAAAGTTTTTGGCAAAACATCAACGACAGCATGGGTCGCCTGCTGCAACTGACATGGCAATCGGCATGGAACGACCTGTATCTGATTGCCGAGATGCGCGACAACGAGCGGGTTTGGAAAGTCAAACCCGAAACCAAGGCGTTGCGCGACATGTTGGCGCCGCCCAATCCTGGGGCCTATGACCTGCCCCATGTGGGCAACGCCGAAATCGCCCTGTTCCAATCCCTGTTGTCGGTGGATCAGGACTGGTGGCCCATTTTGGCGACGTTCTGGCGCGGTTGTCACAGCCTTTACGAACAGGAATGGGACCCCCGGGTGTTCCAGCAACAGGCCCGCGAAGGCGCGCTCCGCGACTGGCTGCTGAAGGAGTTCACCAACCTCCCCGAGCCCTGGCACGATTTCATCATCCTGATGGCGCATCGGGTGTTCCCCCGCTTGGGCGTGCGCTTCCTGGACCGCTTCGCCTATAACCTGGGCACCAGCGAGGAATCGCGGCGCAACCGCATGCCGGTGCTGATGCGTTATATCGATCTGGCCCACGCCCATCCCGGCATGCGCGAGCAGGAAGCCCGTGACGAGGAACAATGGAGATCCCAGGTCAAGGCCCTGTCCAACTTCCTGAAAGGCGTCTCGTTCGCCACCGGGGCGTCGGCTGACTAGGCTGGGGGCGTGTAGGACACGAACAGGTCGCGGTAAAGGAAGCCCTGGACAAAGTCGGCGCCGCTGGCGCGGGCCCAATCCAAGTGCTGGACGGTCTCGATCCCTTCGAAGATCACCGCCTTGCCGGTGTCACGGGCGAAGCCGCAAAGCGCCCGCAGCAAGGCAGAAAACACCGGATCGTCGCGCCGCCCCAGCCAATCCCGGGCCAGCTTCAAATAATCCACTCCGGCCAGCACGTCGAAGGACACCAGGGTTTCACTGGCGCCGATGTCGTCCAACGCCAGACGCAGATCGCGTTGACGAAAGCATTGCAACATGTCCAGCGAGATGCGGGCGTCGGACACCGAACAGTTCTCGATGATTTCCACCACCAGATCGTCACGGCCGACGAACAGATCCAGCAACGGGTTCTCGGCACCGTCACCATTGGCGGCAAAGGCGTCAAGGTCGATGTTCAAGAACAGCTTGGCCCCCTGGGGCGCCTGGGCGATCTGACATTCCTTCACCCGCAGCTCCAGTTCGAACAGGCTGAGCGGACTGGCGTGAAAGGCTTCGAACACCAGATCAGGGCGCAAGGGACGTCCATGACGGTCGACGAAGCGGGCCAGGGCTTCATAGGCCAGGATGGAATTGTCCCGCACCGAAATGATGGGCTGGTACTCGACCCCGTGTTCCCGACGACTGAACAATTCCCGTAAATCCGCCACGGATGGCAAAGCGGTTCGCATGCGTCTTGTCCTTATGTCTTGTCCCGTCCGCCAACATATTACGGATGATTCGCATTCTCACAATCATCCATTACGCACAGTGTAGCTGCGACAACCCATGTCGTATCTCCGACAAAACACCTTCGCACCCGCTGAACAAGCGCTGAATTCCGCCACTTTTCCGCATGGCCCACCTCTTGCATCTCTGGAGTTGTTCCAGCAAGAGGGCCGCCACCCATGCTCAATCGGAAAAAAATCCAGGACCTGATGAACGAACCCGGCTGCGCCACCAATCAGGCAAAGTCGGAGAAGGACCGCAAGAAAGGCTGCGGCAAGCAGTTGACCCCCGGCGCCGCCGCCGGCGGCTGCGCCTTCGACGGCGCCAAGATCGCGCTGCAGCCCATCACCGACGCGGTTCACCTGGTTCACGGCCCCATCGCCTGCGAAGGCAATTCCTGGGACACCCGCAACGTCGGCTCGTCCGGCCCGGAACTGTACCGCCGCGGCTTCACCACCGACATGACCAACCTGGACATCGTCAACGGTGGTGAAAAGAAGCTGTACAAGGCGATCAAGCAGGCCATCGCCAAGCACAACCCGCCGGCGGTCTTCGTCTATCAGACCTGCGTCACCGCGCTGATCGGCGACGACGTGGTCGCCGTCTGCCGGGCCGCCACCCAGCGCCTGGGCACCCCGGTCATCCCGGTGGAAGCGCCGGGTTTCGTCGGCTCGAAGAACCTGGGCAACCGTCTGGCCGGCGAAGCGCTGATCGACTACGTCATCGGCACGCGCGAACCCGACGATGCCGGCGATTACGACATCAACATCCTGGGCGAATACAACGTCGCCGGCGAGATGGCCATCGTCAAGGTGCTGCTGAAACGCCTGGGCATCCGCCTGCGTACCGCCATCACCGGTGACGCCCGCTATAACGACGTGGCCGCCGCCCACACCGCACGCGCCAACATGGTGGTGTGCAGCCAGGCCCTGGTCACCCTGGCCCGCAAGATGAAGGAACGCTGGGGCATCCCCTATTTCGAGGGGTCGTTCTATGGCATTTCCGACACATCGGAAGCGTTGCGCGCCATCGCGTCCATGCTGATCCAGCGCGGCGCCGCCCCCGAATTGATGGACCGCACCGAAGCCTTGATCGCCGAGGAAGAGGCCAAGACCTGGGCCGCCATGGAGCCCTATCGGGCGCGGCTGGCCGGCAAGCGGGTGCTGCTTTACACCGGCGGCGTCAAAAGCTGGTCAGTGATCCACGCTTTGCAGGAAATGGGCATGGAAGTGGTGGGCAGCTCGGTGCGCAAGTCCACCGAAGCCGACAAAGCCAAGGCCCTGGAACGCCTGGGCGGCGACGAGGACAAGCTGGTCGACGCCATCGCGCCCAGGGACATGTACGCCATGTTCAAGGAAGGTCGCGCCGACATCATGCTGTCGGGCGGGCGTTCGCAATTCGTGGCGCTGAAGGCCAAGACGCCGTGGTTGGACATCAACCAGGAACGCCACCACCAATATGCCGGCTATCAAGGCATGGTCACCCTGGTTCAGCAAATGGACCTGGCCCTTTCCAACCCCATCTGGGAACAGGTCCGCCGGCCGGCGCCCTGGGACATCGAGGAGTAATTCCCATGGCACTCATCGTCAGCCACGGTCATTCGGTGACCAGCAACCCGCTGAAACTGTCGGCGCCGCTTGGGGCTTCCATGGCGTTCATGGGCATGGACCAGACCATGCCGTTGCTGCACGGCAGCCAGGGCTGCACCGCCTTCGCCCTGGTCATGCTGGTCCGCCACTTCCGCGAGGCCATCCCGCTGCAGACCACCGCCATGAACGAAGTGTCCACCATCCTGGGCGGCATGGACCAGGTCGAACAGGCCCTGCTCAACATCGCCAAGCGCACCAAGCCCAAGATCATCGGCCTGATTTCCACCGCGCTGACCGAAACGCGGGGCGAGGACATGAAGGGCGACCTGAAGCTGATCTTGGAGCGCAACCCGGAACTGGCCGACATCAAGGTCATCCCCGTCTCGGCGCCCGATTTCAGCGGGTCGCTGGAAACCGGCTGGGGCAAGGCGGTCACCGCCATCATCGACAATCTGGCCGAACCGGCCAGCGCCAAGCAGCAGGATTGCAACCGTGTCAACATCCTGCCCGGGGTCCACATGACCCCTGGCGACATCGAGACCCTGGTCGATCTGGTCGAGGAATTCGGCCTGAAGGCCAACGTGTTGCCCGATCTGTCCGGTTCGGTGGACGGCCACGTCCCCGACCATTTCATTCCCACCACCTATGGCGGCGCCACGGTGGACTCGGCCAAGAACCTGGGCCGCGCCAAGCTGACCATCGCCATTGGCGAACACATGCGCATTTCGGCCGAGACGCTGCGGGAAAAGACCGGTGTTCCTTATGTGTTGTTCGACCGCCTGACCGGCCTGGAAGCGTCGGACCGTCTGATGGTGTGCCTGTCCACCGCCGCCGGCAAGCCGGTGCCGGCCAAGATCCGCCGTGCCCGCTCGCAGCTGATCGACGCCATGCTGGACGGCCACT
Organism: Magnetospirillum sp. 64-120; assembly: GCA_001898825.1. Classification (GTDB taxonomy): domain Bacteria; phylum Pseudomonadota; class Alphaproteobacteria; order Rhodospirillales; family Magnetospirillaceae; genus Magnetospirillum. Next base: position 25,778 of record MKVK01000018.1, read on the forward strand.
TCTATTTCGGCGGCCGCAAGTTCGCCGTGGCCGGCGAGCCCGACTTCCTGTGGACCTGGGGCAAGCTGATTTCCGACATGGGCGGCGAACTGGTGGCCGCCATCACCCCGGTGCACGCGGCGCACCTGACCGAGCTGCCCTGTCAGCAGGTGATCATCGGTGACTTCCAGGACATGGAAGACCAGATTCTGGAAGCCGGCGGCGCCGATCTGGTGATTTCCAACACCAATGCCCGGCTGTCCTGCCAAGCCTTGGGCGTGCCGCATTTCCGCGCCGGCTTCCCGGTCTATGACCGCCTGGGCGGCGCGCATCGTGTGCATGTGGGCTATCGCGGCACCCGCGACCTGATCTTCCAGTTGGCCAACGTCCTGATCGACAACCCCGACCACGGCCACGGTCCCGTCCCTCATTCAGCGGAGCACGACCATGCTGCGGCGCCTGCGCTTGGTTGACGACCCCGTTCCCGTCCCACTGAAAGGACCCCACATGCGCATTGCCTTTGCCACCCACGACAAGACCAATGTCGACGCGCATTTCGCCAGCGCCAAGACCTTCCTGTTCTATGACGTCGGCCCGGACGGCCATTCCTTCATCGAAGCGGTGCAGTTCGGCATCGTCACCCAGGAAAATGGCGAGCATGACGAAGGCGAGGACCGTCTGGCCGCCAAGATCGACGCCCTGGTCGGCTCGTCGCTGCTGTTCGTGCGCGCCATCGGCGGCCCGGCGGCGGCCCGCGTGGTCCGCGCCAAGGTCCACCCCATCAAGTTGCCCAACGACGAACCCATCGCCCAGGTCATCGACCGGGTGCGCACCATGCTGAAGACCAATCCGCCGCCGTGGCTGCGCCGGGCGTTGAAGGATTCGGAAGCCGGCGACGAACGTTTCATTGACGACGAGGACTAAGGCTCATGGATACGGAAAACATCAAGCATCCCATCATCCAGGGCCTGTTGCGCCTGATCCGCGCCGAGGACCGCTCGGGCGCCTATGATTCCGAGCCCGACGAGGAATTGCTTGCCCCCTTCGTCGTCACCAAGGCGCAAAAGCGCGAATTGCCCATGTTCGACGACCCCGATCCCGACATCCTGATGCGGGTCAGCCAGTTCTATGCCGCCGTGGCCTGGGACGTGGAACGCCAAACCGGCAAGCCGGTGGCCCCGATGATGGACATCCACCATGAAGGCTGGGGCCGGGTGTTGCTGATCAGCGGCCGCCTGGTCGCCGTCAACGCGCATGTGCGCGAATTGCACCGCTTCGGCTTCGAGACCCTGGCCGCCCTGATCGAAAAGGCCGAGAAGCTGGCCGCCGAAGGCGTCGCCGCCATCGCCAAGTTCCCCGAGGTGGTCGAGGGCTGAGGCCCTCGATTTACCCGGTCGGGGTGAAACCCCGCACTCGCACAGATATTTCAGATTTCACGAATTTTAGCCCCAAGGAGTTACCAATGCCCACCTTCACCACCCGCGACGGCACCCCGTGGGAGCCCAAATATCTGGACAGCATCGACGCTGATCTGTGCATCGGCTGCGGCCGTTGCTACAAGGTCTGCACCCAGGGCGTGCTGAAGCTGATGGGCATTTCCGACGAAGACGAGTTTTGCGATCCCTTCGACGACGATGTGGAAGTGGTGCGCAAGGTCATGGTCATCGACAAATCCGGCGCCTGCATCGGCTGTTCGTCGTGCGAAACCGTCTGCGGCACCAATGCCCAGAAGCATTCGGCGGCGGCCTGACGCCATGTTGGCCGGCGAACTCTATCGCCTGCTGATGGCAGGAGCGGATCGGGACCGTGATTTCACCCGTCACGTCCTGGCCTGCTCCCTCGCCCTGGCCCATGGCGAGCGCGGGCGCAAGCTCGACGCCGCCCTGGGCCTGTCGGCCAACCACGTCACCGCCCTGCTGTTGACCCACTTTCCCCACGCCGCCGCCTTCGTCGCCGACCGCCTGGCCTTTGACGGCCAGGGCGACCAGCCGGCCAGCCTGGAAGAGCCCGATCTTCGTCAGTTGCTGTTGGACAATCGTGCCACCAACGGCCCGGAAGGCGTGTGGCTGGCCCACATCATCGCGCGGCGGTCCCTGGAATCCAACCATCTGTGGCAGGATCTGGGATTGCGCGACCGATCCGACCTGTCGCGGCTGATGCGCGACTTCTTTACCCCCTTGGCCCTGGCCAACATGCGCGACATGAAGTGGAAGAAGTTCTTCTATCGCACTTTGTGCCAGAACGAAGGCGTGCTGATCTGCAAAAGCCCGGTCTGCGACAATTGCGACGACTTCGCCATCTGTTTCGGCGCCGAGGACGGCCATTCCCTGCTGGCGCAGAACGCCCGGGTCAGTGCCTGACGGGCCTTTGCCCTTTTTGTCAGCATCCCGACAAAGCCCGACAATCCCGACATTGCCCATTTAGACGGCATCAGCTTTTCCGCCATTTCCAGCTTTGGCATCGACCTTGCACCGCGTCGGTCAGACCATTTCGTTTCCGTGAAGGAGACCCGCCATGCTGACCCTGACCGATCGTGCCGTTTCCGTGCTGAAGTCCCTGTGCGCCGAAGAGGCCCTGGGCCTGCGCATCTCCGTCAACAATTCCGGTTGTTCGGGCATCCAATACGGCATGAGCCTGGAGGAAGAGCCGGGCCAGGGCGACGAAGTCCTGACCTTCGACGACCTGAAGGTCTATGTGGATGCTCCGTCCGCCATGTGGCTGACCGGCGTCAGCGTCGATTACGTGGAAGGCGAGGAAGGCGCCGGCTTCCAGTTCGACAATCCAGCCGCCGCCGGCAAGTGCTCGTGCTCGGGGAAGTGTGGTTGAGCGCCATGCCCCGGCTGGTGATCAACGACACCACGCTACGTGATGGCGAACAGACGGCGGGGGTCGCCTTCCGTCTGGACGAAAAGCTGGCCATCGCCCGCGCCCTGGACACAGCCCGGGTGCAGGAAATCGAGGTCGGCATCCCCGCCATGGGCGAGGAAGAAATCGTCAGCATCAACGCGGTGGCCGACTTGTGCCTGAACGCCCGCCTGATCGCCTGGTGCCGCATGCATGACGACGACCTGTCGGCGGCCTTGGCCTGCCGCGTCGACACCGTCAACCTGTCCATCCCGGTTTCCGACCTGCAATTGGCGGCCAAGCTGGGCAAGGGCCGCGACTGGGCGCTGGCTCACATCGCCGCCATGGTGGCCAAGGCCCGAGACATGGGCTTTGACGTGCTGATCGGCGGCGAGGATTCGTCGCGCGCCGATCTGGACTTCCTGCTGCGCGTGGTGGAAACCTGCCAAAAGGCCGGCGCCCAACGTTTCCGTTTCGCCGACACGCTGGGAATCATGGATCCCTTCGCCACCCACCATGCCTTTACCCGCCTGCGGGCGGCCTGCGACCTGGAACTGGAAATCCACGCCCATGACGACCTGGGGCTGGCCACCGCCAATTCCCTGGCCGCCATCAAAGGCGGCGCCAGCCATGTCAGCACCACCGTCAACGGCCTGGGCGAACGCGCCGGCAACGCGCCCTTGGAAGAAGTGGTCGTCGCCGCCGAACATCTGTACGGCCTGGAGTGCGGCGTGGTCAAAACCCAGTTGGCCGCCGTCTCGCACTTGGTGGCTGAAGCCTCGGGTCGGCCGGTGCCGGTCAACAAAAGCATCGTCGGCGACGCCATCTTCACCCATGAATCGGGCATCCATGTCAGCGGCCTGCTGCGCGACCGCCGCACTTACGAAGCCCTGGACCCGCGTGAACTGGGCCGCACCCACCGGGTGGTCCTGGGCAAGCATTCCGGCCTGACCTCGGTCTTGCACGCCTTCCGTGAGATCGGCGTCGAACTGGACCCGACCCAGGGCCGCGCCATCCTGAACCAGGTCCGCCGCTTCGCCGGCGAGACCAAGCGCCCCCCCACCATCGACGATCTGCGCCGTTTCCAAGACATCACCGCGGCGACCTTCAACTAGGACGCCCCCTACCAACGCCGCGCAGATATGCGCGCTTGACCAGCGTCAATCATTTGACCGCAACTTTCTTGTGGAATACGATCCGATTTCGCGAGTGGTTATCACCTTCATTCTCAGGACAGGGACCGCCATCACATGTCCAGCACATCGAACCGCGTACAAGACCTGAAGCCGGGCGACACCGCCCGGGTCGTGCGCCTGTCCAAGGGTGACCGGGGATACCGTCAGCGATTGCTGGCCATGGGCATGACGCCGGGCGTGGTGTTTTCCATCACCCGCGTCGCCCCCTTCGGCGACCCCATCGAGATCAGTGTCCGCAACTTCACTTTGACGCTGCGCAAGATCGAAGCCGACATCCTGGAAATCGAGAGGGTTTGAGCATGTCCAACGTCATCGCGGTCGTCGGCAACCCCAATTGCGGCAAGACCACGCTTTTCAACGCGCTGACCGGCTCGACCCAGAAGGTCGGCAACTGGCCCGGCGTCACCGTGGAAAAGAAGGTCGGCCAGTTCCGCCATCAGGGCCAGACCTATAATCTGGTCGACCTGCCCGGCATCTACATGATCGGCGGCTATTCCGCCGGGTCCCAGGACGAACGGGTGGCCCGCGATTACATCCTGTCGGGCGAGCCCCAGGTGGTGGTCAACATCCTTGACGCCTTCAACCTGGAACGCAACCTGTACCTGACCTGCCAGTTGCTGGAAATGCGGGTGCCGGTGGTGGTGGCGCTCAACATGGTCGACCTGGCCAAGAAGGTCGGCATCCAGATCGATTGCGACGCTTTGGCCAAGGTTTTGGACTGCCCGGTGGTGCCCATCGTCGCCAGCCGCTCGACCGGTCTGGACGCGCTGAAGCAGACCATCGCCGATTCCGCCGCCAATCCCCGCGTGCCTGACGCCCAGCCCGACCATGCGGCTTCGGTGAAGGCGGCCATCGACATCTTGGCCCCGCGCCTGGAACAGATCGCCGGATCAAGCCACATCAACCCCCGCTGGGCGGCTTTGCGCCTGCTGGAAGGCGATTCCTTCGTGGAAAACCTGACCGCCGGCAAGCTGGGCTGCGATTTGCAGATCCAGGTGGAAAACATTGAAAAGGAAGGCGGCGACGATCCCGACATCGTCATCGCCGACGGCCGCTACCGCTTTGTCGGCGAGATGATGGCCGCCTGCTTCCACCAGCCGCGCAAGATTTCCCTAGCGCTGACCCGACGCATCGACAAGGTGGTGCTGAACCGCTTTTTGGGCGTGCCGGTGTTCCTGCTGGCCATGTATCTGATGTTCCTGTTCACCATCAATATCGGCGGCGCCTTCATCGACTTCTTCGACCAGTCCATGGCCGCCATCATGGTGGACGGGCTGGGCGACCTGCTGACCGCGCTCGGCCTTCCCGAAGGTCTGGTGGTCATCGCCAAGGGCTTCGGGTCCGGCGTGCAGACGGTGTCCACTTTCATCCCGATCATCGCCTGCCTGTTCCTGTTCCTGTCGTTTTTGGAAGATTCGGGTTACATGGCGCGTGCCGCCTTCGTCATGGACCGCGCCATGCGCGCCATCGGCCTGCCCGGCAAGTCCTTTGTGCCGCTGATCGTCGGCTTCGGCTGCAACGTGCCGGCGATCATGGCCACCCGTACCTTGGAAAACCGCCGCGACCGCATCCTGACCGCGCTGATGGCGCCGTTCATGTCGTGCGGCGCCCGCCTGCCGGTCTTCGCCCTGTTCGCCGCCGCCTTCTTCCCGGTCAACGGCCAGAACATCGTCTTCGGCCTGTATCTGGTGGGCCTGGCCTTCGCCGTGCTGACCGGCCTGATCCTGAAGCACACCCTGCTTCAGGGCGAAGTGTCGCATTTCGTCATGGAACTGCCGCCTTATCACCTGCCGACCTTGCGCACCGTGGTGATGCAGGCCTGGCAGCGCCTGCGCGAATTCATCTTCAAGGCCGGTCAGGTGATCGTGCCCATCGTCATGGTGCTGTCCTTCTTCAACGCTTTGGGCACCGATGGCAGCTTCGGCAAGGAAGACAGCCGTGATTCGGTGCTGGCCGCCGCCAGCCAAACCATCGTCCCGGTGTTCAAGCCCATGGGCCTGACCGAGGACAACTGGCCGGCCGCCGTCGGCCTGTTCACCGGCATCTTCGCCAAGGAAGCGGTGGTCGGCACTCTCAACACCCTTTACGCCCAAGCCGCCCAGCAGGACGCGGCCGACGCCGCGCCAACCGAAGGCGAAGCCGACGCCGTGGCCGAAAAGGCTGCGGCCGAGGACGAAGCCCCCACGACCCTGGGCGGCAAATTGCTGGCCGCCACCGCCACCATTCCGGAAAACCTGCTGAAGGTGGCCGATTCCCTGGGTGATCCCCTGGGTTTGGACGTCAGCTATGTGTCGGATTCCGGCGCTGCCGCCGAGGAACTGAAGGTCGAGGACGGCACTTTCGGCGCCATGGTGTCGCGCTTCACCGGGGTGTCGGGCGCCATGGCCTATATGGTGCTGATCTTGCTTTACACCCCGTGTGTCGCAGCGCTGGGCGCCATCCGCCACGAAACCAGCATGGGCTGGACGTTGTTCGCCACCGGCTGGACCACCATGATCGGCTATACCGCCTCGGTCAGCGTCTATCAGGCGTCCAACTTCGCCGCCAATCCAGCCATCGCCACCTTGTGGCTGAGCTTGTGCGCCGGCACCGTGATCATGCTGGTGGCGTCCATGTGGATGGTCGGCCGGGCCCAGGCCCGGCGCCTGGCCTCGTCCATGGCGGCGGAATAAGGAGAAGACGGCCATGACGCTTTCGGAACTGAAAGCCTATATGATCGACCGCAAGCGGGCGTCCATGACCGAGATCGCCATGCATTTCGACACTCCCGCCAGCGCCATCCAACCCATGCTGGATCAGTGGATCGCCAAGGGCAGGATGCGCAAGCTGGATATCACCGGCGGCTGCGGCAAGGTGAATGGCGGCTGCGCCTGCAAGGAAAAGCCGTCGGACATTTTCGAATGGACCATGTGAACGTCTTCGCCTCGGTTCTGCCGGGCCGCATCCGCCTGCGCCATGCCGTGTTGCGCGACCGGGTCTTGCATGCGGATTTGGCCGGCCGGCTGGAAAAGCTGGCCCAGGTTCAAAGCAACCCGGCCATCGGCTCGCTGTTGCTTCGTTTCGACGCCGCCGACCCCGGTATCGAGGCGCGTATCCGTGCCCAGGTGGCAATGGTCCTGCCCCCACCGCAGCCCCAGTCCAGGCAGGTCCCGCATGTGGGTCAGCGCATCGCCTTAAAGCGCCCGAAAAGCGCCAAGCAGGAACTGAACCGCGTCGCCAAGATCGGCGCCGTGATCAGCATGGCGGTGTCGCTGGCCGCCCTGGGGACCAGCAAGAAACTGCATGCCCAGGCCGGATTGGTTTTCGTCGCCATGATGCTGACCCATATGGCGACGCATTGGCGCCGCACCTTCAAATAACCGGAGACATCTTTCCCTTGTCCGCCGCCGAGCCCCCCTTGCTGCGCTTTCTTTCCGCCTTAAGCGTCGCCCACCACGTTCCCGGACGCATCCGCCTGAAACTGGCCGCGCCCCTGGGCGGCGAATTGTTGGCCCTGGCCGAGCAGGCCAAGGCTTTCAGCACGGCTTTTTCCGCCATGGCTGGTATTCGCGGTGTCAGCCTGAACCCTTTGGCGAAAAGTTGTACCATCGAATACGACACAACCGTCATTCCCGCCACGGCCTGGACCGGCCTGTTGTCGGGCCAAACCACCCCCGGCAGCGAAGCCTTGCGTCAAGGCCTGGTCGCCGCCGCACAACATTGATCCAGGAAAGGAGCCTGTCATGTTGCCTTTTCTTACCTTCGCCGGCGGCATCGTCGCCGGAATCGTCGGCGTCAAACTGCTGAAGCGGGTCAAGTCCCCGGAAAGCCTGGGCAACCTTGGGGACAAGGCGCGCAGCGGCCTGGACAAGGCCGGCGCCGGCCTGCGCGAGGCCACGGTCACGGGCCTGTCGGCCATCGAGAAGTCCAGCGCCAAAATGCGCACAAAACTGACCCCCGAAGCCGAAGCTGAAGCCCCTGCTGCCGCCGCCGCCGTCGTGCCGGTGGCCAAGAAGGCGGCGCCGCGCCGCAAGGTGGCGACCAAGAAGAAGGCTGCCACCACCACCACCACTGTCGATCCCAAGCCCGAGGGCGAGTCGTGAAGAAGCGCAAGGCCAAGGCCGCCGCCTTGGCCCCGGCCGAACTGGCCAACAACTTCACCCGCGGACTGGTGGCCACCGGTCTGGTGGCCGCCATCCAGGATCGCTGGACTGAAGGCGCGCAATCCAACCGCAAGGTTCTGCGTCTGGCCCTGCAAGGCGGCGCCGCCCTGGCGTCGGGCATCGCCACCGCCGAATCCCTGCGGCGCGGTGATTACGCCCGCGCCGTTCTGGCCCTGGCCGGTGGCGCCCTGGGGGTCGTCGCCACCGAAATGTTGTTGAATCCCCCCACCCGTCGGCCGGCCGAGGAGGTTGAAGTTGGCTAAGAAGAACAAGCAGAAGAAGAACAAGGGCTTCAGGCGCCGCGACCTGGAAAACCTGATGGCCCTGCAGATGGGACAAGCGCAGAATCAGGGCTTCCTGGGCGGTCTGGGCCGGATGCTGCCGGCTGGCCGCACCGAACAGTTCCTGCTGGGTCTGGCCTTGGGGGGCGTCGCCGCCTATTTGGCTTCGGACGAGGAAATCCGCGGCAAGCTGTTCAAGGGCGCCATCAAGGCCTATGCCAACATGGCCGGTAGTTTGGCCGAGATGAAGGAACAGATGGCCGACCTGCAGGCCGAAGTGCAAGCCGAGCAGAACGGATTGATATGAGCACCGAAACCTGGCTGCGTTCGGTCGAGCTGGCGCACAGCCTGCCCGGCCGGGTGCGCCTGCGTTATCGTCCCCATCCCCAGGTGCCGGCTGATTCCAGCGCCCTGGAAGGGGTGGCCAAGTTGCTGGACGGCGTTGTCTCGGCTCGTGCCAACGCGGCGGCGCGTTCGCTGGTGATCGAATACGATGTCGAACGCACCGACGCCGCCACCCTGGTCACCACCTTGGCCAGCCTGCCCCTGGCGGAAGCCGTCATCGCCAAGTACAGCACCGCTGACGGCAAGGCGGAAGTGGCCGCCGCCTTGGCGGTGCTGCTGGGCACCGGCGCCTTGCCCCCAGGATTGAAGCTGCCGGTCAGCCTGACCGCCGCTTTGCCGCTGCTGCGTCACGCCATGGACGATTACCGGGAAAACGGCATCACCAGCCATGTGCTGGAAGCCATGGCGGTGTCCATTTCCCTGATCCGATCCGACTTCACCGCCGCCAACACCACCACCTTCATGCTGGCGCTGGGCGAATATATGGAAAACTCCATCGCCCGGCGGTCCGACGATCTGCTGAAACACCTGCTGCGTCCCACCAGCGACCATGTGTGGGTGGTGAAAGACGGGGCCGAAGTGCAGGTTCCTGCCGCCGAGGTTCAGGTGGGCGACCATGTGGTGGTCGGCGCCGGCGTGGTCATCCCGGTGGACGGCACCGTGCTGTCGGGCGAAGGCACCGTCAACGAAGCGGCGATGACCGGCGAAAGCGCCGCCGTGGTCAAGTCGCGGGGCTCGGGTGTCCTGTCGGGGACGCTGATCGAGGAAGGCCGGTTGATCCTCTATGCCGAGCAGGTGGGCAACCGCACCGCCGCCGCCCGCATCGCCGATTACGTGGAACAATCGCTGACCGCCAAATCCGACGCCCAGATCGAAGCCGCCAAGATGGCTGACCAACTGGTGCCGACGGTGCTGAAGGTGGCCGCGGCCTCGGCGGTGTTGAACGGTCTGCCGGCCGCCGCATCGGTGCTGCAGGCCGATTATTCCTGCGCCCTGAAGCTGGCCACCCCGGTGGCCTTCAAATCCGCCATGTTCGACGCCGGCCGCGCCGGCATCCTGGTCAAGGGCGCCACCGCCCTGGAACGTCTGGCCAGCGCCGACACGTTCATCTTCGACAAGACCGGCACGCTGACCACCGGCATGCTGGAAGTCACCGATTCCATCGCCTTCGACCAATCCTTCAGCGCCGACGACCTGATCTGTCTGGCGGCGTCGGTGGAAGAACATTATTTCCACCCGCTGGCCCTGGCGGTGGTCAACGCCGCCAAGGCCACCCACAACCACCATTTCGACCATTCCGAGGTGCAGTTCATTGTCGCCCACGGCGTCGCCAGCGTCATCGACGGGCAACGCGTCGTGGTGGGATCGCGCCATTTCGTCGCCGAGGATGAAGGCATCGACGTCGCCCCCTACCAGGATGTCATCGACCGCTTGTATCAAGACGGCAAGACATTGTTGTTCATCGGTTTCGGCAGCCGCCTTCTGGGTATCTTGGCGCTGAAGGACACCATCCGCCCGACCAGCGCGGCGACCATCGCACGGCTACGCCGGGCCGGGGTCAACCGTATCTGGCTGCTGACCGGCGACCATGCCGACCGCGCCGCCGAACTGGCCCAGGAACTGGGTCTGGACGGCTTCCATGCCCAGCTTCTGCCCCAGGACAAGGCCCGCATCATCGCGGAACTGAACGACCAAGGAGCACGGATCGCCTTTGTCGGCGACGGCATCAACGATGCCCCTGCCCTGGCCGGCGCCCAGGTGGGCATCGCCATGCAAAAGGGCGCCGACATCGCCCGATTGACCGCCGACATCGCGCTCTTGGAAGACAATATCGACCGGGTCGCCGATGCCAAGGAACTGGCCAACGCCGCCATGGCCCGCATCGCCAGCAACTACCGCCTGACCGTGGGATTGAATACCGGCATTTTGGGTCTGGCCGCCTTGGGCGTGCTGTCGCCCATCACCACGGCCATCCTGCACAACGGCACCACCATCGGCATCTTGCTGAACGCTTTGCGTCGGATGGTGCCCAAGGGCTGATTTTCAGGCATGATCACCCCCACATACAGTTTCATTTGGGGGGAAACATGCGTCTTGCCATCATCCTTGCGGCGTCGTTGTTGTTGTCCAGCGCGGCCCTGGCCGCCGACGCCTATCCGACCAAGCCGGTGTTGAAAACGTCGAAGACCGTGGTGGACGAAACCATCGTCTATCCCACCACCGGCCCGGCCCAGGTCAAGGCCGACATCGTCACCATCGCCCCGGGCGCCGAAACCGTGTTCCACCGCCACGGCGTCCCCATGTTCGCCTATATCCTGAAGGGCACGGTGGTGGTGGACTATGGTGACAAGGGCAAGAAGACCTTCACCGCCGGCCAGGGCATGGTGGAAGCCATGACCACCACCCATCGCGGCACCAATCCCGGCACCGAGCCGGTGGAAATCCTGGCCGTCTACATGGGGGCGGACGGCGCCGAAAACGTCATCCCCATGAAATAGGGCGGCGTTATCCCACCCGTGGCGGGTGTGGTGCGGGAACGCCAGTCTTGCCTAGACTGGGGCCATGGAAAAGCACGCCCTGATCTTCGACGTCGACGGCACCTTGGCGGAAACCGAGGAAGCCCACCGCTTGGCCTTCAACCAGACCTTCGCCGAATACGGCCTGGGCTGGGTCTGGGACCAGCCGCTTTACGGCAAGCTGCTGAAAGTGTCCGGCGGCAAGGAACGCATCCGCGCCTATGTCCAGGACCAGCATCCCGACATGCTGGTGCCGGGGCTGGATCTGCGTATCGCCACTCTGCACCAGCGCAAGACGGCGATTTACACCAAGGCCGTGGCCACCGGCGCCATTCCGCTGCGCCCCGGTATCGCCCGCCTGGTCGCCGAAGCTCGCGACGCGGGCCTGCGTCTGGCCATCGCCACCACCACCACGCGGGCCAATGTGCTGGCCCTGATGCAAGGCACCGGCCTGTCGCCGGATTGGTTCGAAACCATGGCCTGCAGCGACGACGCGCCCGTCAAGAAACCCGACCCGCAGGCCTATTTGCTGGTTCTGGAACGGCTGAAACTGCCAGCCGATGCCTGTCTGACCATCGAGGATTCGGCCAACGGTGTCCGCGCCGCCCGCGCCGCCGGCCTGGAGGTGGTGATGACCCCCAGTGCCTATACCGCCCGCGACAAGGCCGACGGCGCCCGCAGCGTCTGGCCCGATCTGGAATTGGTCAGCCTGGGGCAATTGCTGGGTTAGGCGGGGTCCCCATCAACAAGGGGAGGGGGACCGTCCTTCCGATTGAACACGTTTCCCGGGCCGGCCAGGAACAGGTCCATACGGATAATGCCGGTTGCGAGTGAGGATACGTTTTCTGCAAAACGGTAAAATTGAGCGAACCGCTGAAACTGCCCTGACCCCAGCCCGCACAAACTTGCGGGTGTCAGAACTGAAAGTAGATGAAGGGCTTGCTGCCCTCGATGAGAGGCAGCGATGCCACAGTCACCAGAGCCAGCAGCACCTGCTGCCAAGCAAAGCTCCGGCCCGGTTGAGGACTGGCCAGCTTATCAGTGTCCACGGCAAAGGTGACCAGCGCGGCGACCGCCAGCAATGCCCATCCTTCGATGTCGATTTGGACGGCCGCAGCCCCGGCGCCGGTCATCAGGTTGCCAAGCATGCCGGCGAAGGTCGTCAGGTCCAGTGCGAACAACGGCCAGCCCAACGACACCAGTGCGAAGGTCAGTCCCTGGGCGACAGGCGAGGGCAGCCGGTCCCACACCCCACGCGACCACGCATAGCCCACCACCAGCACGCCGTGGTAAAGGCCCCACACCACGAAATTCCAGCCGGCTCCGTGCCACAGGCCGCAGGCGGCGAACACGATTAGGATATTGCGGTAATAGTGGGCGTTACCACCCAACGGCAGGTACAGGTAATCGCGGATCCAGAACGACAGCGTCATATGCCAGCGCCGCCAGAACTCGCGGGGGTTCAGTGACAGGTACGGGCGATCGAAGTTCTTGGGCAACGGCACGCCGAATGCCATGCCCAATCCCATGGCCATCATCGAATATCCATAAAAGTCAAAATAGATGCGGAAGCTGTAACCCAGGATCAGATACAGACCGCTCACGCGGTCCAGCGTGGTCGCCGACTTCAGCAGCGGCTCAAGAAAGATCATCAGCGGGTCGGCCAGCAACAGCTTGGCACCCAGCCCCATGACAAACATGGCGATGCCGCCCCAGATCGAATGGACGGAGGGCGAATAATCAGCCAGCCGGGAAATGTTTTCACCCACCTGCTTGAACCGGGTGATCGGCCCCGCCACCAGCTGCGGAAAGAAGCTGACGTAGCAAGCAAAGCCCATACGGCCCGGCGGCACCGCGATATCGCCCCGGAACCGGTCGATAGCGAAGGAAGCCAGGTGGAAGACGTAAAACGAAATGCCTGCCGGGATGGCGCCCCGGGATGCCGGCACCAGATTATGCAGCCCCACCGAGTCGAGCAGGAAAGCGGCGTATTTGTAGTAGACCAGCACCCCCATGGGCAGCGCCACCGACAGGGCCAAGCGGGCCTTGCTGCCCAGTGCCTTGGGTGAGGCCGAAAGCACGTAGACCCAGAAGATGCACGCCACCAGCAGCCCCAGTTGCTTGTCGCCTGCCGCAGAATCATAGAACAGGAACGACAGCGCGACCACGATGGGAAGGCGCCAGCGCCTTAGCCGCCCATTAAAGAATAGCATCGCCGACAACGGCAGGAACAAGAGCAGGAACGTCGGGGAGTTGAAAAGCATCTACCGTCTCAATTGCTCTTGAAGTAAGGCCGTACCAGTTGGGCGACCCAGCGTCCCAACGGCTTGGCCGGTGCGTGAACGGCATCTGGCCAGAAGCCATCTTCCGCAGTACCGGGAATCAACGGCGAGGGATGGCAGTCGAGCCCCCGCGCCTTACAGCCGGCGAACAACCTCTCACGCTGGCCAGACATTTCCGGGTTTAGGCGTGGATTAGCGTAGTCGGCGAAGGGCGGGTACACGGGGCTCTCATACACGACAATGCGGGTACCGGCTGCCTGCTGGATGGCCGCCAGCCGGTCAAGGTCGTGCTCCAGCAATGGGTAGCGGTCGTCGTACAACGGCGGATGCGGTACGGGTGCGCCGTAAAGGTCCGCGCTGGGAACAGCCGAACTCTGGCGGCTACCATCCGGACGCCATGCGATTCCACACGGCGTGTCACGATCCCCAAGCCACATCAGGAGGCGGTCGCGAAGGATGTAGAAGTTCAGGGTCCGTGCCAGGAAACCAGGCTCGTCGACAAACAGGCGCTGGCGAAACTTCCGCCAGTCGGGGCCGACGACATAAGGGCCGGAGAACAGCCCTCCGAGGTCGCCGGCGAGCAGGCGCCACCGTTCAGGCGGCAAAGGATATTCATAAGGAAGCTGAGCATAAATCAGGCTGACATGGTCGAACGACAAAATCGCCACCTTTGGCGCCTTGCCCTGACGCGCCACCATCTCCAACATCGCGACACTCTGACGGAAAGACGTTCCCCCCACCGCCATGTTGAAGTAATGGACGTCAGGCATGTCCAGTTCCTGCTCGCCCACCCCCAGGATTCGGCTGTTGCCAAAAGCGACGACGTCGTAGGGAGTATCCATGGACAGCTGTTTTTGCTTCGATTCGAACAGCAGCTGGCGCCCGGCACAGCTAATTCGTGCGGCATTGGCCTTGAACGGAGGCACAGGTATCAGCGTTACCGCCACAAGCACAGCAACGCCTAGGGCAACACAGAATATGTAAACTCTTGGAAACATCGTCAGGTCCTTGGCTGGCGCAGAGTTAATCGCCAAGCCTGACAAATGGCAAGCCTGAACTTCTTGCCAGGATTGATCTACATCTGACGCAGGCTGACGGCACCTACAAGGGGCTTGGGTGAATGGACTGGAACAGTCTGTGTAAATTTCTCGCGAGTGGGCTGCTGTTGCAGCCGAGCCATGATGAGATCGGCATCGCCCGTTTACCCTGGGCTTACCCGGAATCAAAAAGGCCTTAGCCGGAAACGGCTAAGGCCTTTTTATTTTTGGTTGCGGGAGTAGGATTTGAACCTACGACCTTCAGGTTATGAGTGTGGAGAAATAGGCCAAGAAACGGCGGAATACTGCGCCTATCGGCCTTCCGTGTGCCATCAGTGCGACACGCAAGACTGAGGCGGTTGCTTGAGGAACGGGCGGATTTCATCGACACGCTGGCCGATCAAGCCGACCGCTGAACCTGGGCGTTCATCCAATCGACAATCTCGCTTTCCTTCCAACGAGATGCCTTTCCCAACTTGTATTGCCGGGGGAAAGACCCGGCCTTGATCCAGTCATAAATGGCGGACTTTTTCAGGCTGACCATGGTTTCAACATCCTCAATTTTGATGAAGCGATCACTCATCGTCCCCTCCTACTTGAACAACCTCGCTTCGATTTCAGCCATGCCCCGTTGGTGGTCTTCCTTCGGGAACAGATGGCCATAGCGTTCCATCGTCATCTTGAAATCGGCGTGGCCGGCGAAGGTCATCACCTCTTTCACATTAAAGCCCTGTTCGATCCACAACGAAACGGCGAAGTGCCGTAGGTCGTGCCAGCGGAACCGGGACACATTGGGATGCCGGGCCGGGTCCGCCTTGTGTCTGGCGTCCAGGGCCGCGAAAAGCGGGTAGAAGTCGCGGTGCAAGACGTTGGCGTGCGACTGGATGCTGCCCTCCCCGGCCTCCGCCTTCTGGCTGTGCTGGTTCGGTTGCGGCTTGGGGCTGGCCGGGAACACCAGTTGATCAGGGCGGACGATGCGGGCGCCCCGCCAGGTCTTCAGGGTGTTCAGGACCATGGGGCCGGCGGGGACGTCGCGGGCGCCGGCGCTGGATTTGGGCTCTCCCACCTCGCCCGAGGCATCGGCCCGCCGGCGGATGTGGATCAGGCCGGCGTCGAAATCGACATCGCCCCATTGCAAGGCCCGCTGTTCGCTGGCCCGCAGGCCGCACAGCGAGGCGACCACCAGATAGGCGCGGAACCGGGGCGGCGCCGCGTCGATCATGGCCTTGACCGCTTCCTTGGACGGCACCGCGATCTTGGTCTTTACCCGAGAATCGGACAGCACCTCGACGCCCTCGACCGGATTTGTGGCCAGCACCTCGTTTTCCACGGCGTGCTTGCACACCAGCTTGAGAGTGGCGAGCACCTTGCGGGTCATCGCCACCGACACGCCACGGGCCAGCAGACGGTCGCGGAAATCGCGGACCACCTTGCCGGTCAACAGGTTCAGCTTGACCGGGCCGACGCCGTCGCCGGCCAGGATATAGCGGCGGACGTGCCCCCGGTAATCGGTCAGGGTGGCTTTCTCCATGCGCTGGCCGCGTTGCTGGCGAACCTCGCAATGGGTCAGCCATTCCTCCGCCACTTCCTGCACCGACACCTTGGCGGCATCGGCGCGATAGGTGCCGGCCTGTAACTGACCCTCGACGGTGATGCGGTAGGCGTCCGCCGCCTTCTTGGTGGTGAACTGCTTCCGCTGGCGTTGCCCGAGTTGGTCGACGAAGTCCACGGCCCAAGCCGTTTTGACCTCGCCCGCCGTGTTGCGCCAAGTTCGTTTACGCAGGCTGGCCATGTTGCCCTCCCCTTGCGTCCCGGCGGGCGGCGGCGCGGGCAACAACCCGCGCAAGCTCGTCCAGCATGTCTTGAAGTTGCCCTTCCGGGAAAACGTCGTCTTCCGGCCTGCAGACCATTTCAAAGGAGACGATATTGTCGGCGCGGCCGCGTCGGTTTGTTTTAGGTTCAGCCGTCATGTCAAGCCGCCTCCGGTTCGGAGCAACCGCCATGATCGACGGATACGGTCGCCGACAAATTACGGATGCATCGTTCTTCCCACGCCCGTTCCGCCGGGCTGAGTTCGGGATCGTCGCGCCACCGCCGCAAGCGGGCAAGATCGGCCGCAACGGCCGCTTGCCCGTTCAGGATGCGAGCATCGGGTGAATCAGTCATGACGCCCTCGAGCGAACTGGCCGGCGTTCGCCACGTGCGCTTACGGACGGTTGCCATGGCGCAGCCTCCCCTCGGCAGGCTTCCGCGTGCGCTCGTTCCGGCTGGAGAGGTATCCCTTGACCTTGCGCTTGACCTTGTGGCGGCGCGAGGTGCCCCGGAAGAACACCACGCCCTTGTTCGCCCGCATGTCCAGATCGGTCATCACGCCGGCCCGGACCAGCAACAGCAGACGGGCGGAATACGGCCGCAGGTCAAAGCAACGGATACGCCGGCCGGTGACCAAATCGACGCTCAGCCGTCCCTGCCTGAGAAATTTGGCAAAGGTCTCGTGCAGGGACATCATCGCCAGCACTATCGTGCGGCGGTTCTCGACGGCCGCAAGGCGCTTGCATTCGGCCAGGAATTCCTTGCTGTAAGCGTTCATGGCTCAGCCCTCCCCGGCCAGGGGGAAGACCTGCAAACCGAGATCGTCGTTCAGGGTGTGGGCACGGTCGCTGATGGTGGTGCTGAGAAAATTGAGCGAGCGCCAAGACAGATCGTGGCCGTCTTTCAGAGACACCGCCATGTCGAGCAGAATGCAGCTAACGCTTTTCAGATCAAGGAGGGCGTTTTCAACATCGGCGGCGGTCGCGCCCTCGGCGAGGGCGAAGCGATCCGGGTTGCGCGATGCTTCCGCCGGCAGGGCGGTTGCGGTATTGTTCTGGGAAACCTTGGTCATGGGTGCGACTCCCGTGGATTGAGGTCCAGGCCGGCGGGTGTCATCACCACCCGCCGGCCTTTTCGTTGGCTACCGCCGGAATGTGAGGTAGCAATGTGTTGACGTTAGGTCAGAATGGATATAGAAACAACAACTGTTTTTTGGGTGTGAGCATATGGGAACCGACGAGGACACCTATTCTGTAAGCGAAATCGCCAGAGCCATCGGCGAGAAGCCTCGCGCTGTCCAATTCTGGGCGGACATGGGAGTTCTTCAGCCGGAGGGGGACACATACCGCAAGGGCAAGGGTGTCCATCGGAGGTTCTCGACCTCTGAACTTCAGTATGCGTATGCCGCATCCTATTTGGCAGGCACCAACGCCCCGTTATCAGAGATACTTGCCGCAGTTGGCCGTCTTCGCAGATTAACACCTGAAAGGCTTGTCGAAGCACCAACTCAACTTGCAGAAAAAATAAAGTCCGGCGCAGATGTCGATAAATTTGACGTCGCCAATGCGTACATTGAAATGATGGAGATCGGCGCCTTCTACTCATCACTCGGAGAGGGTAGCCACATCATTATTGTTTATCATAAAGTAAATGATGAAGTTGTTATGGACGTTAGATTCTGGTTCAAACGTATCGCAGAAGCTTTTAAGAACGATATGGCAAAATACGCTTCATTCGCATTACACAATGTAATTGGATTCAAGGCAATTCGCTTTGATGACATTGCGAATACCCTTGAAGCCATTCAGGGATACCGCGACAGAGAAGAATTGCGCCGCGTGGGAGACGAAAGTTTCATCTTCTCCTGTCGGGCACTTATTGAATCTACGGCCTTTAAAAGCTGAGGATTTTCAGCGCAACAACCAACAACTGTTTTTTGTTTTTTGGAGACACATCATGACCGACCTTTCTACCGACTTGATCGAAGGCGCCGACCAAATCGCCATCTTCATGTATGGCGATGCGAAGAAGCGGCGCCGCGTCTACCACTTGGCTGAAACCTCCAGCCTGCCAGTCTTCCGCTTGGGCAACATCCTGTGCGCCCGGAAGTCCACCCTCCTGGCCTGGATCGCGGAGCAGGAAAAGGCGGCGTAGCGCCCGGCCATGAGCAACAGCATCCTCACGAAAGTCTGGCAGGCCGGCGGGCTCAAGGGCACCGCAAAGCTTGTTCTCGCCCGCTTGGCCGACAGGGCGGACGATACCGGGGGCAGCATCTACCCATCGGTGCAGACGATTGCCGAGGATTGCGGCCTGAGCGTGCGGGCGGTGCAAGAGACGCTGCGCCAATTGGAGACCATGGCATTGATCGCCGTGGCGAAGGAGGCCGTTCATTCCGCCGGCCTGCCTCGCCACTACAGGATTGATCTCGACACTCTCGACGCCCTCAAGCGCCCCGAGAAGTCCCGCGCCAAGGCACGGAAGGAACATGCCAAACCCGGTGCAGATGGCGCACCCGGTGCAGATGGCGCACCCGGTGCAGGAAATGCACCATCCCCCCGCAGCATCTGCACCACCCCGGTGCAGGATATGCACCACCCCGGTGCAGATGGCGCACCCAAGACATCAGTGTATCCATCAGAGAATCCACCAGAGGAATCATCAGCAACAGCAACAGGTGTTGATGCTGGTCACGCGCAGGCGCACGAGAAGGCGCCCACATCAAAACAAACCATCGTCCAGCACGTCCGCGACCTGATCACGGGAGGGCATTCGTACCGCGAAACAGCCAAGTTGCTGGGATTGGGCACCCGCCATGATCTCATCGGTGACTTGGTAGGCTCCAGCGCCACGGGTGGAAGGCGATGGGATGATAAGCATTGGGCAACTGCCGCGAACGCGATCTTTCCCGAGCCCGCTTCCTCCGATCAGATGGATAGATTCTGGTCACTGTACGACGCCTTTCAGAGGGAGGTGTCATACGCAACCCAGCGCATCGCATCTGCCTTGGACATTCCAACCCACAAGGTGGCGACCATCGGAAAGGGAAAAGGGTTGCTCTCCAAAGACGAAGCGGACAGGTTCATCCCCAAGCTGGAATTGGCACTTGCCAGAGAACGCCGAAACCCAAGGCCTCGTAAAGGCAACTGGCAGTACGCCCTGCTGCAAGGCAAGTGACCATGCCGCATGACCCCCATTACACCAGCCGCGCATGGCGGCAGGCCCGCGCTGACCGCCTCGCCCTCGACCGCCACACCTGCACCGTGCCCGGCTGTGGACAGCGGGCGGTGGTGGTGGATCACATCATTGCCCGCCGCGACGGCGGCACCGATACCATGGGCAACCTGCGCAGCCTGTGCCGGGAACATGACAATCAGGCCAAGGAGGACGCCACCGGCCAGCGGCGCAGTGGTGGGCGCTTCAGGGTGCGCGGCTGCGATGCCGACGGCCTGCCGTTGGACCCCAACCACCCCTGGCACGGCAAGGGGTGACGGCATGGCAAGAATCTCTGGGGGCTGGGCCACTGTGCCGGCCCTGGACAGAAGAACAGAGTTAGTTTCGCGCTTGGCGGGGGCTCGCCATGGGTAGGCGCGGCCCCGGCGCCAAGCCGACGGCGACGACCGCCGCCAGTCCGGGCAAGCGCAAGGCCAAGCCGAAATGGCAACGCGCCGGCCTGTCGCGGGCCGGGCGGGTGATTGCCTTCATCGAGGGACTGAAGATCACCAGCGGCATGCATGCCGGCCGCCCCATGCACCTGCGCGACTGGCAACGCGACATCATCCGGGCCATTTACGACCCGACCGGCACCGACGGACGCCGCATCGTCCGCCAGGTACTGCTGACCATGGCCCGCAAGAACGGCAAGACGCAGCTCGCCGCGGCGCTGGCCCTGGCCCATCTGGTCGGCCCCGAGGCGGAACAGCGCGGGCAGGTGTTCAGCGCGGCCAGCGACCGCAATCAGGCGGCCATCATCTTCCGCGAGTTGGAAGCCTTCATCGGCGCCGATCCCGACTTGTCGGCCCGCTGCAACATCCAGCGGTTCGCCAAGCGCATCGAGGACGACGAAACCGGATCCGTGTACGAGGCCCTGTCCAGCGATGCCCGCAAGGCGCATGGCCTGTCGCCGTCCTTCGTGGTCTGCGACGAATTGGCGCAGTGGCCCGACCGGGAATTGTTCGACAATCTGGTGACCGGTACCGGCGCCCGTGCCGAGCCGCTGGTGGTGGTCATCAGCACCAAATCGGCGGACCCCAATTCGTGCATGTCCGAGTTGGTGGCCTATGGCCGCGACGTCGCCGCCGGCACCATCGACGATCCCACCTTCCTGCCGGTCATCTTCGAAGCGCCTGACGAGGTGGACGACATCGACCGGCTATGCACCGACGAATCCCTGTGGCGCCTTGCCAACCCGGCCTTGGGGGACTTCCGCAGCCTGGAGGAAATGCGGCAGATGGCGGCGAAGGCCCTGCGCATCCCGACGCAGCGGGGGCCGTTCCGCAACCTGTACCTCAACCAGTCGGTGGACCCGACCGCCGAACACCTGTTCAGCCCGGACGACTGGAAAGCCTGCGCCGGCCCGGTTGATCCCGAGGCCCTGCGCGGCCGGCCCTGCTGGGGTGGCCTGGACCTGTCCAGCACCCGCGACCTGACCGCCCTGGTGCTGTACTTCCCCGACGACGGCGGCGCCGTGCTGCCGTACTTCTTCACCCCCGGCGACACGCTGGCCGACCGGGCCAAGGCCGACCGGGTGCCCTATGACGTGTGGGCGGAACAGGGCCTGATCGAGGCATGGCCCGGCCGCGCCGTGGACAAGCTGGCGGTGGCGCGGCGCATGGCGGAACTGGCGGCGGCCTTCGACGTGCAGGGCATCGCCTTTGACCGCTGGCGGATGGCCGACCTGCAAAAGGTTCTGGACGACGAAGGAATCGACCTGCCGTTGCGGGATTTCGGCCAGGGCTTCCAATCCATGGCCCCGGCCATCGACGCATTGGAAACCGCCATCCTGGGCCGGCGGGTCGCCCATGGCGGACACAAGGTGCTGACTTGGAACGCCGCCAACGCCAAGGCCGAAACCGACCCGGCCGGAAACCGAAAGGTGACGAAGCGGAAAAGCACCGGGCGCGTTGACGGCATCGTCGCCTTGGTGATGGCAGCGGGACTGCAAGCCAAGGAACCGCCACCACCAAGCTTTGAATTGATGGGAATAGTTCTGAATACTTGATACAGATTGGTAATGAATAGTAAATTGCACGAAATAGACTTTTACCAGATTTCCGACAACTATTGACTTGACATTGACTGACGGCGCAATACTGAGCCAGATTTCAGTATTGGAGCCCTCCCCATGTCCCTGAAAGACCTTTTGGAAAAGCGTGCCCGCACCATCGCGGCGATGCGCGAAATCACTTCGGCACCGGCCGGCCAAGGCGGCGACCTGACCGAGGAACAGGCCCACAAGTTCGATGAATTGCGCGGCGACCTGACCGCCACCGAAAAGGCCATCGAGCGGGCGCAGTCCCTGGACGAAGCCGAACGGCGCATGCAGGGCCAGCCGCTGGCCGGCGATGCCCGCCTGGACCGGGAAATCCGTTCCCGCTTCCGCCTCACCCGCGCCTTGGCCGGCGCGGCCGGGTTGGGTGTCGATTGGGGTTTCGAGCGCGAGGTGCAGACCGAGCTCGCCAAGCGGGCCGGCCGCCCCGCCGAAGGCATCTTCATCCCCACCGAGGTTTTCGAAACCCGCGTGTTGACCACCTCGACCGGCGCCGAACTGGTGCCAACCGAGCACCGCCCGGACCAGTACATCAACGCCCTGACGGCGGCCTCCGTGGTGCGCGGCTTGGGTGCCCGTGTCCTGGCGGGCCTGACCGGCAATCTCAGCATCCCCTGCGAAACCGACAGCCCGGCCGCCGGTTGGGTGGCCGAAAATGCGGCCCTGTCGGCCGACGATGCCGATTTCGACGCCGTCACCCTGGCCCCCAAGCATGCCGGGGCGATCAGCGAGTATTCCCGCAACATGCTGTTGCAGGCGAGCCCTGACGTCGAGGGGCTGTTGCGGCAGATGCTGGCCCGCAATATCGCGCTCTCCATCGACCGGGCCGCGATCAAGGGCGGCGGCACCAACGAACCCAAGGGCGTGCTGGCCACCACCGGCATTCAGACCGTGACCGCGCCCGCTTCGATCTTCGAGGCGGTGGCCGATGCGGCGGCCCTGGCCGATGCCGAGAATGTGGGCGCCAGCCGGGCCATCCTGACCACCCCGGAGGTTCGCAAGATCGCCGCCACGGCGTTGGACCTTCAGGGCCGGCCGTTGGGGGTGGCGTCGGTGTTCAACAACATCCCCGCCACCTTCTCCAACCAGGTTCCCAAGACCCTGGGCGGCGGCACCGAGCACGGCCTGATCTATGGCGACTGGTCGGAACTGCTGATCGGCATCTGGTCGGAAATCGACATCCTGGTGAACCCGTTCGAATCGACCGCCTACGCCAAGGGCAACGTGTCCGTTCGCGCCATGGCCACCGTCGATTTCGCCGTGCGCCACCCCAAGGCGTTCGTTTCGGTCGAGGACGTGACCACCGCCACGGCCGCCATGCCGGCGGCTGCCTGATGACGGGCCAGGGCACCTTGGAGCGGCGGCACCTGGATTTCCAGATCCGTGCCGCCGGCCGCCGCCTGGAGGGCTATGCGGCGACGTTCGGCACCGAGGCGCGGATTTCGGATTTCACCGAGATCATCATGCCCGGCGCCTTCCGGGGTGCCCTGGCCCCGTCGCGTGACGTTCTGGCCCTGGTCGATCACGACCCCACCAAGGTTCTGGCCCGCACCCGTTCCGGTTCGTTGCGGCTGGCCGAAGACCCTCGCGGGCTGTCGTTCAACCTTGATGTGCCCGAGACGCAAGCCGGCCGCGACGTGCTGGCCCTGGCCGAACGCGGCGATTTGGGCGGCATGTCGTTCGGCTTCACCGTCGCCAAGGACGGCGAACGCTGGCAGGGCCGGCGCCGCGAACTGCGTTCCGTCATCCTTCATGAAATCAGCGTGGTATCGGCGTGGCCGGCCTATGACGGTACATCCGTCCAGGCCCGCGCCGTCGCGCCCCGGCTGCACCTGGCCAGCCTGTACCTGGAAACCTGCCGATGATCGGCCGCATTCTTTCCCGCCTGCGTGGTGTTCCGACGCAGGAAACCCGTTCCCTGTTCGACGCGGCCGCCTTCTCCGCCTTGACCGGCCCGGTGACCGCCAGCGGCCAGCGCGTCAACGCCCGGGTGGCCGAGAACCTGTCCACAGTGCTGGCGTGCGTGGGCGCGATCAGCACCGCCATCGCCAGCTTGCCGGTGTTCGTCTATCGCCGCGTCGATGGTGGCCGGGAAGAAGACGACGGCCACCCGCTGGCCCGGCTGATCCAGGCCGGCCCCAACCCGTGGCAATCGTGGGTGGATTGGGTGGAATGGACGGCGGCAAGCGCCCTATTGCGCGGCAACGCCCTGTCCGAGGTGGTGACCGATTCTGCAGGCGCCGTGATGGCGCTGAACCCGATCCCGTGGGATTGGGTATCGGTCCAGCTTCTGCCCACGGGCCGGCTGGCCTACGACGTCACCGAGGCCACCGGCATCTATGGCGGGTCAGGCCGCGTTCGCCGTCTGCTGGCCCATGAGGTGCTACACATCAAGGACCGCAGCGACGACGGCATGGTCGGCCGCTCCCGCCTGTCGCGGGCGGCGGAAACCGTTGGCGGCGCCCTGGCGGTACAGAACTTCGCCGGCAGCATCTACAAGAACGGCATCAACCCCAGCGGCGCCATCAAGCTTGGTCAGGCCAAGTTACCCGAAGGCGCCCTGACCCGCCTGCGCGAGGGCTTGGAGCGGATGTTCGCCGGCAGCGGCAACGCGGCCCGCGCCCTGATCCTGGAGGGCGGCGCCGAATGGCAACAGATCAGCGTCAGCCCCGAGGATGCCGAGTTGCTGGCCTCGCGCCGGTTCACCACCGAGGAACTGGCCCGCCTGTATCAGGTGCCGCCGCCCATCGTCGGTATCTGGGACCATTCCAGCTTCACCAATTCGGAGACGGCGGGGCGGTGGTTCGCGCAATTCACCCTGGCCCCGTGGATCAGGAAGATCGAGGCCGAATTCGCCCGCAGCGTTCTCACCGCCGCCGGCCGGGAAAGCCACCACGTCGAGTTCGACCTGTCGGGTTTCCTGCGCGGCGATCCGGCGCAACGCTGGCAGGGCTATGACGTGGCGTTGCGCAATCGCGTGCTGACGCCCAACGAGGTCCGCCAGGCCGAGGGCTACAACCGCCGTCCCGGCGGCGACGCCTTCCCCGACGAACAACCCCAGCAACAGAGCCCCACAATCGCCTGAAGGAGAACCACCATGGAATACCCGACCAAGCCTTACTCGCCCGCCGAAGTGCCGTTACCGCGTCCGCAACCCAGCCCGTGGCCGAACCCGCGCACCTGATCCCCCCCTGCCGGCGGGGCGGTGCCTTCTTGCGCGGGCACCGATAGCCGGACGTGGCCTTGGTCGGACAGTCGCCACGGGAACAAAGCAACGCCGACAACCGGCGGCCCTCTTCCCCTATGCTAGGGGCGCGGCCGGTGCCAGGGCGGAACCTCGCAATGTGGTTCCGCCCTTCGGTTATTCAGCTAGAACAGTCATAGAACATATCCCTTGTTCCCTGTGCCGTGCGTGTGACATGGAATATCCGCGAATGGGTCGGAACAGATGGGAAAATGCGGGTAAAGCACTGGAAACGCTTGGGAATTGGTGGGAGTGCGGCGGAAGGGATTGGGGCACATGAAAAAAGCCCCTGGCGGAGTGCCAAGGGCTTGTTTTCGTTTAGGAATTTTGGTTGCGGGAGTAGGATTTGAACCTACGACCTTCAGGTTATGAGTTCGTTTTTTTGCCTTTCTCCCGTCTTCGCGACAATGCGAATACACCCTCCACTCTACGACATATATTTGTTTTTATTGACTTTTTTCGACACCATCGCTACGATTTCATTGGATCGGAACCGCCTCCATTTCCCCCCGGATGATTCCGATTTGATTCCGGAGATTCCGGCGTTCGTGAGGTGTTCCTTGACCAAGATCACGAAACGTTCCGTCGATGCCGCTGTCCCCGGGGACAAGGAATTCTTCCTCTGGGACGACGAACTGAAGGGCTTCGGCCTGCGCGTCTATCCGTCCGGCCGCAAGATGTATCTCGCCCAGTTTCGGGCCGGAGGCCGGATTCGCCGGGTCAATATCGGCCTGCATGGCGCCCTCACCCCCGACGCCGCACGGACGGAGGCGATGAAGCACCTCTCCGAAGTCCGCCTCGGCGGCGACCCCGCCGGCGAACGCGACCGGCGCAAGGCTTCGCCGACCATGAAGGAGTTCGGCCAGCGTTTCCTCGACGAGCATGTCGCGGCGCATTGCAAGCCGTCCACTCAGGGCGAATACAAGCGCTCGGTGGAACTGTTCATCAACCCGAAGCTCGGCTCCCACCGCATCATCGACGTGACCCGCGCCGACGTGGTCGAGTTGCACCAGTCGATGAAGGCGACGCCCTATCAGGCCAACCGGACGCTGGGGGTGCTCTCGATCATGTTCACCGTCGCCCATACCTGGGGCGTGCGCACCGATGGCGTGAACCCCTGCTGGAAGGTGAAGCGCTACAAGGAGGTGATGCGGGAACGCTATCTGACCGCGGACGAACTCGCCCGCCTCGGCAAGGTGCTGCGAGAATCCAATTCCGAACCGGAAGCGGTCAACTGCATCCGTCTCCTCCTTCTGACGGGGTGTCGGCTCAGCGAAATCCAGAAGCTGAAATGGGAGTATGTCGATTTCGATACCGGCGTGCTGCGGCTACCGGATTCCAAGACCGGGGCCAAGCTGGTGGCGATCGGCCAACCCGTGATCGAGGTGTTCAAGACCATTCCCAGAATCGAGGGAAATCCTTACGTCATCACCGGCTTTGTCGAAGGACAACATCTGACTGATATGCAGCGCCCCTGGCGTCGGCTGCGCAAACTTGCCGGCCTGGATGACCTGCGCATCCACGACCTGCGCCATTCCTTCGCCTCCGACGCTTTGCAACTCGGCGAGGATCTGCCAATGATCGGCAAGTTGCTGGGGCACACCCAGGTCCAGACCACCGCACGCTATGCCCATCTCAAGACGGACCCGATCCGTATAGCCGCCGACAAGGTGGCCGGCGCCATCGCCCATGCTCTCAGCCAACCGGTCAAACAGGGGGCTGCATAGGCCCCAGCCCCAACATTTTCAGGAAATTCGGGCACAACTTACGGCCGGAGACAAGGTTAGCGGGAGTGGCCGATCAGTTCGGCTTCCTCAGCAAATCACCGGGCTCCATGCCCAGAGCATCGGCGATATGACCGAGAACCGTGACGCTCGCGGACACGGTGGCGCGCTCGATGGCACCGACATAGCGGGCACTCAGCCCCGCCCGTTCGGCCAACTCTTCCTGCGTCAGTTTCTTGTCATGACGTGCCCGACGCAGGTTGATCGCCATGACCTCCTTGAGGTCCATGGATAGATGGGAACCAAAATAGGAAGCATCATTCCAGGAACGATCATTCCGATTCGTCCGGTGATGTGATATTCATGATGCCAGCGAACCGCAGCAGGCTTGACGCGAATGCCACGCGCACAGCCTGGATGGCGAGGAACCTGGCCGATGAAACCCGAGAACGATTCCCTTGTCGAACCGCCCTTCCCCTCCGGCCCGGAAGCTGGACGCCCCGTATCGCCGCGGAGACGCAATCGTTCCGCCATGCGGGACGGCCCCGACGCGGTCGACATCCATGTAGGCACCCGCATCCGACTGCGGCGTACCTTACTCGGGCTAAGCCAGAGTGAACTTGGCAAAGCTTTGGGCCTGACCTTCCAGCAGATCCAGAAATACGAGCGCGGCGCCAACCGCGTGGCGGCCTCGACCCTATACCGCGTGGCCGACGCCCTCGACGTGCCGGTATCCTTCTTCTTCGACGACCTGCCGGACGATCTGAGCCATGCCCTTTCCGGCAATGGCGACGACGCCCTGTCCCGCCGCGAAAGCCTGGAACTCCTGCGGGGCTATTACACCCTCCCCGATTCCATCAGGAAACAGGTCTACGACCTAGTCAAATCCCTGCGGCAAATAAACGGCGAAGGATGATCGGTCAACCGCTTGCCGGTTCCGCAGCCTCGTTCAGGCGTCTTGCGTTATCCCCGAGAGGTAAAGGGTGGTGGGGATTTCCGTGACGGGGAAAGGGCTGGGAGAGAGGCTCCCGGCGCCCGTCATGGAGACGAATCATGACCCAGGTTCAGATTCTGGACGCCGCTCGCGATTTTTCGGGCGGCTACAAGGTGGATGCAAGCCGTGGCAGCCGGAACGACCGCGTATCCTCGGAATGGTTCTCGCGACCGGCGGACGAGCGTTACCTGTCGCTGTCGGATCTTTATGCCTCCGTGCGCGGCCGGACCGAGCGCAGCCGGACGCGGACGATGGAAAGCGCGGCAATCCGGGTGGAAGCCAGCCGCGACAATGCCGAGCGATTGACCCTGGCGTTGCCGGGCGCGGATGCCCCGGTGGCACCGACGCACTGGTCCTTCGGCCAACTCGCCGGCCTGGTCGGTGCCCCTGCGTCCTACTTGCGCCAACTCCCCGCCCCGCTCGCCGGCATCAACCTGCAATACGGCCTGAGTTCGCACCGAGCCGAACAGATAAAGACCCTGGAGATCGACGACGGTCGTGTCGAGCTGCGCGCGGTCACCGGCCCGGATTATGGCCGCATCTTCGACCACGAACTGGTGGAGGCGGTGCAGCGTATCGCCGGCAACGGCACCGGCGATACCCGCTGGAAGGTGCCGGGCATGCTCGACTGGTCGACCGGCATCTATAATCCGCGTGTCGATATCACCCAGGACACCACCACCCTCTACGCCTCGGATCGCGACGTTTTCCTGTTCCTGGTCGATGACCTCAATCCGATCGAGGCTGGCCGACTGCCGGACGGTTCGCCCGACCTCTATTTCCGGGGTTTCTATTGCTGGAATTCCGAGGTCGGCGCCAAGACGCTGGGTATCGCCAGCTTCTATCTCCGCGCCGTGTGCCAGAACCGCAATTTGTGGGGCGTCGAGGATTTCCAGGAAATCACCATCCGCCATTCCAAATATGCCACCTCGCGCTTCGCCCATGAAGCCGCCCCGGCCCTGACCCGCTTCGCCGATTCCTCGCCCATGCCGTTCGTCAACGGCATCAAGGCGGCGCGGGAGAAGATCGTCGCCCGCAGCGACGATGATCGCGACGAGTTCCTGCGCAAGCGGGGCTTCTCCAAGGCCGAGACCGCCAAGATCATCGAAACGGTGCTGGTCGAGGAAGGCCGCAAACCCGAAAGCGTGTTCGATTTCGTGCAGGGGATCACCGCCATCGCCCGCGATAAGCCCCACCAGGATGCCCGACTCGACCTGGAATCCCGGGCCAAGAAGCTGCTCGACCGCGCGGTCTGACGTCCGTAAAGCCGGAGATGCGGCTTTCCGTATCTCCGGCTTCGCGCTCTTGCGGTTTTCCTGATCACCGGTTCTCCGGCTTCGCAGCGTCCTTCTCATATCCGACAGAAGGACAGCCTCCCCGCTTGCCGGCGTTGGCGATCGACCCCATGTATGCTATTGTCCTACAGAGAGGAAGGAGCACCCCGATGGCCAATCTCGCGCCGGTCAGTGTCCGGATTTCGGCGCAGGAGCGCGAGCTTCTCGAAGCCGCCGCCGAACAGTCCCGCACCAATCTGAGCGACTTCATCCGCCGCAAGGCGGTGGAAGCTGCGGAGATCGAACTCGTCCACCAGAACCGCGTGGTCATCCCTGCGGCCGATTGGGAGAAGTTCGAGGCCTGGGCGGACAGCCCGGCGAAGGAGGTTCCCGCCCTCGGCGAGCTTGCCAAGGCCACTCCCCCATGGCGCGACTGAAACCGCCCCGTCCGCTCGACGGAGCGGACGACCGGGAAGCCTTCGACTGCGGTCGGGACTCGATGAACCAGTGGTTCCGGCGGCATGCCTGGCGCAATCAGCAACTCGGCATCTCCCGCACCACGGTGCTGTGCGACACGGAAACCGGCGCCATCGCCGGCTACGTCACCTTGAGCATGGGACAGATCGAGCGGGAATTCCTGCCCAAGGCGGCGCAGCGCAATACGCCGGACACCATCCCGATCTTCCTGCTCGGCCAGCTTGCCGTCGACCGGCGGTTCCAGCGGACGGGCGTGGCCCGGTCGCTGCTGTTCTATGCCCTGAAGACATCGGTTCTGGTGTCCCGGCAAGTCGGCTGCTTCGGGGTTCTCACCCATCCCCTCGACGAAGAGGCGCGCGGTTTCTATCGCCGTTTCGGCTTCGAGGACCTGCCCCATGATCCCAGGCGAAGCATGATCGTCCGCGTCAAGGACCTCGAACGCAACGGGTTCGCGGCGGACTGACCCCACCCTGCCGATCGCCGATTTTCCGGCTCCACGTAAAACCGCTTTTCAGGGTCTGCGATCCGATTCCGTGCCTTTCCGGGTCCGTGCGATCCCGGCTTTACGCTTCCACGGTTTTCAGATTCCGCGGCGCCGTCCTCGAGAGGCAGAGGGCGGCGCTTCGCTTCGTGACGGGTTCGGAGGCCAGGGAAGAGGTTCCCGGCCGCCCGTCCGGAGTAAAAGACATGGTACAGAAGATCACGCTTTCGCCATCGCGCGACATCCCCTTCAACAAACTGGTGCTCAGCCAGTCCAACGTCCGGCACGTCAAGGCCGGCGTCTCGATCGAGCAACTGGCCGAGGACATCGCGCGGCGCGGCCTGTTGCAGGGTCTCAGCGTTCGGGCGGTCATCGACGCCGATGGAATGGAAACCGGCATGTACGAGATTCCCGCCGGTGGGCGGCGTTACCGGGCGCTGGAACTGCTGGTCAAACAGAAGCGCCTGGCCAAGACCGCGCCGGTGCCCTGCGTCGTGCGCGAAGGCGGAATCGCGGAGGAAGACTCGCTGGCCGAGAACATCCAGCGGGCGCCGCTGCACCCGCTCGACCAGTTCCGCGCCTTCCTGGCGCTGAAGGAGAAAGGGCAGTCCGAGGAGGAGATCGCCGCCGCCTTCTTCGTCTCGGTCAACGTCGTCAAGCAACGCCTCAAGCTCGCCTCGGTCTCGCCCCGGCTGCTCGACATCTACTCGGAAGACGGCTTGTCCCTGGACCAGCTCATGGCCTTCACCGTTTCCGGCGACCACCAGCGCCAGGAACAGGTGTTCGAGCGGCTGTACCAGTCCTACGACAAACAGCCCCACACCATCCGCCGCATGCTGACCGAGGGTTCGGTGCGCGCCGCCGACAAGCGGGTACGGTTCATCGGCATCGACTCTTACGTCGCCGCCGGCGGCACGGTGATGCGCGACCTGTTTCAGGGCGACGATGGCGGCTGGCTGCAAGATGTGGCCCTGGTCGAGCGGATGGTCGCCGACAGGCTGAAAGCCGAATCGGAAGAGATCGCCGCCGAGGGCTGGAAATGGATTGAGGTGGCGCCCGACTTCCCCTACGGCCACACCTTCGGCCTACGCCAGCTGCGCGGCGAGGCAATGGCGATGACGGTCGAGGAAGAAGCGGCCCGCGACGCCCTCCAGGCCGAGTACGAGCATCTGTCGGCGCAGTACGACAGCGCCGAGGAATTGCCCGAGGCCGTCGACGAACGCTTCGGCGAACTGGAGACGGCACTGGCGGCGTTCGAGAACCGGCCTGTCGCTTTCGACCCGGCCGAAATCGCCCGCGCCGGCGCCTTCGTCAGCATCGCCCAGGACGGCACCTTGCGCGTCGAGCGCGGCTATGTCCGCCCCGAGGATGAATTGCCGGTCGAACCGGAACCGGCCGCAGTGGAGCGCACCATGGCGGCGGACGTCGAGGGCATGGACAGCGTCAGCGCCGAGGCCGACGACCCGAAGCCGGAGATCGAGGAAGAAGACGGCCTGACGCCGATCTCCGACCGGCTGATGAGCGAACTGACCGCGCATCGCACCTTGGGCCTGCGCCAGGCGCTCGGCGAGCATCCGGACGTCGCCTTCCTGGCCGCGCTGCACGCGCTCGCCCTGAAGGTGTTCTACCACTACGGTTCCGACTCTTGCCTGGAACTGGAACTGAAGAGCGTCGCCTTCGGCAACCAGGCACCGGGCCTCAACGACAGTGCCGTCGCCGAGGCGATCCGCACCCGCCATGACGGCTGGGCGCAGCTTCTGCCGAAGGAACCGGACGACCTGTGGGACACGCTGCGGGGCTGGGATTCCGACAGCCGTTCGGCACTGTTCGCCCATGTCGTCAGCCTGTCGGTCAACGCGGTGAACGAGACATGGAACCGTCGCCCCCGCGCCCTGGCCCATGCCAACCGGCTGGCCCAGGCCATCGGGCTCGACATGGCGGCGGCTGGCTGGCGGCCGACCGTGGATACCTTCCTCGGCCGCGTCACCAAGGCCCGCATCCTCCAATCCGTGGCGGAAGCCAAGGGACAGCGGGCCGCCGATCGCATCGAGCACCTCAAGAAGGGCGACATGGCCGCCGAGGCGGAGACCCTGCTCGCCGGCACCGGCTGGCTGCCCGAGCCATTGCGCACGCCAAACCCCGTCACCGAACAGGTCGCGGGAAACGGTACCGACACGGGCGAATCCGGCGAAACCTCCAACCCCGTCGCGGCCGAATAGCCCGCCCCAACCTATCCTCTGGCCCGTCGGCAACGGCGGGCCTTTCTTTTTGAAGAAGGCGCATCATGTCGGGAAAACCGCATGACCTGGCCCGCCGTCTCGGCCACCATGCCGAGGCGGTGTGCCGCCGCTACCTTTCCGCCGGTCGTCGCGAGGGCCGTTACTGGCTGGTCGGCGACATTCTCAACACCCCGGGCCGCTCGCTGTTCGTGCGGCTGTACGATTCCCCTAAGGGGCCGGCGGGCAAATGGACCGACGCCGCCACCGGCGAGCATGGCGACCTGCTCGACGTCATCCGCCTGTCCTGCGGTCTGGTCGGTTTCAAGGACGTCGCCGACGAGGCCCGGTCGTTCCTCAGCCTGCCGCACGAGGAACCGAAATCGTCTCCGAGGCACCGGCCACCACCCGCGCCGTCCGGATCGCGCGAGGCGGCCCGGCGGCTGTTCGCCATGTCCCGGCCGATCGCCGGCACCATCGTGGACACGTATTTACGCAACCGCGGCATCACGGCTTTGCCCGGAACCGGAAACCTGCGTTTCCATCCCCGCTGCTACTACCGGCCGGACGAGCACGGCCCGACCGAGACCTGGCCGGCGATGATCGCCGCCGTCACCGATCTCGACGGTCATCTGACCGGGGTCCACCGCACATGGCTGGCTCCCGACGGCTCCGGCAAGGCGCCGATCACGACGCCACGGCGGGCCATGGGCGACCTGCTCGGCCACGCCGTCCGCTTCGGTGTGGCCCGTGACGTCCTGGCGGCGGGCGAAGGCATTGAGACCATGCTGTCGCTGCGCATGGCCCTGCCTCGCCTGGCCGTCGTTGCGGCCCTTTCCGCCGCCCATCTCGCCGCCCTGCTGTTCGGGCCGAAGTTGCGACGGCTCTACATCGCCCGCGACCCCGACCCGGCCGGTGGCGCGGCGCGGGACATCCTGGTCG
Organism: Magnetospirillum sp. 64-120; assembly: GCA_001898825.1. Lineage (GTDB taxonomy): Bacteria > Pseudomonadota > Alphaproteobacteria > Rhodospirillales > Magnetospirillaceae > Magnetospirillum. The sequence continues at coordinate 58,830 of MKVK01000018.1, forward strand.
AGCGGGCGATGGCGGCCGGAATCGAGGCGATCCCCCTGTCGCCGATGCTGGGGGACTTCAACGACGATCTGCGCAGCCTCGGCCTCAATGCCCTCCGCGCGGCCCTGCGGGTGCAGATCGCCCCGGAGGATGTCGCCCGCTTCATGGAGATGCCGCCGTAGCCGGCAGGGACGGAAGCGCATGCCGCGGGTCCGGCCCGTTTCGGCATAGCGCTTCCCCGGGTTTGCCGGAGGGGGCCGCGCCCCGGCCTTCAAGAGGGCGATCGGGCCGCAAGCGTCCCGGCCCGGCAATGGCGGCGTTCGGGTCTTTTCCGCCGGCGGCTGCACCGCCTTTGCAGCGCGAAGCAAAAGACCCGGCTTCCGCCATCCTCCGCGTTGCTGCGGCCCTGCGCTTCGCTGCGGGTGCCGGACCCGGCCGCCCGCGGCTGTCCGTCGCCATGAAGGCCGCGGCGGGCGCGGCCGATCCGACGAAGGAAAGCGCCATGTCCACCGACCATGATCCGGAACCCCGGCACGCCGCCTCCCAGACCGCCCATGTCCTCGCCGAACTCCAGCTTTACGGCCACCGCCCCTTCCAGGACGAACCCGATCCCCGGCCGCTGCCCGACGGCACCGCCATCGCCGGAGCCGTCGCCGACATCTTCGACGCCCTGGTCGCCACTCTGGGCGATACCCGCCTCGAACCTGACCTGGAAGACCTGCTGTGGTCGACCGTCAACCTGTTCCACCGTGCCGCCGCACGGGTCGAACGCCAACTCGACGACAACGAGCAGGCCCAGCACCGTTCACAGAAGGAGCAGGACGGCTCCGAGGTCAGGTCGGTCGAACTGGAGCGGCTGACCGCCGAGGGCCAGACCCTGATCGAGCGCCGCGACAGCATGGAACTGTTCCGCGACATCGCCGCCGAGCAGTTCGAGCGCCACACCGGTTCCTCCTGGCGGCCGCACGCCGGGTCGATGGTCAGCCACCGCACCCTGACCGCGGCGATGATCGACAGCCGCGACTTCCTTGCCGCCAAGAAACGGGCCGACACCGAGATCATGCTGCCGCCCGGCCCCAAGGTCGCCGTCACCGGCGGGCTCGACTTCAACGACCATCGGCTGATCTGGGCCAAGCTCGACCAGGTCCGCGCCAAGCACCCCGACATGGTGCTGCTGCACGGTGGCAGCCCGAAGGGCGCCGAACGCATCGCCGCCACCTGGGCCGACAACCGCAAGGTCCCGCAGATCGCCTTCCGCCCCGACTGGGCCCGGCACGCCAAGGCGGCGCCGTTCAAGCGCAACGACGCCCTATTGGCCGTCCTGCCGGTGGGCGTCATCGTCTTCCCCGGCAACGGCATCCAGGACAACCTCGCCGACAAGGCCAGGGCACTGGGCATCCCGGTCTGGCGGTTTGGTAATGGCGGCGCGTGAGCGCCGCCCAATTTCGTCGTAATAGCGCCCAATTTGCCACTCCGAGAGCCAAAGCCGATTCCCTAACAGCGGACGCTGCACTGAAAAGCGCAAGGCGATTGAGTTGGGCCATAAGCGGGCATCGGAGTGATTGCCAATCTGGGCGCTGGATTCGGAGGGCAGCGCTCCATCCAGTTGCGCTACAGGTGCGCATAGCGCGCCTATTGACCGCCCCCTATGGTTGTGCTGATGTATAAGACGCTGCCTTATGCGGATAGCCATACAAATTCAAGCAACCTGCAGGCGGGAGGAGAGGAAGATGGATTTCGATGCGTTCCTTTGCGACTATGAAGAATTCCTTCATGAATCTCAGTCTCTTTTCTCGCCGGCCCCACAGCATGCGTCCAACATGCGGGGAGCCTTTAGCCTAAGCGACCTCTCCACATCATTTTCTTTCGCATCACAAGATTTTGTTTCGCAAATGAAGGGCTTCATCGAGCAAGATGATGGATTTAACAAACTCATTCAAGAGAATGGCCTATCACAAGATGATAAGTTAAGTCCAGAATTCTTAGATTCATTGATTACATCAAGGCCACACCTACTAGATATGCTGCGCGCACAAGAAATTAATGCGCATGAAAATTTTCACGCCCTACAGGCATTTTCCCTATCATCAGTGAAAGACCTTATACAAGCCTTCCAGCGCATAGCCTCTGCACGGATCGATGTGGCAGTATATGCTCTCGGTAGCGGCTTAACCATGCAGCTTGGCAAGCCGCTGTTCGCCGTTGCGGAGAGCGCTTCAAAGGAGGGGAAGCGTCTGATCCAGAGATGCGCCATAAATATATCACCATCAATTGAGCTAATCAGGCGGGCGCAACGGCCAAATGGAGATGGCTTGTCAACTATTCATATAATAGAGGGATCGGCATACGCCGCACAAAGCATCGCATGCAAAAGCCACGACTACAAACTTTTTGAAATAAATAACAACAACATTTATAGTGCGGCATGGAATTGTTGGGAGAGCTACGGCGGTAGCGACAGGCTATGTTTTCTACTATCCGCCGATTTGGCACTAAGGGTCGGGAACCTACACCCAATTGCACCCGAAAGTGACCGTCCCGAAAATATATTTATCGCTTTGGCAAAGGCAGCAGAAGCGATCGAAGCGGAGGCAGAGGCGGAGTTCAACGATCTAAGCCCACGCATCTTCAACACATTCCGACCACGCCCCTTCGGCCTTCCCCTAAAGGCTGATGATTTGCCGTCGTATCTAAAACCAAAGGGAAGGGCAAAAATAGCATCTGATGAATTGAGAATGCAGGAAGGCGGTACCCCATCAGACAGCGATATTGATGGAATGATTAATCTGTCTCGCAATATGTATTACAGGCTTCCGCACGGCATTCGAGAGAAATTCAATGAAGTGAATTTCGAGACATTTATGCACAACAACGATCAAACCTACATGAGCGCGATCGGATCAAAGATTTACGCTCACGCCCCTGCCATCGGAACGCAAAAATATCTTTTGCACTGGCTGCTTTCACCAAAGACGCGGAATGCATTTGATTATTTCGTGGGCGACGCTTCCCACGACAATGGCGATGAAATTATACCGGTATTTTCTTCAAAGCTTTCCATTATACATTACAGAGTATTATCAGAGCTTATTAACAGCCTTGAGGGCATATTATTATATTCACGGGACCGGAACACACACCTTCCATTATGCTGCGATGTTCATGGCATCCATGACGACATTTATGATCTCTTAGATTGCGAAGAGGGAGATTCCATAAATGCCATGCTTGAGCGAAATTTCGGCCGAGGACTTCGGCAGATCATTGATGGCTTCTGAGAAGAGGTGTAAATATGATCGGCGATATCATCATTTCTTGGGATGGATGCCACGAGCAGTCTCTTGATGACGACATTAGACAGTCAAGCGCAACATCCTCCGGACTCCAGGCAAACCTTCTTGTCGTTAGCAAAAAAACCACGCTAGACAACCAGATACAGGCGCTTGCTGTCTCTGCTGCCCTCGTCTCATCCGTAGATCAACACCCACTATTATCTGCATTCTTGGGGGCAGCGGTCTTGTCCTCTATCTCGCCGGTATCCGTCAGATTAATAACAGATCATGAATCGGATCTACTTAATGTCATCCTGCAAACCAAGATGCGAGCCATCATTGATCTGGATGAATTGCGACGTTTCCTTGGGAGCGATCAGGTGGCAGATCGTGCCGTCCAAGCCCTTTGCGATAAAGGAATATTAAAGCGCTCTAAAAACGGAGACATAGTCATAAGGCGGAATATTCTGGCAAACGTTAAAGTATGGAAAGAATAAAAATCACACGACAACAAGGCGCATAAATGACTCGCCATATTAAATGCCTGCCGAAATTTACCAGGAAAATGGCGCAATTAACGCGATAACAATCACAAAAAAAGAGGTAAGCACAAAAACAGGTGTCGTTTGGCACTAATTCCGCCAACTACTCATTGCAGATAGACCGCCCGCGGTGGTCAGGACCTGTCCGTTGCAAGCAGGCGTTCAATTCCGGGCCACCAAACATCCAAAGCTGGGCCGGCACTTACCCTCGGGGAAGCTATCCCGCCTTCGCCGCCCAAAGCTGCCCGTCCCCTTCCGGCCCGTCATTGCCGAAACGAGAGAGTCAATCCGTCAGCCCTCCCCATTCAGCGCTGCCCCACCAAGGCCCAACTCGATCCGTTTCTTCTTCGACAGCCCCTGCGCGACGATGGCGTGCGACCGGCGGATATAGTCCCGCAGATCGCCATCGGACAGACCGGGCGGAGCATAATGCTGAATCCACTTCAGGCCGCGTGACGCCAGGTATGGCGCCGGACGCAGGCCCGGCTGCTCCTTGAGAATCTCGTAGGACAGGTCGCTGACCTTGAAGGTGAATCTCGGCTCGTCATCGTCCCAGCCGCCGATCGCGAAGACCTTGCCGCCGACTTTCCAGACGTCGGCGCCGCCCCACTGGACCACATGGGTGGTGGCGGGAAGCGCCCGGCAGAACGCGTTGAATTCCTCGTAGATCATCCGTTCCGTCCAAATTGCAGCCGCCGACACCCCTCGATTATATTATGCCTCGCGCCGTGGTGGTGGAGGAAGGCGCTGCCGTTGGATTTCATCTTACGGAGACACCGCCATGTTCCTTCTCGGCCCCCTCATGGTCCTGTCCGCCATCGGATTTTTCTGCTGGCTGCTGTTCACCCTGGCCGTCTTCGCCCTGCCCGCCTTCGTCGGTGTCACCATCGGCATCTGGTCCTTCCATACCGGAGCCGGCGCCCTGGGGGCCATCGTCGTCGGCCTGGTGGCCGCCGCAGCGACCTTCGGCATCGCGCAACTGCTCCTGGCCTTCGTGCCGTGGGCCTGGGCGCGCCTGCTGATCGTCGCCGTCTATGCCACCCCGGCAGCCGTGGCGGGCTACAGTGCCACCCACGGCATCGCCCAGATGGCCATGCCCTCCCCGGTCTGGCAGACCATCTTCTCCGTCGTCGGCGCGATCGCGGTCGGCATCACCGCCGTGGTGCGGGTCAGCGGCATAGCGGCACCGCCCGGACAGCCGGGCAGGACGTGACGGGGGGCATCCCGTTCACCATAGCCATCAGCCCTGGAAGCGGGAGCCGCGACACTTCCCCCGTCCGTTTCCCTACCGCCGATCACCGGCATGGCGCGCAGCGGGGCGGTAGCGGCGTGTCGCACAAGGCCCGACGAGCGGCCCATTCTCGCCGGAATCACCGCGGCCACCCCCAAGTCCCGATACCGCCGACGATCCCGCAGCACGGAGGAACGCTCTCCTGTCGAAGCACGGGGAAACCGTGCCAACCGTCCGGTCTGGACAGGGGGGCAAGGATCGCCGGACTTTGCCGCTTCCCCCTCCGGTCGCGACGGGCCGCCAGCATCTCCATGAGCGTTTCTGTCCTTTCGAGCGCCCCATACGGCCTCTCCGATGGGTGGATCTGGCCCAAGGCCGGCTGACACCTCGACCGCCTATGGCGCAACCGCGCCGTTGAAACTTTCTTCCCCTGGGGAACCACCCCACGCGGCAGGCCGCGCGGGGACCCCGGATTCGCCCATTCCTCGCGAGGCAAGAAAGTCCCCCCGCCGCCGTCCTCCGCTGCGCTGCGGCCCCATGGGGTGCGCCGGCGATCGCCTTGGGCCGGGCGATCACCATCGAGGCCGCAAGGGTGCGGGCTCGGCACCAGAGATCACGGAGACATCATCATGGCGACCATCGGCACCTTCAAGAAGTCCGGCAACGACTACACCGGCGAGATCGTCACCCTCAGCGTCCAGGCCAAGAACGTCCGCATCCTCCCCGATGCCCGTGCCGCCGGCGAGAACGCCCCCAGCCACCGCATCTTCATCGGCCGCGTCGAGATCGGCGCCGCCTGGTCCAAGCGCTCCAACGAGGGCCGCGACTACCTGGGCCTCAAGCTGGACGACCCGAGCTTCAACGCTCCGATCTACGCCAACCTGGTCACCGACGAGGAAGGCGACGGCTTCAGCCTCATCTGGTCCCGCCCCCAGGGCCGCCGCAACGGCGATTGATGCCCCGGGAAACCCCGCCCGGTCGGTCCGGGCGGGGTGCCGCCCCCATCGAACGCAAAGGAACGGACCATGAGCCGCTACTCCCTCGAACCACGCGACATCGCCGACCGGCATCTGGAAATCGTCATCGGCTGGGACCCGCCGCTTCACACCTATTTCGTCCAGGTCCTCGACCCGACCTGCGACGAGGAAGATTCCGGCTTTGAAATTCTCTGGTGCGGCGTCACGCCCGGCGAAATCCCCTCGGCCGACGAGGCGATCCTGCTGATCGCACCCTGGGCCGTCATCCCCGCCGGTCTGCGCGCCACCCTTATCGCCGACCGCGCCGCGAAGCCGTAGGCCGCGCACGACTCTGCCGGACCCGCCGAAGGTGGGTCCGGCGCTCCCGCGCCGTCGTTCCCCCACCCCCGCCCCCTCCCCCAGGGGAGGGGCGCGATGCCGCCGCAGGCGTCATCACGGAAAACAACCCCCGTCTGCTCAGATCGTCCCAGGGTGCCATGCGGAGTCATGACGCCTCAAGGTCGTGCGGCCCCTCCAATTTTGTTTCCGCTGCCCTCCAACAAAATCGGCTCCTCCGCGCGCCGGCTGTGCCGGTCGCCGGGGCGAACCTTGACCCGTCCCGATCCCGCATGGCCGCGAGCGCCGTCTTTCACCGACGTCGAGGAGATGACGATGACGCTCGAACAGCATATCGAGGAACTGCGCGCCGAACTTCGGAACTGCATCAGCCGCAAGGAACGACGTCAGATTGAACGCGACCTCGAGATGGCCCGCGACGAACTCGCCCGCCGTCCCGCCGCGGAGCCGCGATAGCGGCCACGGCCGCCCGTGGCCGTTGATCCGCCGCTGTCAATGCTGTAATATGCAGCAATTACAGCATTTGCAGGAAGGCGCCATGCCGAACACCTCCGGCACCTATTCCACCAGCGACCTGTCGCGCAAGTCCGGCGACATCATCGCCGAGGCCCTGCGCCATCCGGTCACCATCACCCAGCGCAACAAGCCGCGCCTGGTTCTGCTCTCCGTCGAGGACTACCAGCGCCTCCGCCATCGCGCCGACACGCGCACCGCCGGCACGCTGGAGACCATGCCGGACAACCTCCTCGCCGAGGTCGAGGACGCCGTGGCCGCCTATGCGGAGGCCGAGGAAAGCGGCCAGCCGTGAGCTACGACGACATCCAGACCGCCTGCGTCATCCGCTATCCCTATCTGTGGGTCCGCGAAGCGCAACAGGGCGAAACAGAGGGACGCAAGGAGCGGCCGGTGGCAGTCGGCGTCCGGGTGTCCCGGCCCGGCGGCGACCTGCTGCTGCTGTTCGCCATCACCACCAAGCAGCCGGAGCCGGCCCGTTTCGCCTGCGAAATCCCGCCCATCGAGAAGCGCCGCGCCGGACTCGATCCGGACCTTCGCCTGTGGGTCATTCTCGACGAATACAACACCGACGTCGTCGGCCAGTCCTTCTATCTGGAGCCGGACCCGCCGATCGGACGCTTCAGCAAGGCCTTCTTCCTGCCGCTCGTCCGCGCCTTCATCACTCGTCGCAAAAATCTGAGCGGAATCAACCGGACGCGATAGCCGGGCGCATCCGGCACGCCGGACCGGGCTCACTTCCGCCGGGTACTCCGCTCCACGAAGCCCCTTTCAGGGTCTCCGCACCCGAGGGGTGACGATCCCTTGCGCAGCCTAATCCGCATCGCCCGTCGAGGCGGAGCGACCGGGCGGCGGCCCTTTGCGCAGCAAGTCGGACGGCTCGACGCCCAGCGCCTCCGCCAGTTGCCCCACCACATCGATGCTGGCGGCATAGACGCATCGCTCCAGGGCGCTGATGTAAGTCCGGTCGATCCCCGCCCGATGGGCAAGCTCCTCCTGCGACAGGCCGCGCTCCTGTCGGCAGATGCGCAGATTTCGGGCCAGCACCTCTCGAATCTCCATGCCCCAGAGGGCGCCCGATTGAAGAGTATTCAACCACGGAGTATTCTCTACAAAATGCAGTTGAGCCATTGAGGCGACCACCGGAACTTCCCCAGGTTACCCACATCAGCGATAGACGTGATGCCTTCAACGCATCACCAAAAAGAGTGCAATTGCCCTATCGCTGAACAGGATGCGTGATAGAATTTGAGAAGATGACCCTTGGGGAAGAAGCGGGATGACCGGGCCAGACTTTGAAGACCGTCCGCCGGACGGCCTCCGCGTCACGTCCTATGACGAGCGCCATTTGGCAACCTATATCAGGCTGTTGGATGCCGATTCCGAAGGGGCCGATTGGCGAGACGTGGTCGCCATCATCTTCGGCCTCGACCCCGACCGCGACCCCGAACGGGCCAGGATTGTCCATGACAGCCATCTGGCACGGGCACGCTGGATGACCGAAATCGGCTATCGCTATCTGGTGGAGCCCCGCCTGCAATAAGGCATAGGGCAGTCCTTACGGACAGGGCATCCTTCCGCTCAACCCGATGTGGAACCGCAGTCTATCGCTTTGGTTGAACTCGTGAAACGTTGAGCACTCCGCTTTCGGGCTACAGGCCCCCACCCGTTACGGAGGATGTTCGATGCCGACCCCTTTTTGGCGTTCGGAATCGGCGCAGGACCGATTGAACCGATTGGACCGCCCAGGCTTCGCTTTCGAGTTCCTGCGGCGCAATCCGAACTACCGTAGCGACTGGTCCCAGACCCGGCACCGGGTCGCCCAAGGCATTCTCGACGCCCACGATGCCCAGGCCGAGTTGACGCGCCGCTGGGGGCTGTGCTTTTGCCCCTGATCCGGATGGACACGATCTCCCGCTCTGGCGCCCGGAAGTCTTTCCCGGCACCGTAATTCTGGTTCCGGCGCCGGAAGGCTTCGACGGCGCACGACACATCGACCTTTCCACCTTGGGTCCATTCGCCGTCGACTGGCGAAACACCTCCGGCCATCACCTGGTTCTCGCCGACACCGGAGGCGACCACTATCTCTGCCTCGCCGAAACCCAGACCGGCCGTGGCTTAGCGGCAATCCTGCCGCTTGATGCCGCTTTCGATCTGCGCATCGAGGCCATGATCCGCCTCTCCCGCCGTCTGCGCGGCCGTGCCGCTGGACCGTTGTTCGCCCTGGGCCTGACGCCACAACGGCGAGCCCGGCTGATCCAGTTGCTCCACGCCCTCGATTTCCGTCTCGCCGGAGCCGGCCCGCGCGAGATCGCCGCCACCCTCCTCGACGCCCAGGCGGCAACCCTGCCGGCCATCGAATGGAAAAGCTCGGCGACGCGTCGCAAAGCCAACCGCCTGATCCGCGACGCCCAGGATTTGATGAACGGCGGATATCGCAAACTGCTGCGCGGCGGCTGACGTCGCCGACCGCGTCAGGGGCGACCGCGTCAGGGGGGACACGGATTTCTCCCGAATCTTCGTCCTCCTCCCACGCCCCGATTCTTCGCCACCGTGATCCCGTCACGCCGCCTGCGATCGGCGGCGCCCTCGACCCACACGGAGGCATACGATGCCCATGGAAACCGCGACGCGTTATGTCCGCACCCACGAGGCCGCCAAGCTGCTCAGCCTGTCGGCCCGCACCCTGGAGAAGTACCGCTGCCACGGCACCGGCCCGGTCTTCCGCAAACTGGGCGGGCGCGTCGTCTACGCCATCGACGATCTGGAAGCCTGGGCCGAACAATCGGCTTGCCGCTCGACCTCGGACCCACATTACGACACCGCCCGCCTGGCCGGACGGGCGCGCTGAGACGCCCATGGCTGCCCACCGTGTCACCCATCCACGTCGGCAGCCCCACCTCCCGGAAGTTATCCACCATTTTCGTGCATAAGCCTGGGGATAAGCCATGAATCCGCCCGTCCTGTCAAAAGCCCGGCGTCCCGCACCATCGGGAATTCACCCCCGATGTCATCAGGAGGCGGAACGAGCTGTAACCCATTGGTCAAAAAGCTCTGCCCCGATCTCTCCGAACATCCCCAGTCAGGAATCCATCGGCGTCCTTCCAACGGAACAAGCCGCCACCGTCCGGTACGCGAAGCCGGCCTTCTACCCTCTGCCCGAATCCGCGCCATCGTTCTGCCATCGTCCGCGCCATACGGGGAGACGGCCATGATCGTCGCCCTGCTCAACCAGAAGGGCGGCACCGGCAAGACCACCCTCGCTCTGCACCTCGCCGGAGCCTGGGCCCGACAGGGCAAGCGCGTCATGTTGATCGACGCCGATCCCCAAGGCTCGGCGCTCGACTGGTCGCAGCAGCGCGCCCGCCAGGGCCTGCCGCGCCTGTTCGGCATCGTCGGCCTGGCCCGCGACACCGTGCATCGGGAAGCCCCCGAGATGGCGGATCACGTCGATCATGTCGTCATCGACGGGCCGCCGCGTATCGCCGCGCTGATGCGCTCGGCGCTGCTGGCCGCCGATCTGGTGCTGCTGCCGGTCCAGCCGTCGCCGTTCGACGGCTGGGGCTCGTCCGAGATGCTGGCCCTGCTCGGCGAGGCGCGGCTTTTCCGCCCCGGACTCGACGCCCGTTTCGTGCTCAACCGCTGCGCCAGCCGCACCGTCATCGCCCGCGACATCGCCGAAACGCTGGCCGAGCAAGATCCGCCGGCCCTGCGCACCACCATCGGCCAGCGCGTCGTCTTCGCCGATGCGGCACGGACCGGGCACTTGGCGTTCGAGATGGGCGGGAGCACTGCCGCTGCTCGCGAAATCGCCGCCCTCGCCGCCGAAGTGGCGAGGATCGCGCCATGACCGGACACCCGCCCAAACGCGCCTTCACCGCCCGTCCGGGGGGCGCCGAGCGCTGGATCAGGACCCCCGACACCCCGCCACGGCCGGCTGGCGCCTTCACCGCCCGTCTGACCATCGACGTCACGCCAGCGTTGCGCGGGCGGATCAAGGTCGTTGCCTTCCAACGCGGCCTGACCGTCGCCGACATGCTGCGCGGACTGCTGGCCCGTGAATTCCCCGGCGGCGCAGGAGAGACCCCATGACCGGCATCGCCCCGCCCGCCCGGCCCTCCGGGCGTCCACACCGGGCCGACCTGACCCGCGTCGAACTGACCTGGGTCGAAAAGCGGATCGAGAACTGGATCCGCTTCGGCCGCATAGTCGAGGACACCATCCTCGACCGCCGCCGCCGTGTCGCCGGCTTCGCGCCGGGCAGCATCTTCGCCTTCGTCCGCTGGTCCGCCAACGATTACGGCACCATCAATTCGTGCATCGACATCGTGCGCGCCGTCCTGCCGGGGGCGGCGTACACGACGCTGCCGTTCGTGCGGCCCGGCGGCGACATCCTGCTGCACATCCACGGCTGGCCCAAGGTCGAGAAGGTGTTGCAGGCCATCGACGCGGTGGAGGCGATCGGCGTCGATCCCGCCGACGCCGCGCCGGACCACTGGCGGCACGTCCACACCCGGCTGACCGTCGGCCACCAGCCCCGCCTCTATACCAACGAGCGCCACCAGGCATGGCTCAAGCGCCGGCAGGTGCAGCCATGACACGCTTCGGCTGGGTGGTAACCACTTCTGTCGCGGTGCTGGCCATCGGCGCCTCGTCCTTCGTCCACCCCGCGCCACGGCTGCTGTGGAACGCCACCGCCAGCACGCCGGTCGGATTCTACGCCGTGCAGCCGGTGCGCACCCTGCGTGTCGGCGACCTGGTGGCGGAACGACCGCCGGAAGCGGTCGCCCGCTTCCTCGCCGAGGGAGGATATCTGCCCATGGGCGTGCCGTTGCTGAAGCAGGTGGCGGCGCTGGCGGGGCAGATCGTCTGCCGCACCGGCCGCACCATCACCGTCGACGGCATTACCGTCGCTGCGGTGCGCGAGCGCGACAGCCGGGGCCGGGATCTGCCGGTCTGGAGCGGCTGCCGCACCCTCGATGCCGGTGAGATCCTCCTGCTCAACCGCCATCCCGACAGCCTGGACGGCCGCTATTTCGGCCCGATGCCCGTCAGCTCGGTCATCGGCCGGGCCACCCCGCTCTGGCTCCCCGACTGACATTCTTTCCCCCAACCATGGAGACGATCATGGCTCACATCGGCAATTTCACCCGCACGGCGGAGGGCTATACCGGCCATCTGCGCACGCTCACCCTCGACATCGAACTGACCCTGGTTCCCGCCGACCATGCCGAGGCGGAGAACGCGCCCGATTACCGCATCCATCTCGGCGCCGACACCGCCGGGCCGGAGGTCGGCGCGGGCTGGAAACGCACCGGGGAGCGGGCCGGCGATTACGTCGCCCTGCTGATCGACGACCCCGCTTTGGCCCAGCCGCTGCGCGCCAACCTGTTCCAGTCGGACGCCAAGGGCAAGGCCTTCGCCCTGCTGTGGACCCGTCCGGCCAAACGCGACGACAAGCGGTAATACGATGGCGGCGAGCACGCCCATGGCCATCCCTTTGTTCGCGGAAGAGCCGTGTTCGCGCTTCAAAATGCTCCACTGGAGCATTTTGTCGGCAGCGGTGCTGCCGTCACCGCTCACCCCGTTCGTCCCGCTCGCCTTTCGGATCGCCGTCGCGCACAGCGACGGTCCGGGGCGGCCGACAGGCCGGCACCACGGCGCCCTGCCCTGGACGGCCGCGAGCACGATGGCAGGCTGGGCGACACGCGGACGAAGGGTCATTCTCAGTGCTGTCGTGCTGGCCGTCGGCCTGTCGTACGGCGGCAGCGCGATGGCGCAATCGCCACCCGTCGTCGTGCCATCCGAGCGCATAGCTGCGAACGGGCCGTTTGCGGCTTTCACGGCGGAAGCGACACGGCGTTTCGGCATTCCGGCGGTATGGATCGAGGCGGTCATCACCGTCGAAAGTGCCGGCGATCCGCACGCCCTGTCGCCGAAGGGTGCCATGGGACTGATGCAGCTCATGCCGGCCACCTGGGAGTCGATGCGCGACCGGCTGGACCTCGGCAACGATCCGTTCAATCCGCGCGCCAACATCCTGGCCGGCACCGCGTACCTGAGCGATCTGCACGCTCGTTACGGTTCGCCCGGCTTCCTCGCCGCCTACAATGCCGGTCCGGTGCGCTACGAGGACCATCTGGCGACCGGTCGGCCGCTACCCGCCGAGACACAGGCTTACCTCGCCGTGCTCGCGCCGATGATCGAGGGCCTGCACACCGGCAGTGCGACCGCTCTCGCCACCGGCAGGTCCTGGAGTGCGGCGCCGCTGTTCCCCGGCCGCACCGCGACCGCCGATCTGGCGTCGTCGTCGATTCATCCCCCCGACGGCCTTTCGGCAATGCTGCCGCAGGCGGAGGGACTGTTCGTCCACCGTGCCTCCTCAGAGCGAAAGCCATGACCGGCAGCGTATCCCGTCGTTGTCTGGCGAAAACCGGCGAAAGACCTGCGCTCCAGCGAGGATGGCGTCCCCCACAACCGGATTAGGGCAAGATAAAAGGGCGCAAGGTGCGCTGCGGTCGGGGGATTGATTTTACTGGATTTTCTCTCCGTGCGTCCAATGTGCGCTCTCGTGGGGCAATGTGCGGAAAATAGACAGGGTTTTGTTTCGACTGCAATTTCCGGACATTGCCGGGAGGCATGATGGCTCAGGACGATGACTTCCAGGTCAGGCTTGGCCGCATCCGCTCGTCCAAGAGCCAGCGGGCCGAACCGTTCATCGCCCAGGTGCTGGCCGCCACCCAGCGGGCGGGCGGCGGCATCTCGCGGAGCGGCGCCATCACCACGCCGTGCGCCTCGCATTTCGGACGCGGGCGTGTCGCGGGCGTCCGTGCCAACCGCCTGCTGACCAGCCGCTCGCGTCTGGTCACCGTGAAAGCGCGTGTGGTCCGCCACGCGGCACGATCCGCGCCGCTGACCGCCCATCTCGGCTATCTGCGCCGCGAGGGTGTCACCCGCGACGGGGAAAAGGCCCGGCTGTTCGGCCCGGAGGCCGGGAACGCCGACCCCAAGGACTTCGCCGAGCGCTGCCGGGGCGACCGGCATCACTTCCGCCTCATCGTCTCACCCGAGGACGCCGCCGACCTCGCCGACCTCAAGGGCTTTGCCCGCGACCTGGTGGGGCAGATGGAGAAGGATTTCGGCACCAGGCTTGATTGGGTCGCCGTCGATCACTGGAACACCCGGCATCCGCATGTCCACATCATCGTGCGCGGTGTCGCTGACGATGGCCGCGATCTGGTCATCGCCCGCGATTACATCAAGGACGGCTTAAGGGCGCGCGCCCAGGACCTGGTAACCCAGGAACTCGGGCCACGCACCGACCTCGACATCCGCCACGCGCTGGAGCGGCAGGTCGAGGCGGAACACTGGACCCAGCTCGACCGCCAGTTCGTCCGAGATGCCGACCGCCACGGCGTCATTGATTTGGCGCCCCTCCCCGACCAACGGCCCGACGAATTCCATACGTTGAAGGTCGGGCGTCTGCGCCATCTGGCATCCCTCGGCCTCGCCCACCAGATCGGCGCCGGGCAATGGATGATGGACGAGGCGGCCGAGACCACCCTGCGCGAGTTGGGCGAACGCAGCGACATCATCAAACGTATCCACCACGGTCTGGCCGAACGGGGCGTCGAGCGCGGCACCGCCAGCTACGTGCTGGCCGGCGAGAGCCTGGACGATCCGGTCATCGGCCGACTGATCGATCGCGGCCTCGACGACGAATTGAGGGGCACGGCCTATGCCGTGGTCGATGGCATCGACGGGCGCACCCACCATATCCGTCTGCCCGACCTTGATGCCGCCGGCGACAGCGCGCCGGGATCGATCGTCGAACTGCGCAGGTTCGACGACGCGCAGGGCCGCCGCCGGGTGGCCCTGGCCGTCCGTTCCGACCTCGCCATCGAGGCCCAGGTGACGGCGACGGGCGCCACTTGGGTCGACCGCCAGGTCGTCGCCCGTGAGCCGATGACCTTGGGCGAAACCGGCTTCGGCGCCGAAGTGCGCGAGGCGATGGAACGGCGGGCCGGGCATCTGATCGAACGGGGCCTCGCCGAGCGGCAGGCGGGCGGTGTGGTATTCGCCCGCAATCTGATCGGCACCCTGCGCCGCCAGGAGGTGGAGGCGCTGGGACGGAAGCTGGCCGCTGAGACCGGCCTGCCGTTCCATTCCTCGGGCGGTGGAGAATACGTCGCCGGGACCTACCGCCAGCGCTTCCTGCTCGCCTCCGGCCGCTTCGCCATGATCGACGACGGCCTTGGCTTCCAGCTCGTGCCCTGGTCGCCGTCGCTGGAGAAACATCTTGGCCGCCATGTGTCGGGAATCATGCGGGGCGACGGCGGCATCGACTGGGAGTTCGGCCGGAAACGGGGGTTGGGGCTGTGAACCACTTGGGGAACCTCATCGGCCACCAACCGGCAAAGATCGTTACCCATTCAGCGATCATCCAAAACCTTCTTGAAATAAGCGTCGATAGCCCCGGATTCGATACGCTCAAAGGCTTTCATCTTCGCATCAAGGAGCGACAAGAACGTTAGCTTTCCTAGCTGTCCGTTCACCCGGAGTTTGAACCTCCCATCGACCGGCACCACCGCCAAACGAACGTCCCCTGTCGGATTTGATGGGTGCCCGAGACATCTATTTCCCAGCGCGGAGATGATACAAATCGCTTTTGTCGCGACGAAAATCGACGCAAGGAATCCATATGGCCACTGGCAACCTGAGTCGAAGTCAAGTTGTCGCAGCAAATTTCTCCGACTTCCATCGTCGGCCATTTTTCGTGTTGCACCAAGAACACATGACGGATTGCCGTGCCACAGTAGTCACACGTTCCATTCGGCTCTCCGAGGTCTTCGTATCCGACGTGTTCCCAGCCGAATCGCGGGGCGATCTTTCCATGTTCAGCTCCGTGACACCCACTGCATAGTGTTTCGCAGGCGTCGTGGGGGTATTCCCAGGGTTTGTGGCCGGGGCGATAGTGCTTGTGGTGCACTTGGAGATTGACACCCTCTGAGGAACCGCGTCCGCACCGCACGCAAACTCCACCATCCAGGCGAATGACCTCCTGTCGAAAATTGTTCCACAAAGAGCTGCGGTACAGGTCCATCCAGCATCAACTGTTATGGTTGAAAGTCTTGCTGACGCAACAAGCCAAGGATAGGGTGATTCGGTTGGGGTGGACAAGCCTAAGCTTGTACTCCCAAAAGGCCCGTGAGGCCGCAACACGATGGGCATTCCCCGGCATTGGCTAACGCTCCCATCCCCCGGGAATGACGTTCTTTGGAAAGATCAGTGATGGCGCGCATCCGGAAAATCGAGATCAACAACTTTCGGGGCATCAAAACGCTGACTTGGCTTCCATCTCCCGGGATCAACTGCCTGATCGGTCCCGGAGATAGCGGAAAGTCTTCAATTATCGACGCGATAGATTTTTGCCTGGGCGCCCGCAGAAACCTTCAGTTCACTGACGCTGATTTTCATCATCTTGATGTCGATTCCCCCATCAATATCTCCGTCACCATCGGTGAGTTGGATGATGCTCTGAAGAGCATGGAAACATACGGCCTATTTGTTCGCGGGTTTAATTCTTCCACCGGAGTGGTTGAGGACGAGCCCGAGAAGGACATCGAGACCGTCCTGACCCTTAATCTGACGGTGGCCACTGATCTGGAGCCCGCGTGGACGCTCATTTCAGATCGTGCCGCAGCACAAAATCTGAGTCGAAACTTGAGCTGGGGTGATCGGGTGCGCCTTGCACCAACCCGTGTTGGCGCGGTCACGGATTTTAACCTCGGTTGGCGACGTGGGTCAGTGCTGAACCGGCTGTCGGAAGAGCGGCCCGACGCATCGGCAGCTCTTGCGAAAGCGGCGCGGGAGGCGCGCGCAGCCTTCGGTGATGAGGCCGACAAGCAACTTGGAGAGACATTGGCGATTGTAGCCGGTGCCGCAAAGGAACTCGGTATTCCTGTCGGTGACCATGTCAAGGCGATGCTGGACGCCCATTCTGTAACTTTCAGCGGTGGAACCATCTCCCTCCATGACGAAGATGGCATCCCGTTACGAGGCCTTGGCATAGGGTCAACCCGCCTGCTGATTGCGGGACTGCTTCGGAAGGCCGCAGCGCAATCGACCATTGTTCTCATTGATGAACTGGAACACGGACTGGAACCGCATAGGATCATTCGGTTTCTAGGCTCGCTCGGTGCGAAAGAGCCGGTTCCGCCGCTTCAAGCCTTCGTTACGACCCATTCGCCCGTTGCCCTACAGGAATTGTCAGGTGATCAGCTCCATGTGGTCCGAGCAGAGGGTGAAAAACACCAGGTGCTGAATGTCGGGACAGCCGATGAGGTTCAGAGCACGATACGACTGTATCCAGATGCATTCCTTGCCCCCTCGGTGGTCATCTGTGAGGGAGCCAGTGAAGTCGGCCTTGTTCGGGGAATTGACCAATATTGGTCGGCGAATGGCTACACCGCGATGACCGCGCTTGGAGTTGCATTGGTTGATTGTGGCGGGGGCGACTCCGATAGGCCGTTCCACCGAGCGGCAGCCTTCGGAGCACTTGGTTATCGGGCGGCGGTCATCCGCGACGACGACAAGAAGCCAACCGAGGATGTGGAAAATAAATTCAAGAAGAAGGGGGGACTGGTCATCGCGTGGCGCGATGGCCGTGCGCTTGAGGATGAACTGTTCGCAAGTCTATCCGTCGCAGGCGTCGAAGGGATGATAAAGCGCGCCATCGAGTTCCATGGCGAAGAACTTGTCGACGAGCACATCAAATCGGCATCGAAAAACGCGAAGAACCTCAACGGCATCCTGACGGAACCTCTTATCGACGGCTCATTCACTGCTGAGAGCCGCACCATCCTTGGTATCGCAGCCCGAACAAAGAAAGCCGGATGGTTCAAATCGGTCACCAAGATGGAAGCCGTCGCACGCGATATCGTCGGCCCTGATCTGGAAAATGCAGATTCTGGGTTTCGGGCTCTTGTGGAAGATATCTTCGCTTGGATCGACAATGCCGAAACCTGACGTCGATCTGTTGGCGATTGACCGGGGAACCGTGACTGCGCCTGCCGGATGTGGCAAGACGCATCTCATCGCCGATGCCCTGACGCGACATGACGGGGCGAAGCCCATTCTCATTCTGACGCATACCAATGCTGGCGTCGTTGCTTTGCGCGCCCGTCTTGACCGCGCAGGGGTCTCCTCCAGCGCCTACAGGCTGTCCACCATAGATGGGTGGGCCATGCGGCTCGTATCGACCTTTCCGGCACGTAGCACATGCGACCCGAAGCTCCTGGCTCTGGCCCAGCCAAGGACGGATTATCCGAAAATTCGTGTCGCGGCGTTCAATCTATTGAAGTCCGGGCACATCAATGACGTCCTGGCCGCAACCTATACCCGCCTGATCGTGGACGAATATCAGGACTGTTCGATCCGCCAGCACGCCATTGTCGCCTATGCGGCACAAACCTTGCCGACCTGCCTGCTTGGCGATCCCATGCAGGCCATTTTCGGATTTGGCGGTGACGACCTAGCGAAGTGGGATGAGCAGGTATGTCGCCACTTTCCAATTGTGGGACAGCTATCCACTCCGTGGCGCTGGATCAACGCCGGAGCGGAGCCATTGGGGCGTTGGCTTCTTGATGTTCGAGGACGACTTTCCCGTGGCGAGCCCGTGGACCTTCGAACCGGTCCCCCTGGTGTAAATTGGGTCGAGTTGGACGGTACTGAAGATCATCAACGGCGGCTAAAAGCAGGGCAGTTCCGACCTCCAGGTGGCGATGGCTGCGTCCTGATTATCGGCGACAGCACAAATCCAGACGGGCAACGGCAATTTGCCAGTCAAACGCCCGGCGCAGTGACGGTTGAAGCCGTCGATATGAGAGACCTCATATCTTTCGCCCAAAACCTGAACCTCAGTGCACCCGATGCTCTGGACCGAGTTGTCAATTTTGCCCAGAGCGTGATGACCAGCGTAGGAGCCACGGACTTCCTTCGACGTATTCAGTCCCTGATCCGCGGGACCGCCAGGAATCAGGCCAACGACGCAGAGAATGCAGCTCTCGCCTTTGTTCGCGCTCCATCACATCGTGCCGCCGTGGACCTTCTGGTGGAGATAAACAAGCAGGGCGGTGTACGAACCCATCGCCCCGCCATCCTCCGGGCCTGCATCAAGGCCCTTCAATCAGCGGATGGGGCGAACGGCAATTCCTTCCTCGACGCCGCGATCCGCATGCGCGAGCAGAATCGCCTTATTGGCCGTCCGCTGCCCAAGCGTGCCGTGGGCAGCACGCTCCTTCTGAAGGGGCTGGAGGCGGAGGTTGCCGTAATCCTCAATGCCGCAGACCTCGATGCGCGAAATCTATATGTCGCGATGACGCGTGGATCGAAGGCCGTAATTGTCTGCGCTCCATCGCCGGTGCTGGCTCCTCGGCTTTGAGCAAAATCAATGCCGCTATATAGAGCAATTTACGCCACATATTGCGACATATGCTTGCATAGCATATGTCGCATAAATAAGATCATCGCCATCTGTAGGGTAAGAACGAATATCCCTGGCTGAGCCCTTACTGCCAACGCTCTGAATTCCGCACCCGGCAAGTATTTATACGCCCGCCTTCCCCGGTGACGGCAAGACTCTTGCGCCGTAGCGTTTCGTCGTTTTCTTGGATAGCTGGTCTTCACCGATGGAGCCAGCCATGTCCGCAACCAAGATCCTCTGGGGCCAGATCGTCGTCGTTCTGCTGATCATGCTCGCCACCACCTGGGGAGCCACGGAATGGACGGCGTGGCGGCTGGGGTTCCAGCCACAGCTGGGGGCACCGTGGTTCACCGTGCTCGGCTGGCCGGTCTATCATCCGCCGATCTTCTTCTGGTGGTGGTTCGTCTACGATGCCTATGCACCCGACATCTTCGCCGAAGGCGGCCTGATCGCCGCTTCCGGCGGCATCCTCTCGGTGGCGCTGGCTATCGCCATGTCGGTGTGGCGCGCGCGAGAGGCACGCAATGCAGAAACCTACGGTTCGGCCCGCTGGGCCAGCCGGGAAGAGGTGGAAGCGGCCGACCTGCTCGGCCCCGACGGGGTGGTGCTGGGGAAATGGGACCGGGATTACCTGCGCCACGACGGGCCGGAGCATGTGCTGTGTTTCGCCCCCACCCGTTCCGGCAAGGGCGTCGGCCTGGTGGTGCCGACCCTGCTGACCTGGCCAGGCTCGGCCATCATCCACGACATCAAGGGCGAGAACTGGCGGATTACCGCCGGCTTCCGCTCACGATTCGGTCGCGTGCTGCTATTCGATCCGACCAACCCGGACTCCGCCGCCTACAATCCGCTGCTGGAGGTGCGGCGCGGCGAATGGGAAGTGCGCGACGTGCAAAACGTCGCCGACGTTCTGGTCGATCCCGAAGGCTCGCTGGAGCGGCGGAACCATTGGGAAAAGACCAGCCATGCCCTGCTGGTCGGCGCCATCCTGCATGTGCTGTATGCCGAGAAGGACAAGACTCTCGCCGGCGTCGCCGCCTTCCTGTCCGATCCGAAACGCCCCATTGAATCGACACTGAAGGCGATGATGAGCACCCGGCATCTCGGCGAATCCGGCGTTCATCCGGTGGTCGCCTCCGCCGCCCGCGAACTTTTGAACAAGTCGGACAACGAGCGCTCCGGCGTGCTGTCCACCGCCATGTCGTTCCTCGGCCTCTACCGCGACCCGGTGGTGGCCCAGGTCACCCGCCGCTGCGACTGGCGCATCGCCGACCTAGTGGAGGACAAACACCCGGCCACCCTCTATCTGGTGGTGCCACCCTCGGACATCAGCCGGACCAAGCCCCTGATCCGCCTGGTGCTCAACCAGATCGGCCGCCGCCTGACCGAGGATCTCGACGCCAAGGACCATCGGCATAGACTGTTGCTGATGCTGGACGAGTTTCCCGCCCTGGGGCGCCTCGATTTCTTCGAATCGGCGCTGGCCTTCATGGCCGGGTATGGCATCAAAAGCTTCCTGATCGCCCAGTCGTTGAACCAGATCGAGAAGGCCTACGGCCCCAACAACTCCATCCTCGACAACTGCCACGTCCGGGTCAGCTTCGCCACCAACGACGAACGCACCGCCAAGCGGGTTTCCGACGCCTTGGGCATGGCCACCGAACTGCGCGCCATGAAGAACTATGCCGGCAGCCGCCTGTCGCCTTGGCTCGGCCATCTGATGGTCAGCCGCCAGGAAACCGCCCGGCCGCTGCTGACCCCCGGCGAGATGATGCAGCTTCCCCCCGACGACGAAATCGTCATGGTCTCGGGCATCCCGCCGGTACGGGCGAAGAAGGCGCGCTATTACCAGGACACCCGCTTCCGGGAGCGCCTGCTTCCCTCGCCCAACCCAGCACGGCCGGAAACAGCCTGCGCGGACGACTGGAGCGGGCACCCGCTGCCGCTTCGTCCAGAAGTCACCGATCCGACACCAGCGGCAGACAGCAAGGACGATGAGGATCAGACCGGGTCCGAGCATCGTCTGCAACCCGAATTGTCCCGAACCAGGACGGTCGAGAAGAAGGAGCCATTGGACGACGAGTTCTCGCCCGACATCGAGGAGACAGATGACGACGCGGCGAGGATCGACAGGATGAACAAAATGATGCGGGGGATCGCCCGGCAGGCCTCCCTCGACCCCGCCGACGGCATCGATCTGTGAGGCGCCAATGAACCGACCCCAGAAAAAAGCCCAGATGTCGGTCTATCTCGACCCGGAGGTCATGCGGATTCTGGCCGCCTATGCCGCCCGCCGAGGGCAGCCGCAATCGTTGATCGCCGAAGCCGCCATCACCTCCTTCCTATCGCCGGACGCCGACGAACAGCGCGAAGCCGCCATCGCCAAACGCCTGGACCAGATCGACCGGCGGCTGCTACGCCTGGAACGCGATGTCGGCATTGGCGTCGAGACCCTGGCGTTGTTCATCCGCTTCTGGCTGACCACCAATCCCCCCTTGCCGGAACCGGCGGCACAGGCGGCCCGAGCCAAGGCCGGTGAGCGCTACGACGGCTTCATGGCGGCACTGGGCCGACGCCTAGCCCAGGGGCCGAAGCTGCGGCAGGAAATCCCGCAGGATGTTGAGGCCGAGGTGTAAGCGAGGCATTCGATGATCGAAAGAATATCTCCTTTGGCAAAGCTTCGTTTATGGATGTTACTCCCAGGTTTTTGCCTCTGGAATGTTGGCTGACCGCAGGCCTGCGGTCTTAATCTCACTAACTTTTGCTTCTGCCATCTTGACGGCTTTTTCGCTGGCTTCCCGCTCCCCGGTCAGATCGATGAGTTGCTTCTGCAAGCGGACAATGTCGTAGTCACGCCATACGACATAACCCATGCGAGCGACGCAAAGGGTAAAAAGGCCGCCGATGACAGATGCGCTTGCAGTCTCAGCGAGGTGGCTTGTCGTCAGGCCGTTCTTTCCAACCATAACGGCGACAATTAGGGCAACGATGGCGGCGCCGTGAGCTACCAAGATGATTAGGTATTCTCGGGTTACGGCCACAACGCTCGCTGTCAGCTTTTTACGCTCGGAGACCTCAAGATTCTTCCATTCGAGGGAGGGCATACCCCTGTTCAGGCGCACAAATACGGCCGCCGCCATGATCGACAGGCTGACGATCATCGGCTGGGTGGCTGCGGTTAAAGCGGCGGCATCAACGTAACAGCCAAACGCCGCTGCTCCTGCACCCATGAGCACCACTGTGGCAAATAGGATCATTCGGCCTGAATTTTTCCGTCATGAACAAAACGAGAATACACCTCTTGGAGCTGGTCCGCCACATTGTCAAATTCAAGGAAATTGCTTCCCTCGTGGGCAAGGCTGAACGGCATCCGAGTCCTCAGAATGGCATCCTCGTCGGAGACCTTACCATCTTTGCCTTCAATCTGAACCTTGCCCTCGGTCATGTCCGCCAAATCGTTAGCGATTTGCTTAAGCTTCTCGCGGGATTGGGCTGTGCGCCTCCCCCGGACTTTCACGGAAGCGTCCACAGCGAGATATTCATCAGGACCAAGGCTGTCCAAGAGAGATTGGGTGCGCGTTTGCCCAAAAAGAGCCTCGACGACGGGAACGGCCTGGGCGAACTCGACAAAACGGTCGGCCACCCTTCGCGCAGTGGCAACAACGCCCCCCTCGGTTGGCGGTTGCGCTGGGGCGACCGTCATTGGTGCGGCGCCGCCACTCACACGCAAGCTGCGAATGTCTCCGATATCACCTGCAAACTGTGCGCGATCAAACTCAGCCTGGAGATTGAAGGTTGACCCTGCTGGAAGTGCTCCGGTCCGGTTGGCGAGCAGCCATCCCAGATAGTCCTTCAAGTGATCGGCCGTCATTGACTGTGTCTTTACGAAAAAGAGATGATCTCCAATTGCGAGCCAATAAATCATTCCACGCACAAACTGGGAACCCTGGGGCGCGCTTCTTTCATTCAGGCTGAAAATTTCAGCAACAGTCAAATTGGAAAGCTGAACTTGAGACGCCCGTAGCTCTAGGAGTGCCTGGAACCCACCATCTTGGATAAGGCACATCTCACCAAATACCGCGCTTGCCAGATCAGCCACTTTGTTGAGAACAATTTGACGGCCATCGGGGGCAGTGAGGGCGTATACGCGATCTTGCGCTCTTTGCCAAAGTGCCGTGCCGCTCGCGTCAACTTGCGACAGGGCATTTCGGCAAAGCGCATCTAGCTTTGCGAGCCGCTGCCCCCCAGCTTGGGCAGAAAAACGGCGATAATGGACCATATGGTAAGACGTTGCCATGGAGCCCCCTAAGGTCGCGACTGACTAAAGCCAATGGTGCTATCTGATTGCGGGATTAATGCACTAGTGGCGTAAATTCAGTATCTTAAAACCTTGAGATGCGGTCAATTGAACTCCACCATTTGCCGCTCTTGCAAATGTCAACCACCTGGAATGTTCCGACCGTGATCCGTGTGGGGAAATGGGTGATGACAATCTGAGAAAGGCGGCGCATTGGGGCACAGATACTCAATGTCCGTTTGTTTATCCAAACTTCAGCTAACGGTATATCCCTTTCCGGCCCATCCCTGTCGTCAGCCTTTGGCGAGGTCGCCCCCTAAGCCAGTCATCGGGCATCCCCACTCCAGACATCAAACCGCGACGCCTTTCGCATTTGCCCCCAGCAAGTATTTTCTCGCCCCCCTACGCCGAGCCTTTACGCCACGTAGAAGCTTGTTGCGTCTGAACATTTCCTGCTTCTTCTAATTATCCCCGTCGCCAGTCCCAAGCCTGTGGACCGGCCCTGAACGGGGATGATCATGGCCGCTGCCCCCTCCCATTCCGAAACCTTCCTGCGCAGCGCCCGCATGCTGCGCACGGCGCTGGGACCGGCCATTGCTGCCTTCCTGGAAGACCCGGGAATCGTCGAGGTGATGCTCAACCCCGACGGCCGGCTGTGGGTGGACCGCCTGTCGGACGGGCTGGAGGACACCGGCGCCACCCTGTCACCGACTGACGGCGAACGCATCGTCCGTCTGGTTGCTCACCATGTCGGCGCCGAGGTCCATGCTGCCGCGCCCCGCATTTCCGCCGAACTCCCCGAGACCGGCGAACGCTTCGAGGGCCTACTGCCGCCCGTGGTCACGGCCCCCGCCTTCGCCATCCGCAAACCGGCGGTAGCGGTGTTCACCCTCGACGACTATGCCACCACCGGAATCATGACCACCGTGCAGGCGGCAATCCTTCGTCGGGCTGTCGCCGCCCGCAAGAACATCCTGGTCGCCGGAGGCACTTCCACCGGCAAGACCACGCTGACCAACGCCCTGCTGGCCGAGATCGCCGGCACCGCCGATCGCGTGGTGCTGATCGAGGACACCCGCGAACTGCAATGCCGGGCGCCCAACCTGGTGGCGCTCAGGACCAAGGACGGCGTTGCCTCGCTCTCCGACCTGGTCCGTTCCTCCCTGCGCCTGCGGCCCGACCGCATTCCCATCGGCGAAGTGCGCGGCGCCGAGGCCCTCGACCTGCTCAAGGCCTGGGGCACCGGCCATCCTGGCGGCATCGGCACCATCCATGCCGGCTCCGCCATCGGCACGCTGCGCCGTCTCGAGCAGCTCATCCAGGAAGCGGTGGTCACCGTGCCCAAGGCGCTGATCGCCGAGACCATCGACATCGTCGCCGTCCTGTCCGGGCGGGGTTCCCAGCGCCGCCTCGCCGAATTGGCCGAGGTCGCCGGCCTCGACCCCGCCACCGGCGATTACCGCGTCATTCCCGCAGGAGAAACCCCATGATCCGTTTCCCCATCCGCATCCATCGCTCTGCTGCCAGCATCGCCACGGTGGCTGTCATAGCCGTGGCCCTGGCGCCCTCGGCCTACGCCTCGGGGTCCGCCATGCCGTGGGAGACGCCGCTGGAGCAGATCCTGGAATCGGTGCAGGGGCCGGTGGCCAAGATCATCTCGGTGATCATCATCACCGTTACCGGCCTGACGCTAGCCTTCGGCGACAGCAGCGGAGGGTTCCGCCGCCTCATCCAAGTCGTCTTCGGCCTCTCCATCGCCTTCGCCGCCAGTTCGTTCTTCCTGTCGTTCTTCTCGTTCAGCGGCGGGGTGCTGGTGTGATGTCGGCCGCCGACCCCATCCCCGGCTTCTTCGTCCCGGTCCACCGGGCGCTGACCGAACCGATCCTGCTGGGCGGGGCGCCGCGCGCCGTGGCCATCGCCAACGGCACCCTGGCCGCCGCCATCGCGCTGGGCCTACGCCTGTGGGTGCCCGGGCTGGCGCTGTGGCTGCTCGGGCATGCCGCCGCCGTCTGGGCCGCCAAGCGCGATCCCCAGTTCGTCGAGGTGGTGCGCCGCCACCTCCGTTATCCCGCGTACCTCCGGGTGTGAGCGATGTTGAACCTCGCCGAATACCGCCATCACCCCGCCGGCCTCGCCGACTTCCTGCCCTGGGCGGCGCTGGTCGCCCCCGGCGTGGTGCTCAACAAGGACGGCTCGTTCCAGCGCACCGCCCGGTTCCGCGGCCCCGACCTCGATTCCGCCACGCCCGCCGAACTGATCGGCGTCACCGCCCGGCTCAACAACGCGCTGCGGCGCCTGGGGTCCGGCTGGGCATTGTTCGTCGAGGCCCAGCGCCTGCCCTCCACCGACTACCCGGAGAGCACCTTCCCCGACCCGGCCTCGGCCCTGATCGATTTGGAACGCCAGGACGGCTTCGAGCAGGCCGGAATCCATTTCGAGAGCCGCTATTTCCTCACCCTCCTGTGGCTGCCGCCGGCCGAGGAGGTGGGACTGGCCGAAAGCTGGCTCTACGAGGGCAAGTCCAAGACCGGGATCGATCCGTGGGAATTGCTGCGCGGCTTCATCGACCGCACCGACCGCATCCTGCAACTGATCGAGGGCTTCGTCCCGGAAATCGGCTGGCTCGACGACGCCGAGACGCTCACCACCCTGCACTCCTGCATCTCGACCAAGGCGCAGGCCGTCCGGGTCCCCGAGATCCCGATGTACCTGGACGTGCTGCTGGCCGACCAGCCGCTGACCGGTGGGCTGGAGCCTCACCTGGGCAAGGCCCACCTGCGCACTCTGACCGTCGAGGGCTTCCCCACCGCCACCCATCCCGGCATCCTCGACGACCTCAACCGCCTCGCCTTTCCCTACCGCTGGTCCACCCGCGCCCTGCTGCTCGACAAGACCGAGGCAGTGAAGCTGCTCACCAGGATCAGGCGGCAGTGGTTCGCCAAGCGCAAGTCGGTCGCCGCCATCCTCAAGGAGGTGATGACCAACGAGGCCTCGGTGCTGGTCGATTCCGACGCCGCCAACAAAGCGGCCGACGCCGATGCGGCGCTACAGGAACTGGGCGCCGACGACGTCGGGCAGGCCTACATCACCGCCACGGTGACGGTGTGGGACGACGATGTCGGCCTCGCCGCCGAAAAACTGCGCCTGGTCGAAAAGGTCATCCAGGGCCGCGACTTCACCTGCATGGTGGAGTCCTTGAACGCGGTGGAGGCCTGGCTCGGCTCGCTGCCCGGCCACGTCTACGCCAATGTCCGCCAGCCGCCGGTCAGCACCTTGAACCTGGCCCATATGATCCCGCTGTCGGCGATGTGGGCCGGGCCGGAACGGGACGAGCATCTCCAGGCCCCGCCGCTGTTTTTCGGCAAGACCGAGGGCTCGACGCCGTTCCGCTTCTGCCTGCATGTCGGCGATGTCGGCCACGTCCTGATCGTCGGCCCGACCGGTGCCGGCAAATCGGTGCTGCTGGCCCTGATGGCGTTGCAGTTCCGCCGGTATCGCCACTCCCAGATCTTCGCCTTCGATTTCGGCGGTTCGATCCGCGCCGCGGCGCTCGCCATGGGCGGCGACTGGCACGACCTCGGCGGCGGGCTGTCCGCCGGTTCCGAGCACCCGGTCGCCCTGCAACCGCTGGCGCGGATCGACGACCCGGCCGAGCGGGCCTGGGCGGCGGGGTGGGTGGCGGCGATCCTGGCCCGGGAAGGGGTGAAGGTGGATGCCGCCGTCAAGGAGCATGTGTGGTCGGCCCTCGACTCCCTGGCCTCCTCGCCGATCAATGAGCGCACCATCACCGGCCTCGCCGTGCTGCTGCAATCCGCCACGCTGAAGCAGGCGCTGCAACCTTATTGCGTCGGCGGTCCCTTCGGTCGGCTGCTCGACGCCGAATCCGAACGGCTGGGCGAGGCCGGTGTCCAGGTCTTCGAGACCGAGGGGCTGATCGGCACCGGTGCCGCTTCCGCCGTACTCACCTATCTGTTCCACCGCATCGAGGGCCGGCTCGACGGCCGCCCGACATTGCTGATCATCGACGAGGGCTGGCTGGTCCTCGACGACCCGGTCTTCACCGGCCAGCTTCGCGAATGGCTGAAGACGCTGAGGAAGAAGAACGCGAGCGTCATCTTCGCCACCCAGTCGCTGTCCGACATCGCCGACAGCGCCATCGCCCCGGCCATCGTCGAGAGCTGCCCGACCCGTCTCTTCCTGCCCAACGAGCGCGCCATCGAGCCGCAGATCACCGCCATCTACCGCCGCTTCGGCCTCAACGACCGCCAGATCGAAATCATCGCCCGCGCCACGCCCAAGCGCGACTATTACTGCCAGTCGCGGCGCGGCAATCGCCTGTTCGAGCTGGGCCTGGGGCCGGTGGCCCTGGCCTTCTGCGCTGCCTCGGCCAAGGCCGACCATACCGCCATGGAAAAGGTGCAGGCCAAACACGGCCGCGAGGACTTCGCCGCTGCCTGGCTGCGCGAGCACCGCCTCGACTGGGCCGCCGATCTCATCCCTGACCTGACCAACCTGGAGGCATCGCCATGAAGCTTCGCTTGGCGGGCTGCCGCCCGCGCCCGCTCGGGGCCACGAGGCCCCGAACCCCGATCGTTCTTGCCGTCGTCGCGATGCTGGCGGCACCTGTGGCGCCACCACTCCCGGCGCTCGCCCTGACCGTCTTCGACCCCAGCAACTACGCCCAGAACGTGCTTCAGGCCGCCCGCGCGTTGGAGCAGATCAACAATCAGATCACCTCGCTGGCCAACGAAGCCCAGATGCTGACCAACCAGGCCAGGAATCTGGAGAGCTTGCCCACCTCGACGCTGTCTCAACTCCTGACGTCCGTCCAGCGGACTCAATCCCTGATCGCCCAGGCCCAGAACCTCGCCTACGACGTCCAGCGGATCGAGGCGGCATTCGCCGGCACCTATGGTGCGGCCTCCACCTCCGCTGCCGATGCCGACCTCGTCGCCTCCGCACAGGATCGCTGGCGGGCCTCGGTCGGTGCCTTCGAGGATTCCCTGAAGGTCCAGGCCGGAACCGTCGGCAACATCGACGCCAACACCAACGCCATGACCTCCCTGGTTTCGGCCAGCCAATCGGCTTCCGGTGCTTTGCAGGCGGCCCAGGCAGGCAACCAGTTGCTCGCCCTCCAGTCGCAGCAGCTTTCCGACCTCACCGCCCTGCTGGCGGCCCAGGCCCGCGCCGACGCCCTGGAACAGGCCCGTGCTGCCAGCGCCGAAGCCCAGGGGCAGGAACAGTACCGCCGTTTTTCCACCCGCAGCGGCTACACCCCGCACGATGTCACCATGTTCGGGGAGTGACCCGCCATGGACAATGTCGGAATCATCGACACCTTCCTCAACACTTTCACCACCTATATCGACAGCGGCTTCGGCCTGCTGAACGGCGAGATCGCCTTCCTGTCCTCGACGCTGATCGCCCTCGACATCACCCTGGCCGGCCTGTTCTGGGCCTGGGGCGCCGACGAGGACATCATCCAGCGTCTGGTCAAGAAGACCCAGTCCATCGGTTTCTTCGCCTTCGTCATCGGCAATTTCAACGGCCTCGCCAAGATCCTGTTCAACAGTTTCGCCGGTCTCGGCCTGCTGGCCGGTGGATCTTCGATCAACACCACCGAGTTCCTCCGCCCCGGCCGGTTGGCCCAGGTCGGCCTGGATGCCGGGCAGCCGCTTCTGGATGCCGCCAGTGCCCTGGTGGGACCGGTCGCCATCTTCACCAACGCCATCCAGATCGCCGTGCTGATGGTGTCCTGGCTGATCGTGCTGGTCGCCTTCTTCATCCTCGCCGTCCAGCTTTTCGTCACCCTGATCGAATTCAAGCTGACCACCCTGGCCGGCTTCGTGCTGGTGCCCTTCGCCCTGTTCAACAAGACCGCCTTCCTGGCCGAGAAGGTGTTGGGCAACATCGTCGCCTCGGGCATCAAGGTCATGGTGCTGGCCGTCATCGTCGGCATCGGCACCGGCCTGTTCTCCCAATTCACCACCAGTTACGGCACCAACCAGCCGACCATCGAACAGACATTGTCGGTGGTGCTGGCGGCGCTCGCCCTGCTGGGCCTGGGCATCTTCGGCCCCGGCATCGCCACCGGGCTGGTTTCCGGAGCGCCGCAACTCGGTGCCGGGGCCGCCGTGGGAACCGGCCTTGCGGTCGCGGGAGCCGCCGTCGGTGCCGGAGCGGCATTGGCGGGCGGTGGCGCGGCGCTGGCCGGAGCCGGACGGGCGACCGCCGCGGCCGCGCGGGGCGTCGCCCATGCCGCTGGGGCTGCTTCTTCCGCCTATGGCTTGGCATCGGCCGGACAATCCGGCATGGCGGGGGTGGCATCCGGTCTGGGCGGCATCGGCAAGGCGGCGGGCGGCGCCATGGCCGCACCGGTCAGGCAGGCGGCGAAAGGCGCGGCCGACAGCCTGAAGGAACGTTTCCAGGCTGGTGCCCGCTCTGCCTTCACCGCCACCGGCGGCAGCTCGACCATGGGCTCCACCACTGAGCCCGCCAACAGCAATGCCCCAGGCCAGACGTCATCACCGCCGGACTGGGCCAAACGCATGCGCCGCAACCAGGCCATGAACCATGGAATCTCCGCCGTCGCCCATGCCGTCCGCTCGGGCGACAGCGCCGGCGGCGGTCATTCCGTCGATCTTTCCGAAAGGGGCCACTGATGTTCACCCGACCCTCGGTGCGCTATGGCCGCACCCCCGAGCCCGAAACACCGTATCAAAAAGCTGCCCAAGTCTGGGACGAGCGCATCGGCTCGGCCCGGGTCCAGGCCAGGAACTGGCGGCTGATGGCGTTCGGATCGCTGATCCTGTCCGCCGGGCTGACCGGCGGCCTGTTTTGGCAACTGGCGCGGGGCACGGTGGTGCCGTGGGTGGTGCAGGTGGACAAATTGGGGGAAGCCCAGGCCGTCACCCCGGCGCAAGTCCATTACCAGCCCACCGATCCCCAGATCGCTTGGTATCTGGCCCGCTTCATCGAGTGGGTGCGGAGCGTCCCGGCAGATCCGGTCATCGTCCGCCAAAACTGGCTTCGGGCCTACGACTTCACTACCACCACCGGGGCGACGGCACTCAACGACTATGCCCGTGCCGACGATCCCTTCGCCAAGATCGGCAAGCAACAGGTTGCGGTGGAGGTCTCCAGCGTCATCCGCGCCTCGCCATCCAGCTTCCGCGTCGCCTGGGTCCAGCGCCGCTACCAGGACGGCGTGCTCGCCGACACCACTCGCTGGTCGGCGATCCTGTCCGTGCAAGTCCAGATGCCCCACGACGCCGATCACCTGCGCAGGAACCCGCTCGGCATCCATGTCATCGCCATCAACTGGTCCAAGGAGTTGGGACAATGACCCTCTTCCGCAAAGCCGTGTTTCCGGCCCTGCTCATCCCCGGATTGTTGCTGGCCGCTTGCGCCAACAGAATGCCGCCGCCAGAGATTCAATACGACACCGCCGTTCCAGCCGTCCGGGTCATCGATCCGCCGCCGCCGGTCACGGTGGTGCCGATCCCCGAGCCCTTGCCGTTACCTGGACAATTGCTGCCGGTGGTCGAGGCCAAGGCTCCACCGGAACCGGCCAATCCCACCCTGAGGGTCAACCAGGCCAACGCCGCCGCCCGCGTCCAGCCGGCACGCGACGGTTTTCTCAATGCGATCCAGGTCTACCCCTATTCCACCGGTGCCCTCTATCAGGTCTACGCCGCCCCCGGACAGGTCACCGACATTGCCCTGCAAGAGGGCGAGCAACTGGTGGGCTCCGGCCCGGTCGCCGTCGGCGACACCGTGCGCTGGATCATCGGCGACACCGAAAGCGGCACGGGGACGGCGAAGAAAATCCACATCCTGGTCAAGCCGACCCGCCCGGACATCAAGACCAACCTGGTCATCAACACCGACCGCCGCACCTACCACCTGGAACTGCGCGCTACCGCCAAGACCTATCTGGCCTCGGTGTCTTGGGCATATCCCGAGGACCAGCTCATCGCGCTGCGGCGCCAGAACCAGGAGGCGGAGGCCCATCAACCCATCGCCTCCGGAATCGACATCACCACGCTCAACTTCCGCTACGCCATCGACGGCGATTCCGTCCCCTGGAAGCCGCTACGTACCTTCGACGACGGAAAGAAAGTCTACATCGAATTCCCGTCGGGCATCGCCCAAGG
The DNA here is from genome assembly GCA_001898825.1 of Magnetospirillum sp. 64-120. Classification (GTDB taxonomy): domain Bacteria; phylum Pseudomonadota; class Alphaproteobacteria; order Rhodospirillales; family Magnetospirillaceae; genus Magnetospirillum. The sequence goes on from MKVK01000018.1 coordinate 90,617, forward strand.
CGAAATGCCGCCGCTGTTCGTCGTCGGGCCGACCGGCAGCGGCGATCTGGTCAATTACCGGGTACGGCGCAACTACCTGATCATCGACCGGCTATTCGCCGCCGCCGAGTTGCGGATGGGCGACGGGGACAGCGAACGCCGTGTCCGCATCTCCCGCACCGACGGAAAATCTCGGTCATGAGCACGAATTCCCCAACCCCAAAGACGGAACCGAACCTGCGCCTGCGGGCCGAGCCGCCGCGTGTGACCCGGCTGTCGCGCCGGGCACTGATGATGCTGGGCGGCCTCTCCGCCCTGGCCGTCGCCGCCGCCCTGGGATACGGCCTGCAAAGTCGCGAGCGCGTCGAATCATACCCGGAACTTCTGGGGACACAGAACCGTCTCGCGGCGGAAGGTCTGGCCGGACTGCCGCGCGACTACACCGCGATCCCCAGGCTCGGCCCGGCGCTGCCCGGCGATCTCGGGAAACCGATCCTCAACGCCCAGAATCAGGGCAAGCCGATGACGGTTCCTGGGCAGGGCCCCGACCAAGCCGGGCAACGTCTCTTCCAGGAAACCGAAGCGGCCCGGATCAGTCGCCTGTTCACCCAAACCACGCGGCAAGCGCAGAATACGGCCCAGACGCAGCGATCGGACAGCATCCCATCGGCCACATCGGAAACGGCACTTCCCGTCGATGCCGGGGCGGCCCAGAACATGCAGGATCGCAAATTGGCTTTCGTCAACGGCACGGCGGACCGCCGCATTGTCGCCCCCGATCGCCTGACCGAGCCGGCTTCACCCAATATCATCCAGGCCGGCACCGTGATTCCGGCGGCATTGATCACCGGCATCCGCTCCGACCTGCCCGGCCAGATCACCGCCCAGGTCACCGAATCGGTCTATGACAGCCCGACCGGGCACACCCTGCTGATCCCGCAGGGAGCCCGGCTGATCGGCCAGTACGACAGCTCGGTCGCCTTCGGCCAATCCCGCGTGCTGCTGGTCTGGACCCGCCTGATCCTGCCCAACGGCAAATCCATCGTCCTGGAACGCCAGCCCGGTACCGACGTCCAGGGCTATGCCGGACTGGAAGACGATGTCGATTACCACTGGGGCACCCTGTTCAAGGGGGCCCTGCTGTCCACCCTCTTGAGCGTGGGTGCCGAGGCGAGATCGTCCGGCGAGGACGACGCCATCACCCGTGCCCTGCGCCAGGGCGCCTCCAACAGCGCCAGCCAGACCGGCCAGCAGATCGTCCAGCGCCAGCTCAACATCCAGCCGACCTTGACCATCCGGCCCGGCTTCCCAGTCCGGATCATCGCCACCCGCGACCTCGTCCTTGAACCGTATGGAGAGTGACCATGGCCACGCTGAAGCTTACCAGCATCCCCGACGACAAGCCGGTCAAGCTGACCATCGAACTGTCGGCGGCGCTCTATCGCGACCTGACCGCTTACGCCGAGGCGATTGGCCGACAGAGTCGTCAGGCCGGTCCCGAGCCAGCCAAGCTGATCGCACCGATGATCCAGCGATTCATGACCACCGACCGGGTGTTCGCGAAAATCCGGCGAAGCCCAAATCAGCCCGGGCCGGAATCGGCCGCGAGATCCGGATAACGCTCGCCAAGCATTTCAAGGAATGGGCCCAAGGCAGGATTGCCGTTGGACGGCCGCCAGCAAGCGCGGAAGTTGAGCCGCGCCGGGGCCTGGGCGTCATAAACCTCGCGGAAAACAACCCCAGGATAGACGGCTCCGGTCACGCCTTCCAATGCCAGCAATATTCCCCAGCCGGCACCGACCAACGTCAGCAAACCGTCGATCGCCACGTCGTGATGGAACAGATCGCAGGAATCAGAGCCCCCCATCCTGCTGGACAACAGCTTGAGGAATTCCGGTCCAACCCCTCGCCGTGGCAACAACAGCGTTTCACATTCCAGATCGCTCCAATGAATGACCTCATGGTCGCGGAGCGGATGGTCCTCCGGGATGGCGGCAACCACACGCTCGCCCCAAACCGGCAGCGACTTGCCCTCGCACTTGGCGGCGCCCTCCACCAGGAAGGCCACGTCAACGACAGAGCTGGCCAGATACGAAATCAGTTGCTCACTGGATCCATCGACCAAACCGGTAGTGACTTCGGGGAAACGGCGGCGATGTTCGATGAGTGTCGCCCGGAGATTTCCGGCTGAGGCCGGAGACTGGACACCGATGGACAACCGGCCACCCTCTCGCCCGGATCGGCCTTTGAAACGGATGGCGATGGAGTCGATTTCCTCAAGGATATGACGTGCGGCATCAAGGAATTCCCGGCCATCCGCAGTCGGCCACGATCCGCCGTTGGTGCGTTCGAACAGTTTGATGCCCAACCGGTACTCAAGGGTGCGCAGCCTCCGGCTGAGCGTCGGCTGACGGACCCGAAGGGTTTCGGCGGCCTTGCGAAAGCTACGGTGCGCAGACGCGACGACAGCCCATTTCATGTCTCTGAGATCGAACATGCATGCCACCATCAATGTGCAATGTCACGTCCCATCCCACTAAAGATAACGCCAGACCTTCACGGCCGACAGTATCAATATCGTTGCCAATAGCGGCAACAAAATGGCGCTGGGAATAACACTCACCAGCAGGCCGCCGATAAAGGCTCCCACCACCGACCCGACAACCATCGACGCCAGAAAGGGACGGTTCTGCCCGAGGACAGCGAAGCTGGCGTTCCGGCTATAGCGGGAAAAGCCGACAATCATGGTCGGCAGGCTGACCGCAAGCGACAAGCTGCCCGATAATTTGACATCGCACCCGAACAACAGGACCAAGGTGGGGATGAGCAACTCACCTCCAGCCACCCCCAGCAAAGACGCAATAACGCCGATCATGAATCCGGCCAGAATACCGATGCCGATTTGAGCATAGCCCACGAGCAGCGGATGTCCCTGGCCGGAGGCGTCGTGACCGAACAGCAGCGCCCCGGCGATCAGGACCAGCAACACGGCAATGATACGGTGGAGCGCTTCGGATTTCAGACGCATGGCCCAACTCGCTCCGCACCAAGCCCCCGCCAAACTACCCGCCAGCAGATTGACGACCACATCCCACTGCGACGCGATAATCTCGAACGGCACCGTTCGGGTTCGAAACAACAATGCCGCCGTTACGACGACAAGGCTCATGGCCTTGTTAAGGATGACCGCTTCCAAAGCCGTGAAACGGAACAGGCCGATGAGCAGCGGAAGCCGGAATTCAGCGCCACCCAAGCCGATAAGGCCCCCTAGCGTACCGATAACGGCGCCACTGCCAAAAGCCGCGAAATGATTTCTCGTTTCCCCCATCATCCACCTGTTCCTCGCCATTTGCCGAAACCCAGTAATTCTTCAGGCCGATTTGCCCGATTGTTCGTTCCCCGCCAAGCCCGCGCAGCGGACACATGTGGGAGCAGCCGGATCAAGTTCCAGGCGCTTGGGGCGATGGTGCCGTCGCACTTCAGGCAAAACCCGTAATCGCCGCTGTCGATCCGTTTCAGGGCGTTGGTGATGCGGATGCGTTCGGTTTCCTGCGACATGGCCTGCACTTGCAGGGCATCCATGCGCGACAATCTGCCGACGCTGTTCTGATCCAACTCCACCGGCTTGGCGTTTTCGTGTCCGATCCCCGCCAGACGGTCCAATTCTTCCAGACGGCGCAGAAGTTCTGCCTTATGGCTTCCGTATTCGCCCATTCCCTCGCCTTCGCCCTCTATGTTCGCAGGTGCCGCATTTCTCTTGACCGGTGTGGTCGAATCATTCTAAGCAGGTCCCGATTTGGCTTTCATCCTTGGATTCGGCCTTTCCCCCAATGGCACGTTGCTCCATTCACATCCATCAGACTGTGACTCCGCCGTAACTCGGCGCCGGGCAAGCCATTCCTGTTTTTCCATTCCCTGATCCCCGTTCGCTCCGGTGCGCCTGCATCCGGAATTAAGGAATTTCCATGTCAGCATTGTCCCGTCTGCGAACCGAATGGTTCGCCAACGTGCCGCGCGACGTGCTTGCCGGCACCGTCGTCGCCCTGGCCCTGATCCCCGAGGCCATCGCCTTTTCCATCATCGCCGGCGTCGATCCCAAGGTCGGATTGTACGCGTCGTTTTCCATGGCGGTGATCATCGCCTTCGCCGGCGGGCGCCCCGGCATGATCTCGGCGGCCACCGGCGCCATGGCCCTGGTGATGGTCACCCTGGTCAAGGAACACGGACTGCAATACCTGCTGGCCGCCACCATCCTCACCGGCATCTTGCAGATCGTCGCCGGTTGGGTGCGGCTGGGGGCCTTGATGCGCTTCGTCTCGCGCTCGGTGATCACCGGCTTCGTCAACGCCCTGGCCATCCTGATCTTCATGGCGCAATTGCCGGAACTGACCGGCGTCAGCTGGCACGTTTACGCCATGGTCGCCGCCGGACTGGCCATCATCTATCTGTTCCCGCGCCTGACCACCACCATCCCGTCGCCGTTGGTGACCATCGTCGTGCTAACGGCACTCAGCATCGCCCTGGGATTGGATGTGCGCACCGTCGGCGACATGGGCCAGTTGCCCGACAGCCTGCCGGTGTTCCTGTGGCCCGAGGTGCCGCTGAACTGGCAAACGCTCGGCATCATCTTGCCCTATTCCGCCACCTTGGCCACGGTAGGCTTGCTGGAATCCATGATGACCGCCTCCATCGTCGACGAGCTGACCGGCAGCGCCAGCGACAAGAACCGCGAATGCGTCGGCCAGGGGCTGGCCAACATCGCCACCGGCTTCATCGGCGGCATGGCCGGCTGCGCCATGATCGGCCAATCGGTGATCAACGTGAAGTCGGGCGGGCGCGGGCGCTTGTCCGCCTTCACCGCCGGTGCCCTGCTGCTGGTCATGGTGGTGTTCCTGGGTGACTGGGTCGGGCGCATTCCCATGGCGGCCTTGGTGGCGGTGATGATCATGGTGTCCATCGGCACCTTCAACTGGGCGTCCATCCGCAATCTGCGCGACCACCCGAAAAGCTCCAGCGTGGTCATGCTGGCCACGGTGGCGGTGGTCGTCGCCACCCACGATCTGGCCAAGGGCGTGCTGGTCGGTGTGCTGCTGTCGGGGTTCTTCTTCGCCCACAAGGTCGGCCAGATCCTGCGGGTGCGCTCGCGCACCGAGGACGAAGGCCGCATGCGGGTCTACACGGTGACCGGCCAGGTGTTCTTCGCCTCGGCCGAACGCTTCGTCGCCGCCTTCGACGACAACGAGGTCATCGACAAGGTCCGCATCGATGTCGGCCGGGCGCATTTCTGGGACATCACCGCCGTTTCCGCCTTGGACAAGGTGGTGGTGCGTTTCCGCCGCGAGGCCACCGAGGTGGAAATCGTCGGTCTGAACGAAGCCAGCGCCACCATGATCGACAAGTTCGCCGTCCACGACAAGGACGGCGCCGAAGACCCGCTGACCAGCCACTAAGGAAGACCGCGCCATGAACAACGAGAACAAGGTCCTGGCCTGCGTCGATCCGTCGCGCTACGCCGAATTCGTCGCCGATTATTCCGCCTGGGCGGCCAGGCGCATGACGGCGCCGCTGGAATTCCTGCACGTCATCGACCGCCACCCGGAAACCGCCGACACCAAGGACAACAGCGGCGCCATCGGTTTCGACGCCCAGGAAACCCTGCTGGAACAATTGTCGGCGAAAGACGCCGCCCGGGCCAAAGCGGCCCGCGAGCAAGGCCGCGTCTTCCTCAATGCCTTGCGGGAACGCGCCCTTGCCGCCGGGGCCGGCCAGGTGGACACTCGCCAGCGTTACGGCGACCTCGAGACAACCCTGGCCGAGCAGGAACACGGCGTCCGCCTGCTGGTGCTGGGACGCCAGGGCGAGGCGGCCGGCGACACCAGCCGCGACATCGGCCGCAATGTCGAGCGCACGGTGCGCGCCCTGCATAAGCCGATCCTGACGGTGACCGCCGAATTCCAGGAACCGCAACGGGTGCTGTTCGCTTTCGACGGCGGCGCCACCGCCCGGCGCGGAGTGGAAATGGTCGCCGCTTCGCCGCTGCTGCGCGGCCTGCCCATCCACCTGCTGATGTCGGGCAAGGCCAGCCGGGATGGCCGCCGCCATCTCGACGCTGCCAAATCAAGGCTGGATCAGGCCGGTTTCGCCACCACCGCCGCCCTGGTCGCCGGAGACGCCGAGACGGTGATCGCCCAGGCGGTGCGCGAACAAGGATACGACCTGCTGATCATGGGGGCCTATTCCCATTCGCCGTTGCGCACATGGCTGTTCGGCAGCAAGACCTCCGATCTGCTGCGCTCGGCCACCATTCCCACGCTGTTATTGCGCTAACGCATGGTCATGCCGATTTCAGCCGGCTGATGAAGCCGTTGACCTCGTCGCCCAGGCGTTGGGATTCGCCCGACAAGATCTCGGCTTCCTTCAGCACGTCGCTGGCGGCGGCGCCGGCTTCGGCCACCTCGCCGGTGAGCTTGCCGATGTTGTCGGCGACCACGCGGGTGCCGGTGGAAGCCTGCTCGACATTGCGGGCGATCTCGTTGGTCGCCGCCTGCTGCTGCTCCACCGCCGAAGCGATGGTGGTCGAGGCTTCGCTGATTTCGCCGATGGTGGCCAGGATTTCGTTGATGGCCCGCACCGCCTGATGGGTGGCCTCTTGCACCGCGTGGATCTGGGCGGCGATTTCCTCGGTCGCCTTGCCGGTCTGGGTCGCCAGCCCCTTGACCTCGCCGGCGACCACGGCGAAACCCTTGCCGGCCTCGCCGGCACGGGCCGCCTCGATGGTGGCGTTCAAGGCCAAAAGGTTGGTCTGGCCGGCGATGGTGGTGATCAACTGCACTACTTCACCGATCTTGGCGGCGGAACTGGACAGGCTTTCGACGATCCGTCCGGTTTCCTGGGCCTTGTCCACCGCCGCGTCGGAGACGCTGGCGGCGCGTTGGACATGTTGCGAGATTTCGCGGATGGAGGCGGACAGTTCCTCGGCGGCGCTGGCCACGGTCTCGACGTTGCTCGACGCCTCCTGGGCCGAGGCGGCAGCGGTGGCGGCATGGGCCGAACTGGTTTGCGCCACCCGCGCCATGGTGTTGGCGGTGGTGGTCATATGGCTGGCGGCGACCGAGACATGGCGGGCGACCGCCCCCATATGGGCCTCGAATTCGTCGGCCAGGGCCTGCATGGTGGTTTGCCTGTCGGCCTCGGCGCGGCGGCGGAACTCTTCTTGTTCGCGCTGCAATTGGGCGATCCGCTGGGCATTGTCCTTGAACACCGCCACCGCCTCGGCCATGGCGCCGATCTCGTCCTTGCGCCCCAGACCGTCGATGGCGACATCGAGATCGCCGCCGGCCAGACGGGCCATGCCCTGGCGCAGGCCATTCAACGGGCCGATGATGCCGCGGGCCAGAACCATCACCAGAATGGTGACGATGCCGACCACCACGGCGCCGATGATCAGCGGGCGCGACAATGCCGCCGCCAGGGCCTGATCCTTGGTGGCGACCGCTTGGCGATAGTCGCGACCCAGGGCGTCGCGGATAGCGGTCAGGTGTTGACTTGCCCTGGCGATGGCGGCGGCGGATTTTTGCTCGTCGTCGGCGGAAGGTTTGGTCTGAATTTTCTTCACCACCAGACCGAGATCGTCAATGGCGGCATTCAGTCCCTGGTGCGTCTGGGCCAGGGCCGGATCGGCCAGGGCGGGGGCCAGACGTTCCAGCCGGGTCCGAATGCTGGCCATTCCCCCCTCGCTTTCCCGCATGAAACGGGCGGGAAAGACCTCGTAATTGAGACGACGGCTGATCAGCACCGACAGATTGGCCAGGTCCAGGTCGACATCCATGGCGATGATGGTGGCGGCCTGGCGTTCGTCGGCGCGGGCGGCGCTGGCCGTTCCCGTCCGCAGGGCGCTCCACGAGGTGGCGATGACCAGCCCCAGGGCGAGGACGGCGACCGCGCCGATCAGCATCAGGGAGCGGCGGATACCCAAAGCGGGGATGGCGAGAAGGGTCATGACAGCGGCTCCTACTTGAATTTCCCCCGGGCGGCGTCGCTCCGCAGAAAGTCGATCAGCCGGGTCACCTCCGGCGACGGGGCGCCCTTGGTGACGATGGCCAGCGGGCGGGCGATCTTGTCGCTTCGCACCACCTTGATCTCGATGGCATCGCCGTCCCGCTTGGCCTCGTCCGCATAGGCCTGGACGAAGCCGGCGGAGACGGCGCCGATGGCGCCCGCATCCTCGGCCACCAGCACCATTTCCTTGCGGGTGGCATAGACGATCTTGGCGCTCCGGGCATAATCGATCTTCTTGCCCATGACCAGATCCCAGACCACCTCGCGGGTGGCGGATTCCGGGTGGCTGGTGACCACCTGGACCTTGCGGTCCGGGCCGCCCACGTCTTTCCAATTCCGGATGACGCCGGAATAAAGGTCGCGCAATTGCGGCCAGCTCAATTCGCTTACCGTGTTGCCAGCATTGACGATGGGGACGATTTCGTCCTCGGCCAGGACGTGCAATTGGTAGGTGCCGTCGGTGGGCAGGCCCAAGGGGGTCAGGATGCCCTCCAGCGGGCTGGAGACGATGGCGGCGGGAACCTCGCCGGCGGCCAGCCGTTTCAGACCGTTGCCGCTGCCGATGCCTTCGACCACCACATCAAGGCCGGTGGCCGCCTTGATGTCGGCGGCAAGGGGTTGAAGGATACGGCTTTGCACCGTGGTGGACCCCGACAGGACCAAATCGGCGGCAAAGGTTGGGAAACCGCCAAACAGCAGGAAGACGCCGACAAGAACGGGAATATGGCGCATACGGACTCCATGGTCTGGGGCACTAATTCATTAATTGTGTGAGCCGATTCACCGTACAGGCGGTTCAGGCCAATGAACCTTCTGCCTGGATCGGGCCACCAGCAACGGAAACGCCCCAACATTCGAACATTTATCAAAAGCCCGCACAATTACTTCTAATATAGATACGTCTTTTTGTCGTCAAATTCACCGCCGTGTGGTGACGGCGCGATATTTTTATAAGAATATCCTTGTGAAACCAATACGCGTTCCCGTTCTGGGTTTTCATCCCCCACCCTGAGCACGACCAAACTCATCCCCCGGCGAACACCCCTTGCCAAGACACCGTCACATATATATCATTTTCCATCTCATCGAATTGAACATAATCTGCCGCCATGCTTGAGACTTTCGAAATCGTCGCCAAGGCCGCCGCCGACACCAGCAGGGTACGCATCGTCAAGATGTTGGAAGGCGGCGAACTGTGCGTGTGCCAGATCACCACGGTGGTGGGACTGGCGGCGGCGACGGTTTCGAAGCATCTGGCGGTGTTGAAGGCGGCGGGACTGGTGCAGGGTCGACGTGAGGGCAAGTGGGTGTACTACCGGCTGGCCGAGCGCGACTTCAATCCCCATTCCCGTCATTTCCTCGACCTGCTGCGGTCGTCGCTGGGCGACGACCCCACCATCGCCGAGGATCGCCGTGTGCTGGCCATGGTCAACGCCGTGCCGTTGCAGGCACTGTGCGACCAGGGCCGCGCCGCGCTGGATCTGGCGTCTCGGGCTCCATCCCCTTGTTGCGGAGCTGCGTCATGAGCGAGAAAGTCTACAACGTGCTGTTTCTGTGCACCGGCAATTCGGCCCGTTCGATCATGGCCGAGGCGATCCTGAACGCCGACCTTTCAGGCAAGTTCCGCGCTTTCAGCGCCGGCAGCCATCCCAAGGGGGAAATCGACCCCACCGTGCTGGCGCTTCTGAAAAAGACCAACTATCCCACCGACGGTCTGCGGTCGAAGCCGTGGGACGAATTCGCTCAGCCCGGCGCGCCGGAACTGGATTTCGTCTTCACCGTCTGCGACAACGCCGCTGGCGAAGTGTGCCCGATCTGGCCGGGCCAGCCGATGACCGCCCATTGGGGCGTCCCCGATCCGGTCGGCTTCGTCGGCACCCAGGTGGAAAAGGCGGCGCACACCGCCGAGATCATGCGCATGCTGGCCAACCGCATCCATATCTTCGCGGCGCTGCCCATCCGGTCGCTGGACAAGCTGGCCTTGCAGAAGCACCTCAACGACATCGGCAAAAGGACCTGACCATGACCACCAACGTGCTGGTGCTGTGCACCGGCAATTCCGCCCGCTCGGTGCTGGCGGAATGCCTGATCAACGATCTGGGCGGCGGCGCCTGGAAGGCCTATAGCGCCGGCAGCAAGCCGACCGGCACGGTCAACCCGCTGTCCATCGCCATCCTTAGGGAAATGGGGCACGCGGTCGACGGGCTGCGGTCCAAGTCATGGGACGAATTCGCCACCGCCGACGCCCCCCGGATGGATCTGGTCATCACCGTTTGCGACAACGCCGCCGGCGAAGTGTGCCCGATCTGGCCGGGTGTCCCGCGCAAGCTGCATGTGGGCTTTCCCGACCCGGCGGCGGCCGAGGGCAGCGAGGAAGAACGCCTGGCGGTGTTCCGCGAGGTTTACGGCATGATCAAGGCCAAGGTCGAGCGTCTGATCGCCCTTGGCCCCGACCGCGCGGCCGAGGTCTGAGATGTCGGCACAATGCGAAGTGGCCGGCAAGGCGGTGGCCAAGGCCCCGATGAGCCTGTTCGAGCGCTATCTCACCGTCTGGGTGGCCCTGTGCATCGTCGTCGGCATCGCGCTGGGGCATTTCCTGCCGGCGCCGTTCCAGGCCATCGGCCGCATGGAAGTGGCCCAGGTCAACCTGCCGGTGGCGGTGCTGATCTGGCTGATGATCATCCCCATGCTGCTGAAGATCGACTTTTCCGCCCTGCACCAGGTGCGCGAGCACTGGAAAGGCATCGGCGTGACGCTGTTCATCAACTGGGCGGTCAAGCCGTTTTCCATGGCGCTGTTGGGCTATGTCTTCATCAGCACCCTGTTCCGGCCGCTGTTGCCGGCCGAACAGATCGACAGCTACATCGCCGGCCTGATCCTGCTGGCAGCGGCGCCGTGCACCGCCATGGTCTTCGTGTGGTCCAACCTGACCAACGGCGAGCCGCATTTCACCCTCAGCCAGGTGGCGCTCAACGACCTGATCATGGTCTTCGCCTTCGCCCCCATCGTCGGTCTGTTGCTGGGGCTTTCGTCGATCACCGTTCCGTGGGACACCCTGTTGCTGTCGGTGGTGCTTTACATCGTGGTGCCGGTCGTCGTCGCCCAAATCTGGCGCAAGGTGCTGCTGGCCCGCGGACCGGAGGCGCTGCCGCGCACCCTGGCGGTGTTGGGGCCGGCGTCGCTGGTGGCGCTGTTGGCCACCCTGGTGCTGCTGTTCGCCTTCCAGGGCGAGCAGATCATCGCCCAGCCGCTGGTCATCTTGCTGCTGGCGGTGCCGATCACCATCCAGGTCTATTTCAACTCTGGCCTTGCCTATCTGCTGTCGCGCAAATTGGGCGTGGCCCATTGCGTCGCCGGTCCGTCGGCGTTGATCGGGGCGTCCAACTTCTTCGAACTGGCGGTGGCCGCCGCCATCGCCTTGTTCGGCTTCCAGTCCGGCGCCGCGCTCGCCACCGTGGTCGGCGTGCTGATCGAGGTGCCGGTGATGCTGTCGGTGGTGAAAATCGTCAACTCCACCAAGGACTGGTACGAAAGCCGGGCCTGATCCGGTTGAAAGGGGGAAACGTGGACGCCATGGACAAGGACAAGCAGCATGATCTGGTGCGCCAAGCTTATGGCGCCATCGCCTCCGCCGAGGGACGCTCTTCGTGCTGCGGCACCCCAGCCCCCGACGACATGGCCCGCCGCATGGGCTATGGCGACGACGACCTGATCGCTGACGCCAACCTTGGCCTGGGATGCGGCAATCCCCACGCCATCAGTGCCCTGCGCCCCGGCGAAGTGGTGGTCGACCTGGGCAGCGGTGCCGGCTTCGATTGTTTTCTCGCCGCCCGGCAAGTGGGGGAAAGCGGCCGGGTTCTGGGCATCGACATGACCGAGGAGATGCTGGCCAAGGCTCGCCGTAACGCCGGCTCCCTGGGGGTGGGCAATGTCGAGTTCCGCCATGGTCACATCGAGAATTTGCCGCTGCCCGACGACTGTGCCGACGTGGTCATGTCCAATTGTGTTCTCAACCTGTCGCCCGACCAGCCGCAGGCCCTGCGGGAGGCCTTCCGGGTGCTGAAGCCCGGCGGGCGGCTGGCGGTTTCCGACGTGGTCGCCATCCGCCCCCTGCCGGCCACCCTGGCCGCCGATCCGGCATTGCTGTGCGGCTGCGTTTCCGGAGCGGCGGATCCGTCCGACCTGGAACGCTGGATGCGGCAGGCCGGCTTCGTCGACATCCGCATCGAACAAAAATCCGAAAGCCGCGATCTGATCAAGGAATGGGCGCCGGGCCAAGGGGTGGAGGACCTCGTGGTGTCCGCCCTGATTTCGGCCCGCAAGCCTGCAAGCGAGGAAGGAAAGAACCCGATGACCAAGCTCGAAGTCTACGACCCCGCCATGTGCTGTTCCACCGGCGTCTGCGGCCCCGAGGTCGATCCGGCCCTGGTCGCCTTCGCCGCCGACCTGAAATGGCTGGGCGAACGGGGCGTCGAGGTGGTGCGCTACAACCTGGGCCAGGATCCCCAGGCCTTCGCCGCCAATCCGGCGGTGGTCAAGGAAATGGAGGCCGGCATCGACCGCCTGCCGGTCATCGCCCTTGACGGCCACATCATTTCCACCGGCCTTTATCCGACCCGGGCGCAATTGGCGGCCAAGCTGGGCCTGGGCACCGCCGAGGCCCAGATCACGCCGAAGCAGTCCTCGTCGTGCTGTCCGCCCAAATCGGGCTGTTGCTGAGGACCACCGCCATGCCGCTGCCGCTGATCGCCACCCGCCACGCTTTCTTCACCGGCAAGGGCGGCGTCGGCAAGACCTCGCTGTCCTGCGCCTCTGGCATGAATCTGGCTCGGCGCGGAAGGCGGGTTCTGATCGTCAGCACCGATCCAGCATCGAACCTGGACGAGGTTCTGGGCACGCCGCTCGGCGGCGCCCCCACGGCGATCGCCGGGGCACCGGGACTGTTCGCGCTGAACATCGACCCCGAGGCGGCGGCGCGGGACTACCGCGAGCGCATGGTCAGCCCCTATCGCGCCATCCTGCCGCCAGCGGCCATCGCCAGCATGGAGGAACAGTTCTCCGGCGCTTGCACGGTGGAAATCGCCGCTTTCGACGAATTCGCCAAATTGTTGGGCGACGCCGCCGCCACCAACGAGTTCGACCACGTCCTGTTCGACACGGCGCCGACCGGCCACACCCTGCGTCTGCTGACCCTGCCCTCGGCGTGGAGCGAATTCATCGCCTCCTCTTCCGGCGGCGCCTCGTGCCTGGGACCTCTGGCCGGATTGGAACGGCAGAAGGCGCTTTATGCCGCCACCGTCGCCCGGCTGTCCGACCCTTCGGCCACCACCTTGGTGCTGGTGGCCCGCCCCGAGAACTCGGCCCTGCGCGAGGCGGAACGGACCCGACAGGAACTGGCCGAACTGGGGGTGAGCAACCTGCGCCTGGCGCTGAACGGCGTGTTCGTCGCCGCCCGGCCGGTGGACGCCGTCGCCGAGGCCATGAGCCTGCGCATGGACCAGGCCGTCGCCGCCATGCCGCCGGGCCTGCGCGACTTGCCGCGCAGCGAGACGCCGTTCCTGGCTGGCGGCACCGTCGGGCTCGACGCCCTGGCGGCGATGGTTGAACCGGGCGATGACGCCCCGGTGACGCCGACGCCCGCCGACGCGGCGCTGCCGCCGGGATTGGGGGATTTGATCGATGATCTGGCCGGTGCCGGCCACGGCGTGGTCATGACCATGGGCAAGGGCGGCGTCGGCAAGACCACGGTGGCCGCCGCCATCGCCGTTGCCCTGGCCGACCGGGGACACAAGGTGGTGTTGTCGACCACCGACCCGGCGGCGCATGTGGACGCGGCGGTCGGCCAGGCCACGACCAACCTGACCGTCACCCGCATCGACCCCGCCGCCGAAATCGCCGCCTATCGTGACGAAGTGCTGGCCAAGGCCGGCGCCGGTCTCGACGCGGCCGGCCTTGCCATGCTGGAAGAAGATCTGCGTTCGCCCTGCACCGAGGAAATCGCCGTGTTCCGCGCCTTCGCCCGCACCGTCGCCATGGGCTGCGGCGGCTATGTGGTGCTGGATACCGCGCCGACCGGCCACACCATCTTGTTGCTCGACGCCGCCGAGGCCTATCACCGCGAGGTGTCGCGCACCCAGGCCGACATGCCCGAGGCGGTGCGCCAGTTGTTGCCGCGCCTGCGCGACCCCGACTTCACCAAGGTGGTGATCGTCACCCTGGCCGAGGCCACCCCGGTGCATGAAGCGGAAAGGCTGCAAGACGACTTGTCCCGCGCCGGCATCCGTTCCCATGCCTGGGTGGTCAACCAAAGCCTGCTGGCCAGCGGCACCGCCGATCCGATCCTGGCCCGGCGCGGCGGCTATGAAGCCGCCTTCATTAAACGGGTCTGGCACGAGCTGTCGCCGCGCACCGTGCTCATCCCCTGGCAGACCGCCATCCCGGTGGGAGCCGACGGCCTCAGGGGCCTGGCACGCTGACTTCACCCCGAGTTGCTGATCGGGCACCCCGATTGCTTCGGAACGGTCATACTCTGTCCCCCATCAATTCAGGGGCCGGACGGAATCAAACGTCACGGCTCCCCCAGCAGATCGCCACGCTTTTATCCCGCCAACGACGTTGTAGACATTTTTATAACGGCCTTCCTCCGCAATAACTCTCGCCAATTCAGAGCTTCTGTTCCCAGATCGACATATAAAGGCAACGTTCTTATTACCATCAACAAGATCATTCATAATCAGAGGAAATTCCCTTACGAATTTTCCATCTTTTCCGAAAGCAGTGAGAAGGATACTTCCAGAAACAACCCCGGTTTCAGCCCATTCCTCTGGTGTCCTGATATCGATCAGAACCAACTCCCCTCTCTGCTTCGCGAGTTCGTCAACGGAGATGTTCTTATAACGTGGCGGCGTCACCGCCACGACCTCGACGTCGAACCGCAACGTGGCGTTGGGCGGGATATGACCACTCAGCCCCTTGGCGCCATAGGCGAGGGCCGGTGGAATGACGATTTCGCGTCTTCCGCCGCTCTTCATGCCGACAATCCCCTGCTCCAAGCCGGCGATGATGTCGCCGCCGTTGATGGTGAATGTCTGAGGGATTCCATCCGTTCGTGTCGTATCGAACATGGTGCCGTCCGCCAACCACCCCGAATAATGAATGGTGACGCGAGAATGCCTCTGGGCACTCTCACCGTCGCCCAAGGCCTGCTCGGTGATCTGGACGGTGGGATTGGCGGCGCAGGACAACAGCACCAGACAAAAAGCGACGGCGATCCCCCTTGTGATCCGCTGTCTTAGCGGTTTCATCGCGATGTCTCCGACTGGCGGTCGATTCCGTAACGGCGCATTTTCTCCCACAAGCTCTTGCGCGAAATGTTCAGAGCCTCCGCGGCCAAGCCGACGGCGCCGCCACACCGGGCCAAACTGTTTCGGATCGCTTCTTGCTCGGCCGCCTCCACCGCTTCGCGCAACGAGGCGTATCCCCGTGGGTCCGGTTGCGGCACGGCTTCGGGAAACAGGTCGTGTACCTCGATTCGTTGGCCATCGCACAAGGCCACCGCACGTTCGACGAGATTCTTCAACTCGCGCACATTTCCGGGAAACGGCCATTCGATCAGCATGGACTCGGCGTCCGGGGAAAAGCCGGAAACCCGTTTGCCCATACTGGCGGCGAAACCATCGCCGAACCGCCGGGCCAGCAAAGGGATGTCGTCGGGACGACGGCGCAGGGGTGGGATATCGATGCGGATGACGTTGAGACGCCAGTAAAGATCGCTTCTGAACGTCCCCTGCATGATCGCCTTTTCCAGATCGACCTGGGTCGCCGCCAATATCCTGACATCCAGCGTAATGGAATCGTTGCCGCCAACCCGTTCCAGCACACGTTCCTGGATGACCCTCAGCAACTTGACTTGAACCTCGGGTGGAATCTCGGCGATCTCGTCCAGGAAGATGGTCCCGCCATTGGCCTGTTCGAACCGACCGACACGACGGCGGTCGGCCCCGGTGAAAGCCCCCTTTTCGTGCCCGAACAGCTCGCTTTCCACCAGATTGAGGGGAATGGCCGCGCAATTGACCTTGATGAAGGCCTTTCCCGCCCGAGCACTGCCTTGATGTATTTGATTGGCGACGACTTCCTTGCCGACACCGGATTCGCCGGTGATCAGAACCGAGCTGTCCAGGGGGGCGACCCGATCGACATAATGTTTCACCGACCGCATGGCCGTGCTGCGCCCCAGGCTGTCGGCTGCACCATGTGCCGTCATGCCGCTTCGCTGCTCACGGCGGGTATTGAGAACCCTGCGGACCGCTTCAAGGAACGCACCGACGTCGAACGGCTTGGTCAGATAGTCCACTGCGCCGGCCTTCACCAGTTCAACGGCCTGGGGAACCGATCCGAAGGCGGTCATAACCATGACCGGCAATCCGGGATACGCCGCCGAGACTTCATGGAACAAATCGGCACCGGTCCCATCCGGCAGACGGATATCGGTGATCACCAGATCAACGGCGTTTCGACCAAGAACACGCCGCCCCTCCATCGCCGATGCGGCTGTCAGCACGGGAATGCCGTCCATCCGCAGGGCATCCTCCAGCGACAGACGCATGATCTCGTCATCTTCGATGATCAACACCTTGTGAGGACTGGGGGAGGAATCGCTCATGCCACCTCCGTCGTCGGTCGCTGTCGTCGCAACGCCTGACCGGGAATTCTGACCCGAAACAAGCATCCTTGCCCAGGCTCGGACTCCACCTCGATGATTCCCGCCATTTTCTCGACCAGCCGATAGGTGACCCAAAGCCCCAATCCAGTCCCATCGGGGCGATTGGTGTAAAAGGGGTCGAAGACCTTGTCCAAACGCTCAAGCGGAATGCCGGGTCCGTTGTCCTCCACCTCGACGACGACCTGGTCGTCCTGGCTAAAGGCGCGAAAGGCGACATCGCCGCCATCGCGACAGGCCTGGATGGCATTCTTCACCAGATTCAACACCACTTGCTGCATCGGTCCACAATTGACGCAATAGCTGTCACCCAGCTGATTGCGCCAATGAAGCTGCACCGGCAAGGTCCCGATTTCCACCAGCACCAGATCCTTGACGTCTTCCAAACATCCGCCGTCGCCCCAGATTTCGGCCGAGTCTCCTTTCAACTCGATCAACAATCCCTGCACGATCGCGCGAATGCGGTGCAGGCCCTTTTCGATCATCGGGAAATAGCGCGGGATCAGGGATGGGTCGTCGGGATAACGGCGGATGGTGTCGAGGCAATTGAGCATGCCGGCCAGGGGATTGTTGACCTCGTGGGCGACGCCGGCGGCGATGCGCCCGACCGCCACCAGTTTCTCCGAAACCGCCAATTGCTGTTCCAATTGGCGTTTTTCCGCCAACTCGCCGGCCATACGGTTGAAGGTCTCCGCCAACCGACCGATCTCATCATGGTCGCGCGGCCGGATCGGAACGATGCTGGTGAAATCCCCCTTGCCCAAGGCCGCCATGCCGTCGGCCAAATCGTTGAGGGGCCGGACCATGCGACGAGAAATGTAGACACCGAACCCGGACCCCAAGGCGCCAAATACCAGGACGATGCCGATGACGATGACCGCCGCGGCCGCTGTCCGGGTCTCGATCTCCTGAGTGGACAGCCGCAGGACCACGACGCCGACCGTCGAGCCGTTCGACTGGATGGGAACCACGCTTTCCACATATTCGCGGCCATCTTGATGAATGGTCCGCACACGCGACGTCGCCGACTGCATCACATCCTTCAGCCATTGACGCTGCGAAGGATCAGCCCCAAGCAACGGCAACCCGAGGGGATGGTTCTCCGGAGCCAAATGGGCGAGGACCCGCCCTTCGACATCCAAGACCATGCCGGCGACGGCATCGTTGCTGACGCCGCCCGGCCCCGATGACGAGGTCATGGAGGACAGCGCCTTGAACAAGGACCAATAATCGTTTCGCAACACCGCCTCGTAGGCGATGCCGGAAACCCCGCGCGCCACCAACAACGCCTTTTCTTCCAGATCCTGGCGGATGCGCGAGCGCTCCTGGGCGATCACGGCCAGTCCTACCGTCAATGCCACGCCGGCGACGGCGGCGATGATGGTCAGAGGGAGCTTGATGCCCAGCTTCCAATAGCGGGGATGAACGATCATCATCGTAACCGCCCTCCGCTCATCCGCGCCTCAAGATTGCGGATACCATCGTAAAGGCTGTCGTCTGGCTCGACGAAACCGTCCAAGGCCAACTCCGCCAGCAAAGCCCGCCCATCGACATCCTCGCGCATTCCCAACACCGCGTTCTGCATGCGGCGGCGCAATTCGGCGTCTCCTGAACGCCGGGCGACCAGCGGGGGAAAGCCGAATTCATCGGACTGGCCGATGACCTTGGTCTGATCCACCGGCACCTGACGATTACGCTTCAGATATTCCCAGACATAGGAATCGACCGCACCGCCGTCGGCGACCCGGCGTGCCACCGCCTCCACCGTTTCGGCATGGTTGTACGTGAAGAAGGTGAGACGAAAAAAAGCGTCCGGCTGTATCCCCAAACCGGTCAGCATGCTGCGCGGCACGAGGTAGCCGGAATTGGAATCAGGGTCGGAATAGGCGAAAACCTTGCCGCCAAGATCGCCGACGGAACGGTACGGACTGTCCCGGTGAACGATGACATAGGACCGATAGCGTGGTTCGCCGTCAAACACGGGAATAGCCAGAAGATCGAGATATTCCGGATCGCGGCGGCGGACATAGGGATAGCCGCAAATCCAGGCGAAGTCGATTTCGCCGGTGGCCAGCAATTCCATGACCTCGCGATAAGACCGCCGCTGAACGAAACGCACAGGCCGGTCCAGACGCAATTCAAGATAGCGCCGCCAACGATCGAAGAAACCCAGGTTTTCGCGCACCACCACGGCGGTCAATCCGACCCGGACCAATCGCTCATCGGCCTTGGCGCCAACGGCGAGGGGAATCGAACCGATCATGGCGAGCACGGTCCTGCGTGACAGGCCTATGCTCATGACCTCCCTTTCCTCTTGTCACCGCAGGATCATTGTCGCCCTGCTTAGCTCTTGGAAACCCGTTCCACTGTCCGGCTCCACCCCGGCCCGACGGCTGTACAGCAAGCGGGCCGTGACTTCGACGGAATCGGCAAGTCCTGGGTTTTCGATCTCGATCATAACACCCCGATCCGGGGGAAGGGTATTATCTTGCCAAACGGATTCGGCATTGAGCCAGCCGAAGCGCCGCCGTTCCTGCCATGTGATCGCACCGGCACCATCACGGCCTTGCACCACCAGCCATGCCGCCCGTCCGGTGGTCCCGCCGGGCAAGGAATGGCCGGCGCGATGGCGGATGGCGACCATCAGCCTGTCCCCCGCCAAGGCAAGGCGCAGGCTGGCGACATCGCGCAGATATGCTGGATCACTGGGGCCGATGAAGACATGAGACTGATTGCCGCCAAGATGGCAATCCAGGCAGGTCTTGCCGTTTCTGGCGGCCGAACTGTCACGGAACGAACGTACCGTCACCTCGCCCGGCGCGTCGTGGCACCGCCCACAGGTGTCGGGAACGGCAACTGGCGCATACGGATGCCCCCCTGGGCCGTGACAATCGACACAAGCGACGCCGGCCGCAGTGGACGGCGCGTGACAGCCCAGACAGGCCGGGTCGTGCCCCTTGTCCCGCCATTCGGCCAGAAACACCGGATTGATTGCCGCCCGGGACATGGCGGAACGGGAAAAGCTTTCGGCGACAGAACGATGACAATCGGAACAGTCGCCCATACCCTGTCCCGCCGCGTCGACGGCAAGCAGAACGAAAACCATGACAAGTCGGCCAAGCCTTCTCACTCGAAAACCTGGGCCGGTGTGTTGGCCTCGCACAAGCCGCGCGGCACGGTGAACGGGACACTCCCCGGCTTGATCAGACGTCCCCGGCCAATATCGACCGGCAGTCCGGCCTGCCGCCACGCGGCAAATCCGCCGTCGACGACGCTGACCGCATAACCGAAGGCTTCCAGGCGTTGCCGCCAAGTGGTCAGAAGCTCGGGGGCTGGCGGCCACGGTGTCAACAAGAATGCTTGGCGGTCTTGACCATCGGGCAGGAACCCGGACGGATCGGTCCCGGCATTGACGGCACCGGCAATGGTTCCCTCGGCGGCCACCCCTCGTCCGCGTACATCAAGGACGAGTGGTGGCGCCGACGACGCCAGGGCTGCTGCCACGGCCTCCGCTGACAAACGCGGCAGGTCTTGGTCCGCCGACGCCACCGTCCCAACCGGGCCGAACAGCAGGAACAGCACAACGAGGCAGATGTGGAGAGGAGGAGTGCGGGTCACGCAGCCACCCCGTCGGTGCCGTCCGGTTCGACCGGCGGATTGAGAACTGAACACAAGGTATCCGCACCGTGCAGCGCCAACAGCGTGGTCGGAACGATCACGCCGAAGCACCCACCCTCGGCCCGCAGGGATTCCAGATGGCGCAATTCGACACCGCCCCCCGACAGGATGAGGTTACCGGTGAAATGGCGCCGGCCCCGATCCAGCAATTCGAGGTCTAAGCCTTTCCCTTCGGCGGCAATGTCGCTTCCGGTCAACCAGACGGTGTCGAATCCCAGGCTGTCGGCCTTGTGCAGCCAGTCGGTCAGGGGCATGTCGCCGTCATCGACCTGATATCCCCGCAAGGCGGCGGTGTCGGGCACGTAAACGCGGAAGCCCTCGCCGGCATAGCGTTCGCCCAGACCGAAGCGGACGGCGGCACGACTGGCCTGGACATGCGGAACGAACCGCTGATCCGGGAACATCCCGCGCAAGGCGGCGGCGGCGTCCAGCCCCTGCTCGACCACCCACGCGACATCGGGACGAACCGCCCATTGCGGGGTGGTGGCAGGACTGCCCCGCAACAGCGTCAGCGCCGATTCCGGCATATCCTCGGGGACCAGCGCAGCGGCATTCCCCAAAGCGCCGTCGCCGCCGATCCACGATTCGTCCGGGCGGATTTCTTGCAAGATCATCGTCATCGTCGGCCCTCTCATTCCGCCAAATTCTGCCAGAACTCCGCCGCGTTCCGCCGCTGTTCGGCGCTCAGCCCCGCTTCGTGTTCACGGGCCAGCCGCTCCTTGGTCAAGGCATCGCCAACCCGCACGGCGACCGCGTCGATCGCCGTGACGGCGGCCGAGGCCGGATCCTGCGTCCGCAAGGGCGTGCCGCTTTCCGCCGCTGCCGCCGCCTCGGGCGCCAGGGGAACGGCGCCGAGATAAGCGACATGACGCCGCTTGGCCAAGGCTTCCACATGCCCCCCCGTGAACAGCCGGGTGATTTCGCCGCAGCAGGGGCAGGCGTGCCCTGCCATGTTCTCCACCAGCCCGAAAACCGGAATGTCGTATTCGTGGAACAGGGCGATGCCCCGCTCGGCGTCAACCACGGCCAAACGTTGCGGGGTGGATACCACCACCGCGCCGGTCACCGGCATGCGTTCGAGGATGGTGATCTGCACGTCGCCGGTTCCCGGCGGCATGTCCACCAACAAGACGTCCAAAGGTGGCCACGCCACCTCTCGGAACAACTGCTCCACCGCTTGGGCGACCAGGGGGCCTTTCCAGGCCAGACCAGCCTCGGGCGGCAGCAAATTGCCGACCGACAACGACCAGATTCCATGACTGAACTTGGGGATGGCAAGACCTTCCGCCGTGGCCTCGACCCCGCTCCCGGTTCCCAGCAGCAAGGATATCGAGGGGCCGTGAATGTCGGCGTCGACGATTCCCACCGCCATCCCCTGCGCGGCCAAAGACGCCGCCAGATTGACGGTCAACGTCGATTTGCCGACGCCGCCCTTGCCGCTGGCGACGCAAACGACCTCGCGGACCTGGGGAATGGCCAAGATGCCGGTCGCTTCGGGGCCGCATCCGGTGCTGGCGCAGGCGCTCATGCTGAAATCTCCTGACGGCGGGGCAAAAGGCTGTCCGCCAAAAGATGCGCCAAATCCTTGATCGCCCGGGCGGGGGCGCCATCAGGGGCGGACAGGACAAAGGGCATTCCGGCATCGGCGGAATCGGCGATTTCCGGTAAAAAGGGAATCGATGCCAGCAGCGGCAAGCCGGTGGCGGCGGACAGACGCGCACCGCCGCCCTCGCCGAACGGGGCATAGCCGTGGCCGCACTTCCCACAGGTCAGCCGCGCCATGTTTTCCACCAGGCCGATGCAGGGGACCGCGACATCGGCGAACATTTCCATGCCGCGCTCGACATCCTGGACCGAGATCGCGCCGGGCGTGGTCACCGTCAACACCGCATTCGGCGCGGCGTGACGGGCGATGCCGAGATGGACGTCCGAGGTTCCCGGCGGCAGGTCGACCACCAGGATATCGAGCGCCCCCCAGGCCACATCCGTCAACAATTGCGGCAAGCCTTCGTCCACCAGCGATCCGCGCCAAGCCAGGGCCTTTTCCGCCGGCATCAGGAAGCCCAAGGACATCAGGCTGACCCCATGCGCCCGCTTCGGCTGGATCTTGCCGCCCTCGTCGCAGACCCGACCGGAAACGCCGAACAGGGTCGGCGCCGACGGGCCGTAGACATCGGCGTCAAGCAACCCCACCGCCAGTCCTTGCCCGGCGAAGGCGACCGCCAGATTGGCGGCCAGGGTTGATTTCCCCACCCCGCCCT
This sequence comes from Magnetospirillum sp. 64-120, assembly GCA_001898825.1. Classification (GTDB taxonomy): domain Bacteria; phylum Pseudomonadota; class Alphaproteobacteria; order Rhodospirillales; family Magnetospirillaceae; genus Magnetospirillum. The sequence goes on from MKVK01000018.1 coordinate 113,312, forward strand.
TGCCGCTGTGGACGGCAAGGACGCAGCCGATCCCTGCCAGTTGCCCGGGACGGCCCAAGGGCTTGGGCCTGGGCTTGACCACCACTCTTTCGACCCCGGCGATGGAGCCGACCAATGGCGTCAACAGCGCCGCCAGTGGGTCGGCGTCGCCGTCGGGGATTTTTTCGAGATCAAGCAGGATCCGCACCGCTCCGCCGGTGGCGACCACGTCATGGACCAAGCCGGCGGCGACGATCGACGGTCCGTTTTCACCGATGGTGACCGTGGCCAGGGCATCCATCACCGTTTCTTCCAATCCCGTGCCCCTCATGGTCGGCTTTCCTCCAAATAGCGGATGATGATTTCCGCTTCCCTGTCGTCGATGACCGCCGCCGCCCCGTTGCGTTCCCGCATGGTGGTGACGATGGCCCGCATGTCCTCCCCCCCATAGCCGTCGATGCGAGCCAGTTCATGGCAGGAGGAACATCGCTTCCGGTACAATTCCTCCGGTGTCCGCGGCAGGTTCCACCACCACCAACCGGTCAAAACGGCAAGGACAGCCAAAAGGGCGGCCCACCTAAGCCAGCATTTCAAGCCAATCCTCATCCATCCCGGCTTCCTTGGCGCAGTGCGGGCAGACATCGGCGCCGTCGATGGCCGCGTAATCCTGACCGCAGCGAACACAGGCTCCGATTTGGTGCAGGGCCAGCATCCGCCCCGGCGCGGTCACCGCATCGGCCGAGCGCGCCGGCTGCGCCCGCACCGATTTTTCAGGGCAAACGATGGCGCACAAACCGCAATTGGTGCAAAGCGCAGCGGTGAAGCCTATTCCCGACAGATTCTCTCGCGTCACCCGGCTCAAGGCTCCGGTCGGGCAACGTTCGGCACAGACGGCGCAGACCGAACAGGAGGGGGCGAACGAGCGCCCGACCCACGGCAGCACGACATCGTCCCGCCACGGCAAATCCGCGACATGACCGGCCAGCACCGCCTGATAGGCCACCGGCTGATGCTTGAAGGCTCCCGGGACGGAAATCCCCGGCATCGGCACCGCCGATTGCGGTTCGGCGAGCGGGACCAGCCAGGCGGCGCTGGCCGCCGCCCTGGCGCCGGCCAAACGCAGGAAATTCCGGCGACTGGCCTTGATCTGATCTTCCCGGTGGACCGGTTCTTCCCGCCCGGCCCGTTCCCCCGCCAGGGCGGGGCGCAGGACCATGGCGGCGTCGCCGAACCAGCGGTCCAAATCGGCCCGCGCCCGCTGCACCGATGGATTGGCGTCCCCCCGGCGGCAATCCCGGCATTCCAGACGGCCATGCAGCACCATTTCCCTGACGCCCAAGGACATGGCGGCAGCGGCCAGCCGCCCGTCCAGCACCATGTGGCAGGGAATGACCACGCCACCGCCGCCGTCTTGGCTTTCCGAGCAATGCACATGAGCCACCGCGGATTGTGCTGCGGCGTCGAGAAAACGTTGCGGGTCGAACACAGCGAGGCGGAAAACACCGGCCGGGCAAGAGGGAACGCAGGCGCCGCAACCGGTACAAAGCCGCTCGTCCACCTCGACGCCATCGGCATCAAGGGTGATAGCTGCAGCGGCGCAGGCGGATTCGCAGGATCGGCAATACAGGCTCCTGGCGCGGGAATTGACACACAATTGTTCATCAGCCAGAACATCGACGTGGCCCAGAACCTCGATTGCCCGATCCAGATTGTCGATCTTCATGGCGCCCCCCCCAGTTTCCGCCCCAGCCAATGAGTGACCGCCACCGCAGAAACCAAGTTGGTCGCCAGGGGAACGTTGTTCAGGTCGCAGGCCCGATAGAACGGAGTGATGTCGGGTTCGTCCCCCGCCTGTTTCAGGGGATCGCGCAAGAAATAGACTGCGGCGATGGTGTTGGAGCAAACCAGCCCGCACAGTTGAATGTCTCCGCCTTTCTTGGCGGGAAACACCGAGGTCACCTCCAGGCCGGTCTCGCGCTCCAGCACCGTGCCGGTTTCCGTGGTCGACAGCAGGCGGTAGGTTTCAAAGACCCGTCGTTCGCGGTTGACCAACTTGACCAGTGGCGCATGCAGCCGGCGATGGGCGATCATGATCAGCGTATGCACGTCAGGCATGATTGGCTTTCAGTTCCGCTTCGGGGGCCGGGGCGGTCCGGCGGTTCCGTGTCAGGCCGTCATAAAGCCGGTGGTGTCCCTCGGCCAGACGACGAATGCCGGCTTCGACACTTTCTTCCCGTGCCAGGGCCGCACGCCAGCGCGACAGGGTGTCGATGTCCAGGGCCTGCCGCAATCCCGACACCAAGGCCGCCGGGTCGCCATGAGCGACCGTCACCCCATGGATTCCTTCGACGAAATGGGCCGCCTCGACCCGATCCGTCCGCAACACCGGCAAACGAAACGCGGCGGCGAGGTCGGTCAACGGGCTTTTGCATTGCTTGGCATAGGGCATGACCATCAGGTCGGCGCTGGCGAACAGATCGGCCACCTCGCCGGATTGCACATAGCGATCGACGACGGTCAGGCGAACCCGGCCCCGCAAGCTCGCCAATAATGGCGGGGCGGCGCCGGCCAGAACGCCCTCGCCGGCGACCACCAGATGCAGATCCTTGGGCCAGCGATCCGCCAGCAAGGCACGTACCAGATCGCCCAATCCCTTGCGCCCTGATCCATGCCCGAAATACAGCAATCGACATTCGCCGTCTTGGCGCGGCGGTATTTCCGGCGCACGGTCGCCTTTCACCTCGGGATGGGCCAGAAGATTGGGACTGCCGGGCAGGTGAACGATGCGGTCGCTGCCAACGCCCAGCATTTCCTCCAGCCCCCAGGCAAGATGGGGGTCACGCGCCACCACCCGGTCGATGGACTGATAGACCAGACGAAAGCCCGGCGTCGACAGCCAGCGCCGACGATGGGGCAGCAGATTGTGCGGCGTGTAGACGGCGCCAATGCCGCGGCCGCGCAGCCACGCCAGGAAACCAGCCGCCAACAACGGCTGGCCGATCCACTGGAAATGCACGACGTCGGGCTTGAACGCCCGCACCTTTTCCGCAAGACAAAGCCAGCCCGCCGGCCCATCGGCCAAACAGGCTTCCTTGGTGAAGGGCGCCGGCCAATGGGCCAACTCGTCGCGCCGCCCCGAGGCCAGCATGACGTCATGCCCCAGATCACGCAGTCCCAATGCCAGGGCGTGGGCATAGTGGCACAGAAAGCCGCGCCCCGACCCTTCGACCAGCAAAATGCGCTTGGCGTCGCTCATGGCCGCCTCCTGCTATAGACCGGACGCCTTGCGGAATTCCGGACTGGATTCGAGCCGGGCGGGACGCCGAGCGTTGAGATCGGACAACTCCCGCAGACGCCGGGGCGGGGCGATCATGGACAGCTCCTCCCACAAGACCCGTCCGGTCAAATCCAGCATCCGCTCGTAGAAAGGATGCCCGGCCACCGATGCCGCGATACGGCACCAGCCGGGAACCCAGCCGCCCACTTCCTCGAGCAGGAAGCGTTCACGCCGAACCTTGGTCTCCTCGGCGGCGACGTCGTCGCCTCGTTCCAGGCAATCCGCTTCGGCCGAATAGAGCGCGGCGACGAAACCCAGCATGGTCCCCACATGGTCGGGAAACTCGCCGCTGAGCATCCGGCGGAATTCGAACCCGGCCTCGGTGTACCAATGATTGACCCGGCTGGACGGTTCCTGGGCCATCGCCCCGGTCTCGAACACCGATGCGTAAGGTGAGATGGCGCCCGGCGCCACGAATAGGCCGGTGAACTCGACCGCCAAGTGTTCCAACACCTCGGCCGATGGCCCGTGCAACAGGTCATCGGGCAGTTCAACCCCGGCCTCGGCCAAAGGTTCCCGCAACGTGGTCCGCAGCAGTTCGAGGAACGCCTCGTCCGCTTCGTATTCCAGGGTCCGCCCCAGCAAGGTGAAAATTCCCGCTTGCGCCCGGTTTTCCTCGATCATCTTGGCGGTTTCCGCCTTTTTCATTTCCAATGTCATGCTCCAGCCTCCCCGTACGCCAGAATTCAAAAAAGTGGGCGGCGACGGCATAGCCGCCGCCGTCCAGTTTCAGGGACGGTCAGTGCCCTGCACCGACATGGGGCTCGGGGAGATGATCCCAGTCGATCTGCACCTCTTTGTGGTTGGCCTTGTGGATATCGCCGGTATAGGCGAAGCGCAGGGTTTCCTCGTAATCCTTGATCGAAACCTCAAGGCTGGACTTGACGTCGCCGTACTTGTCGCCGGCCTGCGCCTTGGTGACGGTGATCACCGTGTCGTACCAGCCCTGCGATCCGCCGATGGGGTCGACCGCCAGCTTGATGATCGAATTGGGGTGCACCCCCTTGTCGTCCCACCAGACGTTGTGGTCGATATCCGGGTCGCCGCCCAAGGCCCATTCAGCCACCTTTTCCTTTTGCTTGAGCTGAGCCAAACGGCCATAGGCGGAGTGACCACAAGCGGTGGAAATCGCCACGACATCCGGGTGGATACCTTCGGTGACATGGGCACGGGTGACCATGTAGCCGACGCTCGAGGTGACGCGGATCAGGTCGCCGTCCTTGATGCCGCGGGCGGCGGCGGTCTTGGGATTAATCCAGGCCGGATTCTTATGGTAAAGCTCGGCCAGGTACTTCAGCGACGCCGTGCGGCTTTGGGTATGGACGTTGACCTTGAAAGTGGTCAGCACCAGTTCGTCCGGCTTTTTGTCGCGCGACGCCAAGCGTTTGTAGACCGGCAGCGGATTGAAGCCGTATTTGACATAGCTGGCTTTCCACAATTCGATCTTGCCCGACGGCGTGCCGAACCCGGCCATGTTCTTGCCGTTGATGCGAACACCAATGGTTTTGCCACCCTTCTTGATGGCGCCGTTGTCGGCGATGGTCGCGCCATCCATGTCGGCGGCCGAGAGTTCCTTCATGTGCAGGCCGAACTCGGGCTGAACCTCTTCGCCGTTCTTGTCGACGATCTTGGCCGTGACCGGATCGACCGAGCCGTATTTCGGCCAGACGCCATGCTTTTTCAGGTAATCGTAGCCGCCGTCTTCCTTCAGGCCGGGGATGCCGTCGAACTGGGCGCGCACCCATTCCTCGCCGTTCTTGAAGGCGAAGTATTGCTTCATGCCCAGGCTGCCGTCGGGATCGACCTTGTGCATGGTCTGGATGATGGTGTCGCGCCATTCCTGCGTACCGCCCAAGGGCTTGATCACCTGCTGACGGATTCCCAGCCAAGGCCGCAGGTCGCTGGGCATGGATTCGGGATCGTTGCGCTCCAGATACGTGGTGTCCGGGATGATCAGGTCGGCCAGTTCGGCGGTTTCCGACATGTAAGGGCTGAACGAGCAGTAGAACGGAATCAGCTTCTCGTCCTTGAGCAGCGCGTCCCAGACATGGCTGGACGGATAGGTGTAGACGGGATTGTCGTAATAGGTCATGTAGACCGCGACCTTTTCCTCGCCCTTCATGATCTGGTAGGGCATGTGGGTTGAAACCGCATGCGAGGCCAGGGGATATTGAGGCGGGGCGCCCAGTGCGCTGGGGACCTTGGCGGCCGGCGGCTTGGGCGAGGGCTGGTTGAAGTTCATGCCGCGCGGCAGACAATAGCCGCCTTTCTTTTCCACATTGCCGGTGATGACGTTCAGCATGTGGATGGCGGCTTCCTGGTACGACCCGTACACATGCTTGGCCGGACCGCGATACGAGAAGGTGGTCGCCGGCTTGGTGGTGGCGAATTCCCGGGCGATGCGGCGGATGTCCTTGGCCGGGACGCCCGATTCCTTTTCGGCGAATTCGGGAGTGTAGGGCTTGAGGTGTTCGATCAGTTGTTCCGGCGTTACGTTGGTCCAGGTGCGGATGAACGCGTCGTCGTAAAGCTTTTCGTTCATGATCACTTGGGCGATCGCCAAGGCGATGGCGCCGTCGGTGCCGGGATAGGGGGCGAACCATTCGTCGGCCAACGCCGCCGTATTGCCCATACGCGGGTCGAAATAGACCAGCTTGGCCTTGTTGCCGACCACGCCGTCGACCAGACGCTGTGCGTTGGGATTGTGGAAATAAGCGGTTTCCAGAACGTTGGCGCCGAACACCAGGGCATATTTGGTGTTGGTCCAGTCGCAGGATTCGATATCCGGCCCCCATGACGGCTCCAGGCCGACCTTCTTCGACGATTCGCAGATGTTGGTGTGGTTGACCATGGCGTTGGAGCCCATGGCGTGCATGAAGCGATGCACGGCGCCGCCGGTCCGGTTACGGCCCCACTTGAAAACGATCTCGTTGCGGATGGCCGGATCGTTCTCCTTGATCGAGCGGTCGATCACCTCGCGCAGCTTGCTGGCCAGGATGGTGGTGGCTTCGTCGTAGGAAATCCGCTTCCACTTGCTCTCGCCGCGCTTACCGGTGCGCAGCAGCGGGGTCATGATGCGGTCGGGGTCGTAAACGTGCAGGAAACCGGAATTGCCCTTGGCGCACAGCTTGCCGCGGTTGCCGGGGTGATCGGGGTTGCCTTCCAGTTTAACGATCCGGCCATCCTCGATATAGGCGATGCCGCCGTCCTCGATGTTGCAGACCATGCAGGTATAGGGCACGGCTTGGCGTTCCTTGCCGGTGACCGGCGAGAAATCCTTGCCGCCCTGATCCTGCTCCATGGCGTGCAGGCGGGTGGCGCCCAACGATCCGGCGATGGCTGCGGTCGATCCGCCCAGCTTCAGGAAGCCGCGGCGCGACACGGGGAAATGCTTGTTCATCTCGACGTCCCTCTTGTCCGTTGCCTTCTTGAGGCTTAGTAGTACAGCTGGGGCAATTGCCCGGCGACCAGGATGACCTCGCGGAAGGCGTAGGCTCCGATCAGGCTGGCGATCCCCGCCACGGCCAGAATCTGCGGCCGCCGGCCGATATCCGGTCGTACCAGCAGGGCCAACGGGGCGAGGATGCCGACGACCAGGGTCAGCAACCAGACCTGCATCGCGAACTGGTCGTTGAGGATATGCCAGCCCAGTTGCATTTCCTCGGAACCGTAAAGAAACGACAGCAGCAGCCCCAAGAACAGGAACAAGGTGGTCGCCACCCCGCTCAGCATGACCGCATGCAAAATCTTGGAGGCGTCAGCGTCGTCGGTCTTGCGGATCATGCCGATGACCGCCAGCGCCGCCGCCCCCGAGGTCACCGACAGGACCACGAACAGCACCGGAATCCACGGCGTCGCCCACACTTCGCGGGTCGTCTGCACCATCAGGTCGTTGCCGGTGTAAAGCGGCATGGACAGGCCCAGCAAGGAGCCGATGATGGCCAGCGGCTTCAGCGGGGCGGTGTTGCCCGCCCGGTCGAACCACCAGAACAGCACCACGCAGGCCGCGAACATCAGCAGGAACAGCGATCCCCAGGACAAGGGCGATGTCCAATGGAAGTAAAGGATCGGATAGAGGAAGCGCATGGGCTGCCCCAGATCATGGATCAGCAGCGGCCCGCAAATCAGCACGATCACGAAGGCCAGCACCAAACCGGGCAATTGCAAGGGCCGCAAGGCTTCGAACCTGCCGCCGAACATCACCGGCGCGGTGGCCAAGGCATAGGCCATGCCGGCGGTGCCGATCAGGAAGAAGTAAACCGACAATTCCCAGCCCCAGGGGGCGATGTGGAAGTTCATGTATTCGAACATTTCTGCATCCCCCTTTTAGAGCACGCCGCCAAAGAACTGACGGCCCTTGTTGTGACGATAGAACGCTTCGGCATCGGACTTGGCCGCATACGATTCCGGCGGCGAGTAGATCTGATTGACGATCTGCTGGGCCGGCTTGATGTAATAAACCTGCGGCTTGGTGCCTTTTTCCGACTTCAGCGTCACCGTCGGCATACCGCCGACCAATTTGTGCACTTCGCTGTTGGGATCGTTCAGGTCGCCAAAAATGCGCGAGCGCCCCAGGCAGGTCTGCACGCAGGCGGGGACCAGATTGTTGGACACCCGATGTTCGCAGAAGGTGCACTTGTCGACCACGCCGCCGATCTTCACCCGGGTGCGGCTGTTGGGCAGCACGTGGCGGGCGTTGTAGGGGCAGGCGGCCATGCAGGTGCGGCAGGCGATGCAGCGCTCATAGCGCTGGAGCACGTACCCTTCCTCGTGCTTGTAGGTCGCCTCGGTCGGGCAATTGCGCACGCAGGGGGGGTTGTCGCAGTGATTGCACAGACGCGGCAGGAAATGCCGTTTGGTGTTGGGGTACTGGCCCGTGTCCTTGACCTTGACGATGGTGCGCCAGACGCCCAACGGTACGTCGTACTCGGCCTTGCAGGCCGCGACGCAGGCCATGCATCCGATGCACCGCCTGAGATCGATGACCATGGCCCAACGCTTTTTTCCAGCCACTCCCGCGGATGGCTCGGCCTGAAGCCCGATAGGCATCTGCCCCCTCCCTCTCTCGTGTTCGATTTCGGCCTCTCCTCCGAGGCTTCGTGTTGGTGATTTTGCACGTCCCGTGCCAAGCCCGGAGTTCCGCCCCGTTGGGGCCGAAGCCTCCAGCACCGACCGATCGCGCAGTTACCGGGCGGTAACATTCCGCTCGAATCGCTCAATTGCGTAAATTGTGAAAAATCAAGGCAATGCGCGATCGCCGTTACTCAGCGGTAACGATGCTTCGGCGGGTTTCCGCGCTTTGCCGCGCCTTCGCCGTTTGGCAAGAATATCGCATGGTGGAGCGCGGGCACGCTGCCCCAACGATCTTTTCGGGAGGAATCAGGATGATCGACGGCCTCGGACGTCACATCACCTATCTGCGTCTGTCGGTCACCGACCGTTGCGATCTGCGCTGCACCTACTGCATGAGTGAAAACGCCACGTTCCTGCCCCGAAAGGACATATTGTCGTTGGAAGAGATGGCCGTCATCGGTCATACCTTTGCCGCCCTTGGCGTCCGCAAGATTCGGCTGACGGGGGGGGAACCGCTGATTCGCCATAACATCACCAGCCTGGTCCGCTCCCTGGGGGCGCTGGTCGGCAGCGGCGAATTGGACGAATTGACCATGACGACCAACGGCACCTTGCTGGCCCGTCATGCCGATGAACTGGTTCATGCCGGAATTCGCCGCATCAACGTTTCTCTCGACACGCTTGATCCGGACGCCTTCGCCGCCATCACCCGACGATACCGTCTGGGCGAGGTCATGAATGGACTTTCCGCCGCCGATGCCGCCGGCCTGAGGATTAAGATCAATCGGGTCATGCAAGCCGGCGTCAGCGAAGACGACCTGGATCGAATGATCGAGTGGTGCGGACGGCGCGGCTACGATCTGACCTTGATCGAAACCATGCCGTTGGGGGATGCCGGCTCGGGGAGCAATCCCGTATCGCTGTCGTCGGTACGAGCGGATCTGGCCACGAGATGGCAGCTGTCACCGATGAGCGACCGAACCGGCGGGCCGGCCCGCTATTTCCACGTTGCCGAAACCGGCGGGCGGTTAGGTCTCATCACACCGCTTTCCCGCCATTTCTGCGATGATTGCAACCGAGTGCGCGTCAATTGCCGGGGGGAATTGCGTCTGTGCCTGGGAAGCGGCGCCTCGGTGGATTTGCGTCCTGCCCTCCGCCAATCGGCACCGCAAAAGGCAATGATGGACCTGATCAGGAGCAGCATCGGCAGCAAGCCCGCCGCTCATGCATTTTCGGCCTTATCCCCCCAGACCGCCACTTGGTCGCATCTGCCGATGCACGCCATCGGCGGATAGTGCACCGCAACATACGTTGCGCAGGAAAGCGCCGTTACCAAAAGGTAACGCCAGACTTTTCAATATCGATCAAGTGATGTCTCCCGTCCTGCGGAACGACATCATGATCGCGGTATTCAATAATTTGAGCTTTCGCGCCAAGATCGCTCTCATGGTTTTTGGCTTTATCGCACCGATCATGCTCACCGGAACCGCTTACTTCACTTGGCGGATCTATCAATTGACGGTCACCATCGAAGTGGGTGGCCAGATCAACTTCGTCGATGCCAAGCCGCAAGGCGTCATCCGCTTCCTTGGACAGAACGAAAAACCGGCACGGGAACTGGCGTTCTTGACAGAGGATGGGAACTCGAGATAGTCACGTCCCACCGAACCGTCACAACTTCAGGCAGATCATCTCCTGACGATGGTCCGTTCGGCCTGCCCCCGAACCTGCGGAGATCAAGGCGTTCCCGCGCTTTTGTTTTCCAGGCAAGCGTCGTCCCGGCACCGCTTCCGTTCCATCTGAATCGTCGCGTGGCGCAACTCGAATTCGCTCGCCAATATGGCTTGAATATCCGCCAAAACATCCTGGTCCGGGCGACCACCATCCGACGTCGCGTGCAGAGTGATCAAAGGCTGTTCCGGCGTCAGCGTCCACAAGTGGACGTGATGGATATCGACGAGACCGGGGATTGATGCCACCAACCTGGTCCGCATTTCGTCAACGTCGATGCCGTCGGGGCGCCTTCCATCAGGACGTGGAAGGCATTGCCCGCCAACCGCCAGGCACCGCGAAGAATCATCAGCGCGACCACGACAGACAGGATCGGGTCGATCGGAGTCCAGCCGGTCCACAAAATGCCCGCCGCGGCGGCAATGGCTGCGAGCGACCCCAGCAGATCCCCCATCACGTGCAAGGCGGCGCCGCGCATGTTGAGATTGTTTTGGTCCCCGCCATGCAGGATCAGAAAGCAGACGATATTCACCATCAATCCGGTTGCCGCCACCGCCATCATCGGCCCGGCCAGCACCGGAACGGGTTGCGACAGGCGACTGATCGCCTCGATGACGATCCAGACGGCGATACCGATCAGGGCGGCGCCGTTGACGAAGGCCGCCAGAACCTGGAAGCGATGCAAGCCGTAGGAATGCCGCAGGGTCGCCGGTCGCCGGCTGGCGCGGAAGGCGGCAAACGACAACCCCAGTGCGGCGGCGTCGGTGACCATATGCCCGGCATCAGCCAGCAACGCCAACGACCCGGACAAAATGCCGCCGATCACCTCCGCCAGCAAGAAACCGCCGGTCAGCAGCAAGGCCCACAGGACCCTTCGCTCGTTGCTTTGGGGATGGGCGTGATCGTGCCCCACGTGGTGGTGACTGTCGTGGTCGGCACTCATGATTTTAGATCCAATCATCATGACCAAGTCGGCGGGGCGTTCGGGAAACTCCCCGCCGCCTTCCGGTCAGCAGGTTTCCAGCGCCAGGGCAATGCCCTGGCCGCCGCCGATGCACAGGGTGACGACACCGCGCCGCACGCCGTCACGGCGCATGGAATGGATCAGCCGGGTGGTCAGGACCGCACCGGACGCCCCGATGGGATGGCCGTGGGCGATGGCGCCGCCCTCGACGTTCACCACGTCTTCGGGCAGCCCCAATTGCCGCAGCACGGCAAGGGCGATGGCGGCAAACGCCTCGTTGATCTCGATGCGCTCGATATCGCCGACCGTCCAGCCGGCCCGCTCCAAAGCTTGATGGACGGCGGGAACCGGGCCAAGACCGAACATGCCGGGCTCCACCGCCCCGATGCCGTAGGACAGCAACTTGGCCGCGGGGGTCAGGCCGTGCCGTTCCGCCCAGCCCCGTTCCGCCAGGATCATCGCGGCGGCACCACTGTTCAGGCCAGGGGCGCTGCCGGCGGTGATGGTGCCGTCCGGTCGGAAGGCGGGCCTCAGTTTGCTCAACGTCTCGAACGTCGCGTCCGGGCGATTGTGCTCGTCGACGTCAAAAATGGTCGGCCCCTTGCGACCGGGAATTTCCACCGGCGCGATCTCGGCGGCAAACAACCCGGCGGCTTGGGCGGCGGCGAAGCGTTTCTGCGAACGTTCCGCCCAACGATCCTGATCCTCGCGACTGATGGCCAGCTTCTTGACCAGATCCTCGGTGTGCCAGCCGGAATGCTGGCCCGAGAAGGCGTCGTTCAGTCCATCGCGCAACACGCTGTCATAAACCTGGGCATCGCCCAACCGCTGCCCCCAACGCGTGCTGGCCAGCAGATACGGGGCGAGGTCCATGTTTTCCATGCCGCCGGCAATGGCGCTGTCCAGGAAGCCCAGCATGATCTCTTGGGCGGCGGAAGCGATGGCCTGGGCGCCGGAACCGCACACCCGGTTGACGGTCATGGCGGGAATCTCGACCGGCAGCCCGCCATGAATGGCGGCTTGCCGCGCCGGGTTCATCTTGCCGCCGGCTTGAACCACGTTCCCCATGACGACCGTTCCGATCCGGCTTGGGTCAATGCCGGCACGATCCAGCACCGCCTTGATCGCCGCCGCCCCCAGATCGCTGGCGGCAACGGTCTTCACCGAACCGCCGAACGTGCCGATGGCCGTGCGGACGGGGGTGCAAATGACGATTTCACGGTTAGCCATGATAGCCTCCTGTGGGAACGGACGTAGCATACTCCCGCTGATCGGAACCGCTCAGCGGCGCCCTCAATCGGCGGGCGCATCCCTCCGGGATGCTTGCCTCCCGCGGCGCAAGCCGCGCGGCCCCTTGGGCCTAACCAAGTCTCGATGAGTCCAACTCATCGAGACTTGGTATCAGCCGCGCAGCCAGGCCTCAACCTTGTCGGGCTGCGGAATGCCGCCGGCATGGACGACCTTGCCGTCCATGACCACGCCCGGCGTGCTCATGATGCCGAAGCCCATGATGGTGGCCATGTCGGTGACTTTCTCGACGGCGACGGCGACCCCCAAGGCGGTCGCCTTGTCCTCGATCAGCTTGGCGGTGGTGACGCAATTCTTGCAGCCGGAGCCGAGTACCTTGAACGTTTTCATGATGACCTCCTGTATTCAGAGAAGCAGAGCGTTGAGCAGATAGCCGACCAGGACGAACGCGATCGACAGGAAGGTGGCGAAGAACAGCAGCATCTGCGGCTTCAGCACCTTGCGCAGGATGATGAATTCAGGCGGCGAAATGGCCACGACACTCAACATGAAGGCGATGACGGTGCCGACGGGCAGGCTCTTGCTCAGCAAAGCCTCGGCCACGGGGATGATGCCGGTGATGTTGGAATAAAGCGGCAGGCCGACCAAGACGGCGAACGGCACCGCCAGCGGATTGTCGGCTCCGGCGTATTCGGCGAAGAACGTCGCCGGGACGTATCCGTGCAGTCCGGCGCCGACGCCGATGCCGACAATGATGTACAGCCACACCCGTTGCACCATTTCCACCGCCTGATCCCAGGCATAGCGGCTGCGCCCACGCAAGGATTCGTCGATCTCGACCTGGGCAATCTCGCCCATGCGGATTTTCCAGACGTAATCCTCGACATAGCGTTCCATATGCAGCCGGTCGATGATGAAGCCGCCGATGACGCCCAGGCCGATCCCCACAGCGATGAAAATAGCGGTCATCTGCCAGCCGATGATCGAGCCGAGAATGACCACGGCGACCTGATTGAGAATGGGCGAGGTGATGAGAAACGCCATGGTGACGCCCAAGGGAATGCCGGCTTCGAGGAAGCCGATGAACAGCGGCACCGACGAGCACGAGCAAAACGGCGTCACAGCCCCCAGCATGGCGGCCAGAACATAACCGGCGCCCCGCGACTTGCCCTCGATGTAGGTGCGAACCTTCTCAGGCGCCAGCATGCTGCGGAAGAACGCCATGACGAAGACGATGACGAACAGCAGGAAGAAGATTTTGGTGGTGTCTTCGATAAAGAAGTGCACCGCGTCGGCCAGCTTGGTGCCCGCCTCCAAGACCAGAAGATCGTAGGTGGCCCAATCGGCCAGTTGGGTGAAATAAGCAAACATCGCTGTCTCCAATCAGGCGGCCCGATGGCGCGGCGGACGACCCGTCATCGTTTCCAGGCGTCTCACATCCTCGCGGTGCAGCGGTTCCCCGGCCACCCCCTTGACGGCACCGGCCACCGCCTCGGCGACCCAATCGGGAACGTCGCGGTTCAAGGAGTAGAGAACCCACTGTGCATCGCGGCGGTCGCCGACCAAGCCCGCCTCGCGCAAGACGGCAAGGTGTTTGGAAACCTTGGGCTGCGGGGCATCCAGGGCATGGGTGAACTCGCAGACGCAAAGCTCTCCGGCATTTGCCATCAAAGCCAAGCAGCGCAGGCGGATCGGGTCGGCTAGGGCCGAGAAGATGGTGCGTTGGTAATCCATCCCGATAATATACGTCGACAAGCATATTCCCGAAATAGCATATTCAATGCGTGTCTCGCATGACTGCGCGGCAAGAATAACGTGGGAGGCAACGATGGCTTGGTATAACCGCGTGATCGCCGGAGCGCTGTCCGGATTGCTGATCATCACATCCGCAGCGGCGACGGAGCTGAAGGTCCAGCCGGTGGCGCCGAACGTCTACGCTCTGGTCGGCGAATTGGGCCAACGATCTCCCGACAATCTCGGCAACAACGCCACCTTCGGCGTGGTGGTCACCAGCAAGGGTGTCGTGCTGATCGACGCGGGCGGCAGCCGTGCCGGCGCCGAAGCGATCGAGAAGACGATCCAGTCCCTCACCGACTTGCCAGTGGTTGCCGTCGTCAATACCGGGGGGCAGGATCATCGCTGGATGGGAAACGCCTATTTCCAGGCGAAGGGGGCACGGGTACTGGCGACGTCCGCAGCCGTCGCCGACCAGAAAGCCCGCGCCGACAAGCAATTTCAAGGCATGGCCAACTTGATTGGAACCGAGCGGGTTTCCGCGACCCAGGCCGTCCATGCCGACGACCTTGTCGATGCCCGTCGCGAGTTGGTCATTGACGGCATGCGAATCGAATTGATTCCCGCCGGTTGGTCGCACACGCCGGGAGTGATGATCGTCTGGCTCCCCGAAACCCGGACAGCGTTCGCCGGCGACATCGTCTATATGGATCGGATGCTGGGTGTCCTCGACGTGTCGCGGACAAAGGACTGGATCGCCGCGTTCGACATCCTGGCCGGCCTTGATCCGGCCCATGTGGTGCCTGGCCATGGCGATCCCGGCACGCTGGAGAAGGCACGGGCCGACAGCCGCGACTATCTGGCCCACCTCCGACAGCAGGTCCGCCGCTTGATCGACACGGGCGGCGACATGAACGCCGCGGCCGCCATCGACCAGTCGGATTTTCTGCGGCTGGTCGGGGCTGACCAACTGGCGAAGCGGAACGCCATGCAAGTATTTGCCGAGATGGAGTTCGAATAGTCGGCGTCATATAACGCCCCACCCCGCAAGCGGACGAAAGATCCAACCGCAGACCACCCGCCATTCAGGCGGCGCTATCGGCCAGAACGGAACCCCCGTTGAGCATTTCAGAGGCTTCCGCTGCCACCCGCGAAATCGACGACGCGACCATCGTGGTTCCCTGGGCCGCGTTCTGGGCCGAGCGCGCGATTTCCTGGGTGGCGGCACGCTGCTGCTCGACCGTGGCGGCGATGGCCGTGGCAATGGTCTGGACATGCCCGACCGAGGCCGCGATTTCTTGAACCGCCGCCGCGGCATCCTGTCCGGCCGATTGCACCGCCTGGACTTGCGCCGCGATTTCTCCGATGGCGGAGGCGGTTTGATTGGCCAATTGCTTGACCTCGCTGGCCACAACCGCAAAGCCCCGACCGCTCTCGCCGGCCCTGGCTGCCTCGATGTTGGCATTGAGGGCAAGCATATGGGTCTGGGACGCGATCTTCTGGATGAACTCCACCACGTTGCCAATCTTGTGGGTGACACCGGAAAGACCCGCCACGATCTGGTCTGTGCGACAGGCCGCACTGGCCGCCGAATTCACCGCCGCAGCGGCTTCGTTGGCGCGCGTGGAAATTTCCTCGATGGAATAGGCCATCTGCTCGGAAGCGGTCGCCATGGACTGCACGCCGCACATCGCCTGTCGCGACGCCTCGTCCACGGCATTCAGATTGGCGAGGAAGGCCGCCTTTGCAACATTGGCCTCATCGGCGGAACGTCGCGCCGCTTCCAAGGCCAAGGAACGGCGACGGGACTGCTCCACCGATTTCAGCAACAGATCATGAGCCATGCCGACGCCGACGTATCGCCCGTTATCGAGAATGACAAAGCCGTCAATCAATGCATGGGACGCTTCATCCGATATTCTCTCGGCGATGGAATCGATGGAATCCGACGCGTTCACGATAAGTGGCGACGGCTGCATGATTCGTTCGACTGGTCGATGGCTGTAAAGTGCGAGCATCAACGGCTTGGTCAGGAAGGACAGATATTGCTGCCGCGACACCAAGCCGACGACACGCTCATCCCGTTCGATCACACACAAGGCGGGAAGCTCGTCATGGCGAACCAGCAGGTCGAAGGCTTCGCCGCAGGGAGTGTCCGGGAAAACCGTCGGTGCACGCATGACCAAATCAATGGCCAGCGAATGCCAGTCCCCGACGGTTGCAATCGAATCAACGGGATCGCGCATGAACATGATCGCACCAATCAGAAAACCCAGAATGAATCCGCTGAGTTAATAGCTTGTGCGCAACGCGATATCAAATGAAGTTAGAATGTAATGAAACAAAACTGAAACTCATATGCCATGATACATATTATTTTTTACTTTGACAGATACGCGCAGAATAAACCTATACATGCGCAATAAATCAAACAGGCACCACCCCCTCACCAACGGCATCGCCCGCATCAAAAGAATATCCAGCCCCACGAACCGTTCGCACGACGTCCTTCTCTCCGACGCCGTTGATCGCCTTTCTTAATCGACGGATATGGACATCCACCGTTCGGGGTTCGACGAATATGTCCAGCCCCCAGACGGCGTTTAGCAACTCGTTCCGATTGAAGACGCGATTAGGATTGCTCATCAAAAAGCTGAGCATGCGGAACTCCGTCGGCCCAAGATGGATCGACCGGCCGTTGCGGATGACACGGTGAGCCGACAGGTCGATCACCAGATCGCCCCCTTCAACGCTTCCTTTCTCGACCGGGACAGAGGTGCGCCGCAGAAGACTGCGAATCCTCGCCAGCAATTCGTTGATCCCGAACGGCTTGGCCACATAGTCGTCCGCCCCCGTTTGCAGGCCGCGAACCTTGTCTGCCTCCTCGCCCTTGGCCGAAAGCATGATGATGGGAATGGAGCGGGTTTTCGGCCGGTGCCGAAGGATGCGGCAAACCTCGATGCCCGATATGGACGGGATCATCCAATCGAGCAGGATGAGGTCTGGTATTCGCGCGTCAACCGCCTCGAGCGCCCTTTGCCCATCATGCGCCTCCGAGGTGCTGTAACCCTCCCGCTCCAGGTTATAGCGCAACATCATCGCCAGATTTTCTTCGTCCTCGACGATCAGGACATGTGGCCGGCTCTTCGCAGCCATCGCCTACACCTGATCACCCTGGTCGATGTCGGCAGAACCATCGGCCTTAAGCCGTTCGCCTTCCGCCCATTGGCCGGAAACAAGATAAATGATCTGTTCAGCGATATTGGTGCCGTGGTCACCCATGCGCTCGATATTCTTGGCGATGAACATGAGATGGGTGCCTGGCGTTATGTTGCCGGCATCCTCCATCATATAGGCGATGTTATCCCTGAAATAGGCCGTGTAGGCCTCATCGAGAACACGATCGCCATCTCGGGCCTCTTCCGCCAAACCGGCATCCCGGGCCGCGAAGGCAGTGATCACCTTTTCCAGGGTGGCCTGGGCGAGATCGGCCATGCGGCAAACAGACTGCACCGACGGATACGACCGGATCTCGGGCATGGAATGTATCCGCTTGGCGATGTTCTTGGCGTAATCGCCGATTCGCTCAAGTTCGCTGGCAATCCGGATGGCAGTGAAGACGAGCCGGAAGTCGTCGGCATGCGGTTGCCGCAAGTTGAGGATACGGGCGCAGTTTGCCTCGACTTCATGCTCCAGAGCATCGATTTCGCGATCTTGCGCGACCACCGTCTCGGCGGCGACATTGTCGCCGTCGATCAGCGCCTGCATCGCGGCGGAAATCTGCCGCGAAACAAGCCGCCCAAGCTCAGTGAGCCTTTGTTCGAGATGGCTCAACTCGTCCTCGAACGCTTCGACGATATGTGGATTGCCGGTCATGACATCGTTTCCCCTTGTTTCAGCCGAACCGGCCGGTAACGTAATCCATCGTTTGGGTATTCTTGGGCGTGGTGAAGACGGCCTCGGTATCGCCGTATTCCACCAAATGACCGAGATACATGAAGGCCGTGTTGACGGAGACGCGGGCCGCCTGCTGCATGCTATGGGTCACCATCACGATGGTGTAGTCGCCGGAAAGCTTATTGATGAGGTCTTCGATCTTCTGGGTGGCGATGGGATCGAGTGCCGAACAGGGTTCGTCCATCAACAAGACCTCGGGTTCGGAAGCGATGGCGCGGGCAATGCACAGGCGTTGCTGCTGACCCCCGGACAAGGCAAGGGCGTTATCCTGCAACCTGTCCTTGGCCTCGTCCCACAGAGCGGCGCTCCGCAGAGCGCGTTCCACCGCCTCGTCAAGAATACGCCGATCACGAACACCATCGATCCGCAGCGGATAGGCGACATTTTCGTAAATCGACATGGGGAATGGGTTTGGCTTTTGGAACACCATCCCCATGCGCTTGCGCAAAGAGATGACATCGACTTTGGATCCGAAAAGTTCCTCGCCGTCCAAGGTGATGCTGCCTTCAATCCGCAATCCGTCGATTACGTCGTTGATCCGGTTGAAACAGCGCAACAAGGTCGACTTGCCGCAGCCAGACGGACCGATCAGCGCTGTGACGATGCCGCGTTCAATATCCATGTTGATGTTGAACAGGGCTTGCGAGTGGCCATACCAGAGCTTGAAGTCCCGAATTTGAATGGCGGTTCCGGCAGCGCCTTTGCGAACGTGGTATGCGGTGGGCTGGCGGATGCCATCGTCAAGGGGGGCGAGCTGGGCTGGAATTGCGGACATATCGAGTCGCTCCTAAAATTTGCTGCCGGCGAAACGCTGCTTAAGGCGGTTGCGAACCACGATCGCCGTGATATTCATGACGAAGATGAGACCAATGAGGAGAAGAGTGGTGACGAACACCATTGGCTTGCCGGCCTCCGAGTTGCGCGACTGGAAGCCGACGTCATAGATGTGAAAGCCGAGATGCATGAAACTGCGCTCGAGATGGATGAACGGGAAATAGCCGTCGATCGGCAGTTCCGGTGCCAGCTTGACCACACCGACCAGCATCAACGGCGCCACCTCGCCGGCCCCGCGGGCCATGGCGAGGATGAGTCCGGTCAAAATACCCGGCATGGCCCGAGGCAGCACGATGTTGCGGATGGTTTGCCATTTCGAGGCACCACAGGCCAGGGAACCTTCCCGCATGGACCGGGGCACCGCCGAAATCGCTTCCTCGGTCGCGACAATCACGACCGGCACGGTCAGAAGCGCCAAGGTCAACGATGACCACAGCAGGCCCCCCGTACCAAAGGTCGGATTCGGCAGGCGCTCGGGATAGAATAACTGATCGATGCTCGCCCCCATGATGTAGGCGAAGAACCCCAGGCCGAACACGCCATAGACGATGGACGGCACACCAGCCAGATTGTTGACCGAAATTCGCACGATAGAGACCAGGCGCCCCTGCTTGGCGTACTCGCGAAGATAAAGGGCGGTGACGACACCGAACGGAGCCACCAATACGGCCATCAGGACGGTCATGGCGAAAGTGCCGAAAATGGCGGGCAGAACGCCGCCTTCGGTGTTGGCTTCGCGTGGCTCGTCGGTCAGGAATTCAGCCCATCGCGATAGATAAATACCCAGCCATTCGACCGTGCCGAGATCATTGGCGTGGTACAGGCGGACGATCTCGGACAGCCTGAGGGTCTTTTCGCGCCCGCCGATCTCCCGCAATGTGATGGTGAAATTGGCGTCGGCGGTCCGGGTTTCCGTCGCCTCGGCCGCCAGTTTTTCGTAGGCATGCTGGAGCGCGGCGCTGCCGGCCTCGACTTCCGCCTCGACCGCCTTGAACGCCGGACTGTCTACGCCCTTGTCGATGGCGACGCGCTTCAGCCGCAGACGTTCGCCCTCGATTTCATGGTTGATGTTGCCGATTTCGATACGCTCGATCCGGCGAATTTTATTCCACCGGCCGCGAGCGTCCTCGAGAAACTGAGTCAATTGTTGCGGGGACAATTGGTCTGCGGGGATATTTTTGCCGTCAACGGAAAGGCTCGTGATCGAACCGATGAAGGCCCCCCACTCCAATCGCTCGATAAAGACCATTTCCACCGGCCTGGCAGCCTTGGTGATCTCGTAATCACTCACCCAGCGGAAATCGTCGCCGTACAGGTCATAATTGCCGGTACGGTACAAGGTTCGCATGGCGAAACCATCATTGGCAGCGATCTTTTTCTGGATATCCGGTCCCAGTCCCTTGATCTTGTCGCTCCCGACCCGATAGCTTTCGCTGCGATAGGGTTCGCCCGCGACCACTTCCCCCGAAGCCAGGGTGACCACTTCGATAGGTTTGGGAATGAATGTCGTTATGCCATTCCAGAAGACCAGGACAAGGAAGCCGGCAATCATCATCAGCCCGACAACCAAGGCACCACCCATTCCCCACAGGAAAGGCTCTCCCGCGGCAGGCAGGTCGGAGACCCCTGCGCGCTTGCTGACCGTGGTGGTGGCGGGAGTGGTCTTATCCAGCACGTCGGCATACTTCATGGGGTGCCCTCTCAAAGCTGGACCGAGCGCTTACGGAAGCGCTGTCGGATCACTTCGGCGACGGTGTTGATGACGAAGGTCATGGCGAACAGGGTCAGTGCCGCCAGAAAAAGAACCCGGTAGAGGGTGTCGTCCTTGACCGCCTCGGGAAGTTCGACGGCGATGTTGGCGGACAGAGCGCGCAGGCCGTTGAAAAGGTTCCAATCGATCAGGGCGGTATTACCGGCGGCCATCACCACGATCATGGTTTCACCTACCGCGCGTCCCATCCCGATCATGATCGCGGCGAAGACGCCGCTGATCGCCGTCGGCAGGATAATGCGGATTGATGTTTGCCACGGGGTGGCCCCGCAGGCGAGGCTGGCCGCGCGCAAATGTTCGGGAACCGCCGTAAGAGCGTCATCCGCCAAGGTATAGATCAGCGGAATGACGGCAAAGCCCATGGCGAACCCGACCACCAAGGTATTGCGCTGGACGTAAGTGTCGATCACGCCGCCACGCGCATCGATCCCCAGTGCGGCCAATCCCTGCGCCAGAGCAAAGGCCAGAACAAGCGAGCCGACCAGGATGACGCCCCAGCGGCCCAGATCGAGCATGGCGGCGCCGGTTTTGTCGCGGCTCAGCATCAAGGCCTCGATCCGTTCGCCGTAGAACCGTGAGATTATCCAGGCAACGGCTCCGAAACTCACCGGCAACAAGGCCAGAAATAGGAATGGCGCCGAATTCCCTGACTGTCCGTTGATCCAATTCTTGAAGTCACCGCCAAAGAAAACCGTCTCGAATTGCGGAGCGATGGAATAAGAAAGAAACATCGTCACCGCCACCTGGGCGAACTGGAAGCCGAGTTTGGGCACCCCCGCCAAGCGATTGGCTTGGTCAAGCGGTAGAAGTTGCCAAAGATAGGCCCCGGCGACCAACGCAAGGGGAATCAGGACGAAGGCGAGGATGAGGGCGCCGATCCAGGTTTCAACGATGGGGGCCAGGATCAACGCCGCGATGAAGCCGAGCACCACCGAAGGCAGCGACGCCATCATTTCCATGGCCGGCTTGACCACGGCACGCACCCGTCCATCCAAAAATTCCGACGTGTAGATCGCCCCCAGCAAAGCAATGGGGACGGCGAACAATAGCGAATAAAACGTCGCCTTGATCGTGCCGAAAATCAGCGGAATAAGGGAAAACTTGGGCTCGAAGCTGTCGGTTCCCGAAGATGATTGCCACGTATAGGTCGGGCCGTCATAGCCCTCGTACCAGGCTTTGCCGAAGACGGTGGCCAAGGTGGTCTCGGGGTGGGGGACGTCGAAATCAAGCAGAGTCGCCGCGCGCCCCTGTTCCAACGCCAGAATGCCATTGGCGCGAGGCGCCAGAGCCACCGTGTCGGGTTGCTCGTTCTTGCGATCGAACCGAATCAAAGTCTGCTCGCTGGTGGAATGGCGCAGCCAGACGTTGCCACGATCATCAAGGGTCGCGAAGGTTTTGCCGCGCAGGCTGGCGCTCACCCCCACCACCGCTCCGGACTGGGGTTCCAGACGATGGGCGGCCACCAGTTCGTAACCATCACTTCCCAGGGCGTTCGGACGGGGCAGGCGAAAATAGACGTCCACCGCTCCATTCGAACCACCGACCACAATCGACTGCTCGCCGATCAGGAAGCCGAACGCGGTGACTTTGACCCCTTCCGGCAGGACACGGGCTGTTTCGGCCAAGACCGGCGTCTCGAAATTGCGGGTATCGTAACGAAAAATCGTGTTCCCGGACACGGCAAAGACCTGATCGGCCCGTTCGGTCAAGATGACCCGCTCGACCTGGGTGCCTTGTGGCAAGGACGGCAGCAGAGATGTCTCAATCACCGTGCGCGATTTGCCCGTCAACATATTGCGCTTGCTCTCGGCCCGCGTCAGGCGGACGACGCCGCCGGCATCCACCGTCACGAAACTTTTGACCCCGGCATTGGCGCCTCCACTCACGCGATAATCGAGAGCGACGATGGCCGAACCCTGGTCCGAGATATTCTGCGGGTCTTCCAGCGTCACCTCGACGCTGGAGACCCTGGCCTGATTGCCGGGCAGTCTGCGGTAAATGCTGCGGCCATCGGTACTGTCGCGATCATCGATCCTGGTCAACCCCGACGGGATGTCCACCTCGGGAATCACCCGGGCCACCATCTTCAACTCACCGAAGCGAACCGAGCCGTCGGCAAAGCCGAAAGCGACATCGGCATGATCGAGGGTGCTGCCGAAGGCGGTCGCCGACTCACCGCCGAAATCGAAGGCCGGCGCCTGAAGCCCCTTCCCCGTCGGCGCGTGGAACGTGACAATCTTTCCGTCGGCCATCACCATGGTCGCGATGGCCTTGTATTCGTCCACCAAGGTGGCAACAGCGCGCTGGGACGTGTGTGGCAAGGCATAGCTGGAACGAGCACCGACCGTGCCGCCGGTAAACAGCGGCACCACCACTTGCAGCAAGAACACCATAATGCCGGCGACGGCCAGAATAACCGCCATGCCGCCGATGGTGATTGTCCAATCAGCGATCTTGTCCTTGACCACAACAGACTTGCGGGTGGTCCGGTCTCGGCGTTTCCCCATCGCTGCGGGAAGCACGGGCGGCGCGGCCGTTTTGGTCGACATTCGGGCCCTCAACGAAATTTTACGGAAAAAGGAGGGCCCGCACCGCGGGAGCGCGGGCCCGGTCCACCTATTTGGACAACCCGAACAGCTTCAGGTCTTCCTTGGCGATGTCGGCGGTGATGGGGAAATAGCCATCCTTGATGGTGCCGGTCTGGCCCTGCTTCGAGTACACGTAGCGAATGAACTCGGCCCGAGTCGGATCGAAATCCTGGTTGGGATTCTTGTTGACGTAGACATAGAGCATACGCGAGATCGGATAATCGCCACTATAGGCGTTCTCGTCACTGGCCTCGTAGCACTTGGCGCCGGCCTTCGCCGCGATGGGAACGGCACGGACGTCCGCGGTCTTGTAGCCGATGCCCGAATAACCGATGCCGAACTTGTCCGACGCGACCCCCTGGACCACCGTCGACGAACCCGGCTGTTCCTTCACGCTGTCCTTGTAGTCGCCGTTGAACAGCGTATGTTCCTTGAAGAACCCATAAGTTCCCGAGGCCGAATTGCGGCCGTAGAGCGAAATCGGCTTGCCGGCCCACTCGCCGGTGAGCCCCAGATCGCCCCAGGTGGCGATGTCCTTGTCGAGACCGCCCTTGCGGGTCTTCGAGAAGACGGCGTCGACCTGTTGCAGGGTCATGCACTTGATGGGGTTGTCCTTGCTGACATAGACCGCCAGCGCATCGACCGCGACCCGCATCGGGGTCGGCTTGTAGCCATACTTCTTCTCGAAGTCATCGATTTCCTTGCCCTTCATCGGACGCGACATCGGTCCGAACTGCGCCGTACCTTCGATCAGGGCCGGAGGGGCGGTGGTCGATCCCTTGCCTTCGATCTCGATCTTGACATTGGGATACTGGGCCTTGAAGCCCTCGGCCCACAGGGTCATCAGGTTGTTGAGGGTGTCGGACCCGATCGACTTGATGCTGCCGGAAACGCCGCTCACCTTGGTGTAATCAGGCAAAGCGGGATCCACCGAAGCCGCGTAGGCAGCCGAGGCGAAGAAGGTTGTCGCGCAGGCCGCGACCACGGTTTTTTTAAGCATGTGAAGAGCTCCGTTCAAATTTTGGATAGAGACTCGCGCCGCTCTATTTCGCGGCAACGTACTCATCGAGGGTTTTCGCATCGCCGGCCTTGAGCGTCATGCCGTTCGGCCCCTCGCCAATACGGGTCACCACCTTCATCAGTTCCCCGTGCTTGCGGAATTCGGCGAGTTCCTTGGAATCCGTCCGGAACACCCACAGGCGATTTTCCTTCACCTCGGTGACGAAACCCGGCTTGTCATAGCCAGAGCCGCCAGCATTGGCGCACCCAGTGACCGTAACGACGGCGAAAGCCATCGCCAAAGCCGCATTTCTGAATGACAACATGGTCAACCCTCCAGTTAGGTGTCATAGGCATTGCAAAAGCACTTCAAATGGCGCCACTCGTCACGGCAACCGTATCCATTGCCATCGTCGCGGCAGGAACGGCCTCTGGACTGCTCTCGACGACACCACATCGACCAGGGCGATTGTCCATGGCATGCAGAGTCCGTCGATCCCCAATAAAAGGAGCTAATTCCCCCACGCCGACAGCAGTTGAACGCAAAACGCTCCACGCCCATTCCGGCAAATACGGATTGATGGAATAGAAAACCCACTGCCCCCGCTTTCGATCGACCACGAGATCAACATTTCTCAGCGTGGCTAAGTGTCGGGAGACTTTAGGCTGAATGGCGTCGATGGCATGGGTGAGTTCGCAGACACAAAGCTCTCCCTCGGTTACCAGGAGAACCAAGCATCTCAGACGCGTTTCGTCCGCTAACGAGCGATAGAAGTCGTTTGGAGCGATCATGGCCAGACCATATGGATTGACGTATATGCGGCGCAACGTATGATTCGCTCAGATCTAAAAACTTCACATAAATGAAATTTACATGTAACATTTATTTAATTGATATTACTTTCCGCCATCTCGGAAAAACCTCATCTCAAGGCTCGCTGATCAACACGGATACTCTAAGCGTGACTTCCTCTTTTGTAGAAAATGTGATTCATCATGGAAAACACGGTCCCGTCCCACTGAGTGGTGTAGCTGCGTTTTCCTGGGGATGATGCCTCCGGGCGCGGAGCGCCCGGAGGCATCATCCCCAGGCACCCCTTGATTTGGGGAGGTCATCGTTGATCTTCGGTAGGTTTTGGTTGCGACCTTCATGCGGCGCGGCTTCAGGAAGCACGGCAGATAGCTGCCCTTGCGCAGGCGCGGGATGTGCGCAGCTCCACCATCCCCGCCGGGGTCTCCCCGTCGCGCTCGCGGTAGCCGTTGCGGTGCGTGAGGCCGCCGAGTCCGGAATGGGGGTGCCCGGAGCGATGTAATGTCACTCAACCCGGAGCTCCTGGCTCCAACGCAGCTTAGCCACCTATGTGCCTACGCCAGCTTTCACTCCCGGATGATTCCGATATGATTCCGGGGCGGTTTCCAGGGAGGGTGATCGCGGAATCAAAAAAGCCGCTAAGTCATTGACCTAGCGGCTTTAATTTGGTTGCGGGAGCAGGATTTGAACCTGCGACCTTCAGGTTATGAGCCTGACGAGCTACCGGGCTGCTCCATCCCGCGGAAAAATAAAAGGCTCGGTCTAAATCCGAGCCTTGTCGAAAATCGTGATAGGCATCGCTTTCTTGGAAGACCTGGCAGCGACCTACTCTCCCATGTCTTAAGACAAAGTACCATTGGCGCAGGGGGTTTTCACGTCCGAGTTCGGGATGGGATCGGGTGG
>MKVK01000019.1 GCA_001898825.1 Magnetospirillum sp. 64-120
AACGCTATGAGGGCTTTGTGACGGCGCTCGGTCGCCGTTTGGCCCAGGGCCCGAAGCTCCGACAAGAAATCTCCGAAGATATCGGAGCCGACTCGGAGAGCATTGGAAGCGGCAACCAATAGGACTATGTTTGGTGGCGTCAGAAGTGGCCGCCGCCGTTCTCCTGTATTTGCACGCCACACTACTACTACGCCCGATACTTGTTGAAGCGGCCTGATTTCAGGCTCTTTTAATCAACCCCGATCCGGGGATCGACTTTCGCGCCCCGTCAAGAAGCGGGGCCGAGATGACGACCACAAGTCATAAACCTGAAGCGTTTGTTCGCGGCGCGCGCATGCTGCGTACCGCGCTCGGCCCGTCCATCACGCGATTTCTCGAAGATCCCTCCGTCGTCGAGGTAATGCTCAACCCCGACGGTCGCCTGTGGGTGGATCGCCTGTCAGAGGGCCTCGCCGATACAGGGGAGCGTCTTTCGCCCGCCGATGGCGAACGCATCGTGCGGCTGGTCGCCCACCATGTCGGCGCCGAAGTGCATCCGCGAAGCCCGCGGGTGTCGGCGGAACTGCCGGAAAGCGGCGAACGCTTCGAAGGGCTACTGCCGCCCGTCGTCTCGGCGCCCGCTTTCGCAATCCGCAAGCCGGCCGTCGCCGTCTTCAGCCTCGCCGACTACGTCGCCGCGAACATCATGACCGCCGACCAGGCGGCCATTCTTCGCCAGGCTGTAGCCTCACGCGCCAACATCCTGGTCGCCGGCGGAACCTCTACCGGCAAAACCACACTGACGAACGCCCTCCTGGCGGAAGTCGCCAAGGGCGCCGACCGCGTCGTCATCATCGAGGATACGCGCGAGCTGCAATGCGCAGCGCCCAACCTCGTCGCGATGCGCACGAAGGACGGGGTCGCGACACTCTCCGAGTTGGTCCGTTCGTCCCTGCGCCTGCGGCCAGATCGTATTCCGATCGGCGAGGTTCGCGGCTCGGAGGCGCTGGACTTGCTCAAGGCCTGGGGCACGGGTCATCCCGGCGGGATCGGAACGATCCACGCCGGCTCCGGCATCGGCGCGCTGCGTCGCCTCGAGCAGCTCATCCAGGAAGCGGTCATCACTGTTCCGCGCGCCCTGATCGCCGAGACGATCAATCTCGTCGCGGTTCTGTCGGGCCGCGGCTCCGCGCGCCGGCTCGCCGAACTCGCGAGCGTCGAGGGGCTTGGCCCGGACGGCGACTACCGCATCACGCCAGCCACCACCCCCAGCACAGGAGAACTCTCATGATCCGCACGCTCGCGCGCGGTTGCCGAGTCTTTGCGACCTCGGCCGCTGCGATTTCCATCAGCATCCTGTTTTCCCAAGCGGCCCACGCGTCCGGCTCGTCCATGCCCTGGGAGGCGCCGCTGCAGTCCATCCTGCAGTCGATCGAAGGCCCCGTCGCCAAGATCATCGCCGTCATCATCATCATCGTCACCGGCCTGACGCTGGCCTTCGGCGATACTTCCGGCGGCTTCCGGCGGCTTATCCAGATCGTCTTCGGCCTGTCGATCGCCTTCGCCGCCAGCTCCTTCTTCCTGTCTTTCTTCTCGTTCGGCGGCGGAGCGCTCGTCTGATGGCGGCTGTTCTCGAACAGCTCGCCGAAGTGCCCGGCTTCACCGTCCCGGTCCACAGGGCGCTGACCGAGCACATCCTGCTCGGCGGCGCGCCGCGCTCGATCGCGATCATGAACGGCACGCTCGCCGGCGCGATCGGTCTGGGCCTGCGTCTCTGGCTCATCGGTCTCGCGATCTGGGCGATCGGTCATTTCGCGGCGGTTTGGGCGGCCAAGCGCGACCCGCTTTTCGTCGAGGTCGGCCGCCGACACCTGCGCATCCCCGGCCACCTGTCTGTCTGAGGAGCGCGACCGATGATGAACCTCGCCGAATATCGCGGAACCGCCACACGCATGGCCGACTATCTTCCCTGGGTCGCGCTCGTTGCGGAAGGCGTCGTCCTCAACAAGGACGGATCGTTCCAACGCACGGCCCGATTCCGCGGGCCTGATCTCGATTCCGCAGTAGCTGCCGAACTGGTCGCTGTCGCCGGTCGCCTCAACAACGCCTTCCGGCGTCTCGGATCAGGCTGGGCCATCTTCGTGGAGGCCCAGCGCCATGAGGCGTCGACCTATCCGGCGAGCGTCTTCCCCGATGCCGCATCAGGTCTGCTCGACGCCGAGCGCAAGGCCGATTTCGAGGAGGCCGGCGCGCATTTCGTTTCCGGCTACTTCCTCACGATCACCTATCTGCCGCCGGCCGAGGAGGCGGCCCGCACCGAGGCCTGGTTGTATGAGGGTCGGGAACGCGGCGGCCTCGATCCGCACGAACTTCTGAACACCTTCGTTGATCGGACCGATCGCGTGGTGGCGCTTCTGGACGGTTTCATGCCGGAATGCGCCTGGCTCGACAGTGCGGAAACCCTGACCTACCTGCATTCAGCGGTTTCGACGAAACGCCATCGCGTACGCGTTCCCGAAACCCCGATCTATCTGGACGCACTGCTGGCCGACCAGCCGCTGACCGGAGGCCTCGAACCGCGTCTCGGGACAGCGCATCTGCGCATCCTCACCGTCGTCGGTTTCCCGACCGCCACGACGCCCGGAATCCTCGACGACCTCAATCGCCTCGCGTTTCCTTATCGCTGGTCGACCCGCGCCATCCTGCTCGACAAGACCGACGCGACCAAGCTGCTGACCAAGATCCGCCGCCAGTGGTTCGCCAAGCGCAAGTCGATCGCCGCGATCCTCAAAGAGGTCATGACCAACGAGGCGTCCGCCCTCGTGGACACGGACGCTGCGAACAAGGCGGCCGATGCAGACCTTGCCCTGCAGGAACTCGGCGCCGACTACGCCGGCCAAGCTTACGTCACCGCCACGGTCACCGTTTGGGACGACGACCCGCGCACGGCGGACGAGAAACTGCGCCTCGTCGAGAAGATCATCCAGGGCCGTGACTTCACTTGCATGGCTGAAACCATCAATGCCGTCGATGCATGGCTGGGCTCTTTGCCAGGGCACGTTTACGCCAATGTGCGCCAGCCTCCGATTTCGACGCTCAATCTTGCCCACATCATCCCGCTTTCAGCGGTGTGGGCGGGGCCGGAACGGGACGAGCATTTCGGAGCACCCCCCTTGCTGTTCGGCAAGACCGAAGGCTCGACCCCGTTCCGGTTTTCCCTTCACGTCGGCGACGTCGGTCACACGCTGGTTGTCGGCCCGACCGGCGCCGGCAAGTCGGTCCTGCTCGGCGTCATGGCCTTGCAATTCCGGCGCTATGCCAAATCCCAGGTCTTCGCCTTCGACTTCGGCGGCTCGATCCGGGCGGCGGCGTTGGCGATGGCCGGCGATTGGCACGACCTGGGCGGCGACCTCACCGAGGGGGTCGATTCATCCGTCTCGCTGCAACCTCTGGCCCGAATTCACGACACGCCTGAGCGCGCTTGGGCGGCTGACTGGCTGATCTCCATCCTGACCCGCGAAGGTGTGACGATCACGCCAGAGGTGAAAGAGCACCTGTGGTCCGCGCTCACCTCGCTCGCTTCCGCGCCCATCGAGGAGCGCACAATCACCGGCCTGACCGTTCTGCTGCAATCGAATGATCTGAAGCAGGCGCTTCGTCCCTACTGCGTTGGCGGCCCATACGGCCGGTTGCTGGACGCCGAAATCGAGCATCTGGGATCGGCGTCGGTACAGGCGTTCGAAATCGAAGGCCTTGTCGGGACAGGCGCGGCTCCAGCCGTCCTGTCCTATCTCTTCCATCGCATCGGCGACCGCCTTAATGGCTCGCCGACACTGCTCATCATCGACGAGGGCTGGCTGGCCCTCGACGACGACGCTTTCGCCGGCCAGCTTCGCGAATGGCTGAAGACGCTGCGTAAGAAGAACGCCAGCGTCGTCTTCGCCACCCAATCGCTCTCCGACATCGACAACAGCGGCATCGCGCCTGCGATTATCGAAAGCTGCCCGACCCGGCTTCTTCTTCCCAATGAACGTGCGATCGAGCCGCAGATCACGGCGATCTACCGACGCTTCGGCCTGAATGACAGACAGATTGAGATACTGGCGAGGGCCACGCCCAAGCGCGACTACTATTGCCAGAGCCGCAGCGGCAATCGCCTCTTCGAGCTCGGGCTGTCCGAGGTCGGACTGGCGCTAGCGGCCGCCACTTCCAAGACCGATCAATCCTCGATTGCGCGCATTGTGGCGGAACACGGTCGCGAGGGATTTCTCGCAGCCTGGCTGCGTCTGCGCGGCGTCGATTGGGCGGCCGACCTCATCCCCGACCTCTCCAACATCATTCCCCCGCAGCCCGAAAAGGAGGCTTGAATATGAAGACCCATCGTTCCTGCCGGCGCGCACTTATGCTCGCCACAGCCATGCTGGCGATGCCGCTTGCGATCTCGCCGATGCCGGCCCATGCCCAGTTCTTCGGTCGCATCGTTTATGATCCGTCGAATTATGCGCAGAACGTGCTGACGGCGGCGCGCACCCTCGAGCAGATCAATAACCAAATCAAAAGCCTTCAGAATGAAGCCCAATCGCTCATCAATCAGGCCCGCAACCTCGCCAGTCTGCCCTACTCGTCGCTTCAGCAGCTCCAGCAAAACGTGCAGCGCACGCATCAGCTTTTGCAGCAGGCGCAGAATATTGCCTTCAATGTCCAAAGCATCGACCGAGCCTTCCAGCAGCAATATGGCAGGGCGTCTCTGTCCGCTACAGATGCCGAGCTTGTCGCCGGCGCACGCAGCCGTTGGCAGAATACGGTCGGGGGACTTCAGGACGCGATGCGCGTCCAGGCGGGTGTTGTCGGCAATATCGACACGAACCGGTCCGAGATGTCTGCCCTTGTTAGTCAGAGCCAGGGGGCGACCGGCGCCTTGCAGGCCACGCAAGCCGGCAATCAGCTTCTCGCGCTCCAGTCGCAGCAACTCTCGGATCTGATCGCCTTGATCTCGGCCAACGGCCGGTCGGGCGCGCTCACCGAGGCTGAGCGCGCCGCTGCTGCCGAACAGGGTCGCGAACAGCGCCGCCGCTTTCTCACACCGAGCGCCGGCTATCAGCCCGGCAATGCGCGGATGTTCGGCAACGGCAACTGAGGGCAACGCCATGGATGGCAAGATGCTGGCCCGGTTGGCCGCCGTCGTCTTCGTCGCCATCGCCGTTACGGCGACGGCGATCGAGATTACCCGAAAGGAAGCGCCTCCGTCGTGGCAACCGGCAAGTCCGGAGCTGTCGACGCGAGATCCGCTTCGGGATGCGCAACGCCGGTGCCAGCAGCTTGGTCAAGCGGCGGCCAGCGACACAGACTGCATGCAGGTATGGGCTGAAACGCGCGATCGATTCCTAGGCCGTTCACCGCGGCCCTCGGCTCAGCCGCAGAAAGGGCGCTGAACGATGGGCGGCGCCGGCGTCATCGACAACTTCCTCGGGGTCTTCACCTCCTATATCGACAGCGGCTTTGGCCTGCTCGGTGGCGAGGTGGCCTTCATCGCGACAACTTTGATCGTCATCGACGTGACGCTGGCCGCACTCTTCTGGTCCTGGGGCGCCGACGACGACATCATCGCTCGACTCGTCAAGAAAACCCTCTTCGTCGGCGCGTTCGCCTACCTCATCGGCAACTGGAACAACCTCGCCAAGATCATCTTCGAGTCCTTTGCCGGGCTTGGGTTGAAGGGATCGGGCACCAGCTTCACAGCCGAGGATCTGATGCGACCCGGGAAAGTCGCTCAGACGGGTCTCGATGCCGCGCGACCGTTGCTCGAATCCATCTCCGATCTGATGGGTTGGATCAGTTTTTTCGAGAACTTCATCCAAATCGCCTGCCTACTCTTCGCGTGGGCGCTCGTCATCCTGGCCTTCTTCATCCTCGCCATTCAGCTCTTCGTCACACTCATCGAATTCAAGCTGACGACGCTCGCCGGCTTCGTACTGATTCCTTTCGGCCTATTCGGAAAAACAGCATTCATGGCCGAGCGCGTGCTGGGCAACGTCGTCTCGTCTGGCATCAAAGTACTGGTCCTCGCCGTCATCATCGGGATCGGCTCGACACTCTTTTCGCAGTTCACCACCGGCTTTGGCGGCCAAACGCCCACGATCGACGACGCCATGGCAGTCGTGCTGGCCGCATTGTCTCTGCTCGGCCTGGGCATCTTTGGTCCGGGTATCGCCGCCGGTCTGGTTCAGGGTGGACCACAGCTCAGCGCTGGAGCCGCCGTCGGCACCGGCCTCGCAGTCGGAGGAGCCGCGCTTGCCGCCGGCGGAGCAGCCGGGCTTGCCGCGAAGGGAGGAGCGGCGGCGCTATCTGGCGGCGCTGCGGTTGCGCGTGGAGGTGCAGCAGCCGCTGGCGGCGCAAGCGCCGCCTACAGCCTCGGCTCCTTAGGCAAGTCTGGCGCATCGGGCGTAGCCTCCGGTCTCGGCAGCGTCGCCCGCGCGGCCGGTGCGGCCACGGTTTCCCCTCTGAAACGCGCGACGTCGCGGGCCGCGGAAAGCATGAAGTCCAGCTTCTCCGGCGGGGCGAGAGCAGGCTTCGGCGCCACTGGCGGCTCCTCGACCATGGGGACCATTGATGGCGAGATCGCCGCCGACACGTCCGCAGCCTCCCGCGACAGTCCCCCCGCCTGGGCCAAGCGCATGCAACGCAGCCGCTCCATTGGCCACGGCGCAACTCTCGCGGCCCACGCCGTTCGCGCTGGCGACAGCCACGGCGGCGGCTCGTCCGTCAACCTTTCCGAAAGTGACCGCACATGAGCTTCTTCAAAAGACCCGCAGCCCATTACGGCAAGTCGCCCGAGCCCGTGACGCCCTATCAGAAGGCTGCGCAAATCTGGGACGACCGCATCGGTTCGGCCCGCGTTCAGGCGAGGAACTGGCGCGCGATGGCCTTCGGCTCCCTGATCCTGTCCGCCGGTTTCGCTGCGGCGCTCGTCTGGCAATCGGCGCGCGGGACCGTCGTGCCTTGGGTCGTGCAAGTCGATCGCCTCGGTCAGGCGCAGACTGTCGCGGCCGCTACGGCTGATTATCGGCCCACCGATCCGCAGATTGCGTTCCATCTCGGCCGCTTCATCGAGCAGGTCCGCTCCATCCCGGCCGACCCCATTATCGTCCGCCAGAACTGGCTCCGGGCCTACGAATGGACAACGGACCGAGGCGCGGCCGCGCTTAACGACTATGCCCGCGCCAATGATCCGTTCACCCGCGTCGGGCGTCAGCAGATCGCGGTGGAAGTCTCCAGCGTCATCCGCGCGTCACCGGATTCCTTCCGCGTCGCTTGGACAGAGAGGCGCTACGAGAACGGCCAGCTCGCCACCACTGAGCGCTGGACCGCGATCCTCACCATCGTGATTCAGACCCCGCGCGATGCCGAACGGCTGCGTGCCAATCCGCTCGGGATCTACGTCAACGCCATCTCATGGTCGCGGGAGATGTCCCAATGAGCACGTCTTTGGGAAGATCAGGCAATCCGGCTTTCCGTAAACACGCTTTGGCGTTTGTGCTGCTCTCCGCCACTGCGCTGGCGGGATGTGCGACGACCAAACCCCCGCAGATCAGCTACGACGACAACGTGCCGTCCCTGCCGGCCGTGCCGGCGCCTGTCACCGAGGAGCGACCGCGGCCCCCGCACACCCCACCGGCCTGGACGCCGGCGCGTGGTGGAACCGCTGCGAACACGCCGACCGGGCGCGTTCAGAACGCCAACGCCGCCGCACGCGTCGAGCCCCGGCGCGAGGGCTACTACAATTCCATCCAGATCTATCCGTGGAGCGAGGGGGCGCTCTATCAGGTCTATGCCTCGCCGGGTCAGATCACGAACATCGCGCTCGAACCCGGAGAGCGCCTCACCGGTGCCGGCCCGATCGCAGCCGGGGACACCGCCCGCTGGATCATCGGCGACACCGAAAGCGGATCGGGAATATCCCGCCGCGTCCATGTCCTGGTGAAGCCGACGCGCACGGGCATCACCACCAATCTCGTGATTACGACCGACCGGCGCATTTACATGATCGAATTGCGCGCCGCCGAGACGCCCTACATGCCGGCGATCGCCTGGGCTTATCCCGAGCCTCCCACCGCACAGCGCGCGAATGTTCCGGCGACGCCAGTCATTCCCGCAGCCTCCGCGCGCCGATATCGATACGGACTGACCGGCGACACGCCGCCGTGGCGGCCGATCTCCGTCTATGACGACGGTCGACGAGTCTATGTCGAATTCCCCCGCGGAATCATCCAGGGCGAAATGCCGCCCGTCTTCGTCCTCGGCTCGGACGGCGAACCCCAGATCGTCAACAGCCGCATCTATCAGAACATCCTGATCGTCGACCGAATCTTCGGCGCCGCCGAGCTGCGCCTCGGCAGCGGTGATCGCCAGCAAACTGTCAGGATCGTGCGTACCGACGGGAGGCCCGCGTCATGAGCGACAACGAAACGACCAACGACGAGGCCCCGACGACGGCGGCTGCGGAATCTGCGGCGCCCATGCGCCTACGTGCCGAACCGCCCCGCGTGACGCGTCTTTCTCGCAAGGTTCTCGCGAGCGCGGGCCTCGTCGTCAGCATCGGCATCGGCGGGGCCCTCATATACGCGCTGCAGACGCGCGACGCCGGAACGAGCAATGAGGAACTCTATTCGACGGAGAACCGCCCAACCGCCGATGGCCTTGCTGGCCTGCCGCGTGATTACACGGGTCCTGTCCTCGGCCCGGCTCTGCCCGGCGACCTCGGAAGGCCCATCCTTGATGCCCAGAATCGCGGCCAGCCAGTCGTTCCGCCATCGATGGCGACGCAGCAACCCGGTCCCGAAGAACAGCGCCGTCTCGCCGAACTGGAAGCGGCGCGGACCAGCCGCGTCTTCTTCCAGACCGGACCGGGAGCAGCCGCATCGCCTGCTGGCACGACTGCGCCCGGACTGCCGAACCTGGGGATGCAAGCCGGCGCCCAGACGGCCCACGATCGACAGCTTGCTTTCCTGAATGGCACGGTGGACCGTCGAACCGTGTCGGCCGATCGCGTGATGGCCCCAGCTTCGCCCTATGTGCTTCAAGCCGGCGCCGTTATTCCAGCCGCGCTAATCACCGGCATCCGCTCCGATCTTCCCGGGCAGATCACCGCCCAGGTCACGGAGAACATCTACGATAGCCCGACGGGCCGCATCCTCATCGTGCCGCAGGGAACGCGCATCATCGGCGAATACAGCAACGATGTCGGCTTCGGACAACGCCGGGTCCTCCTCGTTTGGAATAGGCTGATCCTTCCAAATGGCCGGTCCATCGTTCTGGAAAGACAGCCTGGAGCCGATCCGCAGGGTTATGCGGGCCTGCAGGACGGGGTTGACTATCATTGGTGGGACCTTGCCAAGGCTGCCGGGCTTTCAACCCTGCTTGCCGTTGGTACGGAGCTGGCCGTCAGCGACGAAGATCGTCTCGTTCGGGCGATCCGCAACGGGGCGCAGGACACCATCAACGACGCTGGTCAGCAGATTATCCGGCGCCAGTCGCAGATCGCGCCCACGCTGACCATACGTCCTGGTTTCCCGGTCCGCGTTATCGTCACCCGCGATCTCGTCCTCGAACCGTATGGAGGTTGATATGGCAAAACTCAAGCTCGGGCCGATCGTCGACGAGAAGCCCGTGAAGGCGACGGTGGAATTACCGGCCGCGCTTCACCGAGATCTCTCGGCATATGCGGAGGTATTGGCTCGCGAGTCGAGCCAGCCCGTTGCTGACCCCATGAAGCTGATCGTGCCGATGCTAGAGCGGTTCATTGCAACTGATCGGGCATTTTCAAGGGCTCGGCGCTCACTTCAATCGTCGAGAACGCCGCTGTGACAGCATCTGTATCGTTCGACCTGCCCATTGAGCGGGCAAGCTCGAGGAACTGCAGAAGGGCCGGGTTGTCGTTCTTGGAGGACCATAGCGCGCTAAAGGGTAAAACCTCGCCAGTGATCGGTCGGTACGAGATTCCGGGGAACTGTGCCGCCGTCATCGCCTCGCTCACAGCGGTCAGTCCCCGGTTCAGCGCCACAAGCGGCAGAAGATTCTCCCTGCCCACATGCTGGACTCGTATCTCTGGGTGATGTCCCAAGGCTGCAAGACGCTGCACCAGATAGTCGTGAATTTCCTGACCTGGTGGCGCTTCATTGACGATGAAGTTTTCCTTCGCGAGTTGGTCCCATCCGACTTCGTCACGCTCCACTAGGCGATGGTCCTCGGGCAGCACGACAAACACGCGCTCAGACCAGAGAGACACTCTCTCACAGTCCGGCCATTCCCGCTCGCCTGTCACGAAAGCCGCATCAAGCTTGAGCTGCCGAATGCTCGTCACGTGCTCGGCAGGATTGTCATCGATCAGATCAATCTGAACTTTCGGGTATTGATTGCCATAGCGCCTTAGCAGCTCCGGGAGAAAACCTGATGCGATCGAGGAATAGATGCCGATCCTGATCAGCCCATGTTCTGAACGGCCGATGGCGGCGACGTCCAGCATGCCGTCGCCGACGCTTCTCAGTATCTGTCGGGCGCGCCGCAGAAAGCGTTGACCGGCGAAAGTTAGACTAACGCCCGCACTATGCCGATGGAACAACGCAGCGCCGAGATGATGTTCGAGATCGCGGATGCGTCGGCTGAGTGCGGACTGTTGAACACCAATGGCGGATCCGGCCTTACGGAAGCTGCCATGCTCAGCCGCGGCCACGAAGTAGCGGAGATGACGAAGCTCCACGGCATGGGTCAACAGTTTCACCATGGCCATCGTCACGCACGCGCCCAAGCTTGGCTCGCCACGAGGAGCATGTGCTCGCCCTTGGTCGGCCGTATCGCGCGGCCTCGCGTCAATTGCGTCGACGGCGCTTGTCGACAAGCCGGTCGTCGGGACAGGCGCCACCGCATAGCCGCTTACTTCGAGCAACGGAGCTTGGCGCTTTCGCACCGTAAAGCCAATCGGTTCGGAGGAAAACCGCTGACCAAGAACACACGCTGAAAACTGGGGCGCATCGCGATCAGGCCGCCAGCGTCGCATTGTCGATGACGAAGCGATACTTGACGTCTCCCCCTGGGCATGCGCTCATAGGCGCCGTTGATCTCGTCGGCTCGGATCATCTCGATGTCGGCGACGATGCCGCGCTCGGCACAGAAATCGAGCATTTCCTGGGTTTCCGGAATGCCGCCGATCATCGAGCGGGCGATAGACCGACCCTTGGAGATCAGGTTCATCACGTTGGGCGACGGACGCTGCGAGGCCGGGGCCCCCACCGGCGTGAGGATGCAGCTGACTAGAAAGAGGCCTACTCTGAGATTGAGAGCCACCTGTGAAATCGTGTATAGTGGAAGATGTAGCGGCTCCCAGAGTGTGTGGCCACCTGCCGAAACCAGGAGGTAGCGTCGGAAGAAGATCGGCCAACACCGAGGCCCTAACTGGTGGGGCCACGCATCAGATCGCTTCGCCTCTATGCTCATTCTTGGCGCCTTCGTTTAGGGCTTCTCGGCTGGATCGTGTCTTCCTGCTCCTTTGGCGCAGTAAGAAAGTGTCGGGCGTAGATGAACCACGAGAGATACCCCGCGAGCGCCAAGGAAAACAGACCGAACGCAAGGTGTATGCCGGAAGCGCCGAGCAGCGGTGCGAGGACAGCCGAGGTAAAGGTCATCACCATCGTTTGAATGAAGCCCTGCATTGAGGCCGCCATACCTCGCAGTCCCGGAAACATGTCTAACGTTAGCAGCGTGATGCTGGGCATAGCGAGTGACATGCCGGTGGTGTACATCGCCACCGGAAGGACCGCCCACGGAATATCGGGAGGAAAGAAGCCGTTGTAGGCCAAATTCAGTGCTATGGCGGAAAACATGATGGCGTAGCCGCAGCGTACCGTCGCCCGGCGTGGAAGCCGCTTCGCGAGCCTGCCGGATAGGTAAGATCCGAAGATCACGCCCGACATGGCGGGGATGAACAGCCAGCCGAACTGGTCCTGGTCCAGGCTCAGATAATCGATGATGAACCAAGGAGCTGAGGACACATAAAGAAAGAAGCCGGCGAAGTTTCCGCTCAAGGCAAGCGACAGAAGCCAGAAGGGTTTGGATCCGAGCACGGACTTGTAACTGCGGACCAACTCGGCCGGTCGCATCGATGTCCGCTTGTCGGGAGGCAGTGTCTCCGGCAGGTAGGCGAAGCTGGCGACGAGCTGCACAAAGCTGAACAGCGCCAGGAAGATGAACACCGACGGCCACGAAAACCACTTTTGCAGCCATCCGCCGAACACGGGGGCGATGGCGGGAGCGAGACCGAAAATCATCGTGACCTGCGACAGCAGCCTTTGCGCTTCGGCACCCTCCAAGCGATCGCGGATCACTGCGCGTCCGACCACGCTTCCCGCCCCCACCGAGAGGCCCTGGAGCGTTCGGAACAACATCAAAAGCGCAAGTGAGGTTGATAAGGCCCCGGCTATCGAGGCAGCGAGATAGACTGATAATCCGACGAGAACGACGGTTCGGCGGCCGAAGGCATCCGAAAGCGGTCCGTGCAGCAGCATCATAAAGCCGAACGCGGCCATATAGATGCTGAGGGTCTGCTGAAGTTGAGCTTGTGTGGCCCCCAGGCTGACCATCAGCGCCGGAAAAAAGGGCATGTAGGTCGAAATCGAGAACGGTCCTAGCATCGTATAGCTGCCGAGGAGCAGCGTCAGGCGACTCTTTTCCGATTTATGGTTCTCGACCGGAGGAGACAGGTCGCCTTCAAGAGGGTGGTTCACGATCAATCCATTGTGAGGTCTATGGGGTCGCTCGTTCTGACGGTGCGGCCATCCTCAGGGCGGCCCTTACTGCCTTGTTCCTGCAACTTACGTTCATGTGGAAGCGCGGCGTTGCGTCACCGATCCCCAACAAAAACGCGGAAATGCCTTGGATCCGAGCGGAAATGCGCAACAGTCTGACCAATAGAGCAACCCGTCACGCGGCTGTCGCGGATAGCGTCAGGCGGCCTGAGCGACCCGCCGGCACTCCTCGGCACAGCGGCGGCATTCTTCCATGTCGTGCTTGTCCCATTCAGCCGCGCAAGCTTCGCAGATGACAGCACAGAGCTCGGCCCAGCGCTGAGTATTCGCCGAGCCGCGCGCCAATGCAGAAGCTGACGCAGGTTTCGCAAGCGATTGTGCAGTCGAGACAGGCTTGGATGCAGTCATGGCGGACTTGTTGTTGTGCCACGTTTCAATCTCCTCTCAGCGGTTGCTTCCTCACTGAAGCGGCTGTGGCCAAATCCTGGGGGGCCCGAGTTCCAGCCGCGCGCACTGTAGCCGCCGTAGTATGGTACGGTGTCAAACAGAATCTGCAATGCGCAGATTCGGAGGAACCGGGCTAAGAAAGCGCGTGCCTGTCGGATGGAGTCAGGTGTGCTGGAATTGAGCGCGGTGATGCGGCGCTTCGTCTTTGCTGGCCATCACGGACTCACAAGGGCGACCTCGAGTCAACCGGATTGTGTACGGCTTACGGCTTCATGGATTATCTCCTTGGGTTGCTACGGATCCGAGGTTGAGCCTGTCTTCCAATTCGAGCATTTCTGGCTCGGTTGAAACTCACATACGGTCGCCGCCCCGGGGCGGCTGCACCCTTATCCCGCATACGGCGGCTAGGCTCAGGAGGACGTGACCATTCTTTGGAGCGGTTGTTGAGACCATGTGCCAGGCCGGTTCGTCCGCCTGGATCCGCCGGGGCTGATCAGGCCCCGTCAGATGGCGAAAGAGGTTTGGGCGGCTTCAGATCAGGCCGGCTTTATGGTGGCACCCTCCATCACTACGCCGGCGGTCGCATACTGCCACAGTGCGACCAGCAGTTTACGTGCCAAGGCGACGATCAGCGGCTTACGCAGCCGCCCGCCGTTGCGCTCGACCCGCTGTTTGAACCACTGGCTGAGGGCCGAGTCTGGTTGGTGTCGCAGCCACAGCCAGGCCATCTGTACCATCGTTCCTCTTAGCCGCGGATTGCCCGCTTTTGAGACGCCTTGCTCGTGATCGACAGAACCGCTCTGCCAGGGCGTTGGCGCAAGTCCGGCATAGGCCGCAAGCTGCCTTCGATTGTCGAAGTGACGATAGAGACCTTCAGACCAGAGTACGTTGGCGAACTCAGCGCCCACCCCCTTCAGCTGCAGCAGTCTCACCACCGGCGCCGGGTCGTTCTCCTTGGCCCGATCCAGCAGCAGATCATCGCGCGCCGCCTCGACCTTTTGCAACTGCTCCAGGATTAGCTCAAGCCGGTCGAGCTCACGCACAACCTGTGCCTTCAGGTGGAAAGGTAAGGCGCGACCATCACCCGTTTGCAGGTCCTCGAGCCTGGTGCGTCGGTTGCGGCGCAGCGGCTCATAGTCACCGACGCCCTGGGTGAACAGCAACCCCTTGATCCGGTTGACGTGCTCCACCCGCTCGGCGATCAGCGTCTTTCGCTCCCGGCAGATTCGACGGTGATCCTCTTCCTCGGGGGTCGGCGGCCTGACCATGGAGCAGACCCGCGGCTCGCCGCGCTTATAGGCCAGCAAGGTCCGTACCAGGGTCTCGCCGTCGATCTTATCGGTCTTCGCCCGCCGGCGCCGCCGCGACACCAGGATCGAGGCGGCGTCGACCACGTGACTCTCGATCGCTTCGCCCTGAAGCACCCGATGGATCCAGAAGCCGTCTAGTCCAGCCTCCTGGATGACAATAATCCGGAAGCGCTCACCGGTTCGGGTCTGAGCCTTTTCCTGGAGCGTCGCAAACAGCTCCAGGAGTCCCGCAACGTCCCCGCCCCGCAGAGAATGCTTGGACATCTTCTCCCCGCCACCCGGCGACAGTGAAGTGATCAGCCAACTTGATCGAGACAGTTCCATCGAAACAAAGATCGCGCCAAGATCG
The DNA here is from genome assembly GCA_001898825.1 of Magnetospirillum sp. 64-120. GTDB lineage: Bacteria > Pseudomonadota > Alphaproteobacteria > Rhodospirillales > Magnetospirillaceae > Magnetospirillum. Next base: position 14,883 of record MKVK01000019.1, read on the forward strand.
ATGCGGATAGCGGCCTGTTCCGGCCGATTTGCAACCTGTTGCATTGTCGTCTCCAGAATGGGTGGGTTTAGCAACGCCATTCTGCCTGACGGCAGGTCGCTATCCACCAGCCCATAGGATCTCGATGCTTTCGCCAGATTCTGATTGCCGTAGAGCGCTCTGTTCCAGCTTCAACCTGTGCCCACCCGCATACTGGTGAGAAACGACTTGACCCCGTACCTAGGTACGGATGCTAACGTTGGAAACCGATCCGACAGTGCAGCCTTTTGCTTGCGCGCCCGATCTGGAGTGAAGAATGAGTGCAGTTACAAGAGGGCTGCGAAACCCCTTCCGCACCCGGGTTCGCACAGGGGTCGTGGTTCTTCTCCTTGCGATCATCATCGGTCTCTTCGCCGTGATGGTTCAAGGCGCCTTCCAGACGCGCGGCAAGCTCGAGAGCCTCCAAGCGAATGTCCGAACGATGGTGGAGCTGCGCGAGGCCGGCGCCTTCGGTACGGGCGGTTTCGGCGGCGACAGGCCGGTCGGCGCCGACGCGTTCTCGGTCGGCACCCTCGAGCAGATACGGCGCATTTCCAATGCCGAGCATATCGTAAAGGTGGAGGAGTATATCCATACGCCTCAGGTCGATCCGTCGAGGCCAAACGCATATGCGATGATCATCGGCTTGCAGCCTTACGCGCCGATGCGCGCGATCGGGGAGGTGGACTACGAGAATGCCGAGATCATCGCGGGACGGGGTCTCGGCGAGCAGGACGTGGCCCAGGATGTCGCCGTCGTCGGCCGGGTCTATGCCCAGGAGCGTCTCGGGCTCAATGCGGCGAGCGGCGAGACCTCACTCCAGGGCAGGATGATCACCCTCCAAAGTCAGCCGCTGCGAGTGGTTGGCATCTACGCCACCGGCAACGATTTCGGTGACAACCACGTCTTCGTTTCGCTGGAAACGTTCCGGCGCATCTACAATCCCGGCGACAAGCTCTCCAAGATCCGCGTCAGGGTCGACTCGATCGCCAATGTCGCGGCCGTCGCGAACGACCTGCAGCAACTGCCGGGCGTAGATGCCGTGACCGCCGCCGAGCAGGTCTCGACGGCAAAAACGACCCTCGGGAGCATGGCGGCTGCCACGCTCTACGGATCGTTGCTCCTCTTTGCGATCGGCGGCGTTCTGGTCGTTTTCATCATGATCCTGGCGACGCGTGAGCGGATCAACGAGATCGGCACACTTAAGGCGATCGGCGCCTCCAATTGGGAGATCGTGAAGCAGTTCCTCGCCGAGGTCCTCGCGGTGACGGCACTTGCAGCCGCGGGCGCGGTGGGTACGGCCGCTCTCTTCGGAACAGTTCTTCGGGCGGCGTTGGACCTCGAGCTCAGCATTGATCAAAACACGTTGCTCCTGATCCTGCTGGGCGGGTTCGTTTTCGCTGCCCTTGGCAGTCTGTATCCGATCTTCAAGGGCATTCGGCTGAGCCCGATACAAGCCATGAAGAACACTTGAGGAGGCCGCATGGGCATGATCATCCTGGGTCTGCGCAATCTCCTGCGGAACAAGGTCCGCCTTGTCCTTGTCGCAATCCTGATCGGCGTTCCCTTTTTCCTACTCCTCGCGATGTATTCGATCGGCGACGCGATGCAGCGGCAAACGACCGTGCTGAACGAGAACGTCAACACAGTCCTACAACTTCGCGGTCGTGGCTCAATGGGCCACGTGAACATGGTTGGCCAGGATCGTCTCCTGCCGCAGGACACGCTGGAGAAGGTGCGCGGGATCGAACACGTCAGACAGGCCGAGCCGTATCTCCTCGCGATGGCGCCGATTACGCCGCCCAACTTCGTCATGCATGTCGGCTTGGCACCGGGCGCAGTAAAGCGGCTCGAGTCGCACGGTGAGGCCGGTAACCCGCGGATCATCGCTGGGCGGGATTTCATGCCTGAGGATGCCGGACAGGACGTCGCTATCATTGGCCAGGGCTATGCCGAATGGGCCGGGATTAGGCCCGAAGATGTCGGCAAGGCGACGCTCACGATCGACCCAACCCGCACCCATCCGGCGATCTTCGGAATGGATCGGCCGACGCGGGAATTACGGATCATTGGCATGTACGCCAGCGGCTATATCTTCGGCGACCTCCAGCTCTTCATGCCTGTGGAGACGTTCCGCTCGATTTACGGCATCGATCAGGGAATCTCCTGGCTATTTGTCAACGTCGACAATGTCGAGAACGTGCCTGTTGTGGCGCAGCGGCTGCAAGAGGCGGTCGGCGATGTCGCGGATATCCTTGTTCCCGAAAGCGCCGCCGTATTCACGGCGACGACCAGTCAGAGGGTTACGCAGCTCACCAGCGTCGGCGGCATCCTAGCTGTAGCCCTGATGGTCATCGTCGTCTTCTTCGTGCTCCTGATGATAGTGCGCGAGCGCGCTCGCGAGATCGGCACGCTAAAGGCAATCGGTGCGAGCAACGGCGGCGTCACCACCCAATTTCTAACGGAGGCCGTGGCGTTGACGCTGCTTGGCGGTGCTCTTGGGCTGCTGCTCTTCCGCGGCATCGGCGAGATCGTCACCGGACGCTTGTTCGCACTGAGCATCGGGCCGTTTCTGCCGAGCCACTATAGGCCGCTCTTTGAGAGTCTCGCGATCAACAGCAATCTTTCTGCTTCGACTCTCGCCCTCGTCATTGCCGTCGCTGTGCTGGCGGCGGTGATCGGCAGCGCCTACGGAGTCTGGCAAGCCGTCAAACTCTCTCCCCTTGAGGCCATGAAGCATGAATAAACTGCTGATCGACAACTTGGTCGTTGAGCTGCGCAGCGTCTCCAAGTCCTATCGTAAAGGCAGCGAGACGGTCGATGCGGTCGCCGGGATCGAACTCACGATACAGGAAAGGGGCATGGTGGCCATCGTCGGCCCAAGCGGAAGCGGGAAGTCGACGCTCTTGCACATGATTGGGGCAATGGACCGGCCAACACGGGGCGAGGTCCTCGTCGCTGGGCAGGCCGTGAACAGGCTATCATCAGGCGAGCTGACGCGCTTTCGCAGGCAAACGGTCGGGTTCGTCTTTCAGACGTTCAATCTGATCCCGAATCTGACGGCGTTGGAGAATGTCGCTTTGCCGATGGAGTTCAACGGCGTCAGCGCCTCGGAGAGGAGCGTGAGGGCGAAAACATTGCTTGAGCGCTTCCAGCTCGGGCACCGCTTGAAACATCGTCCTCGCGAGCTGAGTGGCGGCGAGATGCAGCGCGTTGCGATCGCGCGCGCCGTGGCTAACCAACCGCGCCTAGTGCTCGCCGACGAGCCCACCGGCAATCTCGACTCGCGCTCGGGACAGATCATCTACGAACTCCTTCAAGAGGTATCGCGGGAACGAACGGTCATTGTCGTTACACATTCAGAAGAACTGGCCAGACTCGCGGATCGGGTCATCCATATTCGGGATGGACATCTCGTGGATGGGCCGAATTCAGGACATAAGGTGGTTTCTGTTACGCCCTGACGCCTTTCATGAGAGCCGTTCTCCGCACGAGACTCAAAGCCATCGGGAGATGAGTATGCAAGCATTCACGATCAGCAAAGCCGCTCACGAGGCGGGAGTGGGCGTCGAAACTGTCCGATTTTACGAACGGCGCGGCTTGATCGAGCAGCCAGAGAAGCCGGGACACACCGGATACCGACACTATTCTGCTGAGACGGTGAGACGAATCCGTTTCATCCGCAAAGCGCAACAGATTGGCTTCTCGCTCCGCGAGATCCAGGAACTGCTGTGGCTGCGCGCCGATCCCTCGGCGGATTGTAGCGACGTGCGCCAGAAGGCGGCGTCAAAGATCAACGAGGTCGATGAGAAGATCATTGAGCTCAAGAAGATCCGCAAAGCGCTAGAGAAAGTGATCGCGGACTGTCCTGGCCGGGGGGCACTGAAGGGGTGCACTATTCTAGAGGCGCTTCAGGAGGGGGACCGGCTTGAAAATCAAACGTCCTCTACTACACGAAGGAAGATCAGATGAAATCCGTCACGCTCAAGATCGAAGGTATGCACTGCAGCGGCTGTGCACAGAATATTAAGGCCCTCGTAAGTTCTGAGGCGGGCGTACGTGGTGCCGATGTTTCCTTCAAAGACGGCCAGGCGCGCATTCTCTTCGATCCGCAGACCGTCAAGGAAGATCAGCTTGTCGAGGTGATCAAGAAGGCAGGCTACCAAGTTCCGGCTCAGGATCAGTGACCGAGCTGGGAGCTTTTCAACTCGTGGTCCTTCCAATCGGGCTCGGCCTTCTCGGCTTTGTAGAAACCATGCTCGATAGGATCGACCCTGGTTTTTGTAAAATACATCGAAGGCAAGACCTTCGCAGATAAACTTGTCCAAATCGGTGTCTTTGCGGTCACTCGTGCAGTGCTCATCGGAGCATTGGGCATGGCAGCCGTTGTCATCGGTATCGCCTTCATAGGCTTCCAAAAGGCTGCCTGGATCGTGCTTGGCGCGATTTATGTGGCGATCGGCCTGTTGTACATTTTACGCCGTGCTGGATCGCTGAAGATTTCACTTGGACCCGCCCTCGGCGGCCTGTCTGGGTCACGTGGTTCCATCGCCTTGGGTCTGTTGTTTGGCCTCAATATTCCAGCGTGCGCTGCGCCGCTGATGTTTGCCTTGTTGGGCATGGCTGCAGCAGGCGGCGTGAGCGGTGGAACCCTTTCGGCTGGGTTTATTTCATTGAGTCTCTTCGGGTTCGCGTTGTCGCTCCCGATCGTCGCAGCGGTGCTGGTCCCGTCGGCGCGGCGGGCGTTGGATTGGCTGTCCTCCTTATCGCGACGACTACCGCTCTGGACTGGTTTGCTGCTCGTCGCCCTTGGTCTTTGGTCGATCGGCTTCGGTTTATTTGCCGAGATCAAGGCTTAGCTCATGAGCCGGGCAGAATGACGCGCCGATCCCCGCTTGACTCCGTAGGTTGGTACGGAGCGTAGACTCGGCTCAACTGGACGCCGTCGGAAGCTCGACGGCTACTGTTGGACCGGAGGTCACGTTATGAACACGGCTACAGCGATTGCACCCCGTACCCAGCCTTGGAGCGAGGAGCCGGCGAGCCGACCCGATCGGGCCAGGATACGCGCTCGGATTGGCGGTCTGCATTGCTCGCTTTGCACTGGAACGATCGAAAAGGCGCTTGGCAGCCAAGCAGGCGTCGATAAAGTTGCGGTAAGCCTCACGCATGAGCAGGCGCTGGTCGAATACGACCCGAGCGTCGCCCGCCCCGAAGCGTTGCTGAAAATCCTGCGCGATATCGGCTATACAATTTCAGATCCACGCAAGGTTCGGCCCTTCGAAGAGGAGGAGCGCGAGCTCGTCCGCGAAGGTCGCCGTTTTCTCGTTGCGACCGCGTTCAGCCTCCTCGCCATAGCCCTAATTACCAACCCGATGGGTATCGCGGCCCTCGCCATCCATGGCGTGGTATTTTTCAGCCTCATCGGGTTGATGTTCCTCGTGCTGCGAGCACGAGGCCTCGCTCCAGCGATTCTCGGAGCCGGCGGATTGGGCATCGCCGCACTCGCGCTGATGCTCGTGAAGGAGCAGGCTTGGTTCGCTGCAGCCGTTCCGTGGCTTGTCGCCGCCATGGCCGTCATCCTCGTCTTTGGCATTGGACGCCATATTCTGGTGATGGCAGCGCAGGCACTGCGCCGGGGCATTCTCAATCAACATGTCTTGCTTGAGACGGGTGCCTTCGCCGGCATCATTGGCGGCATGATCGGGTTCATTTTCTCCCCCGCAGCCTACCCGACGGCAGCCTTTTTCGCAGTTTCAGTGATGGTCACGACCTACCACATCTTCTCGGAATGGCTCTCGCTGATCGTCAAGACCCGCAGTTCGCAGGCGGTGAAACAGCTCCTCGATCTTCAGCCGGAAACCGCGCGCGTCGAGCGCAATGGCCAGGAGTTGGAACTGCCGATCGCGGAGGTGGCGATCGGCGATCTCGTCCGTATTCGTCCTGGTGAGCGCGTGCCAGTCGATGGTGAGGTGGCTAGCGGGCATTCGGCGGTCGATCAGTCCTTCGTGACCGGCGAGCCGATTCCGGTCGAGCGGAAAAAAGGCGACGCGGTGATCGGCGGTTCAATCAATGGCAATGGCACGTTGCTCGTTCTGGTGCGAGCGGTCGGCGAGGGGAGCTTCCTGCACAAGGTAATTCGCGAGGTTGAGGACGCTCGGGCACTCAAGCCAGGCCTCTTGCATCTCGTTGACCGAGTTCTTCAGGTATATACGCCGGCAGTCCTCATTATTGCGATGCTCGCTCTTGTCGGTTGGCTGGTCGGATCCTGGCTCGTATCCGGCGAAGTCGACTTGGAACGGGCAATCTTCGCCGGCTTGAGTGTGCTTGTAATGGGATATCCTTGCGCAGTGGGTATCTCCGCGCCGCTGTCAATAGTGCGCGGTGCTGGTGAGGCGGCCGAACGGGGCGTTCTAATGCGCACGGGCGAAGCCTTCCAAGGCTTCCGTCTGGTAAAGACCATTGTTCTCGACAAGACCGGCACGCTTACTCAGGGCAAGCCTGCAGTCCGTGAGATTGAGGCCGTTAATGGCGAAGAGGACGAGTTGCTCGCCTTGGCGGCAGCGGCAGAAGCTTCCTCTGAACACCCGCTCGCGCAAGCAGTGGTCACTGCGGCTTTTGAGCGAGGCGCCGTCCCGCCAGACGTCGAGTCCTTTGAGGCTGTGCCCGGCAGAGGCATCGTTGCGAAAATAGATGGCGGGGAGATCCTTGTCGGCAGCCCGCGCTTTCTCTCGGAGAGAGGCGTGGATCTTTCGACGCTTACTGATCGAATTGCGGCGCTGGAGGAAGTCGGCCGGACAGTGATCGCCGTCGGCAGACACGGACAATCGCTCGGCATCATTGCCCTAGGTGACACGCTGAAAACCGACGCCAAGGAAGCAGTTGCGGGAATGAGGTCCGACGGGCTTCGCCTGATTCTGCTAACCGGTGACAATGAGCGCGCCGCGCAAAAGGTCGCGCGAGACGTCGGTATAGAAACTGTGCACGCCGGCATTCTGCCCGATGGCAAGGCGGAGATCATCCGAAAGCTTCAAGCGGGCGGAACGAGGGTCGCGATGGTCGGCGACGGTATCAATGATGCCCCCGCATTGATGCAGGCGGATGTCGGCATCGCTATGGGTGGTGGCACCGACATAGCGATCGAATCCGCTGACATCATAATCCTGTCCAATCGCTTGAATGCCGTTCTGGTCGCGCGCCAGATCAGCCGAAGGAGCTACCGTAAGATGCTCCAGAACGTGAGTCTTGCGTTCCTGTTTAACGGCGTCGGAATTCCGATCGCCGCGACGGGTCTCATTTATCCGGTGTGGGCCATGGTGGCGATGGCTGTCAGCGTCACAGCCATTTTCTTCAACTCGCTATGGGAACGTCCGCAGCTCTTCTTTGACGCGGTCCTTAGTGTCGGGAAGAAGGTTGAGTCGCCCATGCTCCAGACAGCGTGAAGGAGTACTGCAGTGGGACCGATGAATTATCGTGCGCCGGCGGAGGTGCTTGACGATCATTTACGGGAAAGTCAGCACGGCACCGTCGAGGACGATCTGGCGCGGAATTACGCCGAGGATTTGGTCGTGCTGACGGCGAGCGGCGTCTTCAGAGGCCACGACGGCTTACGCCAGCTCGCCCAACGGCTCAGAGAAGAGCTGCCCGAGGCTGTGTTCGAATACAAGAACCTGTTGGTTGAAGGCGAACTCGGCTTTCTCGAGTGGAGTGCACGCGGTAGCGGCGCCGAAGTCGAGGATGGCGCGGACAGCTATCTGATCAGGGACGGACGGATTGTCGCACAGACGATCCACTACACCGTCATCCCGTCGAACGGCTGAGAGGTTTCCAAAGGAACCCCAGAAAATCGGTAAGCACCCAGATACCAGCCCGGCTGCGAAACCCGTCTCAGCTCGTGTCAGAGCGAGTCGATAAGAAGGACTTTGAGCCCAATGACTACTGCAACGCCCCTTAGCGCGGCGAATGGCCGACGCGAGCGTCTACTTTGGATGCTCTCGCTAGCGACATTTATGATTTTCTTTCAGGCCTATATGGTCGCGCCGATTCTCCCAACTCTTGCTGACGACTTTGGGACCTCGATCCAACGCATCAGCCTTATAGTGCCGGCGTACCTGATCCCCTACGGCGTTGCGACGCTTGTCTACGGACTGTTGGCCGATCGGCTTGGCATCCACCGCGTCATGTTCGCTTCGCTGGCCCTCTTCGCGGTGCTCACCGGATTGACAGCGACCGCAACCTCGATTGAGCAGATCACAGCTTGGCGGGTGCTAACAGGGCTGGGCGCCAGCGGCGTTGTTCCTCTCGGCCTAACGCTTATCGGTCGGCTTTATCCCTATGAACAACGTGGACGCCCTCTCGGATGGCTATTCGGCGCGATGGCCGGGGGGATGGCTTTTGGGTCGCCATTGGGCGCAATGATGGTTCCTCATATCGGCTGGCAGGGGTTATTCGTCGTCGTAGGAGCAGCAGGATTGGGATCCCTGCTTCTTTTCTTGCCTTACCGACGCATCATCGCTGCTGCGGCGCAGCCGGTAATGAGCACGTCCCGAGACGTATTCCGCGCCTACAAGAGCCTTCTGCAGACGCCAAGAGGGCGGCGCACCTACAGCTATGTCCTCATCAACTCCATGTTTCATTCCGGGGTCTTCACGTGGCTTGGGGTTTATCTTGAGCGTCGCTACGACATCGGTCCGGCCGGCATCGGTCTCGCGTTGCTTGGATATGGCGTTCCAGGGTTGTTGCTCGGGCCGGTTATCGGCCGAATGGCCGACCGATGGGGGCGTGCGAGGTTGCTGCCAATTGGGCTCATGCTTGGCAGCATCGCAGCCGTGTTCTTGCTGCTTGGCTTTCCGTTGATCCTTGCTCCACTGGTCGCGATGTTGCTTTCCTTGGGCTACGACATGACCCAACCCCTATTCGGCGGGATTGTGACCTCCCTTGGGGGCGAGCGGCCTGGGCAAGCCATGGGGCTGAACGTCTTTATGCTCTTTGTCGGCTTTGGGCTTGGGAGCCTCATCTTCGGCGAGATGCTTCGGTTTGGCTTCGGAACCGCCTTGGCGTCATTTGCCCTTATCGAACTGGCGTTGGCTTTGATGTCGCTCCGTTTGTTCAGGTCGGAGATCCCTTCATCTCCTGCGCCTGGTACCCGCAGTGCCCCTTGACTCCGGACTGTGGTACGGAACGCATAATCCCTTGGTCAAAGGTGCATGTGCTAGGCGCGCGCAACCGTATGGAGAAACCGCTATGACGATCAGGAGTGCAAAGACGAGATTGCCTAGCGCTCGTTTGGTCGCACTGCTTTCGCTCGTCGCGCTGCTTCTCGCTGTCATTTTCGCAGTTGGGATGGCGACAAGCTCAGCTTCCGATAAGGCTGTAGGAACGACGGTCATCGTGCCGGTGACCGGTATGTCGTGTGTGAGCTGTGCCGCGACGATCAAGCGAACTGTGAAGAACATCGACGGCGTATCTAATGTCGAGGTGAGCTTGGCGGCCAGGACGATGCGCGTGACCTATGCCCCTGCACGTGTTTCACCTGACCGAATCGTAGCCGCTGTGAACGCCCTCGGGTATCAAGCTGGAACACCAGTGGAGGCGAAATGACGTTGGAGTCTGCGTTGCAGTCGATCCAACTTGGGCTCGCTGGAGGGGCACTCCTGCCAGCAATCGGAACCACGTTCCTCGCAGGTATTTTAGCGAGCGCGGTTTGCCCGTGCACATTGCCTGTCGGGCTCAGCGTCGCGGGTATGGCTGGTGCATCTGATGCTGCAGGTCGTCACGACGGGCTTGCAATCGCAGGGGCTTTCTTCGTTGGCATCGTCGGAAGCCTCACAGCGCTTGGTCTCTTTGCGGGTCAACTCGGCGCATTGGCCACGGAGTCATTCGGCCGCAATTGGGCGCTCGCGATGGCGATTATCTCGTTCTCGGCTGCGGGACTCGCTTTTTGGCGACCACGGGTGTCATTTGATCGACTCCGTGCTTTGCGCAGGCCGGGAGTGGCGGGAGCTTTTGCCTATGGGCTGGTGTTCAGCCTTGGCACGTCCGTGGCCCCGCTCCTCCTCTTGTTCACGGTCGTTGCCGCGACTGGCGCGCCAAAACTCGGCGTACTTCTGGCGTTCTTTTTCGGCGTTGGGCGCGGTCTTCCCTTCCTGCTCGCCGGCGTTGCCGCAAGCACTGCCACGCGTTTTACGCGCCTCGGCTTGTTGGGCCGCCCGATTCAGCTCGTGAGCGGCGCCGCTCTCGTGTTTGTCGGGTGGTACTACGCCCAAGTTTACGCCGCATTGCTCTAATGGAGGACAAATGACCACCCAGCTCAATCCGGATATGACAGTGATGCTGGAGGTTCCGGGAATGGTCTGCGACGGCTGCGCGGAGAAGATCCGCAGCGCCCTTACGCAGATACCTGGCGTGCACAAAGTCAAAACAAAACTCTGGCAGAAACAGGTGCAGGTTACCTTCAAAAAGGAAACTGTGAGTGAGAAGGCGATTGTACACGCGCTGTCCCAGCAGGGTTTTGACGCTGCCGCAGCCTAGAAAACTCGAGGATCTGGTGCTCGATGCGTTCAGGCGCGCCTCTGACGAGGATCGGCTTGATGTCGCTGAGCATCTGTTGTGCGCTCTTGAAACCCTCGCTGGCCGCGATGGAGGAGAACTTCGATGTTCAGCGTCGCAAGCTCGCTTGAGGCAGGCATATCGGGTGATAGCGCACCGGGCTGATCACCGGCGATAATCTGGCCGGGCGTCGATGAACCGTTCGGCACAATGCGAAGCGATCTTGATTCAATGCTCGATCGGTGAACTTCCTGCGGATGATTGTGGCGGGTGCAGCTGATGGAGCTGCGCCATCTCCGTTATGTTGTTGCGGCTGCCGATTGCGGCAGCTTCCGGCGTGCAGCCAAGACGCTGGAGATCCAGGAAACCGCGATAAGCTGCCGCATTCGAGACTTGGAAGATGAGATCGATCGTCCTCGCACTTCTGCGCGAACGCCTTTGGATCGGCGTCGTCCCTGCCGGGGCCCGAACAGCCGAGCCTTCTCCGTCGGGGGTGACGCCTTCGCGGCGCAAATAGTTGAGGTGGGTTGCGAGTGGCGCGTCGCGTCCGCCATGGTGGACCACGCGCGCTTTGACGACGGCGCCGCGTGAGCGGGAGGTGATAAGCTGATTGGCCTGCATCGATGCGCGCTGCCCACGGTCGAAACGGGAGCGATGGTTCGGCCCAATCATACCCTTGCGGGCGACCGATCCGCCGACGCGCTGGGCCGCAGCCAGCGCCTACGCGATGAAGGGCTTCGCGCGCTGCTCATCGAGCGGATCCGCCCTGGGCGGATGCGGAAATCGTCCGCTGCGCTCATGGCGGCGAGCCCGCACATCGCACTATGGCCGAAGACGCAGGCTGCGCCGATTAGAGCATCTCGCGGTGCTCCCTCACAAAATGCCGCCGATGATAAGGGAGCAGCGCGTAGCTGCACCCCGCCAGGGTGCTTACGTGTTATCCGTCGAACTCGATCGACGCCATACGTTGGGCGCTGAAAATCCCGCTGTAATTCAGTGAGAAGAGTCAGTCTCATAAGAGAGTGGCGCCCCGCACCGGATAAACATAACGAATATGTATCGCCGTTTGTACTACCCTAGGGCCGCCTGAGGCAGCCGCTCTCCGCCCTTCACAGCTCCGCGTCACCGTGAGCGCTACTGCTTGGGGCGAGAATCGCCGGGAGCGGACTTGCGGCTTTCGGTCTTGCCGAGCGGCGCTTCAGACCAGGGATTGATGCTTTCAATCACAAGCGTCTAGGTGGGCGACGAGAAAGGCCGCTTCCCGCACATCGCTGATCAACGGCCCGCAATTGCCGCCCTCTCAGTCTGAGATTGGCCGCGGTGATACCGGCAGCGTGACGCGCACCGCGCACCCTTGGCCATCAATGAAAGCGGCGTCTCCGCCGTGGCTCTCGGCAACATGCCGAACGATCGCGAGGCCAAGACCAGCCCCTGGCGCGGCGCTGTCGCCTTTACGAAAGCGCTCGAAGACCGTCGCGCGTAGCGCGGCTGGCGGGCCTAGTCCTTCATCCGTCACGGTGAGCACTGCAACGGTGCCGCTCAATTCGGTTTGCTGCTCGACAGCGACGGTGATTGCGCCAGCACCGTGGATGAGGGCGTTCTCAATCAAGTTGCGGGTCATATCGCGGAGGTCGTCCTCGGCTGCGTTGCGGACAGATACGGCCTCGGGCGCGTTAACGGACAGCGTGCGTCCAGCCTTCTCCACAAATGGCAACACAAGTGCCGCTGTTTCCCGAGCTACCCTGGAAAGATTGACGCGCCCCGTCCGAACGGTATCGCCCTGCTCCTTGCGTGCCAGATCGAGTAGTTGCCCCGTAAGGCGGTCGATTTGAGCGAAATCGCGTCGGATGGCGTCCCAGGCCATTGGGTTTTCCTCCGCGAAACCAGATTGCTCTAGACGCATTCGCAGCACCGCCAAGGGCGTGCGAAGCTCGTGAGCAGCGTCTGCGGTAAGACGTTTTTCTACCTGATAGGCTCTGTTCAGCCGGTCCAAGGCGCCGTTGAACGCAGCAGCAAGGGGGATGATCTCCGACGGCAGACCATACGGGTTCACTCGCGCGATCGGTGACGCGGGGCCAATGCGCGAGGCTTCGGAGGACGCCCGCTGGAGCGGACGCAGTGTGCGATTGATGACAAGGACAATAACAACGAAGCCGACGAAGATGAATGGAACGAACAAAAGCAGTGGCGTGGCGTCCTGCTCGATCAAGCTGCCAGCAAGAGCTTTGGGATCAGGGTCATCCCGAGAAACGACGAGAAAGTAGCTGTTGTCCGGTGCTCGCGTAGTTATCGCCGCGTTTCGACTTGGGCCAACAAAGTACACTGGTCCAAACTGCTCATTAGGGGCCGGGATTTCAATAAGCGGAAGGGACGCATTGCCCGCCCTGCTTGGCGATTCCGCCTTCAGTGAACCGTTTCGGTCGAAGAGAGCATAACCAAAGCCAGAATTGGGCTCAGTGTAGACGGGGTTCAGAGACCGACCAGAAGGGATGGTCGGTGCTCCGGCGGCATCCAAGCGGACGCTCTGTAACAGCTCACGCGCCTGCTCCTGAAGACTCCGCTCTTGCAGCGATCTGTGGATTGCCGTTGCCTCCCAATAAAAGAATAGGAGTGCTGCTAGGATCCCTACGGCAAAAGTAGCAGAGAGGATCAGGATAAGTCGCGCGCGTAGGCTCGATGGCGAAATGAGACGCCCGAGGCGAGCGCGAGGACTCATGAGGTCGGCTCCACGTCGGGTGTTATTCTATATCCAATACCGCGTTTGGTTTGAATGCACGTTCTAGCGCCGAGCAGTTCCAGCTTGCGACGGAGACGGGAAACGACTGCCTCGATCGCGTTCGGTGTGACCGGCTCGTTGAACGAATAGAGCCGCTCTTCCAGAACATCGCGGACAACAGTGCGGCCCTCGGCCCTCAGCAACACTTCCAGCATCGAAGCCTCTCGCCTGGCCAACGACATGGCTCGGTTACCAACGAAGCCTTCGCGAGATAACAGATCGAGCTTCACATCTCCGCAGGCAAGGATTCCGGTATGTCGCTCTCTGGGACGACGCAGAACGGCATGCGCCCTTGCCTGCAATTCAAGTAGATCGAAAGGCTTGACCAGATAATCGTCGGCCCCAGCATGCAGTCCCGCAATACGCGAAGCCAGGGCGTCTCGTGCAGTGATGATGATGATCGGAGGCGTTCCAGCCCGGCTTGCCATTTCTGCGACAAGGCTCAGGCCATCACAATCTGGCAGGCCTAGATCGAGAAGCAGAATATCATAGGTCGAGGTGGCGAGGGCGGCGCGCGCCTCGGCACCTGTCACGAAAGAATCCACGACGTACCCGCTGGCCGTGAGATACGACGCGATCATCCCGCGTAAATCAGGATTGTCTTCGATCAGCAGTGCCTTCATCGAGTTCCGCTCACATCATTACCTGCCCTACGCGAACAGCATTGAACCCGATTTATAGCACCAAAGCACCTTTTGCAGCGGTTTCAATAGTCTCACCCGGCGCCGATCTCTGCCGAGCGCTCCTAATCTCGCTGCTAAACCCGTCCCCGATCCTACGCCCCACAACAGTACCCTTCATCGTGTCGACATTGGAAAATTCGATGTCCGGGTATGCACGGCGCCAGCGCGAGAGGATTTTGCGCTCTCCAGACCGATGGGCGTCGTCCAGTAACACCATGCCGCCATTGCGAAGCTTGGCAAAGGTCGCAGGCCCGGCACTGCCTCTCGTTTCAGGATGCAGCGATGCTGGCGGACCATCAACTATGATAAGATCAATGGCGTGGGGAAGGTCGTTCGCATCATACCAGAAGCCGGGATGGTCCGCGCTCTCGGAAGGTCGCAGCGGGACGACACGAATGTCCGCCGACAGCCGCTGGCGTTCGAGCTGACGCCGCGTGAGCTCAGCAAATGCCGGGCTATGGTCGAAACTAATCAGGCGGCCGGTCCCGTTCATCTCCAGACACTTTGCGAGCACGAATGTGGATACACCGGACCCGAATTCGACAATCACCTCAGGACGTTCCGTGAGAACCGCTCGCGCGAGCAACAAGAGAAAATCGGGTGCTCCAGCGCAATTGCCTGTAGGAGGCAGCTCGCTAATCGAAATTCGCAGCAAATCAGCGAGATGCCGCAGGTCGTGATCTGCCCTCCTATAGCAATCCAGTTTGGTCCGTATTCCTCGCAGAGGGATCATATGACGGACCATTCGATCGGCAGACCACAGGAGGCGCAATAAGGCGCGGGTCGTGACAATCCACACCTTCGCTGCGAGCAAGTTGCTCCACCTCACCTCAATGGCGATAGCGCCGTCGACTGTTTGTGAACCCATATTCTGACTGCCTCATGCAATTCGCGAGATTCCGGTTCGCCGGAGTTGGCGCTCTTTGCTGACCACTTCCTGACACGCCGACTTTGTGGGGACAGGATGCGGCGAACGCCCGGTCAAGATCAGATCAGGTCGGGCGCCACGCCTGCCTGCCAGCACTGTCGGTAAGCCCGGCGGCACTCAGGCAGTGTGAGGCATGGTGCTCGCCGTGTGACTTGTGGCGCCGTTGGAGTCGGGGTTCCGCTCTTTGCCGGGCCACGTTCAGCTCGTGGCGGACCTTAAGGCAAATCGACGTGCTCCGCCTCGGCGACTGTAAGTCAGGCGACATGCCTCACCAATCGCAAACCTAACGCGAGACGTGTTTCGACCAGGTTCGCGAAAGCAGAGCTTTCATGAGCAGCGGAAGCACGCCGAGGAGCACCAGCGAGATGATCAATTGTGGAGAAAGCACATCAGCAGGTGTGCGGATGACTGCGACTTTAGATCCCGCATTAACATACAAAATGGATGACGGAATCAGCCCAAGGAGACTTACTGGGGCGAATATCCGTAAGCGCATGCGTGTAAGCGCCATGCCGACATTAATCACGAAGAATGGAACGGCTGCTGAGAGACGAAGGGAAAGGAGGTAGAGCGCTCCATTGCTTGAGATTTCGCGTTCGATGTAAGTCAGTTGCTTGGAGCAGCGTTCTCGAATCCAATCCCTCAAAAGGTGGCGGGCCACCAAAAAGCCTAAACTATCGCCGACGGTCAGTGAGGCAACTATTATAACCGAGCCCCAAAGTGGACCGAAAATCGCGCCCGCGACGACGCAAAAAGGGAGAACCGCTCCAGGTAGAGATAAAGTCAGAGCTAAAATGTGCAGAAAAACGAAGATCGACAAAAGCGGCAACGGGTTGCTTTCGAATGCAGCAGCTAAGTAATTTTGGTTTGATTGAATCGCGCTGATCAACTTTATTGGATCCAGCCCCAGCGCCTTTGCAGTGAACGCGGACAGGAAGAGGAAGCCAAATAGGATTAGCCTTCTTTGAGCGCTGGTATGAGCAACGGATTTCATCACCATGATGGTAGGACCGCTCAACATTGGACTGGGTGGGGGTGATATGAAACCGTGCGATCATATGCTTTCAGCACCTGATCGAGCACCGTTGGCCAACCACGTTGAGCGGCTGCCCGGACAGCGGCGAGCGCGATGTGCTGACGGCACGAAGGATTCTGCATCAGTCTGATCAGCAAGGAAGCGAAGCATTGGGTGCTGTGTGGATCGACAAGGAAACCAGTCTTGGAATCTTCGATCAGGGCCCTGGCGCTTGCGACGTCGGCACTGACGACCACAAGGCCCGACGCCATTCCTTCCAGATTGACATTGCCAAATGCCTCTGTGGTGCTGGGATTCAGAAGGATGTCGGCACATGCGACGGCGCGCCCGAGCTCGTGCCCTTCCAAGTGGCCGGTAAAGACGGCGTCGCCTACCAGCCGAGCCATCTCGGCCCGCGAGGGGCCTGCTCCAATCACTAAGGGTCGCACCGGCAGGCCGGCTGACCGGATTAAAGATACAATCTTGGCGAAGGTCGCGATGCCTTTCTCTCGAACCAATCGACCGAAAAAAAGGATGATCGGCTCGTCGTCCGAATACCCCAGGCCGCGCCTCCAACACATATCCCGACGGCTGGGTGAAAAAGTCGACTCGTCGACACCACGACTCCAGACCGCGACCTGCTCTTCCGGAAGAAACCGACGCAGCTCATCGGCAAGAGGCGGGGTCGGAGCCAAGACCAGGTCGCAACGACTGTAAAACGATCGCAAATAATATTCTACCCATCGTCGGGCGAAGTTTAGGCCGTAATATGTCAGATAGGTCTCGAATCTTGTATGCAAGCTTGCGACGACAGGGACACCTTGCTGTCGCCCAAGCGTTTGAGCGCTCCAGCCCAACGCATCGGGCGCCGAGACGTGAATTATGTTGGGGGCGAACGTCACAATGTCTGCACGAAGCGTTCGGGAGAGGGGGAGCCCGAAGCGGTATTCGGAGCGCCCAGGGATGTGGACCGACCGCACTGAGATCAGTTCACCAGCAGGGGCAAATGCCGGAGTTCGATTGGTCGGGGAATAGACCCGAACCGACGCGCCGCACCATTGCAGATGTTCGCAGAGGCGGTTGAGCGCATTGTTCGCACCGTCGCGCACGCAATTGTAATTACCGGAAAAGAGCGCAACTCGTCGCGCCCCCACCCTCACTCTCGGCGATTGACCAGTGCTTGTCCGCGACAACCACTCAGATTGGCACGGATAGCTGGATAATGGGCTACATTCTTCGTCTCTCATCCCAGCGCCGGTACGCGCCTTTACTGACGCTAGCCTGACGTGGCCGCTTAGGGCGCACGCGAGGGGACTGCAGAGGTCGGTCAGATTGCCGTCAGCTTTCGCTGCCATTTATGGTTCATGTTCATGCGATTTGTTTCTGGCGCGTGCCAATTCAGCGGCCGTTCGCCAGCAAGGCTGCCGCTCAATCGTGATGTTCGCCAGAGAAAAGAACTCGTGCGCCTCGATCTTGGCAAGCCACACAGTCAGCTTCTCCAGATCGCGATCAATTCTCTCCCACTCGGTGAAGCTGACCTTGTCCGCGGCCCTTCACCTCTCGATCTCCGCCAAAAGGCCGACCCCGCAGGTCGCGAACTCGCCATACTCGCTTGCGCTCGCGTCGCGCGGGATCTGGCCCCTCCTCGGCGACGGCTACGCGATGGCACGATTCTCGGTTTTCGAGCGGTCGGCGCTGCGCATCTTCCTCTAACGCTACACCCGCCATTTGAGGACAGCATCATTTTGACCGTGCCGCCGAGTTCCTCAGTAAGCGGGATTGACAGCCAGAACCGAAGAGGCGTTCGTCGCGGTCGTATCAAGGCCGTGGCCTCGTGATCAGCCAGCCGTTTATCGCCCGGCCGATCCTCGCTTGGGTCATCGCAATCGGGATCATGCTCGCCGGCGCGGGCGCAATCTTCACCCTGCCGATCGAGCAATATCCCGATATCGCACCGACACAGGTGAATGTGCGCGCCCACTATCCAGGCGCCTCAGCGGAAACGCTCGAATCCAGCGTCACGCAAATCATCGAACAGCAACTCACCGGCCTGCCCGGACTGCTCTATTTCTCCGCCACGTCGAGTTCGGACGGACAGGTCACCGTCTCGGCGATGTTCAACAAGGATATCGACCCCGACATCGCCCAGGTCCAGGTGCAGAACAAGGTGCAGCAGGCGCTCTCACGCCTGCCGCAAGAGGTCCAGGAGCAAGGGCTTACCGTTACCAAGTCGAACGACGACACGCTGTTGCTGCTGGCGATCTATGACGAAACCGACCGCCAAACGGACGGCGACGTAGCCGATTATCTGGTGTCAAACCTTCAAGACCTGATCGCCAGACTGCCCGGCGTCGATTCCACGAATGTCTTCGGCTCGCAATACGCCATGCGCATCTGGCTCGACCCGTACCGGCTCGCCGCCTTCTCGCTCATGCCCTCGGACGTGATTGCGGCGATCGAAGCGCAGAACACGCAAGTCGCCGCGGGCCAGATCGGCGGGCAGCCCTCGCCGCGGACTCAAATGCTGAACGCGACCGTGACGGCCAGGTCGCGACTCACGACCCCCGCGGAGTTCAGGAACATCATCCTGAAGACTCGGACCGACGGGTCGCAGGTGCTGCTGTCGGACATTGCCCGCGTCGAGATGGGCAACGAAAGCTATACGACGATCAGCCGCTACAATCGTCATCCCGCCGCGGGAATCACCGTCCAACTCGCGCCCGGTGCCGATGCCTTGGCGACCGCGGATAGCGTCAAGGCGTTGGTCGCGCGGCAGGCCCAATCGTTTCCATCAGGGTTCCGCTATGCGTTTCCGCGCGACAGCACGGTCTTTATCCGCCTGTCAGTCAGCGCGGTGGCCAAAACCTTGGTCGAAGCGATCGTTCTCGTCGTGGTGGTCATGTTCGTGTTCCTGCAAAGCTGGCGGGCGACGTTGATCCCGGCCATCGCCGTTCCCGTCGTGCTGCTCGGCACCTTCGGCGTGCTCGCGTTGTTCGGATACTCGATCAACACCCTCACCCTTTTCGGGCTCGTGCTGTCGATCGGACTCCTCGTGGATGACGCGATCGTCGTGGTCGAGAATGTCGAACGTGTGATGGAGGAGGATCCCGACATTTCGCCGCGGGACGCGACGCTCGCCTCCATGTCCGAGATCCAATCGGCGCTGATCGGGATCGCATTGGTGCTTTCAGCGGTGTTTCTGCCGATGGCCTTCTTTGGCGGCTCGATCGGCGTGATCTACCGGCAATTCTCGATTACCATCATCTCATCGATGATTCTATCCGTCGTGGTGGCGCTGATCCTCACCCCGGCGCTCACGGCCACCCTGCTCAAGCGTCCGGAATCGCACGCGGCCGAACGCCGATCGGGTCGCATCGCCCACATTGCAGCGCGGCTTCGGACGGGCTTCAATGATCGCTTCGACCGCACTCGAATCCGCTACGTGGCGGGGGTGGAGGGTGCGATTCGACGGCCCGGCGTGACGCTGCTCGGCTACGCCGGCATCGTCGGCCTTCTGATGATCGTCTTCCTTCAACTGCCCAAGGGGTTCCTGCCGATTGAGGATCAGGGGCAGGCGACTTTCGAATATACGCTGCCCACCGGCGCGACCACCGCCCGTACGCTGGAAGTCGCGGAGGCGGTCGAGCGCTACTTCCTTGGGCCGGAGAACGCCAACGTCGAGGGCGTCTTCACCGTGACGGGTTCGCGCTCGGGCGGAACGGGTCAGAATGTCGGACAGGGCTTCCTTCAGCTCGCCCCTTGGAGCGAGCGGGCGGGCACTGCCCACAGCGCCACCGGCATCACCGAGCGCGCGACCGAAGAACTGTCGGCGCTACGCGATGCCGATGTGGTCGCCCGAACGCCACCGCCAGTGCAAGGGTTCAGCCAGAGCGCCGGCTTTACCATGCAGTTCCAGAACGCGGCCGGCTTAGATCGCGAAACCTTCAAGGCCCGTCGTGATCAGCTCCTCGCGGCCGCCAGGGCCGATCCCGTTCTCGCGTCCGTTCGTCTGCGGAACCTTGAGGATACGACTACCCTGCAAGTGGAGGTGGATCAGGCCAAGGTTGGTGCGCTTGGCATCGATCAAGCCGATGTCGACGAGACGCTGACCGCCGCTTGGGGCGGCGTCTATGTGAACGACTTCGTTGATCGGGGCCGCGTGAAGCGCGTTTACGTCCAGAGCGACGCGTCATACCGGGCATCGCCCGAAGACCTGCGCAACTGGCATGTGCGGACCGCCGGCGGGCAGATGGCGCCGTTCGCTTCGTTCGCCACGACGAGCTGGTCACAGGCTCCCGCCACCCTCACCCGGTTCAAGGGACTGCCCTCGTTCGCGATCCAAGGGCAACCAGCGCCGGGGAGAAGCTCCGGCGAGGCGATGGCGAGAATGATCGAGTTAGCCGAGCAGGTGCCCGGCACTTCGGTGGATTGGAGCGGGCTTTCCTATCAGGAACGCCTGTCGGCCGGGCAAGCGCCGCTTCTCTACGCGCTCTCGATCCTGGTCGTGTTCCTGTGCCTGGCTGGCCTATACGAAAGCTGGTCGATCCCCATTTCCGTCCTGATGGTCATTCCTCTGGGGCTGGTCGGAGCGGTGCTGGCTGTCGCTCTGCGCGGGCTGGAGAACGACGTGTATTTCCAGGTGGGCGTGCTCACCACCATCGGCTTGTCCGCCAAGAACGCGATCCTCATCGTCGAGTTCGCGGAGCAGGCGGAGAAGGCGGGCAAGTCCATCCGCGACGCGGCTGTCCACGCGGCGCGGCTGCGGCTGCGGCCGATCCTGATGACCAGCGTCGCCTTCATCTTCGGCTCGCTTCCGCTCGCGCTCTCGACAGGTCCAGGCGCACAGAGCCGTCTGGCGATCGGCACCTCCGTGATCGGAGGCATGCTCGCCGCCACCGTTCTCGCCATCTTCTTCGTTCCGCTATTCTTTGTGGTCGTCCGCAAACTGTTCGGCGGAGGAACGGCGAGAAACGACGACGCTGGAACTGTTAATGGTGCCGGTCACCTTCGCCCAGACTGATACCGCCCGGCGCCATTGGTCGCCGCCGCGCGGTGGTCCCCGTCAGTTGCCGGTTGCCAGGTCCGACCGCCCATCAAGTCCAGGATCGCCCCCCAGTGTACGGTAGAGCGTAACCAGGTTTGTCGCGCGGATGAGCCGCGTCGTCACCAGCGTGCGCTGTGCCGCGTAGAGCGAGCGTTGCGCGTCGAGGACGGTCAGAAACGGATCGATCCCGCCGCGATACCGTGCCTCGGTCAGCCGGGCGGTATCCTGGGCGGCGGCGACCAGCGACGTATCGGCGCGGAGCTGGTCGCCAATGGTGCCGCGGCGAGCCAGCGCGTCAGCAACCTCGCGGAATGCCGTCTGGATCGCGCCTTCATAGGTGGCGAGCGCGGCGTCGCGCTCCGCCTGGCTCTGGCGCACGCCGGCGCGGCCTGCCCCACCCTGGAAGATGTTGTAGTCGACGCTAGGCGCGACCGACCAGTTGAACGAGCCATTGGCGAACAAACTGCTGAGCGCCGGGCTGGCAAAGCCAAGGGCCGAGGTGAGGGAGATCCGTGGGAACAGCGCCGCGCGGGCCGCGCCGATCCGGGCATTGGCGGCGCGCAGCTGATATTCCGCCTGGAGCACGTCCGGGCGGCGCAGCAGGACCGATGAATCGAGCCCGGCGGGCACTTCGCCCACGCTCTCAGCAACCTGTTCGATCGAAGCAGGCAGCAGCGCGGCGTCGACAGGCGCGCCGACCAGCAAGGTCAGGGCGTTGACGTCGCGGGCCAGCGCGGTGCGGCTTGCCGCCAGGTCAGATTGCGCCTGGGCCAGAATCTGCTCGGCCTGGCGCAGATCGGTGCGCGGGGCGATGCCGCCGCTCAGCCGCGCGCCGGTAAGCTCCACGCTGCGCCGGGCGTTGCGTTCGGTCTCTAAGGCGACGTCATAGAGGCTCTCGTCGGCCGCATAGGTGAGCCAGGCAGTCGCGATGTCGCCGACCAGGGTCAGGCGCGTGGCACGGGCTGCGGCTTCGGTGGCGAAAAACCGGTTGAGCGCCGCGTCGCTTAAGGAACGGATGCGACCGAACAGGTCGATCTCGAACGCGGTGATGCCGCCGCTTACCGTGTAGAAGGTCGAGACCGTCGCGGAATCCGTCGCGCTTTCGATCGCGCCCGAGGTGCCGCCGCGATTGCGATCGACGGTGGCGTTTGCGGCGACGACAGGCAGCAGTTCGGCGCGCTGGATGCGATATTGGGCGCGAGCGACTTCGATATTAGCGGCCGCCACACGCAAGTCGCGATTATTGACAAGCGCGGCCTCGATCAGTTGGCGCAGGCGGGCGTCGCGGACCACCTGATCGAAGCTCAAGCTGGCGAGATCTGCCTCGCTCTGGGGCAGATAGGCGTCGCCGACCGGCCAGGAGGGGGTGACCGGCGGCGGCGGCCGTTCATAACGTGGCGCAAGCGAGCATCCGCTCAGCAGGACCAGCGTCAGCGCAGCGATGACCGGCCGAGCGACGAAAGCGCGTGAAATCATAGCGCAATCAATCCCGCTTCGCCGCGCCGCCCGCTGGGCGGCGCGGCGCAACGCGCTGAGGCGTATCCGCCGGTACGACCACTACGGCCTGGCCGGGTCGCAGATTGGCGGTACCTTGCACGATAACCCGATCGCCCGGCGCAAGACCGTCGGTCACAACCCAGTAGCTTCCTTGCGTAAGATCTGCCCGGACCGTCTTTTCCACGACCTTCCCGTCGCGGCTCACCACCAGCACCCGTGCCTGTCCGCGGGGATCGCGGGTCAGGCCGGATTGCGGGACCAAAAAGGCGCGGGTGTTGATCGCCTGAGCAAAGCTGGCGCGCACGAACATGCCTGGCAACAACAATTGCTGCGGATTTGGAAAGCGCGCCCGCAGGGTGACGGTGCCGGTCGCGGGATCGACGATCACTTCGGAAAACTGGATGACGCCGGTGGGGCCGTAGTCGCTGCCATCCTCAAGCTTCAGTCTGACCACGGCTTCGGCCGCGGTCACGCCCTCACGGCCGAGCGACCGGCGCAGCGCCAGCAACTGGGCGCTGGACTGCTGGATGTCGACAAAGATCGGATCGAGTTGCTCGATCACCGCCAGCGGTTCGGTCTGGTTGGCAGTGACAAGGGCGCCCTGAGTCAACATTGATCGGCCGATGCGACCCGAGATCGGCGCGGGCACGCGCGTGAAGCCGAGGTTGATGCGGGCGGTTTCGAGCTGGGCCTGACCTAGCTGGACGGTCGCGGCCGCCTGGCGGGCGGCAGCGGCGGCATCAGTATACTCCTGCCGGCTGACCGCCTCGATATCGGCCAGCGGCTTCAGGCGATCAGCGCGCAACCGGGTCGCCTCGGCATTGGCGCGGGCGATCGCGACATTGGCTTGGGCCTCATTGACACTGGCACGATAGAGGCTGGGATCGATCTGATAAAGGGGCTGGCCGGCGCGGACCAGCGCGCCTTCGATGAACAGTCGGCGCTGGATAACCCCCGAAATCTGGGGGCGCACCTCTGACATTGCATAGGGTGCGGTGCGTCCGGCCAGTTCAACATCAACGGACACGCTAGTCGGCTGGACCGTGAAGACACCAACGGTCGGCGTTTCCTGACCGCGTGCGCCATTTCCGTGTTCTGCTTCGCCACCACATCCCGACAGCGCACACAGTATCATCGTCCAGCCGACGGCAAAGGCGGGGCGCAGCCATCTTTGCCGTCGTGGCACTAGCGTAATATCCAAGCGCCAAGTCGAGCAGATTGTACTGCAAGAATTCCTGATTGATCAGTTTTTTCCAAGTATAGTCTCCACCAAGACGGCAAGTGGCGATCAGGTCGCCCCAGCTTGTTAATAGCCGGGATTTGGGTTCCAGTTTGGACGCACGAGACAGATCAAGCAATTCGTCCAATCGGACTTGCCGGGGCGAGTGCGACGCAGCGCAAGCTTGGATTTTGCGCCGGACGAGCCTCTGTCCGTGATGATCGCTCGGAACGACAGTGGTCACTGGCCGATGGGCAACTCTCTCCGTATCGCATCGCAACTCCAGTACCTGCCTTTTCTGACGCCAGCCTGACGTGCTCGTTGAGGAAAATGGCGCGCGTACATAGAGCTTCGTCAGGTTGCGGTCAGCTTCCGGTGCCATCTACAGATCTTGTTCCCGCGATCTATTACTACCGCGCGCCGCTTGAGGAACGTCTTGATAGGCGCCACGGCACCCTTGCGAATATCACGGCACCCTTGCGAATATCATGGAGACGGTTATGCCCTCGAAGGGCTGGCACATCGAATTGCGGAAGTATCACAGATGGATCAGCGCAGTTGCTGCGCTGTTTCTCATCGTTGTTGCAGTCAGCGGCGTCATTCTTCAAATCCAGCGGTTAGGAGGCGAAGAC
This sequence comes from Magnetospirillum sp. 64-120, assembly GCA_001898825.1. GTDB lineage: Bacteria > Pseudomonadota > Alphaproteobacteria > Rhodospirillales > Magnetospirillaceae > Magnetospirillum. Next base: position 39,243 of record MKVK01000019.1, read on the forward strand.
TCTGATGCGGACCGGGCCGGTTCGACGGTGCTTTCGACGGCGATTCCATCTCCTGTTTACGGAGCGCTTGTCTCCCACACATTGGATGCGGTGCGTCAGCGCGCACCAAACGCGGTCATCGCATCCGTCTCGCTTCGCGGCGAAGGCAGCGATATCGAGGGCGTAGTTGACATGCCTGGCGATCCGCTCCGCGAGATCATTGTCGATGCCAACTCGGGCCGGATCAAGAGCGACGAACGCCGTGAGACAGAATCACTAATCCTCCGCATCCACAGCGGCGAAATTCTCGGAGAGCCTGGTGTGGTGCTGGGTGTGATGTGGGGCACGGCTTTGATCGTGCTCCTGATCACCGGAGGCTGGGTCTATGTCGATATGTATCGGCGCCGCCTCAAGGGCAGCGGCAAGCGCGGGTTGTTCTGGTGAGGGCCTTCTCCTGCCTTCCAATAGTCCTCGCGGCGGGTGCAGCGGCCGTTTCTGCGCCGGCTTGGGCGCAAGACTCGCTCGGTCCTCCGGCCCCGACCAGCTCCGAGTCGCCGCCCGCCCACCAAAATGTGACGCCGCCGCCCAAAGCGGACTTTTCATTCAACCCTGATGCCGGTGTGGTCTATCAATCAGGCGACTTCCGCGTCACCGCGTGGGGATATTCGGAGCGCGCGATCGACCCGGACGGTTCCGATTATTTCCGACGCGTCCGTCAAGGCATGGAAATCGACCTACCGCGCCTGTCTGACAGCCTGCGCCCCGCGATCGTCTATGAGGTCGATCTCACAAACACCAATTTCTTCGGCGACTTCGGTGGCAAGGGCGGTAACCTCGGCCGCCGCAACTTCGAGAACCTGTTCGTCGCGCTCCAGCACCCGGACGATCCCGGCAAGTTCCGCCTGCTCGTCGGCGAGAATACCCATATCCTTTCGCGCGAGGACAATCTGTCGTCGGGCAACCTGCCGACGATTAATCGCTCGCTGATCCTGGAAGAACATGGCTCGGTCAACAGCTTTGGGACACAGTTTGGCGTCCAGTTCCAGAGGGCGCTCTCCGACCGGCTGACGATCCAGCTCGCCGCCCTCGACAATCGGGGGTCGCTTAATGCTCCTGACCCTCGCTATTCGGTCGGCAACTCCTTCTCCGGCAAGGTCATCCTGACGCCGGTGAACTCCGATGGCCGAAAGCTCACTATCGGCGCGGCCGTGGATCATACCCGCGACATTCGCGATCGGGTGTTCACGCTCGCCACCGCGATCGGCGCAACGCCGCTGGGCGGCGTGGCCGCTACCGGCAATAAGCTCACCGGCGAAGCTGACATCGCTTACACCTTCCCGCTATTCGGCCGCCCGACGACAGTCGAGGCGGAAGCGCTCTATTCGACCTTCTCGGGCAGCAACGCCGACGTGGGCGGCGGCTATGCGATGGTCCAGTTCTCGTTGTTCGATGCGCCGCATACGGGTGATCTCGACCTGTTCGCGCGTTATGACCTGGTAAGTCTCGGCATCGACAGCATTGCCGGCCGGGCGACGCAGCGGGCGGTCCGTGTGGGGGCGAACTATAACCTCCCCTACACGAACAAGCTCGCCAGCCTGCACGTTGAGTATGCGCATAACGCGCTCTCTGGTCCCGCTGCGATCGTTACCGACCGCAACCCGGGAGATGAGTTCCGTGTGGTGCTGCGCGTCAGTCTCCAACGCTATCTTCGGCATTAGGGCGATGATGTTCGAGCACCTTGTCGAACTGTTGAACCGCGCCGGCTATCTCGGGATCGCCGTGCTGATGTTCCTCGAAAATCTGTTCCCGCCGATTCCTTCCGAAATCATCATGCCGTCGGCCGGCTATAGCGCCGGGCAAGGAAAGCTCAGCTTAGCGGGCGTGATCGCGGCGGGAACCGCAGGGTCGGTCGCCGGCGCGCTATTCTGGTATTACGTCGGCAAGTGGATCGGAACCGATCGCTTGAGACGCTGGGCGGGGCGACATGGCCGCTGGCTCACGCTCAAGCCCCTTGACGTTGATCGAGTCGATCGCTGGTTCCACCGGCACTGCGGCAAGGCCGTGTTTTTTGGTCGCCTCGTGCCCACCCTCCGCACGCTTATCTCGGTTCCAGCGGGGGTGTTCAGGATGAATCTGCCGCGGTTCCTGCTCCTTACGACGCTTGGAACGGCGCTCTGGACGGCATTGCTGGCGGGCGCGGGTTATTTGCTCCAAAATCGGTATCAGACCGTCGCAGAGTATCTGAACCCGATCTCGACCATCATCGTCGGGGGCATCGTCGTCGTCTACATCTACCGAGTGGTCACCTTCCGAGAGGGGTCGGCCGAATGAAAGCCCGGCTTTCCTTGCACCCGTCCTTGTCGAAGCGCGCGCGGCGCTCGGAGTAGGCGCGATGGACTATCTGATCATCGGGACGGTTGCTTTCCTGGCTTCAGGATTGACGCTTTACTCAGGTTTCGGCCTCGGCACGGTGCTGCTCCCTGCGTTTGCGCTCTTCTTCCCGGCGGAGACAGCCGTTGCGGCGACTGGCACCGTTCACCTCCTTAACAATCTCTTCAAGGGTGGCCTCCTGCGGCGGACCGCGGACTGGCGGATCGTGATGCGCTTCGGCCTCCCGGCAATACCTGCGGCTATCCTAGGGGCTTGGGTTCTCGCTCAGCTGGGCGAGACGGGAGTCGTTTACGATTGGAGCGCGTTTGGCCGCGCGTTTCGGCCATCGGGCGCAGGCGTTGTCATTGGGGCGCTTATGATCATATTCGCCCTGCTGGAACTCCAGCCGTGGTTCCAACGGCTGGCCGCGCCGCCTCGGCTGATGCCCTTAGGAGGGCTCCTGACCGGCTTCATCGGGGGCCTGTCGGGCCAGCAGGGCGCCTTACGCTCAATGTTCCTGCTGAAGTCCGGCCTTGATCCGCAGCACTACATCGCCACCGGCGTCATGATCGCCATCATCATCGACCTCTCGCGGCTGCCGACTTACGCGGCGAGCTTCAGCGGGGCGGCGTTGGGCGGTGATCAGGGGCTGAGATTGATAGTAGTAGGCACCCTTTGCGCGTTTGCTGGTGCCTGGCTCGGCGCCCGTTATTCCAAGAAAGCAACGGTTGGCGTGGTGAGGGCTATCGTCGCTTCGCTGATGCTCGCCATCGGTACGGCCCTGATACTTGGGTTTCTCGGGGCATAGGCTGAACCGGGACGAGCATGGAGGCTCGACCGGGCGCGGGAGCGTCCAAGGCTCTCTACGACATTTTTGTTTGACGTAAGTTGATGGCGTTCAGGAGTTCTGTGTGACATTCGACATTCGCCAGCTTCGATACGCTATCGCGGCTGCGGATCATGGCAGCTTCTACCGCGCGGCGCGCGCGCTCGACATCGAACAATCGACGCTCAGCCGGAACATCTTGAAGCTGGAGCGCTCCATCGGGATGCCGATCTTCGAGCGATCTCGCGCGGGTGTCTCTGCAACCCTTGCAGGCAGCACATTCCTCAGCGGCGCCAGGACAATGGTCGCCAGCGCTGACAAGCTAGTGGTAATGATGCGGGCCGCTGGACAGGGCCGGGCCGGCGGGCTGAGGCTGGGACACAACAATTCCGTCTCAGCCGGAAATCTGCGCGCGACGATGATGAGCTGGCGCGACGCGCATCCCGACGTGGAGGTCGAGTGTGTGGAAGCTGACCGCAGCGTCCTGCTCGCTGGGCTCGATATAGGCGAGATCGACATCGCGATCCTCATGGGCGCGGCCGGCCATGACGGGTTTCGCTGCGAGCCGCTATGGAGCGAACGGATGCTCATCGCGCTGTCCGCTTCGCATCCGCTTACTGACCGCGATGTGGTTCACTGGACGGATCTTCGGAGCGAACGGTTCCTGTTGCCCGCCGCTGATCCCGGCCCGGAGATGCGCGACCTGTTGCTCGGCCGACTGTCGGTGTCGGGCGCGAAACCCGACATTCGGATGCACCAGTCGAGCCGCGAGACGATCCTCAGCGTCCTCGGCGGCAGCTCCGGGGTGAGCATCGTCTGCGAGGGTTCAACGGGAGCGCGGTATCCCGACGTCGTTTATCGTCCAATACACGGTGAACAGGGGCCGGCGCTGACCGGCTATTCCGGTTGCTGGCGCGACGACAACGGCAATCCAGCCCTTCACCGTTTCCTTGGATTCATCAAGGCACGCTACGCGCTGTCTTTTGATTTTCTGCCGAGATTCCAGTAAAATGAACAGCTAGTTGTTGGAGTTGAGGGCCATGTCGCAAGGTAAGACAATCATCGTTGTGCTTGTCACTTTGCTTGTCGGTTTCGCGGGTGGATTTGTCCTGCGGCCGGTGATCGTGCCGGCGCAGCAGACAGCGCCCGTCGCCATCCCGTCGCCCATCGCTGCGGCGCCCAGCGAGGCGCGCGGCACGCAGTATTTCGTGGCGCATATCGACGAAGCGCGTCAGGTCGTTGCTGGATGCCAGGACGGCTCGGTGCGGGGCGGCGAATGCGCCACCGCCGAGGAAGCGATCATCAAGGTCGACGCCCAGGAACGGCGCAAGCGGTTCTTGGGCAACTGATCGCAGCGCAGCACTCAGTTTTTCGCGCCACCTCGCCGGCGCACGAATCCGCGGTCGCTCGCCATGAATCTCTCCAACATGGGCGCAACCAGCTTTTCCGGCGTGACCGGCTCACCGCCCGTCTCAACCGCGAGTGCGGCGGCATAGGCGACAAGATCGCGGTGGACGGCGGCGGGCACCTCCGCCGCTAATTTCACCGGCCTGTCATCGGCGAGCGCCCCCAGCTTCAACTTCGTCATCGTGATGCTCCAATCGGTTCGAGAACCAGGTCGCGGGTAAGAACGACGCGCAGCGGATGGCCCGGCCGGATGGTGAGCGTTGGTTGCACGTTGAGCTGCCGACGCACGATCTGCTGGCCGGTTTGATTAATGGTGTCTTGCGAGCCACGCCGTAGCGCGCGGGTCAGGTCGTTCTCGCTGTCCGCGCCCAGCTCGGCCCCGACGCCGAGCAGTGTCGAGATGGCGGCGGCCTTGAGCAAATTGCCCCAATGCTGATTCACCCGGTCCTGCAAGCCAGCGAACCCGGCTCCGTCCGCACCTGGCTGGCGCTCGAGAACGATCGAGCGGCCGTCCGGCATGATGAGCCGATCCCAGGCGAGCAGCACGCGGGTCTGGCCGGCGGCAACCTCGCTGTCATACTCGCCGAGCAGCCTCGCGCCCTGCGGGATGAGCAGGATGCGGCCGGTCGGGCTGTCGTAGACATTGGCCGTCACCTGGGCGGTGATCTGGCCGGGGAGGTCGGAACGGACGCCGGTGATGAGCGCGGCCGGGATGATGCTGCCGGCCTGCACGATGTTCGGCGATGCCGGGGCTGTCAGTCTTTCGACGCTGACCGTGCGCTGGTTCGACGCTTGGGCCATGAACGCGCGCTTACCGGCCTGGTCGCCCTGCGCAGCTTGCTGAACTGGCTCCTGCCTGGACGGTGCCGGCAAGCCGGGCGCCGCGACGGGCTCCGCACTTGCACGCGCGCCGCCGCTGCCGAGGAAGACCGAGCTGGTGCGCGCCGCATCGCGCTCCTGAGCGGCGCGCTGCCGAGCCGCCTCCGCCGCCTGCGCGCGCGGATCGGGCGGACCCGGCTGCGCACCGATCGTTGGCATAGGCACGTCCTCGCCCCCCTGCTGCGCCGACACGATCGGGCGGCCGAGGTCGCCGGGCAGCGGCGGCCCGAGCCGGGGCGTCTGGGCGTAGTCGCGCGGCCCGGACGTGATCGTCTCGGATGTTGCGCGGCTGTCAGTGTTGTAGAGTTCCTGCGCGGCCTTCTCACCCGGCGGCCGGAGCGCATAGATTAGCGAACCGCCGATGCCGAGGCCGGCGGCGACGCCGACGACGGCGAGTGCCTTACGGGACAGCCGCATGACGCGCGGCGGATCGCCGCGAAGCTGGAACGCGGCAGGATCGGGCCGTTCCGCTTGGGGCATGGGCCGGCCTTCAACGGCGGGATCGTGGCTGTCGGTCACGGCCGCCCCCTCCGCGCGTCGTCGCGCACGATGCGGACGCGCTGTTCGCTGCGCCGGTCGCCCAGGCGCAGCTCCGCGGCGGCGAACAGGCGATCGACCACCATGTAGCGGCCCTGCACGCGGTAATTGACCAGCTCGGCGTCGCCGGCCGCGCCGATGACGAACAGCGGCGGCATCTCGCCCAGCGAGATCTGGTGAGGAAACTCGATGAAGACCTGCCGCCCGTCGTCGAACGCGCGCGCCGGACGCCAAGGCGCCCGGTCGCCTTCAATACTGTAGCGGAAATTGAGCGCTGATACGTCCACGCCGGTCGCGGCCGGCATGGCGGCGACGGCGGCGGCGTTGCGGCCTTGCAAGGCGATGAGCTGGTCCTGCGGATAGGTCCAGGAAACGGACGCCATATAGGTCGCGGGCGTGGCGCGCAGCTCCAGATGGTAGGTGCGCCGGTCGGTGTTGATGACCAGGTTGGTGGCGAGGTCGGACCGGCTGGGCTTAACGAGGATATGGACGCGCGCGGTCGCGCCGCTGCCGCTCACTGTATCGCCGATGATCCACCGCACCGTGTCGCCCGCCGCGACCGGCCCCGGCCCCACGAGCTGCTCGCCTTCCTGCAAGGCGATATCCGTAATCTGGCCGGGCGCAGTATATACCTGATAGAGCGCGCCTTCGGTCCACGGGTATTGCTGGATGGCGTTAAGGAAGCCGTCGCGCACCGGCTGGATGCGCGCGGCATCGTTGGCGTCGCCGACACGGCGGCGCGGATCGACGGGCTCTGGCGGTCGCGCGCTCTCCGTCACGGGCTTCAACTGGCCGGGCAGCGGCAACGGCTCGGGGATCGTGACGATCTGGACAGCGCGGGGCGGCTCGGCCGTGAGCGTCGCGAGGATCGCCGGGGGCGGATCGTCGAAAGCGATCACGGGCGGCCGCGCCGACGTGGTGGCGCAGCCGGCGAGTGCGGATGCAGAGACGAGCAGCGCGGCTGTGGCCGCGCGGCGGATGGGTATGCCGGTCATTGCGACAGCTCCTTCGACCAGTTGAGGGCATTGACGAAGACGCCGAGCGGATTCTTGCGCAGGGCGTCGGGGGTGCGCGGCGGCTGGACGACGATCGTGAGGATCGCGGACCAACGTTCGGTGGTGGCTAGGCTGCCATCCTGATAGCGGCGCTCGATCCAGGCGACGCGGAAGCTGTCGGGTGAGGCGCGGATGACGCTCGACACCTCCACCGCGACCTGCACCCGCCCGACATTGGCGAACGGGTCGTTGGCCCGCGCATAGTCATTGAGCGCGAGCGCGCCGCGATCGGTCGTGAAATCGTAAGCGCGGAGCCAGTTCTGGCGGACGATGACCGGATCAGCCGGGATGCTCCGCACCTGCTCGATGAAGCGGGCGAGTTGGAACGCGACCTGCGGATCGGTCGGGCGGTAGCCGGCCTCGGCCGGCGCGACCGCCTGGGCTTCGCCCAGCCGATCGACCTGCACCACCCAAGGGACGATATGGCCGCGAGTCGATTGCCAGACCAGCCCGCCGGCCAGGCCGCCCGAAAGCGCCAGCGTGCCGAAGAAGGCGAGTCGCCAGTTCTTCGCCTGCACGCGCGCGGAGCCGATGCGGTCGTCCCATGTCTGCGCCGCGCGCTGATAGGGTGTCGCGGGTTCGGGCGTCTGGCCGTAGCGGATGCTCGGGCGCTTAAACATGGATCAATCCTTCTGGCTGGTGTCGACGGAAGCGCCGCTGCCCCCGCCATCGCCGGAGCGCAGCGTGTGGGCGGCAATGGTCGCGCCGTGCGTCATGGTCTGGCGGTTCTTCATCGCGGACGCCCAGGCGGGCGCGCCGGCCGGTGCGTCCGGCGACGGCGTCGAGCTGCCGCCTGAAATGGTCCCGCCCGTTGCGGTGACGGCGGCGCGGCCGCCTGAGCGATAGCTGTCCTTAAGAGAGTCGGCGGCCCTGCGAAGTGGCGACATGGCCGCACCGACCGCCGCCTGACCAACGCCGCCCGCGCCGCCAGCGACTGCGGCCGCGCCGGATTTACCAGCCGAACCGAGCGCATAGGCGATGCTGGCGGCGCCGGAGGTGAAGGCCGCGCCGCGCGCGGCGCCGCCGACCGCCCCCGCCGCCGCGCCGACGCCGAGGCGGGCAGCAGCGGCGCCACCGGCAAGCGCTCCGCCGGCTGCGAGCACGGTTCCCGCCGCCGCCCCTGCGCCAAGCGCCGGGCCGCCCGAGACGATGCCATTGGCGATCGATGGGCCGAAGATGCCGAGGCCGAGAAGGCATAGCGAGGCTAGCGCGACGGCCATTGCGTCCTCGATGCTCGGCTGCGCGCCGCCGAACCCGGCGCGAAACTCGTCGAACAATGTCGAGCCGATGCCGACGATGACAGCGAGCACAAGCACCTTGATGCCCGACGAGATCACCAGCCCCAGCACGCGCTCGGCCATGAAGGCGGTCTTGCCGAACAGGCCGAACGGGATGAGGACGAAGCCGGCGAGCGTCGCCAGCTTGAACTCGATCAGCGTCACGAAGAGCTGGATCGCCAGAATGAAGAAAGCGAGGATGACCAGCACCCAGGCGAACAGCAGCACCGCGATCTGGATGAAGTTCTCGAAGAACGCGACCCAGCCCATCAGGTCGGAGATCGACTGGAGGATGGGTTCGCCGGCCTCCAGCCCGACTTGCGCGACCCGTCCCGGCTGGAGCAGCTCGGCGGCGGTGAAGCCGGTGCCGGACGCTTTCAGGCCGAGCCCGGCGAAACTCTCGAAGACGATCCGCGCAAGGCTGTTCCAGTTGCCGATGATGTAGGCGAAGATACCGACGAACAGCGTCTTCTTGACGAGGCGCGCGATGATGTCGTCGCCTTCACCCCACGTCCAGAACAGCGCAGCCAGGGTCACGTCGATGACGATCAGGGTGGTGGCGATGAACGCCACTTCGCCGCCGAGCAGGCCGAACCCGCTGTCGATGTAGCGGGTAAAAACGTCCAGAAAGCGATCGACGACGCCGGTGCCGCCCATATCAGTTCTCCTGTGAGATCGCGCCATCGGCGATACGGGCGGTGGGGCGCGCGCCGGGCGCGAGGAACCGGCGACGGTTCTCGGCCCAGGCGCGCAGGCAATCAGGGTCGCTTGCCCCGGCCGCGCCGATCGACTGGCATCGGCGCAGCTCGATCAGCAGCGGGTCCGTCGCCGATGTCTCCACGACGGCCGCCGACTCCGCGCGCGGGGGTTCGGGCGCGCGGCTCATCTCGATCGCCGTCATCGTGATGGCGATGGCGATGAAGATGACGGCGCCGATGCGCGCGAGGAGCTTGCTGTCCATCGGCTCAGTCGTGGAACATGCGGGCATTGCCCGGCTGATAGCCCGTGGACCGCGTCAGGAATCGCCGGAGCCGCTCGCGGCTTTCGGCTTCCACGGCGGCGTTGCGCGCCGAGTCCAGCGCCTGCGCCCGTCCCTGCGCGGCGAGCAGCGCTGTCAGGTCCGCGAGTTGCTGCGATTGCAGCGCAAGAAGCTGGTTGCCCGCCTGTGCCGCCTGAAGCGCGCCGGTCGCCGACTGGCTCGACGTGACCAAGCCGTCCATCGTGGTGCGTGCGCCGTCGATATTGCCGACGACGCCAGCCTGAACGCGCAGCGCGTCCTCGAACGCCCCGACGCTATCCGCCCAGCGCGCATTGGCGTTAGCGACCATCTGCGCATGGGTGCCGGTCAGCGCCGCGCCCTTGTAGCGGCCGTTGAACACCTGCTGGACGTTCTGCACGTCATAGGCGATGCGCTGCGCCTCGCCGAGAAGCTGCTGGGTGCGCTGCACCTGCTGCTGCAACTGCTGGAGCGAGCTGAACGGCAGCGACGCCAGATTGCGCGCCTCGTTCATCAGGCTGGTCGCCTGCTGCTGGATTTGCTGAATCTGGTTGTTGACCTGCTGGAGCGACCGCGCGGCCGTCAGCACGTTCTGCGCATAATTGGTCGGGTCGTAGACGATCCCGCCGAATTGAGCGTGCGCCGGCGTGGCGGCGGTGATGCCGATCATGCTCGAGGTGGCGATGGCGCCGGCCAGCATGGCGCGGTGCAGGATATTGAGCTTCATGGGGTCATGTCCTTCAAGGCGAGGGGGAACTGGCCGGCATCTTCCCGGCGACCAGCCAGCGGATCGGGTTGAGGTTCGGGAAGAAGATCGACCGCCCAGGCCAAGCCGCGATGGCGCAGCCATTCGGCGGCGAAGCGCTCGCGGCCTTGGGTCTCGATAAGCTCGGCGATGCGGAGCTGATCGGTCTTGGAAGACGCGGCTGCGAACGCCAGCGCGACCTCGCCCAGCCCCAACTCGAACAGCCGGTTGCCGCGCCGCGACTGGCAGTAATAGTCGCGCTTGGGCGTAGCCCGGCTCAGGATTTCGATCTGGCGGGCGTTGAGCCCGAACCTCTTGTAGATGCCGGCGATCTGCGGCTCGGCCGCGCGCTCGTTCGGGAGGAAGATGCGCGTCGGGCAGCTCTCGATGATGGCCGGCGCGATGTTCGAGGTTTCGATGTCGGCGAGGCTCTGCGTGGCGAACACGACGCTGGCGTTCTTCTTGCGGAGGGTCTTCAGCCATTCACGGAGCTGGGCTGCGAAGTCGGGGCTATCGAGAACCAGCCAGCCCTCGTCGATGATGATGAGCGTCGGCGAGCCGTCTAGCCGGCCCTCGATCCGGTGGAACAGGTATGAGAGCACTGCGGCGGCCGATCTGGACCCGACCAGACCTTCCGTCTCGAACGCTTGCACGTCGGCTTCGCCCAGGCGCTCGGCTTCGGCGTCGAGCAGCCGGCCCCACGGGCCGCCGAGGCAATAGGGGGCGAGCGCCTGCTTGAGCTGCTGGCTCTGCAACAGCACCGCGAGGCCGGTCAGCGTCCGTTCGGCGATGGGCGCGCTGGCGAGCGAGCCGAGCGCCGACCATAGATGCTCCTTGGCCTGCGGATCGACCGCGACGCCTTCGCCGCCCAGGATCGCTGCCAGCCATTCCGCCGCCCAAGCGCGCTCGGTGGGATCGTCGATGCGGGCGAGCGGCTGGAGCTGCACGCCGTCGCCGGCCTCGTCGGCGAGCATCCCGCCGAGATCCTGCCAGTCGCCGCCCATGCCGATCGCAGCGGCGCGGATGCTGCCGCCGAAATCGAAGGCGAAGACCTGGCCGTTCTCGTAGCGGCGGAACTGCATCGCCACGAGGGCGAGCAGCACCGACTTGCCGGCGCCGGTCGGGCCGACGATCAGCGTGTGGCCGACATCGCCGACGTGAAGGGAAAACCGGAACGGGGTCGAGCCTTCGGTCTTGCCATAGAGCAAGGGGGGCGCACCGAAATGCTCGTCCCGTTCCGGCCCCGCCCATACCGCTGACAGGGGAATCAGGTGGGCGAGATTCATGGTGGAAATCGGAGGTTGACGGACATTAGCATAGGTGTGGCCGGGCAGACTCCCCAGCCATGCCTCGATCGCATTCATGCCCTCGGGAATGACGGTGAAGTCGCGGCCCTGGACGACCTTCTCAACCAGCCGCAGCTTCTCGGCGGCGACGGCGGGGTCGCGGTCCCACACCGTCACGGTCGCGGTGACATAGGCCATGCCGGCATAGTCGGCGCCCAGCTCCTGCAGGGCGGTGTCGGCGTCGGCGGCCTTGTTCGAGGCGTCGCTGTCCACGAGGACCGACGCCTCGTTGGTCATCACTTCTTTCAGTATCGCAACGATGCTCTTGCGCTTGGCGAACCACTGGCGGCGGATGCGGCTCAGCAGCTTGGACGCGTCGATCTTGTCGAGCATGATCGCGCGGGTCGCCCAGCGATACTCGAAGGCGAGCCGGTTCAGCTCGTCGAGCAGACCGGGGAACGTCACGCTCGGGAAACCGACAATGGTGAGCATGCGCAGATGATGCTCGCCCAGGCGCGGCTCCAGCCCGCCGGTCAGCGGCTCGTCGGCCAGGAGCGCGTCGAGGTGCATCGGCGTTTCCGGAACGTGGACACGCTGACGGCGCGTAGAAACCGTGCTGTGCAGATAGGTCAGCGTCTCGGCGTCATCGAGCCAGCGAACCTCGGGCACGAAGCCTTCGACCAGATTGAGCACCCGGTCGCAGCGATCGGCGAAGCCTTTGAGCAGTTCCCACGGATCAACGCCGGTGGTGGAGCGACCCTCGTAAAGCCAGCCTTCGGCGCGGGCGGCTTCCTCGGCCGGCGGCATCCAAAGCAGGGTGAGGAAATAACGGCTCTCGAAGTGCGCGCCTTCCTCGCGGAACTGTTCGCGGCGCTCGAACTCGACCAGCGACGACACGGGATCGGGAAATTCGGACTGCGGGTAATCGAGCGCGGGCGTGCGCTGCGCCTCGACGAAGATTGCCCAGCCGGAGCCGAGCCGCCGCAGAGAATTGTTCAGCCGCGCGGTCGTCGCGACCAGCTCGGCCGGCGTCGCGCTGTCCAGATCGGGGCCGCGGAACTTCGCGGTGCGCTGGAACGAGCCGTCCTTGTTCAGCACCACGCCTTCGCCGACCAGCGCGGCCCAGGGCAGGAAGTCGGGGAGGTTCGCAGCTTTGCTGCGATATTCGCGCAAGCTCATCATGGCCGCATCCATGTCGGGTAGCGGAGGTGGCGCCGGGCCACGTCCACGAATTGTGGGTCGCGGCGGGCGGCCCAGACGGACAGCCCGTGTCCAACGGCCCAAATGACCAGGCCGGCGATCCAAAGGCGCAGGCCGAGGCCGATCGCGCCCGCCAGCGTCCCGTTGACGATGGCGAGCGAGCGCGGGGCGCCGCCGAGCAATATCTGCTCGGTCAGCGCCCGGTGGACCGGGGCGAAATAGCCCGCGATCGGTTCGCCATGATCGGCCGCGCTGGTCATGCGATCAGCGCTCCACCGCCGAACGAGAAGAACGACAGGAAGAAGCTCGACGCGGCGAACGCGATAGACAGGCCGAATACGATCTGGATCAGCCGGCGCGAGCCGCCCGACGTGTCGCCGAAGGCCAGCGTCAGGCCGGTCACGATGATGATGATGACGGCGATGATCTTGGCGACCGGCCCCTCGATGCTTTCGAGGATCGACTGGAGCGGGGCTTCCCACGGCATCGACGAGCCACCGGCATGGGCCGGAACGGCGAAGGTCAGCGCAATCACGCTGGCGGTGGCGGTAAGCATGGCGCGGCGCGCGCCATGCCGAAGGGCATGGATCATGGCAGGTCTCCGGGTTGGGGGGTTGTGAGCGGTGCGAGGCGGTAGTCGCCGGTCGCGGGGTCGAGCCTGTCGACGCGGGCCAGCTCGGTCAGGCGGCGTCCATGCGCGTCGCGGACCAGCACGGCGATCAAGTCGATCGTCTCAGCGATCAGCGCGCGCGGGACCGTGATGACGGCCTCTTGGATTAGCTGCTCCATGCGGCGCAGCGCGCCGAGCGCGGTGCCGGCGTGAATCGTGCCGACGCCGCCGGGATGACCGGTGCCCCAGGCTTTGATGAGGTCGAGCGCCTCGGCGCCGCGCACTTCGCCGATGGGGATGCGGTCGGGGCGCAGGCGCAGCGACGAGCGGACCAGCTCGGACAGCGACACCACGCCGTCCTTGGTGCGCATGGCGACAAGGTTGGGCGCCGCGCATTGAAGTTCGCGCGTGTCTTCGATCAGGACAATGCGGTCGCTCGTCTTGGCGACTTCCGCCAAGAGAGCGTTGACCAGCGTGGTTTTGCCCGCGCCGGTGCCGCCCGCGACGAGGATATTGGCGCGGGTCTCGACGCCGCGGCGCAACGCCTCGGCCTCGGCCGCCGACATGATGCCTGCGCGGGCATAGTCGTCGAGCGTGAAGACGGCGACGGCGGGCTTGCGGATCGCAAAGGTGGGTGCCGCGACGATGGGCGGTAATAGTCCCTCGAAGCGTTCGCCGCCTTCAGGCAGCTCGGCCGAGACGCGCGGGGCGAGGGCGTGGACCTCGACGCCGACATGGTGCGCGACCAGGCGGACGATGCGCTCGCCATCGGCAGCGCTCAGCAGTTCGCCCGTATCGCTGATGCCTTCGCCGAGCCGGTCGAGCCACAGGCGGCCGTCCGGGTTCAACATCACCTCGATCACAGCCGGGTCGTCGAGCCATCCCGCGATCGACGGCCCGAGCGCGGTGCGCAGCATCCGCGCGCCGCGTGATTTAGCCTCGGATCGGATCGGGAGGACGGTCAACGATTGGCCCTTGAAATGGGCCGGGCGAACCGCCGCCCGGCTGTCGGGGCACATCAAGAGACGCAGGAATACTCGGCTCGCAACAGCTAGTTGTCGGCGTAGTAGAGGGGGCGGCAGATACGTTGCCGGGGGCGGAAGCGGCTTCCGCTACATTTGGGTCAGGCGCGGCAATTCAGTCCGACTCGGACGATGTCGAGCGAGGCCAGACATCTTCCGGTATCTCGTCCAGCAAGGTTTTGCCGCTGGCGAAGCGCCGGCCGAGCGTCTCGATGAAGCCCTCGTAGCGCTTGCGGCCTTTGACCTGCGCCGCCGCCTGATCCTCGGCGGGCAGCGGCGGGGTCACGGACAGCCAGAACCGGACAAACAGACTCAGTGCCTCGGTGGTCAGGCCGGTGTTGCGCTCAAGCCGCTGGACTTGGCGCGACAGGCGATCAAGCCTGCGCGCGAACGCCGCCTCCATCCGGTCGGCACCGTCCGGCGAAAGGTAAGACGCAACCGCCGCCTCCACGATCGCGGATCGCGAGATGCGTCGGCGGATCGCCAACTCATCGACCTGTTTGGCGAGCGCGGGCGGAAAATAGACGTTGAGCCGAGTCCGCATGATCGCCTCCTACAGCTCGATTCCGTCGCCGGGATCGAGCGACGCCTGCCGCGCGAGCCCCTGCATCCGGCGGCGCACGGCCGCCTGCCGGGCCGCGTCGTCCTGCTCGTCATCGACGATCGCAAACTCCTGCGCGGGCGGGGCCGTGTTTTCCGGCGCGATCGCGACATGCTCAGGCAGTTCGGGCTCGCGACGCAGCCCGCCATTGGCGGCGTCTTCCGCATCGCGGACGATAAGCGCCACCTGTTTCGGATCGGCCGCCGCCTGCCGCCCCGTCCAGTCGTCCGCCCGCGCCTTTGTCGCCTCAGGGGCCGGCGCCTGGACGATCCGTTCGGACAGGCGGCGGTCCTGAAAATAGCGCGCCTTCTTCGCGCGGATCGGATGGACACCCGCCACCATCACGATCTCGTCGTCCGGCGGAAGCTGCATCACCTCGCCGGGCGTGAGGAGTTGGCGGGCGGTCTCGGACCGCGACACCATCAAATGTCCAAGCCAGGGGGAGAGGCGATGCCCGGCATAGTTCTTCATCGCGCGCATCTCAGTCGCCGTGCCGAGCGCGTCCGACACCCGCTTGGCAGTGCGTTCGTCGTTGGTGGCGAAGCTCACCCTGACGTGGCAGTTGTCCAGGATCGCATTGTTCGGGCCGTAAGCCTTTTCGATCTGATTGAGCGACTGCGCGATCAGGAACGCCTTCAATCCGTAGCCGGCCATGAATGCCAGGGCGGACTCGAAGAAGTCGAGCCGACCGAGCGCGGGAAACTCGTCGAGCATCAAGAGCACGCGATGGCGGTTGCCCTTCGGCGTCAGTTCCTCGGTCAGCCGGCGCCCGATCTGGTTGAGAATCAGGCGGATGAGCGGCTTGGTGCGCGATATGTCGCTGGGCGGCACGACCAGATAAAGCGTCGCCGGGCGTTCGCCCTCGACCAGATCCGATATGCGCCACTGGCAGGCCCGCGTTACCTGCGCGACAACAGGATCGCGGTAGAGGCCGAGGAACGACATGGCCGTGCTGAGCACTCCGGATCGTTCGTTGTCGGATTTGTTCAGCAGCTCACGCGCGGCGCTGGCGACGACGGGATGCACGCCGGCTTCGCCAAGGTGCGGCGTCGCCATCATCGCGGCCAGCGTCTGCTCGATCGTGCGCGCCGGGTCCGATAGGAATCCGGCGACGCCGGCTAGGGTCTTATCGGCCTCGGCATAGAGGACGTGAAGGATCGCGCCGACCAGCAGCGAGTGGGAGGTTTTCTCCCAATGGTTCCGGCGCTCCAGCGAGCCTTCGGGATCGACCAGCACGTCCGCGACATTCTGCACGTCGCGCACCTCCCATTGGCCGCGCCGCACCTCCAGCAACGGATTGTAGGCGGACGACTCCGCATTGGTCGGATCGAACAGCAGCACGCGGCCGTAGCGCGCCCGGAAGCCGGCGGTTAGCGTCCAGTTCTCGCCCTTGATGTCGTGGACGATCGCCGACGCCGGCCAGGTCAGCAGCGAAGGCACGACCAAGCCGACACCCTTGCCGCTGCGGGTTGGGGCGAAGCACAGTACATGCTCCGGGCCGTCGTGGCGCAGATAGTCGCGAGCGAGCCTGCCGAGCACGACGCCGTTCGGCCCGAGCAGCCCGGCGCCGCGAACCTCGCGCTCCGTCGCCCAGCGCGCAGACCCGTAGGTCTCGGCGTTCTTCAATTCACGCGCGCGCCACACCGACATGCCGATGGCAACGGCGATCGACGCGAACCCGCCCGATGCGGCGATGAACGCCCCGGTTTTGAAGATGTCTGGCGCGTAGGCGTCGAAGCTGAACCACCACCAGAAGAAGGCTGGCGGCGGGTAGATGCGCCAGTCGCCGACCATGATCCACGGCGGCCCCAGTTCGGGCTGGTAGGCGAGCGCGGCGGCGGTCCACTGCGTCGCGCCCCATATGCCGGCGAGCACGGTCAGGAACACGACGATGACCTGGCCCCATAAAATCTTGGTCGCGGACATGCGTTCTCTCCTGATTTAGATGTCGAGGCCGCGTTTTCGGCCGAGCGTCCAGTCGATGCCGCCGCCGGCGCGGACGACGCCCGACACCTGACGGCCAAGCTGTTGTTCGAGTGTGGTGGCCCACGGCACGAGCCGGAAGCCGAGCCCGTCGTCGATCATGGCGAAGCGGCCTGACGCGAGCGCGAGGCGTTGCCGCACGACGCCGGCGATCTTCTCGCCGGACGCGGCGGGGCGATAGGCAAGCCCGGTCTCCCCTGCGATCTTCGCTCCAACCGCGTCCAGCTCGCGCTTGCGGAGCGTGTCGAGCATCCCGCGCTCGAACACCGTCCGCTCGCCGAAGCGGCGCGCCAGCCCTTCACGGACAAGATGGTCGGTGCGCGCGTCCATCGCGCGGCGCACCTCGGCGCCGAACCCGCCATCCGCGACACCGGCGCCACGCTCGATCAGGCGATGGTCAAGCCAGGTCGCGCCGGGCGCTTTCACCTGCGCGGCAAGGTCTATGTCCGACCGCGTGGCGAGCACCAGCGTCGGCTTCTCCTCGCCGGGCCGGCCGACGCCACGCAGCTCGACGATGCCGCCGAGCTTGGGGCTATGCTCCAGCGCCTCGATGCCCGGCAGGCGAACATGGTGGGTGCGCCCGTCCGTGCCGTCGATCACGGCATAGGCGGCCCCGGTCAGCTCGTCGTGCAACCCCTTGTCGATCAGCCGGCCGGCGATCGGCTTCTCGGGCGCGCTGGTGACGACGGCGTAACTGTCGAGCGGCCGGTCCTGCCCCCGATCCTTGAGCGCCGCGCCGATCGTGCGGATGATGTCGCCGCGCGCGCCCAACTCGCGCAGCGTCGCCGCCGCACCTTCCGCGACCGCCCATTGGCCGGTATCTCCTTCGGCTGCAAGCCCCATCATTTCCAGGTGCTGCAAGCGCCCGACCATCAGACGGCGGAGGCGCGGATCGTCTGGGCCGGGCCGCTCGGGGCGCAGGTCGATCACGCCCAGCGCGTCGGACGCGCGCTTGATCTCGGTATCGAGCCGGGTCCAGCGTTCCGCCGTCACCTCGCCGTCGAGCGCGCGCTGCACCGCATGTTCGGGCTTCGGCCCAAGCTCGGCGAAGGCCAGGTCTTGCGCGCGCGAGCGGAGATTGTGGCTGATGTAGTCGCGGGAGATGACGAGATCGGCGCCCTGATCGGTAACGCCGCGCACGAGCAAATGGACGTGCGGATTGTCGGTGTTCCAGTGATCGACCGCGACCCAATCGAGCCGCGTCCCAAGGTCCGCCTCCATCTGACGCATGAGGTCGCGCGTGTATTCGCGCAGGTCGGTCAGCTCGGCGGCGTCCTCGGGCGACACGATGACCCGGAAATGATGCCGATCATCCTTGCACCGCTCGGCGAAACCGCGATCGTCGGCATTGTCGCCGGCCGCGTCGAACATCCGAGTAGGCGAGCCGTCGCGGGTGACGCCTTCGCGCTTCAAATAATCGACGTGCGCGGACAGCGGCGCCGAGCGCCGGCCACCCCGGCTGCGGGTGGTCACGGGCAGCACCTTGACCATGACGCGCCGGCCCGAGCCGAATAGGCGACTGTGGGCGAAGGCGGTGCGTCCACGCCCGAAGGTCGATTGCGCACCCCGGCGCGCGCCGCTGGCGCCGCCGCGCCGGCCGCCGCTGTGGATCGCTGCAACGCGCAGCACCTCCGCGACCAGGCCGCGGGCATTGCGGCCCTGCGCCTTGCTGCGCTTGGCCTTGCCCGGCCGGACGCGCAACTCGCTGTCCTCACTCACGGCCGGGCCGCTTTCGGCCGAAAATGGCCTGTGGTGCCATTGGAGGCGCTGTTTTTGTTGGCTTTTCCCTTCCGCGCGGCACGCGCGCCGACCGATGCCCCCGCGTGAAGCCACGGAAAAGCCTCGGCTTTTCGGCGAAACGGGGTGCGCCTTATATCTTGCCCTCGTCTGTCCCTGCCGTTTTCTCTCTCCCCAGCTACAATGCTGCTTCGGACGGATGATGGCGACGCCAGGCGGATCATTGCGGTCGGCCCGCGCGGGCGCGGGGTACGAACAGCGTGTCCGCCTCCCTGACGGGCGACGATGGGGCGGCGGTCTCCTCGTCTGCTGCGATCTGTCCCGGTGGCGATGCGGTTGCATCGAGCGTGCCGCCCGACCGCACGCCAACCGCATCTGATGCGACGTTCGCCGTGCGCACGAATAGCGCGGCGCGGCGCCAAGCGAACGGATCGGGCGGAACGCTGACCGCCACCTCCGCTGCGCCCGCCGTCCCAACGCTCGGCGCGAGCTGGGCGAGATAGCCGACCGTCTCAGGTGGCAGCGGACGGCCACGCGACACGAAGTCGTCGTAGCGGCCCGGTCCCGCATTGTAGGCCGCCAGCATCGCGCTCGCATTGCCGTAGCGGTCGTGCATCTCGCGCAGATAAGCCGCGCCCGCCATGATGTTGTCGCGCACGTCGAACGGATCGGAACCAAGACCGTAGCGAGCGCGAAGACCGGCCCAGGTCACGGGCATGATTTGCATCAAGCCCATCGCCCCGGCCGGCGAGACCGCCCGCGAAACGCCACGGCTTTCGACGCGCATCACCGCCCAAATCCACGCTTCGGGTATGCCGAAGCGCCGCGCTGCATCCGCGACATGGACAGCGTAGGGATGAGCCGCTGTCGATCGCGCGGCCGGCGTTTCCTGCGCAAGTGCTGATTCTGACGCAGCGCCACCGGACAATAGCACGATCGCAAGCGCCACTGCCGATCCGACTCCGCTCCGCCGCCAGCCTGCCAGCGTGCTCGCTGCGGTAAAGGGTGCGCGCGGGGCGCCGGCCGTTGGCCGCCCTTGACCTTCGCTGCGCGCGCCGGCCGGCCTTTGCCCGAGCGGGACGGAGGGATGAGACGGCCTTTCCGCGAACAAAGGGATGAGGGTAAGGCGCACGGGCTCAGTCCTGCTCGCGCGACTTGAGCTGGCGGTTCCAGCGCAACGACCAGGCCGATTTGTCGTTGCCGTTCTGAAACAGCGCGGCGCGGATCGGCTGCGCAAAGGCGGGATCGTCGATGCGCAGCGAGATGTAATCTCCGGCGCGCTCGCCGCTTTCGTTCCAGCCGGCGCCGATCTCCGGCCCTTCGCCGCTGTCGCCGCGGTGGACGCGCCAGTCTGGCGCCTTGTCGGCTTCGCTCGGTTCGGCCGGCACGATCGAGATACGGATGTCGAGCGTCGCCGTCTCGATGATGCCTTCGTAGCCGTTGGCGGTGCGGAAGAAGCTGCCGATCTGCATGATGATCTCCTGTGGGTTGGCAGTTGGGAAAGCGGGTCAGCACCAGGTGAGCGGCGCGTCGGGGGTGTCGCGGGTGAGGATCGGCGTGGCGCGGCCGAGCACGGTCGAGGCCGGCAACGGGCCGAAATAGCGGCCGTCCATGCTGTCGGCGCGATCGGGATTGAGCATCAACAGCTCGCCGGCGCGCAGCGTGCGGCAACCCTGCCAGACCGGCAGCTGGCGACCCATGCCGTCACGCTCGCGGGCGACGACGACAGGCCGTGCATCGACACTCACGACGGCGCCGATCCGGCACACCCGCTGCCCCGACTTGGCCGCGACATGCTTCAACAGAGGCACACGCTCGCCGAGATAGCCGCGCTCCGCCAGCCATCGCGCGAGCGGCGCGGGCGGCGTGACCGCGACCAGTGCGCCGAGCGGCGGATCGCCTTCCGGCACAATGCGGTAGAGCCCGATCGGCGCGCTCGCGCTGGCGTTCCATACGACGCGCGGTAGCGGGTCGAAGACCGAGACGGCGGCGAACGACACGCCAAACAGCGATGCGGCAACGACCGTCGCAATGGTCCAGCCCCGGCGCGTCATCCCTCGATCTCCCGGCGCTTGAGCCAGGCGCGATGACGCTCCAGCGTGTAGGATCGCGGCTGGTGTCCGGCGGCGATGCGGTTGTGGACGTGGCGCCAATGGTCGGGTGCGGCGTCGCACGGATCGACGCCTGCCGCCTCGGTCGCGTCGATCGCGGCGAGCACTTGCGAGACCTTCGGCCAGCCCTCGATCTTGAGCAGGATGTCACCGCCCGGCCGCACAAACGGCAGCGTCGTGAACGGCTCGCCCGCGCCGACCGCGCGCACGATGTCGATGCGCGAGCTGACCGTGCCATAGTCGTTCGCCGCCCAGCGGACGAACGCGAACACGGCGCCGGGACGGAAGCGGACGATGCGGCGCCGGCGATCGACGATCTCGTCCACGGCGACGCGCCCGAACCTGATCCAGTGCTCGACCCGCTTCTCAATCCATGTCAATTCGACGCGCGTCATGCCGTCGTCGGAGGGCTGGCGGTGGCGCATGGGTGACGGCGGGACGCTCATCGCCGGCTCCGGGCGATGGCCGAATCCGCGCGGGGCATGAGGTCGTCCTGCCCCGGGTCGGAGGTCGAATGCTTGATGCCCATGTCGGCCCAGGCGCGCAGGTCATCGACCGAATAGACGACGCGGCCCCCGATCCGGCGGTAGGCCGGCCCGGTGCCGAAATAACGGTGCTTCTCAAGGGTGCGTCCCGAGAGGCCGAGAAAGCGCGCGGCTTCCGGCGTGCGCAGGAAGCGAGGCGGCAGGTTGGTGGGTGTATCGGGCAAGTGACGGCTCCTGCGGGCGGTGGCGGCAGGAGGCGAAACTGGCAGGGCGAAGGCTGCCGAGTAGGGTATGAAGATGTGCGGCTGCACGGATGCGACCACCCCCCTAAAGGGTGTCGCCGTGCGGTCGGGGATCAGCGGATGCGAAGCAGTTTGCGGTAATCGCCGCTCATCATTGCGATGCCGTCACGAACCAGCCGCACGACGAAAGAACGCGAAGCGGACATCTTCCAGTCGCTCGCGGATAGCTTGGTCGCGTCCTCGCGCCCCAGCTCGGCCGCGATCTGGCGATAAGTCGCGCCGCCGTGGCGCAGATCGAGCGCGCGGAGGATCAGGTCCAGGCGAGCCAACCGGTAGGAGGTGAGCGGCCAGCCACGCGGCAGCGGACCCGCCGCGCGGCCGAGCAAACGGCGGTGGAAGCGCAGCAGGCTGGCGATGCGCGTGAAAAAATCCTTGTCGAGCGGGATGACCGCGGCGAGCGGCCTGCCGGGCATCGCCTCGCGCAGCCACAGCCGATGCTCTCCGGCTGCATCGGCGACAATGACATGGCGTCCGTCGATCCCGGCATGGTCGGCGAGCAGCGCGCCGAGCGCGCGCGGATCGACGGGGCTGGCGGTTTCGAATCCCTCCGGTGCGGCGTCGAGGATGACCGTGACGGCGGTCAGTTCCGGACGCCAGACTACCGGGTCTGAAAGATCATCCGGCGCCGTGGCGAAAAGACAACCCCCAGCGCCGCGCGAACACTGCTTCTGCGGCGCTCTTTGCGACGGCGCCGTCCGCGATGCGTTGCTGCATCTGCGCATGTTCGGCGCGATAGGTGTGGTTTCGCCGAAGGAACTCGGCGGCTATGTCGGCGCGCCCGATCGCGTCGGACAGACTGCCGTCGCGTCGCTGGCGCCGGCGCTGTGACGTCGGCATTGCATCCTCCCCAACCGCGCTCCCGCGGATTTCAGGAAGTTCAGCGTCACCTGTGGACTATCGGCCGAATAGCGCGAAGGTTGCGCTCAACCATGCCGCGAAAGCTGTGCCGGAGATGAGCGAATGCAACCGAATTGGAGTTAAATCTTAACGCTTTAACGGTCGCTCGCATCCGAGCAGATGGGCATAGCCAACCTCGGTCATCCATCGCGCTCGCGCAAGATGACTGTCGTGCATTGTCTTTGCCCGGTGCGGTTCGGCGGCGGCATCGATCCCGAGAATACAGGCGGCGGCTTCGCGCCAATCTGCGCCTTCGTCGGCAGCGTCGAGCAAGCGCAGATAATCGACCAGATGGCTTTCATCATAGGTGGTGAGCTGCGATGCGTCCGGCGCACGATCCGCGAATTGGCTGGTGCTCATGGCGCTCCCGTCATGTCTCCCGTTAACCAACCTAGACCAAATACAGACGCCGGTTACGCGCAGGTATCGCATCGTTCGATGCAAGAATTGCAGCGACAGCCCGACTCCGTGTCCTGATACACCTTATATGGGATAAACCGCATAGTGTGTATCGTCCAGCTTGGCGCGCATGGACATGCGCCGCCTTGTGGGACTGAATTTCGCCAGACTGAGGAAGGAGAAGGGCTTTACCCAAGAGCGTTTCGCCGAGACCTCGGGATTTACGCAGCAATATGTCAGTGATCTCGAACGAGGCCGCCGCAATCCTACGGTCGTGACGCTGTTTCACCTGGCTTCCCCACTTGGCATCACGCCGGCTGAACTTGTCGCCGAAATTGATGAGACCGACGCCGATTAGCCTTCTCTCAAATCGCGAGCCGGGCGCAAGCCCGGCGAGCGCGCCAGTAGCGGTGCCCGCGCGACCTTCGGGGAGCGCGGGCACTGCGATTTCGCCGGCCCCAGAAAAAGAGCCGTAGGACCGGAAGCCCGGCCCTACGGCGGTGCGGCTCACGCCGCCTTCAAGCGCTGCATTCCCTCTGCCAGCGTCCACAGCGCGCGGTTGAGGGTGACATTCTGGTCAATGCCGTTGATGGCGCGGGTCTGGCTGCGGCGGATGCGGCCTTCCGCGTTGCGCTTGCGGCCCTGCAATCCGCCCCGGACGACATTCTCCTGAATGACGTTGAACGTGGTCCATAGGCTACGCCCAACATCGTCGCGGCGGCGCGGCTCGATGACCTGTTCGGGCTGCAACGGGCTTTCGTCCTCGCCATAGCGGGCGACCAAGCTCACCTCGCCGAGCAAGCGCTGCTCGTCTTGGGAAAGCTGGATCTCCTTCATAGTCTCGCTGGCGTCGATCAGGCGCGGGAAGTCCTCCGCGACGGTGTAGACGCCCTCAATAATTTCATGCTGGATATTGCCCTTGTGCTGCACGCGGACCTCCTCGAAGCGCTCGCCCGCAATCATGCTGTTGGTGCAGACGAAGCGCAGCATCCCGGCGAACATCTGGTAGGCGCTGGTGCCATCGTGGCTGTTGACGATGATGACTTCGGCGGCCTCGGGCTTGCCGATACCGTCATCCCGGCGCAGGCGCAGCATATGCTTGGCGTGGCCGTGACGATTGCCGTCGCGGGGGACCGACTGAACGGCGAAGAACGGGAACCATCCCTCCCGGCGCAGCCCCTCCACGACTTCGATGGTCGGGACATAGACATACCGCTCCGACCGGCTGTCATGCGCCTCTCGGGCAAAGATGGACGGGACGTGCCGATACAGCGCCTCATTGTCGAGCGCCTCGCGCCCGCTGATCTGATGGGCGTTGCGGCCGAACCGGGTGGCAAGCTGGTGATACATGGTCTGTTCCTTCCTTGGGCTTGGGTTTCGCGCAGCGAAGCGCCGCGCTGAAACCCTGCCCGTCGGCGAGACCGGGGGTGCAAACGGAAGGCGGCTTCGCGGGGAACCGGCTGCACTGAGCGAAGCGAGGGAAGCTGGGCGGAAGCCGCTTGAAGTGCGCCGGGGGCGGAGCCCCAAGCACCGCGGCGCAGTCCGGCGACGCAGAATATCAAGACGTGCCGGAGCTCAGTCGAGATCGGACCTAGAGTCCTGCCTTGCTCCGGCGCCAACGCCTCCACGCTGACAGATCGTGGCGCAATGGCCTATTCACGACACCGGGATTTCAAGTTGCTGCCCGGCGCTCTTCGCGGGCCGCTTTCCAGACCTCGCGAGCAGCGTCAGCGTTCATCGCCGCGATGGCGATGCCCACGATCAGGTCCGGCCACGCCGAGCGCCACAGGGAGGCAGTAATCAAGCCGGCCGCCACGATCGCGACGTTGGCGAGCGCGTCGTTGCGGGCCGACAGAAACGCCGCTTTGGTCAGGCTGCCGCTGTGGTGGCGGTAACGCGCGAGCATGAAGGCGCAGGTTAGGTTCACCGCGAGTGCGCCCAGGCCCGCGAGCGACAGCAGTAGCGGGTCGGGGGCGACGGGGAGGTTGAACTTCTGCCACGCTGTCCAGAGCGTGGCGAGACCCGGCACGAGAAGGATCGCGGCGAGCGCCATGCCTACCTGCGCGCGGCGACGCATCGACCAACCGAGCGCGAGGAGGATCAGCAGGTTGACTGAGGCGTCTTCGAGAAAATCGACGCTGTCGGCGAACAGCGACACCGATCCGATCGCGAGCGCAACCGCGAACTCGATACCGAAATAGCCGAGGTTGAGGAGCCCCACGAGGAGGACCACTCGCCGAAGGCCGAGGTTTGTCGCGTCGTCCGAGCTATGCTGATCCATGAATCAGACTTTCACCAAAGAGCGGGTGATGGCCAGTGCCACGAACAATGCGGTGATCGACAGTATGACCGACGCCAGCACGTAGGCGGCGGCCAGCGCTGGCCTGCCGCGCTCGTAGAGCAGCGCAGCTTCCAGTGCGAACGCCGAGAAGGTGGTGAAACCGCCAAGGATGCCGGTGGTAAGGAACAGCCGCCAGTGCTGCGGCAGGTGCGCCTTCAGAGCAAAATACTCGACGATGACGCCCATCAGGAAGGAGCCGATTACGTTGACGGCGAGGGTGCTGGCCGGGAACGCCGTCCAGCCGAGCCGCAGGACGGCCACGTTCACGCCGTGACGCAGAGCGCCGCCGACGCCCGCTCCCAAGAACACGATCAGGTAATCCATGCCGCTCTCCGTCTCCTCGAGAGGGCAACAAAAAAACCCGCCGATGGCGGGTTCGCTTCGGACGCGCTCCCGCCACGGTTGGGCTGTTGGCCCTCGCAGCAGGAGCTATCAGCCCTCGCGGGCGGTTGTCGGGGAGCTCCATCCCCATCCCACGCAGCGAAGACTAACGCCGATCGAATCTGGGTCAAGGGTGTCGCAAAGCCTTTGGGGGGAGACGCCCCGCCCACTCGGAGCGGGGCGTCGTTGCCGATCAGCGCGACCAAATGAGCGCGTATTCGCCGGCGGTGTCGGTCTCGACCAAGGTGGGATAGATTGGAGCCGGAAACGTCGGATCGTCCAGCTTCACTACGATGTAGTCGCGGTTCTCGCGGCTGGTCTTCTTCCACCCGGCGCCGCATTCGACCGATCCAATGGCGAGGCGGTAGTCGGGGGCCTTGTCGCTCTCCTTGTCGACCGGGCGAATGGTCGTCTTTGCTTTGAGGGTGAGGGTCGTGATGGTCCCGTTGAAGTTGCCGTTGTCGGCCTTGGTGAAGGTGCCGATGGTCGCCATGTCGAAGTTCCTTTCGCTCTCGGGCCACGACCACCGCGGCCTCGATGGCGATCGGTGAAGCGGGGACGATCGGACGCGCACCGCTTGCGGCCGCAGCGCAGCGGAGGACGGCGGCGCGCGGCTTTTTTGCTTCGCGATGCAAAGCCGAAGGCGGCGGAAAAAAGCCGCGCGCCGCCGTTGCGCCAGTCCGATCGAGGCGGAGCCGGCCCCGGTTAGATCAAGCCAATCAAGAGGCCGTGTGGCTGTGGCTGCGCGGATGCGGATCGTGACGCGACAGCTCCTCGTCAGCTTCGTCAGCACACCGGAAATAGCGGACCATCCATTCCATCGTCAGCGAAATCGGTGACATCATGCCGGCCGTCGAGCCACATGGCGCCGTTTCCGCGCCGTCGGTTCGACGAGGTTCGCCGGGTGAAAAACCAGCCGCGATGATCTTGCCGCGACACGTCAAACTGGATGCTCTCCGCTCTGGCTGTCACCGCGCCGGTCGGGACCGAGCTGAAGACGGCTGCCGGCAGGCTCGTCCATGAGGCCGGCTCGAACAACAGAAAGTCTCTCGCCAGCGCCAACATATCGTTTAAGCTGGATATATGGAAAGCGAATCGGCCATTGCTGCGCTGAGTGCGCTCGCTCAAGGCACTCGTCTCTACGTATTCCGCCTGCTGGTGCGGCACGAACCGCATGGCCTCGCGGCCGGCGAAATCGCCCGCCAGCTCGACGTGCCGCAGAACACCATGTCAGCGCACCTGGGCATCCTCGCGCGAGCCGGCCTGGTCCGCTCGGAGCGGCATAGCCGCTCGATCATCTACCGCGCCGATCTGGACGGCCTGCGCGCGCTCACACTGTTCCTCGTCAAAGACTGCTGCGACGGAGACGCCAGCGTGTGCGCGCCGCTGGTCGCCGAACTCGCCCTCTGCCGCTGAAAGGACGCCAGCACATGCCCGTCGATATCATCATCTACCACAATCCCGAGTGCGGAACGTCGCGCAACGCGCTGGGCCTGATCCGCAATGCCGGGATCGAGCCGCATGTGGTCGAGTATCTGAAAACCCCGCCCTCGCGCGCGCTGCTGGTCCAGCTCATTGACCGCGCCGGGATCACTCCGCGCGACCTGCTGCGCGAAAAGGGCACGCCTTCTGCCGAGCTGGGTCTCGACGATCCCGCGCTGCCGGATGACGCGCTGGTGGACGCGATGATGGCGCATCCGATCCTCATCAACCGGCCGCTCGTCGTGTCTCCCTTGGGCGTGAAGCTCTGCCGACCATCCGAAGCCGTGCTCGATCTGCTGCCCGCGCCGCAGCGAGGCGCGTTCGCCAAGGAAGACGGCGAGCTGGTGATCGACGGTTCCGGCGCGCGGGTGGCCTGATGGCGACGCTTGCTTCCGAACAAACGCGCCCAAGCATGTCCACCTTCGAGCGCTATCTGACGCTCTGGGTGGCGTTGTGCATCGTCGCCGGCATCGCCTTGGGCTCGGTCATGCCGGGGATATTCGCGACCATAGCCGCGGCGGAGGTCGCGCGCGTCAATCTGGTCGTCGCCGTTCTGGTCTGGCTGATGATCGTCCCGATGCTGCTCAAGATCGATTTCGGCTCGCTCGGCAGCGTCCGCCAGCACTGGAAGGGCGTGGGCGTCACGCTGTTCATCAACTGGGCGGTCAAGCCGTTCTCGATGGCGGCGCTCGGCACGTTCTTCATCGGCTATCTGTTCGCGCCGCTGCTGCCGGCCGGCGAAGGCCCGTCCTACATCGCCGGGCTGATCCTGCTCGCCGCCGCGCCTTGCACGGCAATGGTGTTCGTCTGGTCCAACCTGTGTGACGGCGAGCCGAACTACACGCTCTCCCAAGTCGCTTTGAACGACGTGCTGATGATCTTCCTGTTCGCGCCGCTGGTGGCCCTGCTGCTCGGCGTCGCGGCCGTCACCGTGCCCTGGGACACGCTGATGCTGTCGGTCCTGCTCTACATCGTGGTGCCCGTCATCGTCGCGCAGGTGATCCGGCGCGGCGTGCTGGGAAGCGGGGGCAAGCCCGCGCTCGATCGGGTGCTCGCCCGCCTCGGGCCGGTGTCGCTGGTCGCGCTCTTGGCGACGCTGGTGCTGCTGTTCGGTTTCCAGGGCGAACAGATACTGGCGCGCCCGCTGGTGATCGCCCTCCTGGCCGTTCCCATCCTTATCCAAGTCTATTTCAACGCGGGCCTCGCCTACTGGCTCTCGCGCCGGTTCGGGGTCGCCTGGTGCGTGGCCGCCCCGGCTGCGCTGATCGGCGCGTCCAACTTCTTCGAGCTGGCGGTGGCGGCCGCGATCTCGCTGTTCGGGCTGAACTCGGGCGCGGCGCTCGCAACAGTGGTGGGCGTGCTGGTCGAGGTGCCCGTCATGCTCTCGGTCGTCGCGATCGTGAAGCGCACACGTGGCTGGTACGAGCGGGGCGCAGTCGCCTGATGCGGCTGCGCCAGCTCGTCGATTCCGATCATCTGCCGGCGCTCGATCCGGCCTATGCCCGCCAGCGCCCTGCAATCGGGCTGGGCTCGCTTGATCCAGCCCCGCGCATCCTCCTGCTCTACGGCTCGCTGCGGGAGCGGTCCTACTCGCGTCTATGCGTTGAGGAGGCTGCGCGCCTGCTGCGCTTCTTCGGGTGCGAGACGCGCATCTTCGATCCCGGCGAACTGCCGCTGCCGGACCAGGTAGCCGGAGACGACCATCCAGCGGTCCACGAACTGCGTGAGCTGTCAATGTGGTCGGAGGGGCAAGTGTGGTGCTCACCGGAGCGCCACGGCCAGATCACCGGCGTGATGAAAGTGCAGATTGACCATCTGCCGCTGAACATGGGCGGGATGCGCCCGACGCAAGGCCGCACGCTCGCGGTCATGCAGGTGTCGGCCGGGTCGCAGTCGTTCAACAGCGTCAACACGCTGCGCGTGCTCGGACGCTGGATGCGGATGGTCACGATTCCCAATCAGTCGAGCGTTGCAAAGGCGTTCAACGAGTTTGACGATGCTGGCCGAATGAAGCCGTCAAGCTATTATGACCGGATCGTGGACGTGATGGAGGAGCTGGTTCGGTTCACAGTGCTGCTGCGGCCCCATGCCGATCAGCTCGTGGACCGCTATTCCGAACGCAAGCAGGCCGGGGTGACATTGGATCCTGCCACGGACTGGTCGAGCATTGCAGTAGCGCGGCAAGGCTGACGCGCCGCCTCCTATCTCTATGCGCGAGCCGGGCCGTGGCCCGGCGAGCGCGCCGGTTCCATCAATGACGATCGGCCGCGCACCCAACGGGGTGCGCGGCCGATTTCCGGCGGGCCAGAAAAGACCGGGGCCGCTCGCGCGACCCCGGTCCACCGTTACTCGGCAGCGACAGCGTAAGGCTGGTCCGCCTCGTCCTCCGCTCCGGTTTCAGTCGCCTCCACTGCGGACGGCTGATCCGCATCCCCCGTATTGACGGCATCGGCTTCGATCGCCTTCGGCTCGGGCTGCGTGGTCCGCAAGGTCGCGGGCAACCATCCGGTCCCGGCCAGAAGCTGCTCGGCGGCTTGCGCCATGTCCGGCTTCTTCATGTCGGCGATGCGGCAGGCGGCGTCCTCCGACACGCCTTCCGTCACGGCCTCGACGATATGCGCCTTGGTGACGCGGCCAAGATAGCTGTCCACGGTGGGCGTCCAGTCCTTCGCCATATCAAGCCCCAGCGCGCTCGCCAGCCTGTCCGCCGTCTGCAACGAACGAGGCTTGCGGTCCCACGGCAGCCGCAAGGCGTTGACGGTGCGGGACGCGCAATGCGCCAGCAACGCCAGCCGCTTCGCATCGTCCAGCCCGACGATGAAGCCCCACAGGTCCGCCACGTCACGCGGCATCCGCTCGGCCCATGCCTCGTGCGCCTCGCTTGCGCGCGCCGCCAACGGGGTGTCGTCGATCCCATCGGCATGGCTGCCAAGCGGGGTGGCGGTCGGACGGACCTCAAGGCAACCGGCCTCGGCATAGCTGTAGAACAACTGCGCCGTCAGGGTGTGGGTGAGCGCCACCACCGCAAGGTCGGGCCGTTCGCCAAGCGCCACGCGCAAGGCGAGCGTCCGGTGCGCGGACAGGTCACGAATGAGGCTGTCGGAAATCGGCTTACCCGGCTCCTCTTCCTCGGCTTCCTGCTCGTCCTCGGCCTGCTCGTCTCCGCCCTCGTCCTCGTCTTCACCGCCGGACGAAACAACTTCGCCCTCCGGTTCATCCTCGGGCTGCGGGTCTGCCAGCGCCTCGTCCTCGGGCCGGACGAAACCGCGCTCGATCCGCGCCGTGCCGTCGTGATTGAGGATGACGAACACGCCGCCGTTGGCGATCACCTTCGGGTCGTAGGCCGAACGCTTGGCGCTGATGGCGTCGATCTCGTCGGACAGCCCCTCCAGCTTCTCCGCCAAGTCCTCGGGCATTTCGTCATAGGACGAATAGCCTTCGGCTAATGCGTCATGCTCGGTGGACAGCGCCTCCAGCCGCGTCTCGTCCTCGTCGGACAGGGCGACCGGCTCGGGATAGAAGCGCCGGAAACCGTTGGCGTGGGGATAGTCGATATAGGCTTCGGCCCATTTCCAGCCCTCGGCCTGCACCTCGCCCGCGATCTCGCGCAGCTTCTCGACGGCTAGCATGTCGAGCAAGCCAGCATCCTCGAAGAAGCCGCCCCGGTCCTCGCTGAACAGGTCGCGGATGATGTTGCCACCCGCCTCGACGTAAGCGTCTGCACCGACGAACACCGCGCGCCGATCTGTGGCGGGCACGTTGCTCGCGGTCATGTCGCGGCGGATGATCCACGGCTCGCGGTTATGATGCAGGCTCTCGAACACCTGCTCCTGCCGGGCATGATCCTCGGTGATGGCGAAGGCCATCAACTGGTCCAGCGTCAACCCGTCCTCGCGATAGACCTGCAACAGCTTCGGGGAGACAGCGCCCAAGCGGAGGCGCTGCTTCACCACAGAAGCCGACACGCCGAACCGCGCGCCGATTTCCTCCGCGCCGTAGCCCTTGCTCTCGGAAAGCTCACGGAACCGCTCGAACTGGTCGGCGGGGTGCATCGGGGTCCGGGTCACGTTCTCGTCCAGGCTGATCTCGGCCGGATCGTTCGCGGTATCGAGCCAGCAGCGCACGGCTTCCGACTTCTTGATCTGCTTGCGCTTGACGCGCAGCAGCATCGCCAGCCTGCGGCCCTCGCCAGCGGTGACGAGATAGTACCCGGTCGGCGTCCCGTCCTCCTTGACCTCGGGCTCGATCACAAGGTTCTGGATCAGCCCCTTGTGCTGGATCGAAGCGGCCAGCGCCACGATAGCGGCTTCCCCGTGCGGCACCTTGCGGGCATTGCGCGGAGACTTCTTGAGCTTGGCGAGCGGCACGAAAATCTCGACGCCAGACACAGGCTCTGCGGCTGCGGTTTCGGTAACAGCGTTCATCACACGACTCCTTCTAAAACCACACACACCCCGGAATGGGGTGGGCGGCGAAAGAGCGACCGGCAGGCCCGCCGGCGGAGCCGGGCAGCACCCGCAGGGCCGGAACGAAGAGGAGGTAAGCGCGGCACGCGCGTTGCGGCCCGGCGCGGCGGGCCTAGAGGGAAGCGACGCCCACCCCATCTCGGGGAGTGCAACGACCGTAAACGCGATCGGGCTGGCGCAGCCCTGGCCCGATCTCCGCAGCGTGCAAAGACATCGAACCCGCCCCGGCGGGTTCACCGATCAGCGCGCCACCGGCGCCGAACGAAACTGCGCACCCTTGCGGCTACCGGCCGGCGCGGCGGCGTGCGCGCGGGCCTGGGGGCCAGCCGCCGCCGCGCCCTCCGGGAAGAGCAAGAGTGCCACGCGGCCGTGACAACGCGCGCACCCTGTCGGCTTCGCCAGAAGCCGCAGAGAGCGGCCGATTGAATCCGCGTGCTGCTCGGCGCGGTAGCGCCGACCCGCCAGTCGGATCGTCACCCGGATGGGCCAAGACCCGTCAGGGGCTTGGTCGAAGCGCAGCGGAGATAGAGCGGCGGTCCCGCAGGGAGGCGCAAACTCCGCTAACCTTGCAAATTCCAACATCATCGACTAACATGCAGTCATTGACTTATGGAGGCCGGGCATGGCGGTGATGACGATCCGAAACATCGACGATGTAATCAAGAAGCGCCTCCGCGTGCGCGCGGCCGTCAATGGTCGGTCGATGGAGGATGAGGCGCGCGACATTCTGCGCTCGGCGCTCTCCACAGACGATCCGCGACCCCGCAATCTCGCTCATGCGATCCATGAGCGCTTCGGCCCGCTGGGCGGCGTCGATCTGCCAGTCGTGACGCGCGAAGCGATCCGGCCGACTGTGGACTTTAGCGAATGATCGTTCTCGACACCAACGTCATCTCCGAGCTGATGCGGCGCGAGCCTGACCCGAGGGTGATGGCGTGGATTGCCGAGCAGCCGATGGCCGGCGTGTTCACGACGACGCTGACGCAGGCGGAAATCTTCTACGGTCTGGCGCTGCTGCCAGAGGGACGCCGGCGCGACGATCTGCTGGCGGCCGCACGTCCGATGTTCGATGTCGATCTGGCGGGGCGTGTCCTGCCGTTCGATACCGACGCGGCGGTTGTCTATCCGGAGATCGCCGCCGGGCGGAAACAGGGTGGCAAGCCGATCAGCCAGATCGACGCGCAAATCGCCGCCATTGTCCGCTCGCGCGGCGCGCGGCTGGCGACTCGCAACGTCCGCGATTTCGCCGATTGCGGGATCACGGTCGTCGATCCGTGGGGCGAAGCATGACGCTCCCCGCAGCACGCCCCTATCTGCGCTACGCCGCGACAGAGGCTTTGCGCGAAGCGCGGTTTCCACGCAGCGTGTCTGGATGGCCCTTCCTCGCAAGCTCCGCCGCCGCACGCCCCGTCGCTGGGCTGAAAGTCCGGATGACCTGCACGACTATGTCAACCGCGCCGCGCCGCGCCGGGCTTCGCGTCGGTCGCGCGAGGACGACGGGCCGATCGTCGTCACCGACGACTGGCCGGAGCAAGTTCCAATCGGCGACGCCGAGTTGCGCGCGATCGAAGGCCATATGCGGCAAGAGCTGGACAAGCTGTTCGGACCGCTGCCGTGAAGTGAGGAGTGAAGCGTCATGACCAGCGCCGCCCTGCGACGAGATGAGGATGAGGCGCCGGTCGTGACGACCGCGCGCGCCGCGCTCTATCTGCGCGTCTCGACCGGACGGCAGGCCGAAAGCGACCTGTCGATTCCCGACCAGCGTCGCCAAATCGAAGGCTATTGCCTGTCGCGAGGCTGGGAAGTCGCGGCCGAGTTCGTCGAGCCGGGCAACACCGCGACCGATGATCGTCGGCCCTCGTTCCAGGCGATGATCGAAGCGGCGATGGTCAAGCCGCCGACCTTCAACGTCATTCTTGTCCACAGCTTCTCGCGGTTCTTCCGCGACCAGTTCCAGTTCGAGTTTTACGTCAGGAAGCTGGCGAAGAACGGCGTCCGGCTGATCTCGATCACGCAGGATTTGGGCGACGATCCGATGAGCGTGATGATGCGCCAGATCATGACGCTGTTCGACGAGTATCAGTCGAAAGAGAACGGCAAGCACACCCTTCGCGCGATGAAGGAGAACGCCCGGCAAGGCTTCTGGAACGGTGCGCGGGCGCCGATCGGCTATCGCGTGGTCGCGGCCGGCGAGCGCGGCGCGAAGATCAAGAAGAAGCTGGAAATCGACCCGATCCAGGCCGAGACGGTGCGGCGCATCTACCGCATGGCGCTCAACGGCGTCGAGGACCGGGGGCCGATGGGCCTCAAGTCTATCGCCACCTGGCTCAATGAAAATAGCATCCGCACCCGCGACGGCGGGCGCTGGGGTTTGGGCGCGGTCCATCAGGTGCTCACCCGCACGACCTATATCGGCCAGCACCGCTTCAACACCCGCGATCACAAGACGAAGACGCGCAAGCCCGAGAGCGAGCACGCGGTCATGGAAGTGCCCGCTATCGTCTCGGAAGCTGAGTTCGAGGCGGTCCAGCGCTCGCTCAGGGCGCGCAGCCCGAAGATGATGGCGCCGATGGCGGTGGGTGGCCCGACGCTGCTTACCGGCATCTGCTTCTGCGCGTGCTGCGGCGGTGCGATGACGCTGCGCACGGGCACCAGCAGCGTCGGCCGGGAGTATCGCTATTACACCTGCTCGACGAAGGCGCGGCAGGGTGCGACCGGCTGCCCCGGCATCACCGTGCCGATGGACCGGCTCAACGAGGCGGTGGTCGATCATCTCCAAGACCGGCTGCTCGACCCGGCACGGCTCGAAGCTCTGATGGATCAGATCCTCGAACGGCGCGATGAGTGGGTGAACCAGCGCCGCGAGCATGTCGCCGATCTTGAGCGCCGTGCGACCGAGGCGGAAGCGAAGCTGAAGCGCCTCTATGACGCGATCGAGAACGGCGTCATCGACGTGAGCGACCCGTCGCTCAAGGATCGAATCGCCGAACTGACCGCGACGCGCGACCAAGCCAAGGGCGACTCTGAGCGCGCCTTGGCGCATATCGTGAAGATTGGGCCAGCGATCACGCCGGAGAGCCTGCGCGCGTTCTCGGCCGCCCTGCGCAAGAAGCTGCGGAATGGCGACGGCACATTCGCCCGCGATCAAGTGCGCGCGGTTGCGCAGCGGGTGGAAGTCGTGAGCCGGAAAGAGGTCCGCATTCGCGGGTTGCGGAGCGAATTGCTCCGAACTCTAACCGCCGCCTCTGGCGTAGAGGCGGCGGTGCTAGGCGTTCGTGGTTTTGAACCGAAATGGCGCGCCCGACACGATTCGAACGTGTGGCCTCCACCTTCGGAGGGTGGCGCTCTATCCAGCTGAGCTACGGGCGCATCGATATTCAGATAGTGTCCGAGATCGACCAAGGTCAATCCCGAATTCAAAAAGCGAATTGGCTCAAACGACGCAGCTTCAGGCCCCACCGATTGTCGCCGTTCGTACTCTACAAGCTCCTTCCAGTTTGCTTCCGCAGTGCTTCCGCGACCACAGCAGCGATTTTCTTGCTTCCTTTGAGCTCCGCCAATCGCTTGGCTTTACTCAGCTATTTCGACCCTCACCCAAATCGCACTTGACTTAGCGTTGCCTTCGGAGGGCAGCGCTCTATCCAGCTGAGCTACGGGTGCAGGCCGGAAGCCGCAACGCTTGCTGCGGAAGGCGGGTTATAGCGTAAGCGGGCAGGGGGCGGCAAGGGGGGAGTTTGTCGCCGCCGCTGCTTTCACCCGGTGCTCCACGCCCGGGGGCGTTTCATGCCGGCGATCTTGCAGGCCTGCTGCACATAGCCATAGGGGAACAGCTCGAACAATCGGTTGCGGCCGGCGCCGGTTTGTTGGCTCAGGTGTTTCATCACATGGCGGGCGTCGGGGATCAGCTGGTGTTCGTCCAGCCATTGGCGCATGAAACGTAAGACCAGCCAGTGGTCGTCGCTGAGCGTGATGCCTTCGGCCCGGGCCAGGGTTTCGGCCAGGGCTTCGTCCCACTGGGCGGGGTCGATCAGGTAACCTTCGGAATCGGTCTCGGCCATGGCGTCCTCCCTGTCAGTTTCATTCATTAGGCTTTTCTGTAACACTTTGGTCAAGCTTGATGAATTGACCAATGTCAAACGCGTGGCGGTGACGAAAAGCGGTGTCTTGTTGACGGAAGTCAAAGTGTGACGCTGGGGTAATCGGCATGCTGTGCCCATACCCAATGACGCACTGCCGAACGCGCCGGGTCGATCGGGTCCGAACATCCCCTCGGTTCGGACCCGGTCTTGTTTTTGCCCTTGATCGGGATCAATCCCTTTTGCCGCCGCCTGGGGTGGAGTGGTGGAAAACCGCTGCTCGGGGGCGCTGTCATGACTCTCACCACATCTGAAATCGCCGGTACGGCTCGCCACGACCATGTGACCGTGGCCCGCCACGACCACGTGGACGTGCTGTCGCGGGTACCGATGTTCGCCGGCCTGGACGCCGCCACCTTGGCCCGGCTGGCGTCCGGGGCCAAGGTGGCGAGGGCGCCGCGGGGGACCCGCCTGTTCGCCCAAGGGGACGAGGCGCTGGTCCTGCATGTGTTGCTGGAAGGTCAGGTCGGGCTGTTCGCCAAGGTCGAGGATGAGGGCGAGGACACGCTGGTCGAAATTCTGGATGCCGGCGAGGCGTTCATCGCCGCCGCCGTGCTGACCGGCAAGCCCTATCTGATGGGAGGCTCGGCCTTGACCCCGATCCGGGTGCTGGAGGTGCCGCGTCAGGCGTTGCTGGACGACTTGCGGGCCAGCCCCGATCTGGCCCTGGCCATGCTGGGCTCGCTGGCCCGGCATTATCGCCAACTGGTGCAGGAAGTGAAGGAACTGAAGCTGACTTCGGCCAGTCAGCGCCTGGCCCGCTATCTGCTGAACCTGACCACCCGTCGTCGCGGGGCGGTGATCGTCCGGCTGCCCCACAACAAGGGATTGATCGCCGCCCGTGTCGGCGTGCGCCCGGAAACCCTGTCGCGGGCCTTCGCTCAGTTGCGGGGGGTGGGGGTGGTGGTCGACGGCCACAACGTCGCCATCGCCGATTTGGTGGAATTGGGCCACTATTGCCACGATGGCCGGGAAGTGGTTTAGCGCTCGGCTTTTAGGCGTGGTCCCCTGTCTTGACCGTTTGCAAGTTTGCGCAAGCCCATTATAGTGCTGGTGGTATTAATGGATCGACCGGCACAGCAGGAGCCTTTGCGTGAGCTTGCGTACAGCCCCCGACAGCTTTGACATCTTGCTGGTTGAAGACAATCCCGGCGACGCCCGTCTGGCCCAGGAAGCCTTGAAGGAAGGGCGCATGTCCAGCCGCCTGAAGGTGGTGGTCGACGGCGTCGAAGCCATGACCTATCTGCGCCGCGAGGGGGCCTTCGCCGACGCCCCGGTGCCCAATCTGGTGCTGCTGGACCTGAACCTGCCGCGCAAGGACGGCCGTCAGGTCCTGGCCGAGATGAAGGCCGATCCCAATCTGCGACGCATCCCGGTGGTGGTGCTGACCACCTCCCAGGCCGAGCAGGACATCATGCGGACCTATGACCTGCACGCCAATTGCTACATCACCAAGCCGGTCGACCTTGACCGCTTCATCTCGGTGGTGCGTTCCATAGAGGAATATTGGTGCTCGGTCGTCACCTTGCCGCCGCGGTAACCTGAAATGGAGCCGGGGGCCCGCCATTCCGGCTGTACCGTCCTGGTGGTCGAGGACAACCCCGGCGACGCCCGGCTGGTCGAGCTTTACCTGATCGAGGACGCCGCGACGGCCTTCACGGTGATGAAGGCCGCCCTGCTTTCCGAAGCTCTGGACATTTTGGCCCAACATCGCGTCGACGTGGTTCTGCTGGACCTGTCGTTGCCCGATTCCTTCGGCATGGACACCCTGGACCGCCTGCGCGCCGCCTCGCCTTTCGTTCCGGTGGTGGTGCTGACCGGCACCAACGACGAAGAACTGGCGCTGAAGGCGCTGCGTCAGGGGGCTCAGGATTATCTGGTCAAGGGCCAAGGCGACGGCGACCTGGTGCGCCGCGCCATCTTTTACGCCATGGAACGCACCAACGCCGCCGCCGCCCTGCGCCGCTCGGAAAGCCGTTTCAAGGCGTTGTTCGCCAATGCCGGGGTCGGCGTGGTGCTGACCGACGCAGATGGTCGGGTGGTCGAAGTCAACCCCGCGTTCCTGAGCATGGTGGGCTATCAGGCGGACGAATTGCGCGGCGGCCTGTTGCGCGACATCACCCACCCGGAAGACCAGGGGCTGAACGAAGGGCTGCGCGGCGAGGTGTTGGCCGGCACCCGCGACGGCTTTCAGCTGACCAAGCGCTATGTAGCCAAGGACGGCCGTGTCGTCTGGGCCAAGCTGAACTGCAAGGTCATGCACGAAACCGACGGTGACCAGCCCTATACGGTCACGGTGATCGAGGACATCACCGAAAGAAAAAGGCTGGAAGACAACATGCGTCTGGCCGCCACCGTCTACGAGAATTCCGGCGACGGCCTGTTCGTCACCGATGCCAACAACCACATCGTTCACGTCAATCCCGCCTTCACCCAGATCACCGGCTACCAGCCGGCCGAAGTGATCGGCAAGAACCCGCGCATTCTGGCGTCGGGGCGTCATGACCGCGAATTCTTCGCGCAATTGTGGGGCTCGCTGCTGGAAAACGGAAAATGGCAGGGCGAGGTGTGGGATCGTCGCAAGGACGGCGAAATGTTCGCCGGCTGGCAGAACATCGCCGTGGTCCGCGACGCCGACGGCAAGCTGCAAAACTTCGTCGCCGTGCTGTCCGACATCACGTCGCGCAAGCAGATGGAAGAACGGCTGTCCTATGCCGCCAACCACGACCCGCTGACCAAGCTGCCCAACCGGACGCTGTTCCACGAACGTCTGAACCGGGCCATCGCCCGCGCCCAGCGCAACCATCAGCTGGTGGCGCTGTTGTTCATCGACCTGGACCGCTTCAAGCAGGTCAACGACACCATGGGCCATCTGGCCGGCGACATGCTGTTGCAGCAGGTGGCGGAACGCCTGTCGGGCTGCATCCGCCAGGGCGACACGGTGGCGCGCCTTTCGGGGGACGAGTTCACCATCATCTTGGAAGACGTCCAGGACCCGCGGGACGCCGCCGTGGTCGCCCACAAGGTGTTGCGGGTGATGTTCGAGCCGGTCCAGCTTAGCGCCGGCGAGGCGCATATTTCGTCGTCCATCGGCGTGGCGCTTTATCCCACCGATGCCGGCGATCCCAATACTTTGCTGAAGCTGGCGGACGCGGCCATGTATCGGGCCAAGAACCTGGGGCGCAACGGTTGCCAGTTCCATTCCGAGGTGGTCAACGCCCAGGCCTTCGAGCGCCTGGCCCTGGAAAACGCCTTGCGGGCGGCGGTCGCCGACAACCAGTTCCTGTTGCATTACCAGCCCATCTACGACGTCAAGACCGGCCGGGCGGTGGCGGTCGAGGCGCTGCTGCGCTGGCGCCATCCGGAAGTGGGGGTGGTCGCTCCCAACCAGTTCCTGGCGGTGGCGGAAGAAACCGGCCTGCTGGTTCCCATCGGCAATTGGGTGTTCGACCAGGCCTGCCGCCAGGTCAAGGCCTGGCGTGATGCCGGGGCCGACGAATTGCGGCTGCACGTCAACCTGTCGGCCCGCCAACTGCGCCAGCCCGATTTGATCGAGCGCATCGCCGGCGCGTTGGAGTTGTCGCGCCTGCCGCCCCATGCCCTGGTGCTGGAAGTCCAGGAAAGCTGCGTGGTCGACAAATCCTTTGATCCCACTGCGCTGTTCGCCCGACTGGCGGCTTTGGGCGTCGGTCTGGCCATCGACGAATTCGGGTCGGGTTATTCGTCCTTTGCCTTCCTGCGCCGCTTGCCGGTGACCATCATCAAGGTGTCGCAAGGCTTCGTGCGCAACCTTGCCACCGCCGATGATTCCGAAATCGTCACCGCCATCGTCGCCCTGGCCCGTGGCCTGCACATGACGGTGGTGGCGCCCGGGATCGAAAGCAAGGCGCAGCTGGACCTCTTGGTTCACTTCGGCTGCGACACGGTTCAGGGCTTCTTGCTGGCCAAGCCCGGAGCCACCGACGATGTCGGCGCCCTGTTGGGCGGAAAACACGTGCCGGCTGCTTTGCAAAGTCAGGATCACCGATGAAACTGGTGCGTTGGGGTGCGGCCGGGGCCGAAAAGCCCGGTCTGATCGACGACAAGGGGCTGTTGCGCGACTTGTCGGGGGTGGTCGGCGACATCGCTGCCGACATGGACGTGGCTCGTCTGTCCGCCATCGACCCGGCCACGCTGCCGCTGGTGGGGAACGACGCCCGGCTGGGGGTGCCGTTGACCGGCATCGGCAATCTGGTGTGCATCGGTCTGAACTATCGTGACCATGCCGCCGAGACCGGGCTGGCCCTGCCGGCCGAACCGGTGGTGTTTTCCAAGCATACCGGCGCCTTGGCCGGTCCCTTCGACCCGCTGACCATTCCGCCCGGCACCACCAAGCTGGACTGGGAATGCGAATTGGCGGTGGTGGTGGGCAAGCGCTGTTCGCAGGTCGACGAAGCCCGGGCCCTGGACCACGTCTTCGGTTACATGGCCGCCAACGACGTTTCGGCACGCGACTGGCAGATGGATCGCGGCGGCCAGTGGATCAAGGGCAAGTCGGGGCCGGGCTTCTGCCCGCTGGGGCCGTGGCTGGTTACCGCCGACCAGGTGGCCGACCCGCAGGAATTGGGGCTGTGGACCAGCGTCAACGGCACCCGCAAGCAGGATGGCAACACCCGGGACATGGTGTTCGGTGTCGCTTTCCTGCTGTCTTATCTGTCGCGCTTCATGACGCTTTTGCCCGGTGACGTGGTGCTGACCGGCACGCCGGCCGGCGTCGGCCTGGGCAAGGGCGAGTTCCTGGCCCCGGGCGACGTCATGGAAGTGGGCGTCCAAGGCCTGGG
This sequence comes from Magnetospirillum sp. 64-120, assembly GCA_001898825.1. Classification (GTDB taxonomy): domain Bacteria; phylum Pseudomonadota; class Alphaproteobacteria; order Rhodospirillales; family Magnetospirillaceae; genus Magnetospirillum. The sequence continues at coordinate 79,574 of MKVK01000019.1, forward strand.
CAGCCAGAAGATCGTGCTGACTTGACGCTGTCGCCAAGCCAAAAGGGTTTGGCCGCGTTGATCTTGGGGGCGGTGGCCATCGGCTTCGCCCCCATTTTCGTCCGCCTGTCGGAAGTGGGGCCGGTGGCTACCGGCTTTCATCGCCTGTTCTGGTCGCTGCCGGTCTTCGCCGTCCTGCTGCGGCTGCGTCCGGTGGTCCGCCCCGATGCGGCGCAATGGCGGGTGATGGCGGCGTCAGGCGCGTTCTTCGCCGGCGACATGATCGTCTGGCATCTGGGGATCATGCTGACCAGCGTCGCCAACGCGTCGCTGTTCACCAACATGGCCCCCATCTTCGTCGCCCTGGCCCTGTGGCTGATCTGGGGCAGGCGGCCGTCCTTGCGCTTTGCTTTGGCTTTGGCGGTGACGGTGGCGGGCGCCGCCGCGCTGGTCGGCGGCGCGGTGGACCTGTCCCCCCGACGTCTGGCCGGTGACGGCCTGTCCCTGGCTTCGGGACTGTTCTATGCCGGCTACATCCTGGCGGTGGGGCGCGCCCGCGAGGGCTTGTCCACGCCGGTGCTGATGGCGGTCGGCGGCGCGGTGGCCGCCGTGTTGATCCTGGCCGCCGCCCTGGCATTGGGCGAACAGGTGTGGCCGACCACCTGGTCCGGCTGGGCGGTGGTCCTGGGGCTGGCCTTGGTGTCGCAATGCGCCGGCCAGGGGTTGATCGCTTGGGGACTGGCCCATGTGTCCACCAGTTTCGGCGCCGTCGTCTTGCTGCTGCAGCCGGTGGTCGCCGTGTTGGTGGCCTGGGCGCTGTTCGGCGAGACTTTGGGGTCCATTCAGGTCTTGGGGGCCATGGTGGTGCTGGCGGGCATTCATCTCGCCCGACGGGCGAACCGCTCTTGACGATTTTCACAGGTTGTGTCCACCATCCGGTATGACCAAAGAAGAAGCCGCCACCGCCGTTCCAGACCCCGCCACCGACCCTCGGACCCGCGTTTCCGATCGGGTGGCGGATCGTATTCTTGCTCGCATCGCCAGTGGCGAATGGCCGGTGGGCCAGCGTCTGCCCGGTGAACGTCAACTGGCCGAAGACATGGGGGTGTCGCGGGTGTCGGTACGCGCCGCCCTGCAGACCCTGAAGACCCAAGGCTTGCTGGACGCGGTCCAGGGCGGCGGCACCCGGGTGGTGGCCAACGCCGCCTGCATGGACGCGTCGCTGGCGCAATTGGTGCGCGCCAACCATGAAACCCTGGCCGACCTGGCCGAGATCCGTGGTCAGATCGAAGTGTGGGCGGCCCGGCGCGCCGCCGAGAACGCGACAGAGGCCAATCTGGCCGAACTGGCCGAGGTGATGGCGGCGACCGAAGCCGACATCGCCGCCGGAAAGCACAAGACCGAAAACGACATCCGTTTCCATCTGGCGGTGGCCAAGGCCTCGGGGTCCACCGTCTACATGCATGTGATGGGGGTGTTCCGCGGCATCTTGCAGCAGATGCTGGATTATCACCGCTACGAGATGTTCCCGACGCCCGAGGACGACCAGACCATCCTGGGCCATCACCGCGCCATCGTCGACAGTATCACCAAGCGTGATCCGGATCAGGCGGCTGCGGCCATGTCGGCCCATCTGGGGTGGGTCGTCGCCCGTTATCGGACCGTGCAAAGCCGCCGCAACGGCACGGCGTGACCTGGGACCACCCGAACAGGTTGGTGAAAACCGTCATCCGGGCGTGGTAGGCGGCTGCCTTCACCTCTGCTATGGTTCGGCCAGATAATCATGTCATGCCGATAGGACGGATGATGCGCAGAACAAGAAAAGCCAAGATCATCGCCACGTTGGGCCCGGCCTCATCGACACCGCAGGCCATCGAAAGCCTGTTCCGGGCCGGCGCTGACGTTTTCCGGCTGAATTTCAGCCACGGCACCCATGCCGACCACCAGGAACGCTACGACACCATCCGGGCGTTGGAATACAAGGTCGGTCGTCCCATCGGCGTACTGGCCGATCTGCAAGGTCCCAAGTTGCGTGTCGGCAAGTTCGCCGACGGCAAGGTGCGTCTGGAAACCGGCGCCATGTTCCGCCTGGATCTGTCTCCCGAATTGGGCGATGCCAACCGGGCGCCGTTGCTGCACCCGGAAGTCTTCGCCGCCATGAATGTCGGCACCGAGTTGTTGCTGGATGACGGCAAGCTGCGGTTGCGCGTGGAAAAGCACGGTGGCGACTTCGCCGAGACCCGGGTCATCGTCGGCGGCGAGCTGTCCAACCACAAGGGCGTCAACGTTCCCAACGTGGTGCTGCCCATCTCGCCCTTGACCGACAAGGACAAGGCCGATCTGGATTTCGCCGTCGACATGGGGGTGGACTGGATCGCGCTGTCCTTCGTCCAGCGTCCGGGCGACGTGCTGGAAGCCCGCAAGCTGATCAGCCGCAAGGTGGGCAGCCGGGTGCGCCTGCTGTCCAAGCTGGAAAAGCCCTCGGCCATCGACTTCCTGGACGAAATCGTCGAGTTGTCCGACGCCGTCATGGTGGCCCGTGGCGACCTGGGGGTGGAATGCCCGCCCGAATCGGTGCCGATCCTGCAAAAGCGCATCGTCAAATGTTGTCGTACCGCCGGCAAGCCGGTGGTGGTGGCGACCCAGATGCTGGATTCCATGGTCCATTCGCCGTCGCCGACCCGGGCCGAGGCGTCCGACGTGGCCACCGCCATCTATGACGGCGCCGACGCGGTGATGCTGTCGGCGGAAACCGCCTCGGGCGATTATCCGGTGGACGCGGTGACCATGATGGACCGCATCATCAACCGGGTGGAAGCCGACGACCAGTACCGGGTGATCACTGACGCTTCGCGTTCGGCGCCGGAAAACACCACCCGCGACGCCATTTCCGCCGCCGCCCGCCAAGTGGCCCACACCCTGGGGGCGGCCGCCGTGGTCACCTTCACCTCGTCCGGGTCCACCACCTTGCGCGCCGCCCGCGAACGGCCCGAACAGCCGGTGGTGTCCTTGACCTCGGGTCTGGAAGTGGCGCGCCAGCTGGCCCTGGTGTGGGGGGCCCATTGCGTGGTCAGCCACGACGTGCGCAGCTTCTCGGAAATGGTGCAGACGGCGGCGCGGACCGCCCAGGAAGAAGGCTTCGCCCGTCCCGGCGACCGCATCGTCATCACCGCCGGCGTCCCCTTCGGCTGCTCGGGAACCACCAACATCTTGCGGGTCGCCGCCATCGAGGAAAGCGGCGAAGTCCTGTAATGGTGCTGTCCGTCCGTACCCTGCCCAAGCTTTTGGGCACCGGCCTGATGGTCTGTGCCGGGGGCGCCCTGTTGGCCCAGGTGGCGGGGATCGGTGCGGCGGGCGGCGGTGCCGCCGGTTGGGCTTTGCCCATCCTGCTGGCCACCATCGGGCTGTGGCTGGGCGGCTTCTTGCCCGACCACGTCACCGCCTTGGGCTTCTTCGCCCTGTTGCTGCTGTTCAAGCTGGCGCCGCCGGAAGTGGTGCTGTCGGGGTTCACCTCGTCCGCCCTGTGGCTGGTCCTGGCCGGTCTGGTGCTGGGCCTGGCCATGGAGGAAACCGGCTTGGCCAAGCGTGTCGCCACCTGGGGGCGGGGGCTGGAAGGCCTGTCCTATCCCCGTCTGGTGGCGGCGGTCTGCGCCCTGGGGCTGGCGGCCATCTTCTTCATGCCGTCGGCCACCGGGCGCATCTTGATGTTGCTGGCCATCGTCGGGCCGCTTGCCGTGCATCTGGGCTATCGTCCCGGCACCCGTGGCCATACCGGGCTGATGCTGGCCACCGCGTTTGGCACTTTCATGCCGGCCTTTTCGGTGCTGCCGTCCAACGTGCCCAACATGGTTCTGGCCGGCACCTTGGAAAAGCTGACCGGCCACACCCTGACCTTCATGGATTTCCTGATCCTGCATTTCCCGGTCCTGGGCTTGGGCCGCGCCTTGGCGGTGTGGGGTTTGATCTGCCTGCTGTACCACGACAAGCCCGGCCCCATCGAAGGCGAAGGGGTGGCGGCGGCTGGCCCCATGAGCAGTGGCGAGAAGCGCCTGACCATTATCTTGGTGGTGGCGGTGTCGCTGTGGGTCACGGACAGCCTGCACCACATCTCGCCGGCTTGGGTGGCGCTGGCCGGGGCGGTGCTGTGCCTGACCCCGGGCTTGGGCATGCTGGGGCGTGATTCGTTCAAGAAGATCAATGCCGCCATGCTGTTCCACATCGCCGCCGTCATCGGCCTGGGTGCCGTCGCCAACAAGCTGGGTTTGGGCGTCTGGATGGCGGAAGCCATCCTGGGCTGGATGCCGCTGTCGGGGCAGGGGGACTTTCATGACTGGGCGGTGCTGGTGATCATGCCCATGCTGCTGGGCGTCCTGACCACGGCACCCGGCGTGCCGGCGGTGCTGGTGCCCATGTCCGACGTGCTGGCGGCGCGCTCGGGCTTTTCGGTGGTCAGCATCGCCATGCTGCAGGTTCCCGGCCTGTCCACCATCCTGTTGCCCCATCAGGTGCCGCCATTGATGGCCGCCATCCCTGTTTCCGGCGTCGCCTATCACGAATTCGTCCGCATGTGCCTGTTGCTGGCCGGCATCGCCCTGGTGGTGCTGTTGCCGCTGGATGCGCTGTGGTGGATGGTGTTGGGCAAGCTTTAGGGCTGAAAAGCAAAAAGGCCGGAGGGCTTACGCCGCTCCGGCCTTAGCTTAAATTGTGACAGGATAAAATCTAGATACTAGCCGCAACACAGATGGGAGAAAATTCTGCTCAAAGCACGATAGGTATGATCTCACAATTAGTGAACAATCGTGGTTCGCCTCATTCAAGAGGATGGTCCCCCATCTATCAGGAGAATATCGCATTACATTGCTGAACATATTTGTAAGCAAGAAGTGGACGCAGAAATTGGGTAGTATAACTGGAAAGAATGGGTTTTCTATGTACCAGAATGCTCCTGCGGAATCAGAATGTAGGCATGCCTTTATTTTGTGTAGTTCAGAGGCGGCTACTGTAACGTAGTGTTTACCATTTTTCTCTGATATATTGCAGTTTGGAAATGATCTCTGTATGTCGTCGTTGCTGGCCTTTGATTCTCCATCTCCGATTTCAAACGTCCATGATGATGCACGTGACTGTGATATTGTTAGAGGGTGTGTCCGGCCTTTGTTCTTTGTTATTATTTTGTAGTACTGTCTTATTTCAGGGATCATGCTTAATAGTGTCCCGGTTGTCGCGGACATTTTGCTATTATAAAATGCAATTATTGATTCGGTGTTGTCTTGTATTACCTCTGTATCTGAGTTTTTAATGATGCTAGTCGGAAAGGCTGTAAATAGTTCAGAGAAAGTACCAAGAGCCTGAGCTCCTCCAAATTGAACCTCCATTTTTTCAAGTAGAAAATTCGTTCCGTGCCCACCAGGTTTGCTTTCCAATGCGTATCGGATTGGGTTGTTTAGTATCGAGACGGCAAAAGAGTACGCTGTCACTGAATAGAAATAATTCAGTGGCTTCGCCATAAGATCGCCATTTTTTCCGGAAAGGAATAGTTCTCTTCCTTGCCTTAGGCAGCTTCTAAGTTTAATTGCTTCATCATTTTTCAACCCAGATCCTTTTCCTGATCCGGATGTTAACTTTCTTATTTTATAAATACTTTTAATTTCATCTGGATTTTCTAGACTTTCTGAAACATTTAGAAGGTCGGCTGTTGCTATGTTGCTGTTAATTTTTATTATTTGTAGTGGATCTTCTGATTCGATCCTTTTCGATACTTCATTCGTCAGGCGAGAATAATTTATTGCTCCGTTGAATTGGTCGTCTTTTTGTTCTATTAAGCTATTTGCTTTAAAAAAATTCTCTATCTTGTTGTCAAAAGAATCTTTATTGTGTAGATGTTTCCACTGTTCTGTAAGTGACTTTCTTTTTTCATTAAATTCGTTCACATCGATATTTTTGTTGAAGAATGAATGTTCCTTGATGAATTCGATCGAAGGGCGATCATCAAAAATTCCGTCAAGCATCTGTTTTGCCGACGTGGAGTTTCCGGTGCTCATTACCCTCTCCTGGGGAGTTGTTTGCCGCTATATTGTATTATTGAGTGTGATTTGGCGCGGTTCAACAAAAAAGGCCGGAGGGCTTGCGCCGCTCCGGCCTTTTTCGTTTGGCGCGCTTACACCAGTTCGATCGAGTAGTTCTCGATGACGGTGTTGGCCAGCAATTGCTTGCACATCTGCTCGGCGGCTTCGCGGGCCTTGGCCGGGTCGGTCTCGGCCAGATCCAGCTCGATATACTTGCCCTGGCGGACGTCGTTGACGCCGGCGAAGCCCAGCGAACCCAAAGCGTGCTGCACGGCCTTGCCCTGGGGGTCAAGGACGCCGTTCTTCAAAGTGATATGAACCTTGGCTTTCACAGCTTCGTTCCCTTCAAAGCTTAAAATCTGTCCTGGCGACTTATGCCCCTCAGGCGGCGGGCGGGACGCTTCCGCGTCCCTTGCCTTCCGCGGCATAAGCCGCGCGGCGCAGTCGCGCCTAACCTCAGCCCGGCGGGTTTCCCCGCTGGGCTTCGGTCTTACTGCATGGTCTCCGGGCCCTTCATGTCGCGGGGGCCACCTTCGGGCAGGATGCCCAGGCGACGCGCCACTTCCTGATAGGCGTCTTCCACATTGCCGAGATCGCGGCGGAAGCGATCCTTGTCCATCTTTTCGCCGGTGTTCAGGTCCCACAGGCGGCAATTGTCGGGGCTGATTTCGTCAGCCAGGACGATCTGCATGTCGTCGCCGTTGTAAAGGCGGCCGAATTCCAGCTTGAAGTCCACCAGACGGATGCCGACGCCCAGGAACAGGCCGGTCAGGAAGTCGTTGACGCGCAGCGACATGGACATGATCTCGTCGATGTCCTGGGTGGTGGCCCAGCCGAAGGCGGTGATGTGTTCTTCGGCCACCATGGGGTCGCCGAGCGCGTCGGACTTGAAATAGTATTCGACGATGGAACGGGGCAGCGGCGTGCCTTCCGACAGGCCGAAGCGCTGGGCCAGCGAACCGGCCGAAATGTTGCGCACGACCACTTCCAGCGGAATGATCTCGACTTCGCGGACCAACTGCTCGCGCATGTTCAGGCGGCGGACGAAGTGGGTCGGGATGCCGATCTCGCCCAACTTGATCATCAGGTATTCGCTGATCCGGTTGTTCAGCACACCCTTGCCGGTGATGGTGCCCTTCTTCTTGTTGTTGAAGGCGGTGGCGTCGTCCTTGAAGTACTGGACCAGGGTGCCGGGCTCGGGGCCTTCGAAAAGGACCTTGGCCTTGCCTTCGTAAATCTGTCTGCGTCGAGCCATGTGGAAAACTTCCGGATCGAAGAGGCGCGACCGCAAGCGGTGGCGCCGGGGAAACAAGAAGCGCGGGGCCGTTGCGGGCCCCGTCGCCGATGCGGTTGGTATAGCAGGGATGGCGACCTGAAACAATCGCCACGGCGGGCTTGCCTAGGCCGCCCGCTTTTTCCCGTGCCGGTCGGCGATGAAAGCGGCCAGACGGGCGGCTTCCGGGCTGGAATCGTCGAAACGGATGCGCATATGGGTTTCGGTCTGCTCGACCACGGTGAAGAGCAGGCGCCCGTCCAGTCCCGGAACGCTGAGGCTGCCTTCGCCTTCGCCGGTCATCGGCGGCACGTCCAGCAGACGTCCGCCGCACAGGGACAGATCGGCCAGACGGATGGCCATGGTGGTGTCGCCCATGCGGATTTCGACGGTATCCGAGACCGAAATACGGAGATTGCGGCGGCGGTCCACATCGGGCGACGCGTGGCGCACCACCGCGTTCAGGATGCTTTTCAGTTCGCGCACACGCACCGAGATGCTGTCCAACTGGCTTTGCACCAGTTCCGCCGAGCGGCCGGTGCTGTTGGCTTCGGACGCCACGGTGGCGATGCGGCTGGCCACTTCCTCGGCGGCGTGGCTGGTCTGCACCACGTTGCGGACGATTTCCTGGGTGGCGGCGTCCTGCTGTTCGACGGCGGCGGCGATGGAATTGGCGATGCCGCTGATTTCCTCGATCGAGGCGGTGATGCCGGAAATGGCCTGGGTCACCTGACGGCCGATGTTCTGCAGCGTAGTCACCTCGCGCGCGATTTCCTCGGTGGAGCGCGCCGTCTGGGTGGCCAGTCCCTTGACCTCGTGGGCGACCACGGCGAAGCCCTTGCCGGCCTCGCCGGCGCGGGCCGCCTCGATGGTGGCGTTCAGCGACAAAAGGTTGGTCTGTTCGGCGATGGCGTTGATCAGTTTGGCGACGTCGCCGATGCGGGCCATGGCCTCGGTCAGATCATGGACGGTGGCGGCGCTTTCCTGGGCGGTGCGGACGACGCCGGACACCACCTGGGTGGACAAAGTCGCCTGGCTGCCGATTTCACGGATCGACGCCGACAGTTCCTCGGCGGCACCGGCCACTGCCTGGGCGTTGCGCAGCGCCTGCTCGGCGGCGGCGGCCACGCCCTGGCTGTTTTCGCCCACATGCCGGGCCGAGCGCGCCATGTCGCTGGACAAATCCTGCATCTGCACGGTTTCGCGGGCGACGTTTTCCACGGCGCGGGCGGTTTCCACCTCGACATTGTCGGCCATGTCCAACAGGGACTGACGACGGGCGGTCTCGGCCTCTTGGGCCTGACGGGCCTGCTGTTCCTGCATCACCTGCAGGCGCTGGGCGTTGGTGCGGAACTGCGCCAGGGCACGGGCGATGGGGCCGAATTCGTCTTTGCGGTCGGCCTGCAGGTTCAGGTGCTGATCATGCTTTTCTTCCATCACCGCCTGGACGTCTTGGCCCAGGTGCTGGAACAATCGGGCCAGACGCCAAGCCAAAGCGGCACCGATCAGAATGGCCAAGCCGACGCCGATCAGGCCGGCGATGGTGTTGGTGCGGGCGACCTGGGCGTTTCCGGCCTCGACGCGCTCTGCCGCCAGAACCAGTTCGGCCAGGGAATTGGCGGTTTCCTGCTCCACCATCTCGGCGACCGCATCCAGGCGCTGGTGCATCAATTCGGCGGTTTCGTCGAATTCGCCCATCAGTTGGTTGCCGCCGCTGGCGCCGCCAGCGATGTAGGCCTTGGCCATCTTCTGGCCGGTTTGGTAATAGGCGGGGAAGGCGCTTTCCACCTTGGCCAGAGCCTGGGTGATCTGGTCCAGCTTCAGGGCGGTAGCGGCATCGTTGGCGCGCTTGACCGCGTCGGCATAGGAATCGGCGGCTTCCTGGGCCTTGTCGAAACCGTCGTCCAGGCCATCCTTGGCTTGGGTGGCGGAAATGTCGGTCAGGTATTGCTGCACCTGGGCGACCATCAGGTTCATGTCCTTGATGGCGCCGTAAAGCTTGATGGATTGGCTGGACACCTGCTGCGCGCGGCCGGTGATTTCACTGAGCAGCGGGCCTTGGCTTTCAACCGCTCGCTCGTTGATCCAAGAGGTGACGGCGAAGACGCCGACGACCACGCCCAGGCCGGAAACAATCATGGCGCGAATGTTCACGGTGCCCTTCCTCCGTATACCCTATCCAAAAGCGCAGGTGTGTTAACACTAAGGGGTTGGAAACGGCAACAGATTATAAAGTTTCAAAGCTGAATATAAGCGGTCTGGTCCGGAGCCTTGGGGGCGAACAGCCACTGCCACGGCTTGTGCGTATGGTTGCGGGACAACGCGATCAGCGACGACGAGACAGTGCCGAAGCCGCTGGGGCGCAAAAAGCACATGGCGGCGGTTTCCTCGCCGTCCTGGCCGCCGCCGCCGTCGGCCATCAGGGATTGCCAGTCCCGCCAGTCGCCCGAATCCGGCTCGGGGGTGTTGGCGGCGCGGAAGCGGGGCAGATAGGCGGCCAGACGCGGGCTGGCCAAATCGTCCAGGTCCATGGCGGAAATCATGTGCAGGCCAGGGGGGATTTCGACCACCACGACATCGCCGGTGCCTTCCGACTTGATCCAAAAGGCGTCGCGGTTGTCGGCCACCACCATGTTGAAGGGACGCCATGACCGTCCGTCCAGATCGGCAAGGGTGCGGGCGGCTTCGGAGGCGTCGGCATGGTCCAGGGCGTCCAGCACCAGTTCGCCGCGTGAGCGTTTGCCCGGTGCCGGCCCCAAGGTCCCCACCCGGTTCAGGATGGCGGCCATCACCCCGTGGTCGTTGACCCCCAGCCATGATCCTTGCGCCAGTTGGTCAAGACCGGCGGTCACTTCCGGGCGGTCGGGCCAATGCCGGGCCGGAGCCAGCCAGGGGCGGCCCGCCATTTCGTCACGGTTGGCGGCGACCAGGATGGGCCAGTCATGGCCCGGACGGCGGAGCAAAACCAAAGTGCACATGCGAAAATCCGGTTTGTGACGGGGGCAATGACGGCTATAACACGTTCGCCACTCTGGCAAAGGTTTCAAACGACAACCACTTCCAAAGTAAGTGGGGCATCAAAAGGGAAGTCGCCTGCCATGACCACGTTCGACGAACGCGAAAAGGGGTTCGAGGCCAAGTTCAAGCTGGATCAGGAAATGCAGTTCAAGGCGAACGTGCGCCGTGACAAGCTGCTGGGCCTGTGGGCCGCCGAACAGATGGGCATCACTGGCGACGCCGCCAAGGCCTATGCTCTGTCGGTGGTCGACGCCGAGTTTTCCGAACCCGACCACGACGCCACCCACAAGGTCGCCCGCGATTTGGCGGCCAAGGGCGTGCAGATCGAAGAGCGCCACTTCAAGGCCCAGGTGGACCAGTGCCAGCAGATGGCCATCGCCCAGCTGACCGCCGAACTGAAGGGCTGATCTTCATTCGCCCTGAAACGACAAAGGCCCGCCGAAGGATTTTTCGGCGGGCCTTTTCGTGTCTGCTGTGGACGGCGCCATATGAAGTCCGCGACGTCAGCGGGAGTTCAACGTGATGACGGCTTTTCCGATGATGTCTTTCAGGTCGTCCCAGTCATATTTGTCACAGATAAGTTTTTCTTCGTATCCCAGATATTTGTCGGCTTGCGCGATTAAGTTTTCAGCAAATTCCGTCAGCCGCTTCTTCAGTTTCGTGCTTGGGGTCTTGGGGATGTCGACTTTGGTGCCGCCGCCATCGCCATCACTGTCGCCCCGAAAAATGTTGTATGGGTTTTCGGTGAATTTTCGGAGCGAGATGTCGATCGAAGTCTGGAATTGAACCGCCGAGTCGAAGTTGAATTCTTCTGTGTTGGCGATGGGAAGACGAAACGATCCCCTTTTGATGTATTTTTTCGGTGGAACCGTCTGTCCGACAAGTGAATTCGAGATCGAGGGGACGACCTCCAGCTTCGCGCCACTAAGGCAGGCCTCGTAAATCTTGTGCAGCCAGTTGTCGGGAATGAAGTGTTTGTAGACCCCGGTGTCGCTGCCATCCTTATAACGATCAACGGATTTTTTGGTGTCGGAGCCCATGTTTTGGCTTCTTTGGTAGGGGACTTGGACGATCCGGTCATTGGGATTGACCTTCCGTTCGAAGTCACTCTGAAACATGGGCTGGATGGTTCCAGGGAGACGGCGGTCCCCTTGGTGCTGTGCGCTGATGGCGGCTTTGGGGGCGTTGGCGCCCCAACGGATCTGCGGGGGCACGTGGTGACGGGCTGGCGGTTGCGCCGCTTTCATCTGTGCCGTGTTGCCGACGGGCGCCACGGGGACTTGGCCGGCAGGGTTCCAATGGACGGCCGGCGGTTGGGACGGCGATGGCGCGGCGGGCTTTCGTTGCGCGGCGACGTTCGGCCGTGCTGCGGGATTCCAGTGCACCGGGGGCGGCGCCGACGCAGAGGGGGGTGCCGGGGCTTTCATCTGGGCGCTCGGCTGTTTGGGGGCAGTGTGGCCTTGCCCCGCAGGCATCTTCGGAGGGCGGTCTTTTGCTGACATGGCGCTGTGCCTAATGCAGAGCGGTTACTGTCTCATAAGTAGATATTTCATTCAAGGAAACACCCAAAGGTGTTTTTCGAGGGGTGGCGCCGCAAGGAAATGAAAACGGCGCCATGCCCGGATGGGGCATGGCGCCGTTCGTCGTCTTGTCTGTGGCTTACGCGCGGCCGAAGACGCGGCGGAAGATGGTGTCCACGTGCTTGGTGTGGTAGCCCAGGTCGAACATGGCTTCCACCTGATCGGCCGACAGCGCCTTGGTCACGTCGGCATCAGCCTTCAGGTTGGCCAGGAACATGCCCTTGGTGTCGCGGCCTTCGCCGGCGGCGTCCCACACCTTCATGGCGTTGCGCTGGACCAGACGATAGGCGTCTTCGCGCGACACCCCGGCCTGGGTCAGGGCCAGCAGCACCCGCTGGCTGAAGATCAGGCCGCCCAGCTGGTTCAGGTTGCGTTCGACCACGTCGGGGTACACCACCAGCTTGTCGATGACGCCGGTCAGACGGGCCAGGGCGAAGTCCAAGGTGATGGTGGCGTCGGGGCCGATATAGCGTTCCACCGAGGAATGGCTGATGTCGCGTTCGTGCCACAGCGCCACGTTTTCCATGGCGGGCGCCACATAGCCACGCACCATGCGAGCCAGACCGGTCAGGTTTTCGGTCAGCACCGGGTTGCGCTTGTGCGGCATGGCCGAGCTGCCCTTCTGGCCGGGCGAGAAGAATTCCTCGGCCTCGCGCACTTCGGTGCGCTGCATGTGGCGGATTTCCACGGCGACGCGTTCGATCGAGCTGGCGATGGTGCCAAGCGTGGCGAAGAACTGGGCGTGACGGTCACGCGGGATCACCTGGGTGGACAGCGGTTCCGGGGCCAGACCCAGCTTGGCGGCCACATGTTCCTCGACGCGGGGGTCGATGTTGGCGAAGGTGCCGACCGCGCCCGAGATGGCGCAGGTGGCGATGTCGGCCCGCGCCGCCAGCAGGCGCGCCTTGTTGCGCTGGAACTCGGCATGGAAGCCGGCGAACTTCAGGCCGATGGTCACCGGTTCGGCATGGATGCCGTGGCTGCGGCCCATGCACACCAGATCCTTGAATTCGAAGGCGCGGCGTTCCAGCGCGGCCAGCAGGTTGTCCAGATCGGCCAGCAGGATGTCGGCGGCCTGGGTCAGCTGCACGTTCAGGCAGGTGTCCAACACGTCCGACGAGGTCATGCCCTGGTGCACGAAGCGCGAATCGGCGCCGATATGTTCGGCCAGTTCGGTCAGGAAGGCGATGACGTCGTGCTTGGTTTCCAGCTCGATGGCGTCGATGCGGTCGATGCGGGCCTGGGTATAGGGCTTGTCGCCCTTTTCCCACACGGCACGCGCCGAGTCCTTGGGGATGGTGCCGATTTCCGCCAGCGCGTCGCAGGCATGGGCCTCGATCTCGTACCAGATGCGGAACTTGTTGGCGGGCTCCCAGATGGCGGTCATCTGGGGGCGGGAATAGCGAGTAATCATAAAATCAGCCTCCGAATGGCGGAATGCCTTGGTTCCCCTTGTTTTCCTTGGCTTGGCGAGGGCGCGTCGTCTTGCCAGGGGATACAAAATGGGGATACAAAAACAAGGCTACCTAATGGCACGACGGCCTCTAATGAGTCAAAACCGACACGGCACCTACATCTACCGAAAGGTCGTGCCGCAGCACCTTCGTCCCTTCCTGCCCGCACCCTATACCGGCAAGCGGGAACTTATTAAATCCCTGGAGACGAAAGACAAGCGGATTGCTGAAAAGCGGATGCCCGCTGTTGAAGCTACCTTCCTGAAGGTGCTGGAGCAAGCCGCGCTTGCTCACGCCACGCAGGCTCCAAACGTGGCTGCTGACAGCAATGATCCAGGACACATCTGTTCCGCCACCCCGGAGGAAATCGCCGTCCAGATGGCGGCCAATGATGCCTATGTGGAAAAGGCTTTGGCGGCTGTGATCCCCGCTGATGATTTCCCGACCTTCTACCGAACGCTCGGGCGGTTTGGATTACCAGTCCATTCGTTTGTCCCGTTCCCGACCCCAGATCACGAGAAGACCACCCCGGATGCAACAGCAGTTTCCTCAAGCGGAAGTGGTGCATCCATAAATGATGTCATCGGGAAGTATTCCCTTGAGGCAAAGGCCAATGAACAAACGGTGGAGGGGATACGCCGAGATTGGCAAATGCTCTGCGACGTTGCGGGCTTGTCACTCGCATCTCCGATTTCGGCTGTCACAAGAAAGATGGTTCGGGATTTTAAGGAAATACTCTTCACCCATCCTGCGAACACGCGCGTCAAGGAGGTGATGAAACTTCCTATCAGGGAGCGAGGGGCGTATGCGGTAAAGAAGGGCGTTCCTACTCTTTCAAAGGGCAGCATTTCCCTGAAACTTGGCAAGATTCAAAGCATCTGCGCTTTTGCTGCCAACGAAGGCATCATACCTGAAAACCCAGCACAGGGCGTTTCTGTGAAGGTCTCGGAGGAGGAAAAGTCTCTGGGGAAAGGCGTTGCGTATTCTGCCGATGACCTTAAAGCTATTTTCTCTCATCCGGTTTTCGCACAAGAACCTTGGGACCATAAGGCGTGGCTACCTATTCTTGCCCTTTATACAGGTGCTCGCCTTGAGGAGCTTGCAGCCTTGCTGCTGACGGATGTCAAGAAGGATGAAGGTGTTTGGGTGCTGGACCTCTCTCCTTTTGATGATTCAGGAAAAGTGGTCAAGAGGATTAAAAACTATCACTCCCGCCGCGCCATACCCATCCACAAGGACGTTATTAGCCTTGGATTTATTCAATACATCCGGGAGCGTAAGGCTGCGAATGACCGACAACTCTTTCCGCTGTTGAAGGAGGTGAATGGTGAAAGAGTATCTGAAGAGTTTTCCAACTGGTGGAGTGATCAGCGCAGCGTCTTTGGCATCACGGATAAGCGCAAGAAGTTTCACTCTTTCAGACACTTATTCGCTGATCTGGCAGATAGAGCCGGAATCAGCCTCAAGACGGCCTTCCGGTTATCAGGGCACTCGTTGAATGGCCTTGGTCAAGGCGGGCGTTATGGTAACGGGCTGTCCATCCCTGAAATGGCCGAAGCAGTGAACCGTATTGTTGTTCCGGTCGCTGTTCCAGGATTGGAAAAAGAGGTGTCGGCTTAATGGGCACCTGCCGCAGTGTCGGCCAGCACCCGATAGACGCTGGCCCGACCGATACCGAGGGTGCGGGCGATATCCGCCGGACGAATGCCCTGGGCCTTCAGCGCGCGCACCTCATCCGGTTTGATGGTCGGCCTACGGCCCTTGTACTTGCCTTCGGCCTTCGCCTTGGCAATGCCTTCCCGTTGTCTTTCCAACATTACCTCTCTCTCCCACTGCGAGATGCTACCGAGCAAGTTGAGCATCAGGCGTCCGTTCGGCGTGCTGGTGTCCATCCCCATATTCTGGATGCGCAGGCCCACGCCTTTTTCCTCCAGGGTTTGCGTGATCTGAAGGAGGTGGGCGACCGAGCGGGCCAGCCGGTCAAGCTTGGTCACGATCAGCACGTCACCTTCGCGAACGAAATCCAGTGCAAGAGCAAGTTGCTCGCGGGCGACGACATCCACCGACGACACTTGTTCGCAAAACAGCTTTTCGCAGCCTGCGGCCTTTAGGTCGCGCACTTGGGCTTCCAGGCCAGCTTGCTGGTCAATGGTGGAGGTGCGGGCGTATCCGACGAGCATTGGTCCAAATCCGTCTCATTTACCTCTTAAAACGCTATCACGAATCCCCATTTCGTCAATGAGACAATGTATATGAGACGGATTTGACCGCTATAAGCGCCAGCGCCCAGTGATTCGCTGAACCACGGTCTTTTGAGACGCGTCCCTTAGGGCGCGACGTTGTGTGGGGTCGCCGCCTTCCAAGAACGGGCGAGTTTCCCGCTAAAGTTCAAGAGTGTATTCTTGCCCAGCGGAAAGGCTGCTCAATAAGGCGAGTGCTTCTTCAGAATATTTGTGATTGATGGTCGTCTTTCCGCTTTTCACGGCGATATGATAGCGGTTATCACTTGCCTTGATGTCAACTCCAGTATCCTGCCGAAGCTGCTCAATCAACTTGTGTGCGCAGTGCCACCCTTTCCCGCCCAACTTTTCCCCAAGATTGGTTAGGAGATATGGGTACTTGGCATTGAGAGCAGATGGATTGTCCAGGGTCGTAATGCCGTAAACCTTCGCCAGTTCATCGGTTGAACTGACTGCGTGCTCCAGCACCTTGAAATCCACCTCCAGCGCACGGCTAGGAAGGTCGTGGCGAACAAGTTCATAGGTGCGCGCCATCAATGACCTGAGGATTTTAGGATTTACTTTGATTGCCGCTTCATCTGCGGCAAATGCGTCAAACACCCACTGGAATGAGGATGCGCAAATGCTTTTGACGCGCACACTTCTATCGCCCCCAACTGAAATCAGCTTTTCCCTGGCAGGGTATGCCTCTGTGATTTTTTCCTGCCATTCAACCAGATAGATGTTGGGTATAAGCTCTCCATTTGGACAAAGTATCTCGTCAATGTCAGACAGAATGGCTTTTATATTTTCATCGTTGGCACTGTAGCCGACAAAAAGCAAAGGGTGTTCGGCGAAGAAGGCAAGAAGCTTTGCGCTCAAATATTTCTTTTTGTTTTGAAACTCAACGTAGTCAGATGTGGTGAGGACAAGGCTGGCGTGATCCGAAACGCATCCGTGGATTTTGAAAATCTCTCCCACCGAAGCATATTGATGGCGAAGTATTTTCTGACCAATGACTGGGGCGTAGTCGCTGAAAACCGCTTCCGAAAAGCTGTCAAAGTTGGTCGTGATAACGGCGTGCGGGCGAATCGCTTGCAGAGCCGCCAACTCCGCCCGAAGGGCCGGGTCTTTCACTTGGTCGGCAGACTTGGGGGTGATGCTGGCTAAGTGTTCGCAGACCTTAAACTTTAAGTAAGCGTCTGCCCTGGTCTCGGGAGTAAACATTGAGTTCGGGAACAATGCCTGACCACTTCCCCAAGCCCATTCACGGTAGGAGTCCGCAAAAGTTTCACCGATATCGCTGTAGCTTTTGAACGCTTGTTTAAAATAGGCGAATGGCTTCCCAATGACCGGGCATTGTTCGGCCATCTTCTGCAAAAGCTCTTCCCAACTTGGCCCACCAAAGTAACGCCGGGAAAGACCGGAGCCGACAAAAAGGATTGGCTGGCACCCCATATTTTCTATGCAAGCTGCAACATCATCCTTGCAGTCGGCAATGTAAGATTCGTAGTCCTTCGCCATCCCCCGATCCCCCGAAAAGTTCACCTCGTGGGTCGCCAAGCGTGCGCGCCCTGGTGCTTTAACTACCTAACACAGCATCTCGCGGTTGTCGCCCCGATGTCGCCTCGGTAGACTGTTGAAGTCGCTGGGGGAGTCGCGTGATGTCGGCCAATGAGGCGTTTAGTCGCGTAAAGATTGACGCGCAGTTACGGGATGTCGGCTGGAGCCTGTCGGACGGGAAGAGCGTCCGATACGAGTATGTCCTTCCCGATAAGACCAAGGCCGACTATGTGCTGTGTAACCGGCACGGTCATTCCTTGGCGGTCGTGGAGGCCAAAAAGGCGTCCATCAATCCCGTTGAGGCCGAGGGGCAGGCCCTGGCCTATGCCAAGCAGCTTGGCGTCCCCTTCATCTTCCTGGCGAACGGCGAGGAGGTGTGGTTCTGGGAGTGGGAGAAGGAAGCCCATCCCCGCAAGGTCGCCACCTTCTCCTCCCAGGCCGATCTTGAGCGCGCCGAAGCCCTGCGAAAGCTCCGTGTTGACCCGATGACGGTGGCGATTGACGCCAAGATCGCCGGGCGCGACTACCAGAAAGCCTGCATCAACGCGCTCTGCCAGGAGATCAACCTGGGCCGCCGCAAGATGCTGGTCTCAATGGCGACTGGCACTGGCAAAACCAGAACCGCTGCCGCCTTCATCAAGCGACTGTTTGAAGCCAATGTGGTCAGCCGGGTGTTGTTCCTGGTGGACCGCATCACCCTCGCGAAGCAGGCCGAGGACGCCTTCGCGGAATACCTCCCCGATTACCCCGCCTATGTGCTGCGCGGTGGCCGCCGCTTCCAGGATGAGAAGCGTATCACCATCTCCACCCTTCAGACCTTCATCGGCGAATACGCCAAGCTCCCCGCATCGTATTTCCAGCTTGTCGTCGTGGACGAGTGCCACCGGAGCATTTACGGCAAGTGGTCGGGCACCCTGCGGCACTTTGATGGTATCCAGGTTGGCCTCACCGCCACGCCTTGCGTGATGAAGGATGCCGATGATCTGCCCGATCCCGAGGACGGCCAGTTCATTCGCGACACCCTCAAGTTTTTTGAGGTTAAGGAGCCGACGTTCACATATTCGCTGAAACAGGCCATCCAGGAGGGCAACCTCCTCCCCTACCACATCTACCGCGCACTGACGGTCAAGACCGCCGCCGAGGGCGGGTTTGAAGTGAAGCGGGACGAGCTTGATTGGTCGGCGATGGACGAGGCCACGAAGGCCGAGTTTGAGGCCCTGTTCAATGGTGCGGATTCCATCGTCGTGGACCCGTCAGCCCTGGAGCGGAAGTTCACTATCCCGGAGCGCAACCGCGCCATCGTGCGCGAGTTTCGTCAGGTCTTGGAGAAGGGCTTCACCGGCAAAGACGGCGTGAAGCGCGCACCCCTTTGGGGCAAGACCATCGTGTTCGCTGTCACGAAGAAGCACGCCGAGACCCTGGCCCATATGTTTGACCAGGAGTTCGCCGACAAGAAGCCGTCTCCCCAGACCCGCTATGCGGATTTCGTTGTGTCGGGCTTGGGCGAAGACGACACCGTGGACGGCTTCACGAAAATCAAGCGTTTCAAGGACGAGGAGTTTCCCAAGGTCCTGGTCTCGGTGAATATGCTGGACACCGGCTTTGACGCCCCCGAGGTGGTCAATCTGGTGATGGCCCGCTTCACCAAGTCCACCATCCTCTATCAGCAGATGCGCGGGCGCGGCACCCGGCAGGCCCCGCACATCAAGAAGTCCGCGTTCACGATGTTTGACTTCGTGGGCGTGACCGACTTCCACGGCGACGACGAGGATGCAGGTGAGGGCGGATTCGTCATTCCGTCCAAGCCCCGCGACCCGACCGCGCAACCCCGTAAACTGCTCACCCTGGACATCTATGACCACATTGACCCGTCCACCCGCGAATGGTTCACCGTTGACGAGGACGGCAACCTGATTCGCACCGACGAGCAGGAGGCCAAAGCCACCGAGTTGGGCCTGCTGTTTGAGGCGTGGCTGGTCGGGCGCTCGTTTGACACCGAGCAGATGCGCTGGCTGCGGATGATTGAGAGCCAAATCCGCGCCAACGCGGGTGAGATGGAGGAGTTCCAAGCCTACCATTTCACTATGCCGCCCTTTTCCCTCAATGGCGGCTACCAGCGGGCGCGACAGGTGTTCGGCGGCGATGACGCCCTGAACGAGATGCTTGCCAGCCTGAACGCCGCCGTGTTTCCTGCCGCTCCCGGCGGCGACGGCCCCGCCCCTGAACAGCCTTCGGCGCATTGAGATAGGATCAGACGATGCCCCTTACCCCCGAGCTTCGGCGCGGCATTGATGAAATCCGCAACTACCTCTATGGCGGCGGCTTCCCGGACCCGCTGAACAACGCTGAACAGCTTTCGTTCTTCTTCTTCTTCTATCTCGTGGAAGGGATGGACGCCGACAACCTGATGCGGGCAAGGGCGACCAAGCGCGACTACACCTCAATGTTCGCGGGTGAGTGGGCCATCAAGAATCCCCTCAATGCTCCTGGACAGGCCAAGGTGCCCGCCGAGCGGATGAAGTGGTCACAGTGGAATGTGATGGCCGGTGAAACCCTGGTGCGGTGGGTTCGCGACGAGGTGTTTCCATTCTTCACCGATGTGGCCGAGCGGTCGGCGATGAACTTTATGACCGGCGCGCGACTGGGCATTGATGAGCCGACCGTGCTCACCCAGGTGGTCGGCCTGATTGATAAGCTGCGGCTGGACGAGGCCGATGCCGACACCAAGGGCGACCTGTTTGAATATGTGCTGAAGCAGGTCAAGCAGGCCGGTGAACTGGGCCAGTTCCGCACCCCGCGCCACATCATCCGCGCCATCGTTGAGATGGTGGACCCCAGGGTAACGGAGACCATCTACGACCCGGCTGCGGGCACGGCGGGCTTCCTGGTGGCTGCCTACAATCACATCCGGCTCGCCAACTCCTCCCCTGCGGGCATCTTTGAGGCAGAACTGGACGGCAAGATGGTGAAGCGTGGCTGGGGCGACAAGCTCTCGGCGGCGATGACCAACAAGCTCTCCAATGCCACGTTCTATGGCAACGACGTTGACCCCAAGATGGTCCGCCTTGCCACGATGAACCTGACCCTGCGCGGGCTGCCCAATGTCCAAATCCTCAAGCGCAATGCGCTGACGACCACGATGGAGCGCACAGAGAAGGCCGAGCTTGGCCTTCCGTTGGACGGCTACGATGTGGTGCTGGCGAATCCGCCGTTCTCGGGCAAGCTGGACAAGGACCGGGTGGTGGACGATGTGAAGGTGGGCGCCTCCACCGCCACCGAAATCCTCTTCCTCAAGTATATGCTGAACTCGCTGAAGGAAGGCGGGCGCTGCGGCGTGGTCGTGCCCGAGGGCGTGCTGTTCGGCAGCACCGGAGCGCACAAGGAACTGCGCCGCCAACTGGTGGAGAACAACACCGTGGAGGCGGTGATGAGCCTGCCCGGCGGCGTCTTCCAGCCCTATTCGGGCGTGAAGACCTCCGTGCTTCTGTTCCGCAAGGGCGGCACCACCGACAAGGTGCTGTTCCTTCACGCCGACGCGGACGGCTACAAGCTGGACGCTAATCACGACACCCCGGTGGATGCCGACGACTTGCCGGTGCTGGTGGACGCCTATCAGCGCCGTGGCGATCTGTGGGGCGAATGGGAGGCACGCGACGAAAGCGCGGAATGGTCGGAGAAGTGGTGGTTCGCTGGCCTGGATGCCGTCCGCGCCGCCGACTTCAATCTCTCGGCGGGTCGGTATCGGCCTCAATCCCAGGCCCAGGTGGAGCACCGCGATCCGTTGGAACTGCTGGACGAGCTTCGCGCCATTGAAGGGGATATCCTGTCGGAACTGGACGCCCTGGCGGACAAGCTGCGGGAGCGGGTGGCTTGATGACTGCGATCCAGCCGGTTGCGGTTGCCACGGTTCCCCTGCGGGAAGTGGCGACGATCTACAGCGGCGGAACCCCCAGCAAAGCAAACGCCTCGTTCTGGGTGGGCGATATTCCCTGGGTTTCCCCGAAGGATATGGGCGAGGACCGCATTTCCGATGCCGAGGACCACATTTCAGCAGACGCGGTGGAGGGATCGGCGACGAAACTTGTCCCCACGGCCAGCATCCTGGTTGTGGTGCGTTCGGGTATTCTGGTCAGAAAGCTGCCCATCGGGTTAACCACTCGCCCGGTCGCCTTCAACCAAGACATCAAGGCCCTGGTGGTTGACGAAACCAGGTTCTTGCCAGAGTTCATTTTCTGGCTCTTGCGCGCGGCGGAACCGCGTGCCCTGGTCGTGGGCGTCAAGAAGGGCGCGACCGTCCACAGTCTGTCTGCGGGCTACCTGGAAAGCATTCCCGTTCCGGTTCTGCCCTTGGACGAGCAGCGCCACATCGTGGACATCCTCAATCACGCGGCCAGCATCCGGCGGCTGCGGGAGGAGGCACGGGCCAAGGCGCGCGACATCATCCCGGCGCTGTTCGTGGATATGTTCGGCGACCCGGCCACGAACCCCAAGGGGTGGCCTGTCTCCAGATTGGACGCAGAGGTTAGTTTCGTCAGCGGAGCAACCCCCTCCAAGCAAGAGCCGCGATATTGGGCTGATGGTACGCCCTGGGTTTCTGCCAAGGATATGAAAGCTGACCCAATCGTGGCCGCTGAAGACGAGGTTTCTGATGCGGCCTTTGCTGAAACGAACCTAAAACTGATACCAGCCGGATCAGTCCTCATCGTGGTGCGGGGAATGATCCTTGCCCACACCATACCGATCCGTGTGAATGCGGTTCCGGTGGCGATCAACCAGGACCTCAAAGCGATGTTGCCGAAGCCGGGAATGAGCGAACAGTTCATCCGGTGGTGCCTTCAGTGCCTCCATAACCATCTGCTCGCGAAGATTTCCACTGCGGCGCACGGCACCAAGAAGCTTGAGATGGATGTGCTAACGGCCTTACCTATCCCCGCCCCCCCTGTGCCTCTCCAGCAAGAGTTCGCCCAGCGCGTGGCCGAGGTGGAGGGCATTTCGTCCCTCAACGACCGCGCCACCACGGCAGCGGAACAGATGGCCCAATCGCTGTTAGCCCAGGTGTTCGGGCAGACCGCATAACGTATTCTCCGTAGACACCCGAGGCGGCGATGACGGACCTGGACGCGGTGGAGATGACGGCGCGCCAATGGGTGGGGATTTGCGTCCAATCCGGGGCTGGCTGGCCGAAATGGTCCACCAAACCGCCTGATCGCCGTTACGGCTGGGATCGGCGGCTTTTGCGGCGCTGTTTGTCCAGCAGTCCGATCATCCCCGCCACCAACTCCATTTCGTTGTCGGGCAGCCGTCTGGCGGCAGCCGCCACGATGGCGGCGTTCTGGGAATGGGGATCGGCTTCCGGCTGGTTGGACTTCACCATTTCTTCCAATGGAACGCCCAGATGCCGGGCGAACTGATCCAGGGTGAGCAGACCAGGGATCGTCTTGCCACGCTCCATATTGGAGATGGTCTCAACGGCCTTGCCGGTCATTTCCGCAAACTGCGCCTGCGTCAGCCCGCGCTCTTCGCGCAACTGCCGGATTCGACTCCCAATGCGTCTTCCAAGCTCCATTTCCATACCCCGCATTCTCTGTGCGGGGCGTGTTGGAGCCTATTGACACAATCATACGGATTTTTACCTGAGCCTCATTGGGGCGTCAGAACCCCATTATCCCTTCATATCCACCGTAGAATGACGCAGATTGCCGGGCTGAACTTGATGTGATAGATCAAGTTTGTGCTCATTGGGGCTGCCCAAGTGACTTGCTCACGCGGTCGGTGGGGCGGCACGGCCTGTGGAGAGGGGAACGATGAAGAACATACTGGCATTCCTGCTGCTGATGGGCGTGATCGCCCTTCTGGTCAAGTTTTCGGGGCAGATTGCCTTCGTGCTTGCCTTCGCACTGGTGATCTTCATCGGCTATCTCCAGAAAGGAAACGTCACCAACGAAAGACTGGTCAAGAATCGTAGGGGCTTTCAGGTAGGCGCGGGCATCGTCGCGGCTCTGCTCTTCGTCTTCAGCGCGAATATGAAGATTGAAGCTTCTAGAGAGAAGGAAGCTGCCGCTGTGGCGGAACAGCAAAAGCAGAGCGCGGACGCGGCCAAGAAGGAGGCCGAGCAGCAAGAGAAGTTGGTGAAGGCCAAGGAGATGGCGGCGAAATGGGGCATCACGCCCGAGCAGTATCTTGCCGCCGATGAAAGGAGCTATGCCGCTTGGGGCGCTTGCCAGCAGGAGGCGCGGAAGGCGGTTCCGGGATCACAAACTAACTGGACGCCCCAGTTCGGATGGACCACCTCGGATGGCAACGTGATTAAGATTCACGGCACGGACATCACTCTTGACCTGGGGCGCGGTCAGAAGCAGCCAGTCTATTACAACTGCGCCTACACCATCGCCACCGGCAAGGCCGAGATTGAAAGCGTCCAGTAAGGCTGGGACGATGATCCGCTCCGCCGTTGCCGCGCTGCTTCTGGGCGCTCTGACGACTGCCCCATCCTCGGCGTTTGCCGATATGTATGGCTTTCCCAATGGGGGCTACACCCCGACGCCGGAACAGCGCGCCCAGCAGCAACGCGCCCTTGAGATGAAGCGGAAGGTGACGGAGTGCGACGGCCTGCGCCAACAGGTCGTCCGCACCGTCAATACCTGGGTCAATCAGGTCTATGCGAACAGCTACGATATGTCGGACCAGGGCTGGGTCCAGCACAACAGCCGGGAAATCTTTATGAGGGATACCCGTGAGGAGATGGCGCGGTTCCAGGAGGCGATGCGACAACTGACCTATGGTGAGGTTGATGTGTCGGCCTGTCAGGCCACGGCAGCCCGCTATCGCGGCTACGTGGAGTGCTATTTCACCAACACGATGAACAACGAGCCGCGCAGGAATCGCTCGGATTGCGGCAGCGACCTGTATTCCACGTTCGTGAATCCCGACCTCTATTACCCACCCGATTGATCGGGCGGGAGTCTTCTTGGCATACAAATGGGCCTGTTCCGGCCCGTCATCGGCGCTACCGGGGTAGCATCGGGGTGATCGCGCGGGTTCCCCTCGCTCCAGTTCCTTCACCTACCCAATGGGAACCCCATAGGGGAAATGGTAACCCGGCTCCGTCGCACAAGCGTGAGCGCGAGCGAGCGCCAGCGACAAGGAGCCGGATGTTGCTGCTGGTGGCGAAGCCAGCAGCGGCAACGGGCGTCAGCCCTGACTCCACGCACAAGGAGCAGCAAGAAGTCCAAGGAGAGCAATAGGTCCAACAAGGGCTTGGTCTCGTGAAGCGGCTGTGCTGTCGCACATCCGGCGATTTTCGCTCGCTCTCGCTTGCGCTCGGCTGACGCTCAATCGCGGATTTCTTGAGATTTGCGTTTCTGATTGATAGCAGAGGTTTGCTGCGAATAGCTCAATCCCCCCCATTGATGAGACCGGGCATAAAGAGGCCAGCCAGGGGCCTCGCCTATCTCATCAATGAGGGGGATGTAAGCTGGAGGGTGTCTCTGATCTGACCCTTCGGCCTGCTGCTTGTTCGTCCTTTGGTTATTCACCCGGCTGGCGGTTATCCTGTACCAGCCGTGGGGACGGTCATCCGGTCTTGCGACCACAACGGTTGTGCTTGCGCACGCCACGCCACAGAGCAATCAAGCGTCTACCCTGCGGCGTGAATGGACAGACGCTATCTGCCCATTTCATTTGCTCCCCACCAGCAGTGGAGAGACCCCTTTCGCTGATGAACCATCAGCCCGGCGCTCGCAACCTCGGTATCCAATATGGGCCGATGAGGTCGGTATGTCTCCGGTCATTGCTCTACTCAACTACCATAATGGTGTCCGCCGTGCTCGGGCGGAATGGGGTGGAGGAACCCCGTCGCTGCTCCTGTAGAGTTTGGTAAAGGTATTTATCACAGAGCCGCCAAAACACATCAAAATCGCCCCAAACAAGGCGATTCGCCCCTTCACGGATAAATATCCGAGAAAGGAGGTGTCCAATGACACAAACTGTTGATCTTTATGACGCGCTCTACTGGTTCCTCGCCAGCCAGCGCATCTGCCAATCCAAGAGCGACTTCGCTCGTCGCTTCTTCAGGTGCTCCCCTGGTTACTGGCGTAACCGCGAAAGCGCCGAGACCAAGCCATCGCTCGCTGCCGCGATGCGCCTGCTGGGTGAACTGGAGAAGCTGGCTGAGACCACCCCACTGGCTGATCCCACGACCGCCACTCTTAGGGAGTTCGTGGTCAAGGTTCGTGCCGACATCCAGGACCGCGTTGAGGGAGGTGCCCAATGTTGAGTTGGGACGACCTGATGCGCGCCTGCCGTGCCACCAAGGTGGCCGAAACCCAAGAGCAGATGAGTGATCTGATGGGCAAGCGCCCATCCTATGTCCGTTCATTGAAAGCACGCGGCAAGCAGCCAAGCGTGGACTCAATGGCTCAACTCCATACCCGGCTGACGGAACTGGAGGACGAGTTCAGAGACCTGATCGTGTTCGGGTTTGATGCCTCAGAGTCGCGGAAGGTCGCCCACCGGATGGTGGCCGAGTTTAGGGATGGTGTGTTCCGCGACATCACCGCCCGCTGCCGCAAGGGAGGCGCAAAATGAACGCCCCAAACATCCATCTTCTGCTGTGGGATGCCGACCGTGAAGAGAATCCAGATGCCAGCGCCTATGCCCAGGCGACCGATGATGGACGAGTGTTGCTCCGCCAGCTATGGGCCGAAAACAACTTGTCGCCCAAGATGCTGATGGATGACCCGGACACCGACGCCGATACGACGCTGGGTGGGCTGATCCGGTTCCTGCGCCATTCTGTGGCGGTGGGGTATGCCGTCCAGCCTATCATCGCCGATGATGACGCGCTCCTGACCCTCAAACTCACCGCTGACGATGAAGGGCTGATGTTCTTCCCGCCGCGCATCGGGGATTCACAATCGGCTCCGTTGGAAGATGCTGCCGCCGTGATGGTGGCCGCTGCCACCATCCAGGAGATTGAGGAGGCCGAGGCCCATCTGCTGGCCCTGTATGGCCGCCTCCATCATCTCTTTAGGATCGGTGATCGTGAGCAAATCTCTCGGCTTCGGGCCGCGTTGGTCCATTGCTTCTCGGGTGGCGATTTTCCCCAGGATGGTGACCAATGATGCGCGTGGCCCTGGTGCCCGAGGAGGCGGTGGTGGCCGACGAATCGGGCGTATATCTGTCGCTCCACGAATGGACCCGTGAGGCCATTGAGGGCGAGTGGCGCATCCCGCCCACCATCACCGGGCTGATACGGGACCGATACGGCATCAACTTCCGGGCGGCGGGCCAGTTTTTGACCCATTACCTTGTAGCCGAGGTCTGGGGTGTGGAAGGTCATCACCGCCTCCTGCTGGTGGAGGCGCAGGACGAAACCTTGCTGCTTCTCCGCAAAGATGAACTCACCTTCCTATCCGATTGGTACACGACCGTGGACGAGTTCCGAAACCTGCTGATCAGCAGCTTTCTCGCCCGAGAGGCAGATGAAGCCGCCAAAGTTTGGTCCATTGCGGCTCGTAGGCTGGTGAAGATGGGGGAGGTTAGCAGTTTTGATGATGTGAAACTGAGTTTGCTGATGAGCAAAGAGCTTTATAGCCGTACTTTATTGGCGTTCGCACCTTGACAGATACAGCATCGTGATACGATGGAGCCTCAACATTGATTGAGGCCAAGTCGTGCTTTCCTCGCTCAAGTTTACTGACGAACACCGCCCCACCGATGCCCCCGACACGCCGATCACCAAGGCGCGTGCGGCTGTCCTGAAGGGTATCCAGAATCAGCGCCTATTCATCCAGGCCGAGCGCACCGGCCAGCCCGTCAATCTGACCAAGACTGTCACCGGCAAGGACGGCAGTGAGCGTGTCCAACGCCTGCGGCCTCGCAAATGGTTCTGGCGCTCTCCTCAGGGACACATCTGCCTGGAGGTCTTTTATGGGCATCGGGCCTTGCCGCTGCACGATGGCAAGGCCGTGGTGACGTGCCCCGATCTTGACGCCCTGGAGGCTGCTCTGACCGTCATTGCCCAATCGGTGCTGGCGGGAGAGCTTGATGCCGCTGTGGCCGACGTCCAGGCCACCGACAAGCGCCTGCGGACGAAGCCATAGGCAACGATGACAGGCTATCGCTGCGTAGTGCTCCACGCGCACGCCTACGGATTCCATAATGAGGACGGCACGTTGGTAGGTGTGGTCTGCGACCGCCTCACCGCCGCCGTAGCAGCAGCAGTCGGATTTGGCTGGAGCGTATTCGCCCGCTCGGATGCGCGGTCGGACTGCTTCGTGGTGCTGGCTCCTGGGTTGGAACCGGAAGACCTGCCGATTGCCCCGGGCTACCTAGGTTGGGTTCCCGTCTCCCGCTCCAGCCTCACCATCACCATCCACTGATTTGTGAATGGGGGGCGAAACAATGGATGGCGGGCAATCAATGGGGGCTATATGGTGCCCAAATAGGGGATACAAAAGGTATCTCGCACCCTTCGGTAAATGTCTGATTTCGCTACCTTTCCAGATTTAGTCGCAGATGGCGGTCATCTGCGGGCGGGAATAACGGGCAATCGACATGATCGGGCCTCGGCTGGAAAGGGACGCGCGGACGAAGTGGGGGTTATGGCAAAAAACCGCCCGCCTTGCAAAGGGGACGGTGAAATCCAAGAGGGATTTAGCGTGGATTTCGATCAGGCGCAGTCAGGGCGAAATCCACGACAAGCCCGCGCGGCGTTGAGCGGCCCCGGCACGGGGCGCCTGCTGCGCTTAGCGGCGCGGCTGGCCGTAATGGATGAAGTCGCTCCAGGTGCGTTCCAGCCGCAGCATGGTGTCCACCGTGCCCTGCAGGGCCTTGGCGGAATCGTCGTCGCCGAACTGGGCCGACAGCGTGTCCTGCAAGGCGCGCACGCCGGCACACAGCGACAGGCCCTTGTCGGTCAGCTTGAGGCGCACCGAACGTCGGTCATGGGTCGAACGTTCCTGGGTGATGTAGCCGTATTCGGTCAGCGACTTGATGTTGTAGGAAACATTGGAGCCCTGGTAGTAACCACGATCCTTGAGATCGCGAATTACCACTTCGTTTTCGCCAATATTATACAGCAGCAAGGCCTGGACCGCGTTGATGTCGTCGATGCCCAGTCGGCGTAATTCCGTCCGCAGCACGTCAAGGAAGTGACGGTGCAGGCGTTCGATCAGGCGGATGATTTCAAAATACGGCTTGCTCATAGGCCGCGAGTATAGGTGCAAGCCAATCCTTCGCCAACAGGCTTTTTGATCAATTTAGGCCAAATTGACGAAAATAATTCCGGTGTTTCGCCTGGGCGCGTCGGGCTGATCACTGCGTCGGCAGGCCCGGACGGCCAAGAGTGTTTCCCACAGCCGGGGCAGGCTGTATTGTTCTTGGCGACAGTGACCGGTGGGGTAAGCGCATGGCCGAAGAAAACGGAGAGGTGGCAAAGGCGACCAAGCCGACCATCATTACCGTCTTCAATCAAAAAGGCGGGGTCGGCAAGACCACCACCAGCGTCAACTTGGCGGTCTGTCTGGCGGCTTTGGGCAAGCGCACGGTTCTGGTGGACCTGGACAGCCAAAGCAACGCCACCACCAATGTGGGGGTGACGCCGCCCATCTCGACCGGGGCCTATCAATTGGTGACCGGTAAGGTGCCGTTCGAGGATTGCCTGAGGAAAACGCCGTTCGAGAACCTGCGTCTGGTTGGCGGTTCCGACGAACTGGCCTGGGCCGACATCGAACTGGCCCTGCAGCCGGAATGCCAAGCGGTGCTGACCCGCGCCCTGGAAAAGATTCCCGACACCGTGGACGTGGTGGTCATCGACTGTCCGCCGGCGCCCGGCGTGGTTTCGGTCAACGCCCTGGTGGCCGCCGACATGGTGGTGATGCCGGTGATGCCCAGCCCGCATGCCCTGGACGGGTTGCACAAGGCATGGTGGAACGTCAACCGGGTGCGGTCCAGCTATAACCACGACCTGCACAGCATCTACATCCTGCTGACCATGACCGAGGAATCCGAGCTGACCAACCGGCTGTCGGAAGACATCATCGCCGAGTTCGGCCACCGGGTGATGCCGGTCCTGGTGCCGCGCGACAACGTGGTGATCGAAGCTGCCGCCCGTGACCTGCCGGTGGTGTCCATGGCGCCGCAATCGCCGCCGGCCCGGGCCTATCTGCGTCTGGCGGAACTGCTGCTGAACCGGGCCAGCCACATGGGCGGCGAGGCGACGGGGACCAATCGTGACCTGGGGGCTGAAAAGCTGGCGGTGTGGGCGGCGGAAAACGAAGGCCGGCGCTCGAATCTGGCCATTCCCGAGCCCGGCGAGATGCCCGATCCCGGTTGGACAGAGGCCCCCGAACTGGCCGAGGCGGCCTTGGGGCGCGATGCCGGTTGGAAGATCGGCGCCGGCATCGGCCTGGTGCTGCTGGGCGCCGTGCTGGGCTTCGCCGCCGCGTCCGCCTGGTTCGCCTTTCCGCCGACCTAGACCTGGTCCAGTCGCCGCAGGAACGCCTCGACCGTGTCCACCGTGTGGTCGCCATAGCGTTTGCGCAGAACCGCCGGCGCGCTGACCAGGGCGGCCCGCAGATCGGCGAACAAGGCCCGCATCAACTCGGCGAAGCCGTGCTCGGTCAGTTGCCAATGGACGTCGGGCGCGGTGGCGGCCACCTTGCCCAGATGCGAGTTGACCAGGGTCAGGAACCAGTCGCGGCGGCGTTCGAAATGGGCGAAGTAATGGGCCACCACCACCAGCACGTCGTTGGTCAGCGCGTGGGTTTCCGGGTCGGCCTGCACGGCGGCCCAATCATGGGTGCCGCTGCTGGTGCGGTGGCGTTCCAGGATGGCTTGCGACTTGGCCTGGCATTGTTCGTAAAGGGCGGGGCCGATCATCTTGTCCACCGCCATGTTGAAGCCGGGGATGACCCGGCGCGACAGCAAGCCCTGGCCGCCGTCGTCGCCCTGGCGGGCCGGGAACAGATGGGCGAAGGATTTCATCAGCACGCGGTCGAAGGGGCGGCGGCGGGTGCTTTCCCATTGCCGGGATTCGCGAAGGGCGGTGCAACTGTCGTAGGAACGGCGGAAGGTGGGCTGGAAACGGGCCATTTCCTGGCCCATGAACTGTTCCGCCAGCCGGCGCACGTCTTGGGCGGTCAGGCCGCCCTGGCGCGCCGCTTCCACTTCCAGCCGGGTGACGAAATGGCCGATCATGGTGTTGGCGATGGCCTCGCAGGATTTCAGGCCGCCGGATGTGTCGCTGTCGCTCATGTCTGGCCCCCCGCCGTCAATCTTGGCAGTTTAGCAGGAATTGACAGTCCCGGCACCGGGCCATAGGCTCGGGGGCTTGGTTTTTTGGCGGTGTTTTCCTGATGTCCGACAGCCTGTCCCTTGCCTTTGCCCAGATCAATCCGGTGGTTGGCGACGTCGCCGGCAACGTTGCCCGCATCCGGGCTGCCCGTGCCCAGGCTGCGGCCCAAGGCGCCCAGTTGGTGGTGTTCCCCGAACTGGTGGTGTCGGGCTACCCGCCCGAGGATCTGGTGCTGAAGGCGGCCTTTCTGGATGCGGTGGAACAAGCGGTCGAGGCTTTGGCCGCCGACACCGCCGACGGCGGCCCGGCGCTGTTGGTCGGCGCGCCCTGGCGGGTGGCCGGCAAGCTGCACAACGCCGCCCTGATCCTGGATCATGGCCGCGTCGCCGCCAGTCGGCTGAAGCATCACCTGCCCAATTACGGCGTCTTCGACGAAGCCCGCGTCTTCGCCCCCGGCCCGGTCCCTGGTCCGGTGCAGTTTCGTGGCGTCAGGCTGGGCGTCCTGGTGTGCGAGGACATGTGGTATTCCGACGTGGCGGAAACCCTGGCCGAATGCGGTGCCGAGATATTGGTGGTGCCCAACGGCTCGCCCTTCGAAATGGACAAGGTGGGCGTGCGTCTGGAACGGGCGCGGGCGCGGGTGGCCGAAACCAATCTGCCCTTGGTTTACGTCAACCAGTTGGGCGGCCAGGACGAGTTGGTGTTCGACGGCGCGTCCTTCGTGCTTGACGCCCAAGGTCAGGTGGCGGTGCGGCTGAAGTCCTGGGCCGAACAGGTGGTCACCACCCAATGGCGCAAGGAAGGCGGCCGCTGGACGGTGCAAGGCCCGGTGGAGCCCACCACCAGCCGCGACGAGGATTTGTACCAGGCCATGGTGCTGGGCCTGCGCGATTATGTGGGCAAGAACGGTTTCCCCGGCGTGGTGCTGGGGCTGTCGGGCGGCATCGATTCGGCCCTGGCGGCGGCGGTGGCCGCCGACGCTTTGGGCCCCGACAAGGTGTGGTGCGTGATGATGCCGTCGCCCTATACCAGCCAGGAAAGCCTGGATGACGCCGCGGGCGTGGCGCAATTGCTGGGCTGCCGTTTGGACAATGTCAACATCGGTCCGGCCATGGGGGCGTTTGATCAGATGCTGGCGCCGTTCTTCACCGGCACCAATGCCGACATCACCGAGGAAAACCTGCAATCACGCTCGCGCGGCCTGACCCTGATGGCGCTGTCCAACAAGTTCGGCCCCATGGTGCTGTCCACCGGCAACAAGTCGGAAATGAGCACCGGCTACGCCACCCTTTATGGCGACATGTGCGGTGGTTACGCGGTGTTGAAGGACGTCTACAAGACCGCCGTCTTCGCCGTCTGCCGTTGGCGCAACGCCAATTTTCCCGCTGGTGGCCTGGGGCCGCAAGGTCCGGTGATGCCCGAGCGCGTCATCACCAAGCCGCCTTCGGCCGAGTTGAAGCCCGACCAGAAGGACCAGGACACCCTGCCGCCCTATGACGTGCTGGACGGCATTCTGGCCGGCCTGATCGAAGGCGAGCAAAGCGTCGAGGCCCTGGTCGCCCAAGGCTATGACGAAGCCATGGTGCGTCGGGTGTGGCGCATGCTGGACCGCGCCGAATACAAGCGCCGTCAGGCGCCGCCCGGCGTCAAGATCACCAGCCGGTCGTTCGGCAAGGAACGCCGCTATCCCATCACCAACGGCTTCACCCGCTCGGTGTGACCCGCAGCGGCCTTGTTGCCGCCATATCGAGGTGCTATAGGGGAGGGCTTGCTTCCCAACCCCTTGGACTCGCTTCGATCCCATGGCCGTCACGGTCCGCTTCGCCCCCAGCCCCACCGGGCTTTTGCACGTCGGCAACGCCCGCGTCGCCCTGATCAACTGGCTGTTCGCCAAGGCGCATGGCGGCTATTTCATGCTGCGCTACGACGACACCGACCTGGCCCGTTCCACCAAGGAATTCGAGGACGGCATCGGCCGCGACTTGGCCTGGCTGGGCCTGGAATGGGACAAGAAGGCCTGGCAGTCCAAGCGGTTGGACAAATATCAGGCAGCCGCCGACAAGCTTAGGGCCGACGGCCGGCTTTACGCCTGCTGGGAAACCCCGGACGAACTGGATTACAAGCGCAAGCGCCAGCTGGCCCGTGGCCTGCCGCCGGTCTACGACCGCGCCGGCCTGCACGTTTCCGCCGACGACCTGGCCAAGTACAAGGCCGAGGGGCGCCAGCCCCATTGGCGCTTCAAGCTGGACCACAAGGATATCCGCTGGGACGATCTGGCCCGCGGCGACAGCCACGTCAATTGCGCGTCGCTGTCCGATCCGGTGCTGATCCGCGCCGACGGCACTTTCCTGTACACCTTGCCCAGTGTCGTCGACGACATCGAATTCGCCGTCACCCACATCATCCGTGGCGAAGATCACGTCACCAATTCGGCGCCGCAAATTCAGCTGTTCCAGGCCCTGGGGGCCGAGGCTCCGGCCTTCGCCCATCTGCCGCTGTTGACCGACATTTCGGGCGCCGGGCTGTCCAAGCGCCTGGGCTCGCTGTCCCTGGCCGACCTGCGCGAGCAGGGCATCGAACCCATGGCGGTCAATTCCCTGCTGGCCAAGCTGGGCACGTCCGACGCCATCGAATTGCGCGACAGCTTGGAGCGTCTGGTGGACGAATTCGACATCGGCCATTTCAGCCGCGCCACCCCCAAGTTCGACCCGGCCGAACTGGCCCATCTGAACACCAAGATGTTGCACACCTTGACGTTTGATCAGGTGGCGGCACGTCTGGCCGCCCTGGGCCTGCAAGCGGCGGGTGCCGATTTCTGGGACGCGGTGAAAGCCAATCTGAATTCCCTGGCCGACGCCGCCCAGTGGTGGCCGGTGGTGGCCGGCCCCATCACCCCGGTGGTGGAAGATGCGGGCTTCCTGGCCCAGGCGGCCCAAGTGCTGCCCCAAGGTGCGTGGGACGTCTCCACCTGGGGGGCGTGGACCAATGCGGTCAAGCAGGCGACGGGGCGCAAGGGGCGCGAGCTGTTCCACCCGCTGCGTCTGGCCCTGACCGGGCGGGAAAACGGTCCGGAACTGAAATTGCTGTTGCCGCTGATCGGCCGCGACAAGGCGCTGGCGCGTCTTGCCGGGCAGGCGGCGTAAGGGGGGAATGGCCGTGGCGCTGACCGTCTACAACACGCTGACCCGCAAGAAGGAAGCGTTCGAGCCCATCGACCCCTCCCATGTGCGCATGTATGTGTGCGGTCCCACCGTCTATGACCGCGCCCATATCGGCAACGCCCGTCCGGTCATCGTCTTCGACGTGTTGTTCCGGCTGTTGTCGCGCACTTATCCCCAGGTCACCTATGTGCGCAACATCACCGACGTGGATGACAAGATCAACCAGCGGTCCAAGGATTCCGGCGAGCCTATCGAGGTGATCACGGCGCGCACCACGCAGATGTTCCACGACGACATCGCCGAACTGAACGCCCTGCCGCCCACCATCGAGCCGCGGGCCACCGCCCATATCGCCCAGATGATCACCATGATCGAGACCCTGATCGCCAAGGGTCACGCTTATGCCGCCGAAGGCCATGTGCTGTTCGAGGTGGGCAGCATGGCCGATTACGGCCAGCTGTCGCGCCGTTCCATGGACGAGATGATCGCCGGCGCCCGCGTCGAGGTGGCGCCCTATAAGAAGAATCCCGGCGATTTCGTGCTGTGGAAGCCGTCCAGTCCCGACCTGCCGGGCTGGGACAGCCCGTGGGGCCGGGGGCGCCCCGGCTGGCACATCGAATGTTCCGCCATGAGCGGCCAATATCTGGGCAAGACCTTCGACATCCATGGCGGCGGCCAGGATCTGGTCTTCCCCCATCACGAGAACGAGATCGCCCAAAGCCAGTGCGCCAACGGCGTGCCCTTCGCCCGATACTGGATGCATAACGGCTATCTGATGGTGGAAGGCGAGAAGATGTCCAAGTCTTTGGGCAACTTCTTCACCGTACGCGAACTGTTGGAGCAAGCCCCCGGCGAGGCCATCCGTCTGGCCATGCTGTCCACCCATTACCACCAGCCCTTCGACTGGACCGCCGAGGGGTTGAAGCAGGCCCGCGCCACCCTGGACCGCCTGTATACCGCGTTGCGCAACACCGCCGACGTGGTGGCGGCCGAAACCGCCGTGCCGCTGGCGGTGCAGGCGGCCTTGGAAGACGACCTCAACACGCCGTTGGCCATTTCCCATCTGCACGAATTGGTGGGCAGCCTGAACAAGGCGGAAAGCGTCGCCGACAAGGCTGCCGCCAAGGGGGCCTTGCTGGCTGCCGGCCATGCCTTGGGCGTGCTGTTGCAGGCCCCCGAAGCCTGGTTCAAGTGGCAGCCCGAGGGCGCAGCCCTTGGTCCCGACGAGGCCGAGATCGAAACCCTGATCCAGGCCCGTCTGGAAGCCCGCAAGTCCAAGAACTTCGCCGAAGCCGACCGTATCCGCAAGCATCTGGCCGATTGTGGCGTGGTGTTGGAAGACGGTCCGCAGGGCACCACCTGGAAGCGGGCGTGACGGCGCGCAGCGACACTTTCCTGCATTGGGGCGGCTGGCGGATTCTGTCCGTCGTCCTGGTGGCCTTGATGTTTCTGGGGCCCGCCATCTGGAACGGCTATCCGCTGATTTATTTCGACAGCGAAGACTATGTCGAGATGGCCTTCACCTGGCAGCCCATCATTTTCCGCATCATGACCTATGGGCTGGTCACCGCCCTGGCGCGGCCGTTCGACACGCTTTGGGTGATCCCCGTCT
Organism: Magnetospirillum sp. 64-120; assembly: GCA_001898825.1. Taxonomy (GTDB): domain Bacteria; phylum Pseudomonadota; class Alphaproteobacteria; order Rhodospirillales; family Magnetospirillaceae; genus Magnetospirillum. The sequence goes on from MKVK01000019.1 coordinate 114,795, forward strand.
TTCAGGCGTTGCTGGCGGCGTGGCTGCTGCACGAGGCGGTGTGGGCGTGGATCGCCCGCTGGCGGCCCCAGGTCTATTTCGCCATGGGATTGCTGCTGGCCCTGGCCACGGGCCTGCCCTGGGTGGTGACCCAGGTGATGGCCGACGTCTATGCCGGCTTCACCATCCTGGGTATCGCCATCCTGGCTTTTGGCGCGGCCCTGCCGCTGTGGCGGCGTTTGCTGCTGGTCCCCGTCATCGGCTTGTCCATCTGCGTCCACATGACCCATGTGGCGGTGGCCTGCGGTTTGGTACTGGTGCTGGTTGCCATTTGGGGGCTGGCGCGGTTTTCCCTGCGCATGCCGCGCCCGCGTCTGGCCTTGGTGCTGCCGGCGGTGGCCTTGGGGGTTCTTCTGGTTCCGGCCACCCATTATCTGGCCACCGGACGGGCGTTCTTCAGTGCCTCGGGTCAGGTGCTGCAACTGGCCCTGTTCGTCCAGGACGGTCTGGCGCAGAAGTATCTGGACGAGGTTTGTCCGCAAGGTGCCGCGCTGCGGCTTTGTGAATACAAGGACCAACTGCCGCAGACCGCCGACGACTTCCTGTGGGGGCCGTCGGTGTTCCAGAAGCTGGGCGGCTGGGAAGGCATGCAGGACGAGGCGGCGGCCATCGTCAAGGGCACCATCAAGACCTTTCCGCTGGATCTGGCCCGTGCCATGGTCGCCAACACCGTCACCCAGTTGGACCTGATCGGCACCGGCGAGGATCTGGTGCCCATGAGCTGGCATTTCGTCAAAACCCAGCTGCGGCGCTATCCCGACGATTTCCGCTCGTTCCGTTACGCCAAGCAGCAGCGCCATGGCGGCATCGATTTCGAGCTGTTGAACCAGATTCAGGTGCCCATCGCCCAGGCGGCGCAATTGGCCGCCCTGGTCATGTTGGCGGTGGCGTGGAAGCGTCGCGACCGTATCAGCACTGGCCTGCTGGCGGTGGTGATCATCGCCTTCCTGGGCAACGCTTTCGTCTGCGGGGCTTTGTCCAACCCCCATGACCGCTATCAGAACCGCATCGTCTGGCTGGCCTTGTTCGCCGTCACCATCACCGCCATCCGCCTGGATCAGCGCTTCACCACCAAGCGTCCCTCAGCCGGTGAGCGCCGGGCCGTGCTGGATTACCCCCAGCAGCAAAATCAAGCCCAGCGCCAGGATGGCCCCGGCGCCGGCCAGTCCCAGGACGCGACGCAATAGGCGGCCCAGCCGGCTTTCCTGGCTGACCCGGCGTTCCAACAATCGATTGAGACCCAAGGCCGACAGGCCGATCCCCGACACCGTCAGCCCTACCCCCAGGGCCATGGCGAAAGTGGCGGCGACACCCACCCAGATCATGGAATTGGCCACGCAGAACAGCAGGACCAGGATGGCCCCGGAACAGGGACGAAAGCCCACCGCCGCCGCCATGGCCCAAAGGGTGCGCTTTTCCTCGGTTTCGTGGTGGTGATGATGGCCGCAACAGGCAGCATGGTCATGGTCGTGGCCGTGGCCGCAAGATGATTGTCCTCGCAGGGTTTGGACCAGCATCCACGCCCCCATGGCGGTGATCAGGGCATAAGACCCGGCTTCCAGCCAAGCCGCCTGGGCCATCACCTGACGCGGCGCCAGGGCGAACACCCCGGCCAACAACAGAACAGCGGCGATGGCCGACGCACCCTGCACGATGGCTGACAGAAAGCAGGCGGCCAGACCATGGGTCACACGGGCGCGGCGGGTGGCGAACCAGGATCCGATCACCACCTTGCCATGGCCGGGGCCGATGGCGTGGAACACCCCATAGACGAAGGCGGCGAAAATGATGGCGGCCATTGGTTCCCAGCCGCCGCCGTCACGGATCAGCACCAGTTGTTCGCGCATGTCGGCGGTCAGGCTGCGTTGCAGGGCAAAGCCCCATTCCGCCAGGGATCGCAAGGGTTCGGGCAGGGCGAAGAAGCCGGAAGGGGCGGGGGGCGGAACCAGGCTCATGGGGCTGCCAAGATGTTATAAGATAACACTTTGATAGTCCCGCCAGCGCTCACTGGCAAATGATTTCCACTTTCTTGGGAAAGGCGATGCCGTTCAGCAGCGGTGTGGCCTTGTCTTCACTGATGGCCGCCTTGCAGCCATCCGAGCCTTCGCCCACCAGTCGTACGGCGGAATCATTGGGGATGTCGATGTCGATATAGAAGGTTTCTTCATAGGTCGAAACCTTCAGCAACTGTCGGCGCGGATCGACGGCTTGCGGGAAGGTCAGGCGGAAGGCGTAAAGCAGCGCGTCCTTTTGCACCAACAGCTTGAAGTCGGTGGCGGATGGCCAGGAAATCGCCGTGCCGTCGGTGCTGGCATAGGTGAAATATTGATATTGGCGGGTGTCCTGGAAAGCTTCCTTTTCCAGGGTGGCGATTTCCGTGGGCGACAATTTGCCGTCCTTGTTGGCGTCGAAATCCTGCACCAGCGACGACGAAAAGGCCGGATCGAACTTCCAGCCCAACTGCAGGGCCGCCACCTTGCCCTTTTCGAACAGGAAGATGACGTGGGAATCGATCAACACATGGGGATGGGCCCAAGCCGGCAGTGGCGCCAGCAGCGCCAGCAGCAGCCATCCCCAAAGACGCATGTCAGGCGGCCCCATTCAGGCGGTCGAAACCGGCGGACAGGTCGTTGATCAAATCCTCGGCATCTTCCAGCCCGGCGTGATAGCGCAAGCTGATGGCGCCCGCGTCCCAGGCGCTGGCGGTGCGGATGATCGAATGGCCATAGGTGGGGATGACCAGGCTTTCGAAGCCGCCCCAGGAAAAGCCCAGGCCGAAATGCTTGTAGCCGTCCAGCATGGCCTCGATGGCCGGCTTGCCGAAGCCCGGCTTCAGGATCACCCCGAACAATCCGCAGGCGCCGGTGAAGTCGCGTTTCCACAGGTCATGGCCGGGGTCGTTTTCCAGCGCCGGATACAGCACTTTGTCCACTTCCGGGCGGGCCTGCAGCCAGTGGCAAAGGCTGAGCGCGGTTTCGGCATGACGCTTCAGGCGGACCCCCAAGGTGCGCAGGCCGCGCAGGCCCAGATACAGTTCCTCGGCGCCGGGCGAATGGCCGAAGGTGGCCACCGACGACTTGACCCGCAGCCAATTGGCTTCGTCGGCCAAGGTGATGGCGCCCAGCATGGCGTCGGCATGGCCGACCACGTATTTGGTGCAGGCCTGGATGGACACGTCCACGCCGTGATTGAAGGGCTGGAAATTCAGCACCCCCCAGGTGTTGTCCATCATCACCACCGCGCCCTTGGCATGGGCGATTTCAGCGATGGCCGGGATGTCCTGGACCTCGAAGGTCAGCGAACCGGGCGATTCGGTGAAGACGACACGGGTGTTGGGGCGCATCAGGGCTTCGATGCCGGCGCCCACCAGCGGGTCGTAATAGGTGGTTTCGATGCCCAGGCCGCTCAGCACGCTGTCGCAGAACTTGCGGGTGGGGAAATAGGCGGTGTCGACCATCAGCAAATGGTCGCCGGCCTTCAGATAGGCCAACAGCGCCCCGGTGATGGCGGCCAGTCCGGATGAGGTGGCGACGGTCCTGTAACCACCCTCGACGGCGGCCAGGGCTTCCTCGAAGGCGTGGGTGGTGGGGGTTCCGAAACGGCCATAGCGCACGCCCTCGAACGGCTTCTTGCCGCTGGATTCCATGGCGGCCACCGACGGGTGCAGGATGGTCGAGACGTGATAGACAGGCGGGTTGACCGCACCGAAATGCTTTTCGGGGTGGCGACCGGCGTGGACGATCAGGCTTTCTTTCTTCATGGCATCCGGGCAGGCGGCGGGGTCTTTCGGACGCCGCCTGTCCTTCGGCTGCCCATTACAGGGCGGCGATGAAGAGGGCGGCGACCACGAACAGGAAGGTCAGGGCAACGGGCCGCAGATCGACCTGTTGCTGGGCCTTGGCGATGGCTCTGCTGCGACGCATGGACAACTCCTTCAGTCCGAATGGGACCTCCCTTACCTTCAAAGATGGGGAAGAAAACGCGTCCGGTCAATGACAGCCAGCACATATCGTTCGAAAAGAGGATGGGTTAGCCCCAAAAGGCCATGAGCGCAGCCCCCAGCCCCATTCCCACCAGCAGGGCGGCCATCAGCGCCGGCCAGCCGAATCCCGATTTTTGCGGCTGTGGCCGGGGCGGCGGCGGGGTGGCGAAACCGTCGGTGTTGGCGGCTTCGACCGCCGTCCAGGCCGGCGACTGGTTGGCCCGGCGCTGCAATCCGGGCAGCCGGGCCCGCCAGTCGCGCAGGGTGTTCTGCGCCGTGCCGTGGGGGGCGGGTTCGGCCAAAGGGTGGATGTCGTGGCGGGCGTGGCGGCGCAGCCGCGCCACCAGTTCCTCGGTAGCCAGCAGATAGCCGGCGCCGGCGCCGCCATCGGGGTCCAGCACCGCCACCGGCACCCCCAACTGTGCCGCTTCGGTGACCTTGGGATCGCTTTCGATGGAATGGGCATAGACCTGATCGCCGAACTCCGCCCGCATGGAACGTTCCACGTCGCCGCCGGTGGGGTCGTCGCCGGTCATGGTCAACAAGATGCCGGCGACGTTCAAGGACGCGTTGGCGGTTTGGCGCAGGCGCTTGATCTCGTGCCAGGTGTTGACCAGCCCTTCGTGGGAATAAGGATCGGGCCGCGCCGGCAGCAACACCGCCGCCGCCGCCGCCAGGGCGTTGCCGGTGATGGTGCCCAAGCTGGGTGGGCAGTCGATGATGACGATGTCGGCGTGGTCGGCGATGGACTGGCTGGCGAAAGCCTCGCGCAGGGCCTGGTGCGAGCGTTCGTGGGCCGCCAGTTCCAATTCGGCGGTGCGCAACTGGGTGGTGGCGGGCAACAGCGACAGGCCGGGAAAGGCGGTGGGCAGCAACGCCTGATCCAACGGCACCCGGCCGGTGATCACGTCCATGGCGCCGACGGGGGGCAAGGGTAGGATGCCGAACGATCCGGTGGCGTTTCCTTGCGCGTCCAGATCGGCCAGTACCACCCGGTATCCCAAGGCGGCCAGACACGCCGCCAGATTGCCGGCGGTGGTGGTCTTGGCGACGCCGCCCTTGTGGTTGAACACGGCGACGATGGGGGGGAAGACCACCTTTTGCAGGCTCATCAGATCAGCCCCTGGCTTTTGAAGCTGACATGGCCCTTGCGGCCGATGACCAGATGGTCGTGGACGGTGATGCCGACGCCGGACAGGGCCTTGATCACCTGTCGGGTCATCTCGATATCGGCTTTCGACGGCGTCGGGTCGCCGCTGGGGTGGTTGTGGACCATGATCAGCGCGCTGGCGTTCAGTTCCAGGGCGCGTTTGACCACTTCACGCGGGTAAAGCGGCGTGTGGTCGACGGTGCCCTGGCTTTGCAATTCGTCGGCGATCAGGGTGTTCTTGCGGTCCAGGAACAGCAGGCGGAACTGTTCCGACGGCAGCCGGCCCATGGAAATGGTGCAGTAATCCAGCAACTGGTCCCATTTGCTGAGCACCGGACGGTCGATCACCTGCAGCCGCGCCATGCGGGTGGCGGCGTGTTCCACCACCTTCAAATAGGTCGCCGTCGCCGCCGACACCCCGGCAAAGCTTTCCAGCGCCTGGGCGGGGGCTGCCAGCACGTCGGCGAAGGTCTTGAACTCGGCGATCAACGCCTTGGCCAGCGGCTTGGTGTCCTTACGCGGGATGACGCTGGCCAGCAGCAGTTCCAGCACCTCGTAATCGGGCAGGGCCTGGGGTTCGGCCAGGAAACGCTGGCGCAAACGTTCGCGATGCCCGGCGTGGTGCGGCGCGGGCTCGGCGGAATCTTCCAATCCGGGAAAGAGGTCGGACATGGAGGAACTATAGGGCGGGGGCGGCGGCGCGTCCAGAGACGCGCCGCCGTGTCGTCAAACCTTAGGCCGCCGTCTTGCCGACGAAGCGGGCGAAGGCCATGTCTTCGTGCTGGATGTGGTTCTTCAGCCAGTCCGCCATGAAGCGGAACAGGGCTTGGGAGGCGTCGCGCTTGCCCGACTGGACGTCGTCGCACAGCGACTTGGCCTTGGTCATGAAGTCCTGGTGCGCCTTCTTGTGGACGGACAGGCCGTCATAGCGCTTTTGCTCCATCGCCTTTTCTTCGTCGGCGAAGTGCGCCTGCATGTCGGGCAGCAAGGTGCGGGCTACTTCCAACGCCACCATGCCGGCATCGCCCGCCATCATCTCGCGGAAGAAGCGGTTCATTTTCTCGACCATTGCCTGGTGGTGCTGGTCGATGTCCCTGTGGCCGATGGACAGGCTGTCATCCCATTCCATCAGTTTCATGTCGTCCTTGTCGGAACGCACCTGAGCCAGGAAACGGGCCACTTCCATCTTCAGCATTTCGCTTTGCTGCGACAGTTCGGCGGACGAATCGCTGATTTGGGTGGCGGCATGGCCGGTTTCACGGGCGGCGGTTTCCACCATGCCGATATTGTTGGACACTTCCTGGGTGCCCATGGACGCCTGGTCGACGTTGCGGGCGATCTCGCCGGTGGCGGCGGTCTGTTCTTGGACAGCCGAGGCGACGGTGGCGCTGATTTCGCTCATTTCGCCGATGACGTGGGCGATGGCCGCGATCGAGGCGACCACGTCGTGGGTCCCCGATTGTACGGCGGCGATCTTGGTGGCGATTTCCTCGGTGGCCTGGGCGGTCTGGCCGGCCAAGCCCTTGACCTCGTTGGCGACCACGGCGAAGCCCTTGCCGGCGTCGCCGGCGCGGGCTGCTTCGATGGTGGCGTTCAGGGCCAACAAATTGGTCTGGTGGGCGATGTGGGTGATCAGGTTGACGATGGCGCCGATGCTGGCCACCGTTTCCGCCAATTGCTGGATCACCGCTTCGCTGGAACGGGCCTGTTCGTCGGCCCGTTGGGCCACCGACTGCGAGCGCTCCATCTGCGCCGCGATCTCGTTGATGGACGCCGCCAGTTCCTCGCTGGCCGAGGCGACCGTCTGCACGTTGGTCGACGCTTGTTCGGCGGCGCTGGCCACCGTGGTGGCCTGGGCGCTGGTTTCGGTGGCGTTGGCCGCCATCTGACGCGACGCCGCCTGCAACTGCACGGCCGCAGCGGTCACCGCGTTGACCACGCCCCCCACCTGGCCTTCGAAATTGTCCGCCATCTGATGCAGGGCGGCGCGGCGCTCGGCTTCGGCGCGGCGCTTTTGTTCTTCCTGTTCGGCGGTCAGTTGCTCCATGCGGATGGCGTTGTCCTTGAACACCTGGACGGCGGCGGCCATGGCGCCGATTTCGTCGCTGCGCTCGCGGGCGGGAATGTCGACGGTCTTGTCGCCGCCGGCCAAACGGCCCATGGCGCTGGTCATGGCCTTGACCGGCAGGACGATAGAGCGGGCGATCAGGACCGACATGGCCACCCCCAGCCCCAGGCCCAGCAAGGCGGCGATCCACACCAGCCGCAAGGTGGCGTTCATGGTGGCGTCGGTTTCTTCGTCCAATTGCTTCAGGTATTGGCGTTGCGAGTCCAAGGTCGTCATGGACAGCTGACTCAATTCCTCACCAATGGCGGCGCCGTCTTTCATCAGCAGGCGGTGGGACGTCAAGACGGCTTGGGCGGCTTCGTCGAAGGCGGCCACGTATTCGCGGGCCAGTTTGTCGGCTTTGGCGGCCAATTCCTTGCGGGCCGGGTTTTGCAGCCGGGCTTCCAGCTTGTCGGCCTGTTCCAGGAAGTGTCGGGCGGCGGTGTTGACCTGCTCGACTTCATCCTCGGTGGGGGCGAACAGGAACTTCCACGCGGCCAGACGGGTCAGCAGCAGTGCTTCCTGGGCTTGGCCGGCAATGGCGGCGGCTTGGAAGTCGCCGTCGCGCATGGCCGAACTGGTCACTTCCGACAGGGACTGCCGGGCGGCCAAGCCGCCGGGATTCATCCGGGTTTCAATCAGTTGGTCGCGTTTCGCGTCGTTTTCCTGCAACTGCTTGACGATGGTGGCGTAATTGCCCACCAGCACCAGCATGCGTTCCAGGTTGGCTTTACGGGTGGGGTCGGCGGTGACCTTGATGGATGCGGTCAGGTCTTTGTCCAACTGGGCCAGAAGCCCGGGGATGTTCTGACTGGCGGCTGCGACGCGCAGGCCGGAACTCAGGGTCACCAGCCGGCGCAGCTCGACGATGTTGCCGCGAATGTTGCTGACCGCCACCGAATTCCCGCTGACCGAGGCGTAAGCCGCCTGATCATCATGAATACGGTTGATCTTGACGATGGTGGTCAGCGCCACGACGGCCAAAATGGCAAGAATCAGGGCGAACCCGCCGTAAATACGGCGCGAAACGGTGAGATGGGCGGACATGGTGATTACCCCCGAACGCAATATGCTTTTGGGGATAATAGACCGATTCCAACCTAATGCCTTAGCGCTGGTTTCTGTGATCTTGGGTAGGGTATGTCCTCGGAAAGACTCGGGTATGTCCGTCTTTCGTATGGATGCGGGACATCAAAGTCTTTGGCGGAAGCTTTCCAACCAAGCCAGCCGGGTTTCCAGCTGTTCGATGTCGTGGTCCAGCCAGTCGATCAGGTGACAGCCGTCGCCGTCGCCGGCAAAGGCGCCGCGCAGATCCAGCAGACGGGCCAACTCGCCTTCCACCATTTCCAGCAGAAGATCGGCCTGGGCCTGCTGTTCCTTGGCCTCCAGCAGGTCCAAAAAGCGCATTTTCAGCGCGATGATCAGCTTGGACAGGTCGGAACCGGGACGCAGGCGGGCGGTCAGCAGGGTGTGCAGTTCGCGCTTGCCGGCCTCGGTGATGACCAGTTGGGCGTCGTCTTCCATGCCTTCGCCGCCGATGGCTTCCACCAAGCCTTCATAGCGCAGCAATTCGATGGACATGCCCATCAGGTCGATTTGCGGGCCGGCGACACGGCTGATGAAATGGCGCACCGAGCCGGCCAGTTCGGAATAGCGGACGCATTGACGGGCGATGGTGCCCAGCGCGCACAGGCGGACGGCTTCCTTCGGCGTCAATGTGTTGTCGGTGAACATGCCCGCGATCTCCTGGTCGATTGCTCTACTATAGGGCAAGGACGCGGGTGCGTCCAGAATTGTTATTGCGTGTCATTCTCATTTCATCGAGGGTGGTTCACGGATAGCATTCCTGGAAGCGCACCGGCTGGCCGGCGGGGTCGCCGATCAACTGGCCGTCGCTCATCACCAGACGGCCGCGGATGATGGTGGCCATGGGCCAGCCCTGCACCTTCTTGCCGTCGAACGGCGTCCAGCCGCAGCGGCTGACGATCCACTGGTTGGTGATGGTGCGTTCCGCCTTCATGTCCACCAGGGTGAAGTCGGCGTCGTAACCCAAGGCGATACGGCCCTTGCCGGCGATGTTGTAGATGCGCTGCGGCCCGGCCGAGGTCAGGTCGACGAAGCGTTCCAGGGTCAGGCGGCCCTGGTTGACGTGGTCCAGCATGAGGGGGACCAGGGTCTGCACCCCGGTCATGCCCGACGGCGACTGGGGATAGGGCTTGTCCTTTTCTTCCCGCGTGTGCGGCGCGTGGTCCGATCCCAGAACGTCGACGACGCCGTTCTGGATGGCCCGCCACAACGCGCCGCGATGGGAATTCTCGCGGATCGGCGGGTTCATCTGGGCGTAGGTGCCCAGTTCCTCGTAACATTCGGGGGCGAACAGGGTCAGGTGCTGGGGCGTGGTCTCCACCGTCACCAGATCCTTGTGACCGGCCAGGAAGTCCATTTCCTCGGCGGTGGTCACGTGCAGGACGTGGACCCGGCGCTTGGCGGCCTCGGCCAGCTTGACCAGACGCTTGGTGGCCAAAAGCGCGGTTTCGGCGTCGCGCCAGATGTGATGGGCGCGGGGGTGTCCGGCGCCTTCGGCGATGGACTTGCGGGCGATCAGGCGGGCCTCGTCCTCGCAATGAACGGCGATGCGGCGGTACCCTTGGGCGATCACCTTGGCCAGGGTCTCGTCGTCGGCCACCAGCAAGTTGCCGGTTGAAGACCCCATGAAGATCTTGATGCCGGCGCAGCCGGGGATGCGTTCCCACTCGGCCAGATGGGCGATGTTGTCGGACGCCGCCCCCAGGAAGAAGGCGTGGTCGGTCCACGACCGCCCTTGGGCGCGGGTCAGCTTGTCCTTCAATTCCACGTCGGTGGTGGTGCCGGGCTTGGTGTTGGGCATTTCGAAGAACGCCACCACGCCGCCCATGGCCGCCGCCGCCGATCCGGTGGACAGGTCTTCCTTGTGCTCCAGGCCCGGTTCGCGGAAATGCACCTGGGTGTCGATGACGCCGGGCAGCACGTGCAGGCCATGGCAGTCGATCTTGTCGGCCATGGAGGCGCCGCGCAGGTCGCCGATGGCGGCGATGCGGCCGGCGCGGATGCCGACATCGGCGGTGGCGGTGCCGTTCGGGGTCACCACGGTACCGTTGGACAGGACCAGATCGAAGCTTTGCGACATGTCTACCTCGCGGACAGGGTGTCGAAGACGTCGGCATGGGGGGCCGCGCCTAAGATATGGATTTGGTGCCAGAGCGCATAGAAAAGCAAGGACCAGCGGGCAAAAGCCGTCTTCTTGCCGGTGTCGGCGAACAAGCGTTCCACTTGGCCGGGCAGGGCGATCTGGGCGATGCCGGGCTGGGCGGCGACCAGGGCGCCCAGTTCAGGGCGCGCCGCCATCCATTCGCCCACCGGCACGGTGAAGCCGCGTTTCTTGGCGAAGGGCTTGGCCTGGGGCATGACGCGGTCCAGCCACAAACGCAGGATGTGCTTGCCCAGGCCGTTGCGGATTTTCCAGCGATCAGCCAGGGAAAAGGCGAAATCCGCCACCACCGGGTCCAGGAAAGGCACACGGCCTTCGATGGCGTTGGCCATCAGGCAGCGGTCGGCCTTGATCAGCAGGTCGTTGGGCAGCCAGTCGGCGCAGTCGATGGCCTGGGCCGCCTGCAACCGCGAGCGCCCGACGACCGAGCATTCCCGCGCTTCGGCCAAAGCGAAGCGGTCGCGCCAGCCGGACAGGGGGCGCAAGACCTCCAGCTTGTCGAAGGTTCCCTTGCGCCGCATGCGCTTGGACAACGGCCAGGGCAGCGCCGCCTTGCGATAACGGCCATAGCCACCGAACAATTCGTCGCCGCCTTCGCCGGACAGGATGACTTTCACGTCCTGACGCGCCCGTTGCCCCAGCTTGAAGGTGGGCAGGCAGGCGTAATCGGCGGCCGGGTCATCCATGATGGCGGCAACCTGGGGCAGCAGCGCCCAGAAATCGCTTTCAGTGAATTCCACTTCCACATGGTGGGCGCCGACGCTTTTGGCCAAGGCGCGGGCGTGTTCGCGTTCGTCATGGGCTGCCGTGCCGGGGAAGCCGGCGGTGAAGGCCAGAACCGGGCGCGGGTTCAACCGCGCCATCAGCGCCAGCAATACCGACGAATCGATGCCGCCCGACAGGAACATGCCATAGGGCACGTCGGAACGCTGGTGCAGATCGACGCTGTCGGTCAGCACCTTGTCCAACTGGTCCAGCAGGTCGTCGGCGCTGCCGCTGCGCTTGCCGGCGCGGGGCAGGGCCGGGCGGCGGCGGACTTCGCGCACCCGGCCGTTTTCCACCACCAAGGTGGCGCCGGGGGCGACACGGACGATGCCGGGGAAGATGGTGGCCTCGCCGCAGGTGAACTGCAATTGCAGCAACTCGGCCCGGGCCTGGGCGTCCACCGCCGCCGGCACCAGTCCGGCCTTCACCAGGGCCTGGGCTTCGGACGCGAACGCGATGCCGAAGGCGCCTTGGGTCAGGTACAGCGGCTTGATGCCGAAGGGGTCGCGGGCCAGCACCACCACGTCGCGGATGGGATCGTGGATGGCCAAGGCGTACATGCCGCGCAAGTTCTCGGTGAAGGTCTCGCCTTCACGGGCGTAAAGATGCAGCGGCGGCTCGCTGTCCGACTGGGTGCTGAACCTTACCCCGGACAGCAGGTCGCGCAGTTCCCGGTAGTTGTAGATTTCGCCATTGGCGACGATGGCGCGGCCTTCCGCGTCGAAAATGGGCTGACGGCCGCCTTCCAGGTCGATGATGGACAGGCGGTTCTGGATCATCGCCACGTTGCCCGACACATGGCGGCCGCGCCCGTCGGGTCCGCGATGGGCCAGGGCGTCGGCCAGACGGTCCAGGACGGCGGCATCCGGCACCTGGCCCTTGGGCGCGATCAGGCCGGCGATGCCGCACATCAGCGCCCCGCCTTGTCGAAGAAATCCTGATAGGCGCGGATGACGGCGGCTTCGGTGAACTGGGCCTGAAAGGCGGCGCGGCCGGCACTCGCCAGACCGGCGGCCAAGCCCTTGTCGCCCAGCACCTTGTTGATGGCGCCCGCCATGGCCACGGCATCGTCCACCGGGGACAAAAGGCCGGTTTTCCCGTCCTCGATCAACTGCGCCGGCCCTTGCGAGGCGGCGGCGACCACCGGCTTCTCCTGGGCCCAGGCCTCGATCACCACATTGCCCAAGGGTTCGTGCCGCGACGGGCAGACGAACAGGTCGCAGGCGGCGAACAGCGCGGCCACATCCTCGCGCCAGCCCAAAAAGCGAATGCGCGAGATCACCCCCAGCTTGGCGGCTTGGGCTTCCAACTGGCCCAGCAGCGGGCCTTCGCCGGCGATCCACAAATAGGCGTCGGGCACATGGTGCAGGGCGGCGACCAGGGTGTCGAAAGCCTTGTTGGGGTGCAGCCGCCCCAGGGCCAGGATCACCGGGACGCCGTCGGGGGTGGAAAAGGTCTGGCGCGCCACCGGCTTGGCCCGCGCTTCGGCGACGAAATTGGGCACGTAATGGGCGCGGTCTTCCGGCCAGCCCTGGCTGACCAGCCATTGGCGGATGTCCGGCGTGTTGCCGATCAACTGATGGCAGCGGCGGTAATATTTCAGGTCGTAATAGCCGCCCAGACGCCCCACGTGGACGAAGTCGCCGCGCGGGCAGAACTTGGTGGCGCGGTTCATCCAGGTCAGCACGTGGCTGGGCTTGAACTTGGCGATGGCGCGGCGGAAGCCCAGCCGGGTGGCGATGTCCAAGGCGCCGCCGAACGGCAGTTCGGTGACCTGCACCCCGGCCTGGCGCAGATGGGCGGCGCGGCGGGCATTGGCGCGGATCAGCACGTGCTGGTCGATGCCGGCCTGCTGCAACGCGATGGCCAGACGTTCGAAAAACGCTTCCGCCCCGCCATGGTCGGCGCCGGCCATGGCCTGCAACAGCCGGGTCATGCCAGCAGCCCTTCCAGTTTCTCGGCCGCCGCGTCCCAGGTGCGTCCCTGGTAAAGCGCCCGGGCCTCGGCGCCCAGATTGGCGCGGGTCTCGGCATTGTTCAGCAACAGGGCGGTCAGGTTGGCGAAGGCGTCGTCGTCGGGCGCCACATAAGCGGACGAACCGTTGGCCACCCGGTCGGGCGCCGCCCCCAAAGGACGCAGCACGGCGGGAACGCCGCAGGCCTGGCTTTCCATCAGGGTGAAGGCGGTGCCGTCGTCGGGATGGCCGGGATACAGGTGGACGGCGGCCTGACGATAGGCGGCGGCCATCATGGCGTCGCCCTGCGGCCGGGTGACGATCACCCCGTCGCCGCGCGCCGCCAGGATTTTTTCCGCCAAATCTTCCAGGCCGGGTTCGACCCCGCCGCCTTCGGCCATCTTGGCCAACGACATGGAATAGATGCGCAGCTCGGCGTCGGGCGCCGCCGGATGGATGTGGTTGACCCACAGATTCACCAGCCAGCTGAGGCCATGGGCCGGGTGGGTGGTGACCATGGCATAGGGCGGCTGGTCGGACGCGGCTTCGTCGAAATTGGCCAGATAGTCGGATTTCAAGGCCGGGGGCAGCAGCGCCACCTTCAGCCCGTCGGCGCGCCAACCCTCGGCCTGGACGGCGCTGCACAGCAGGATCGTCGGCTTCAGGTCGGCCAGGATTTCGCGGGTGGCTTTCTTCGCCAGCATGCGGCCGGGGCCGGTGTGCCACAGCACCCGGCGCTTGGCCTGACGCACGAAGCCCAGCAATTCTGGCTTTCTCAGCGCGATCAGCATGTCGGTCAAAAGCGGCTTCTTGCCCTCGAAGGTTTCCCATTGGGCGCCTTCGATGAACATGGACCAGCGGCAGCGGTTGAACACGGAAACCGTATGACCACGCCGGGCCAGGGCGCCGGCCAGGGCGGCAAAGCCCTTTTCGGCGCCGCCCAGGGGGCGCGAGGACGCGGTGTAACCGTCGAAGGGGATGGAATCGTCGACCAGGGTGATATGCATGGTCCCCCCTATATACGGCCAGTGACGGGGGTTGCCAAGCGGCCCCGATTGTCCCACCTTTTTCCCATCCGCCGTCCACCCCCGACGCAAGGCAAATCCCGATGCCCGCTTTTCAGTTCACCCGTTTGCCCCGTTCCGTGCTGATCGTGGCCGGCGACGACCGCAAGACCTTCCTGCAAGGCCTGGTGTCCAACGACGTCAACAAGGTTTCGGCCGACAAGGCTTTGTATGCCGCTTTCCTGACCGCCCAGGGCAAGTTCCTGTGGGACCTGTTCCTGGTGGAACAAGGCGACACCATCTTGATCGACGTGGATCAGGCCAGTGCTGAAACTTTCAAGAAAAAGCTGTCCCTGTACAAATTGCGCGCCAAGGTCAGCATCGAGATGTCCGATCTGGCGGTGTTCGCCGTCTGGGGCGGCGACGGCACCTTGCCGGCCGGCGCGGTGGCCGACGGCCGTCTGGCGGAAATGGGCGGGCGGATTTATGCCGCCCAGGCTCCGGCCGGTCTGGCCGAGGCGCCCTTGGCGGCGTGGGATGCCTTGCGCTTCGCCCTGGGCGTGCCCGACGGCACCCGTGATCTGATCGCCGACAAGTCGCTGCTGCTGGAAAACGGCTTTGACGAATTAAGCGGCGTCGATTTCGACAAGGGCTGCTACATGGGCCAGGAACTGACGGCGCGCACCAAGTATCGCGGCCTGGTCAGGAAACGTCTGCTGCCGGTCCGCTTCGACGGCGACGCCCCCCAAGCCGGCACCCCCCTTCTGGCCGGCGAGGTGGAAGCCGGCGAAATGCGCTCGGGCGGCGTTGGCGCTGGTCTGGCCATGGTGCGGCTGGAACATCTGCGGGCGGGGACGCCCCTGACCTGTGGGGGCAAGGCGCTTTCGGTGACGGTGCCCAGCTGGGCGGTGCTGCCGGAAGCGGATTAATCCAGGTCTATTTCGGCACCGGCGGACATCACCCGTGCGTCGGTGTCGGAATAGAAGCAATAGCCGTTGCGGCCCGAATGCTTGACCCGGTACATGGCCAGGTCGGCGGCCTTGCTGACTTCCTCGATGGTGTTGCCGTCCTGGGGGAACAAGGCGACGCCGATGGACGCCCCCACCTGACAGGGGTGTCCCTGGAAGTCGATGGGCTGTTCCAGGGCGTCGATGATCTTCTTCGCCACCAGGGCGGCCTCGGTCGGACGGCCGATTTCTTCCACCACGACGACGAATTCGTCGCCGCCGACGCGTGAGACGGTGTCGGACGACCGCACGCAACCCAACAGGCGGTCGGCCACGTCGCGCAGCACCCAGTCGCCGGCTTCATGACCCAGGCTGTCGTTGATGGGCTTGAACTTGTCCAGGTCCACGTACAGCACCGCCAGATGGCCGCCATGGCGTTTGACGCGGGCCAAGGCGTGGTTCATGCGGTCGTTCAGCAGGTTGCGGTTGGGCAACCCGGTCAGGGTGTCGTGATGGGCCAGACGGCGGATGCGGTCCTCGGCCTCCTTGCGTTCGGAAATGTCGCGCAGGATGGCAGTGAACAGACGGTGGCGGCCGTGGCGCAGTTCGCTGACCGAAATTTCCATGGGAAAGGACGATCCGTCCTGGCGCAGCCCCAGGCCTTCCACCTGACGGCCCATCAAAGTGGGGAACAGGCCGGACATGTAGGCGTCAAAGAAACGGTTGTGGCGTTCGCGGGCGCTTTCGGGCAGCAGTTCCACCATTTCGCGGCCGACCAATTTGCCGCGGGAAAAGCCGAACATGCGTTCGGCTGCCGGGTTGGCCGATTCGATGCGGCCCGAATCGTTGATGGTGACGATGCCTTCCGCCACCGAGGCCAGCACGCCCTGCAGCCGTTCCTCGCGCTCGCGCAGGGCTTCCGCCGACTTGACGAATTTCGAGATGTCGCGGCCTTCGACCAGGAAGATGTCCGACGACGACGGCGGTTGACGCACGCGCAGTTCGGCTTCGAACACCTGACCGTCGGCGCGTGACAGCTTCAGCGGCAGGAATTCTTCCTCGGCCAGCAATTCCCAGCCGGCTTCCATCAAGAAGCGGTAGTCTTCGACCACGAAGGATTCGAACGGCTCGTCCTGGGCTTCCTCGGCCGAGGACAGGCCCAGCATGCGCACACCGGCATTGTTCAGGAAAACCACCTTGCCGTCACGCAGCAGGCAGACAAGCGAGGACACGAGCTCTAAAAGCTCGCGGTCAAGTACGACGGACGCGGACAATCCCGCCATGGCAGCCGTCAACTCTCTCTCCCCATTAGCTTGGAAAGGATGGTCAACGGATTGCCGGGCTGTGTCAACACTTCTAAGGTTTGCGCACAGGCCCCGGCGATTACGCGGTTTTCAATCGGGCGTTTAGTTCCGCTAATCGCCGGAACGGCGACGTTCCCTGCGGCAACCCCAGGTCGCCGGCGCGGGCGATCCCTTCGCGGCCCCAGCGTTCGCGCACCGCCTCAACCAGCCATTGCTGGGCCTGGATTTGGCGTTCGTGGTCCAGGCGGCCGTCCTGGACCAGGAAGTCGCGGTGGGAATCGATGGCGCCGATCAGTTCGTCCACCCCCTCGCGCCGTTGCGACGACACCATCAACACGGGGACCTGCCAGCCGTCACCTTCCTCGGCGCCGCCCAGGGACAGGGCGCCCAGCACGTCGGACCGGGCGCGGCGCGCCGCCTGTTCCATGTCGGCCTTGGTCACCACCACCACATGGGGGATTTCGGCGATGCCCGCCTTCATGAACTGCAGGGAATCCCCCGATCCCGGCTGCACGCAAAACAGCACGGTGTCGGCGACGCCGACCACGTCGGTCTCGCTTTGGCCGACGCCGACGGTTTCGATCAGCACCACGTCGTAAAGGGCGCGCATCAGCACCATGGATGACACGGTCAGCGCCGCCAGCCCGCCCAGACGGTCGCGCGCCGCCATGGAGCGGACGAAGATGTCCTGGTCGTCGGGATCGGTGGACAGCCGGGTGCGGTCACCCAAAAGCGCGCCGCCGGAACGTCGCGACGACGGGTCGACGGCGATGCAGGCGACGCGGCGGCCCCGTGCCCGCCAGCCGCTGATCAGGGCGTTCATCAGCGTCGACTTGCCGACGCCGGGCGGGCCGGTCATGCCCACCACATGGGCCTGGGGCTCGGCATGGGCCTGATCCAGCAAGTCGATGGTGTCCGCCGCGTCGGGGGCGCGCTCCAGCTGGGCCAGGGCGCGGGCCAGGGCGGCCTTGCCGCCGGCGCGAAGATCGGAAAGGTTCATCAGCAAAAGCCCCGCTGGGATGACATGGCAGGGCGGCATTGTTTCCATCCCCGGCCAACTGGTCAAGCCATCGGCGCTTTGCTATGGTCCGGCCATGACTAACGCCCCCGCCCCCGACCGCCGTCTTCCCGTCTTCGTCCTGCTGGCCAGCGTCGCCGCCCTGGCGTCGGCTTACGTGGCCCAGTACGGCTTTGGGCTGAAACCCTGCATTTTGTGCCTGATCCAGCGGGTGCCCTTCGCCGTCGCCGGCGGCTTGGCGCTGTTGGCGCTGTGGCGCCCCGCTTCGTGGCGGCGGCTGTTGATGGCCCTGGCCGGTCTGGCCTTTTTGGTCAATGCCGGCATCGCCGTCTATCATGTGGGCGTCGAACAAAAATGGTGGATGTCGTCGTGTTCCAGCAGCGCCGGTCCCAAGCCGGCCTTGGGCGACCTGAAGTCGCTGATGAGCCAGCCGGCCGACGAACCGCGTTGTGACGAACCGGCCTGGCAATGGCACGGCATCACCATGGCCGCGATGAACATCGTGTTTTCCGGTGGCTTGGCCCTGGTGGTCGCCGCCGCCTTGACCCGAAGGAAAAGCGCATGACCACCAAGACCGCTGAAAACCGCATTCCCGGCGATCTGACCCGCGAGCAGTTGCTGGCCCGCATCCTGCGCGTCGATCAGGCCGGCGAGCTGGGGGCGGTACGCATCTACCAGGGCCAGCGGGCGGTGTTGGGCAAGGGACGCCATGGGCCGATCTTGGAAAAGATGGCCCGGCAGGAACAGCACCACCTGGACACCTTCACCAAGCTGATCGGCCAACGCGGCACCCGGCCCACCGTCTTCGCCCCCCTTTGGCACGTGGCCGGCTTCGCCCTGGGGGCGGGGACCGCGCTGTTGGGCGAACGCGCCGCCATGGCCTGCACGGTGGCGGTGGAGGAAGCCATCGACGAACATTACGCCGCCCAATACGCCCAATTGGGCGAGGACGAAGCGGAACTGAAGGCCACCATCGAGGAATTCCGCCAGGAAGAACTGGAACACCGCGATATCGGTCTGGCCAACGAAGCCGAATTGGCCCCGGCCTATCCCGTGCTGTCCACCGCCATCAAGACCGGCTGCAAGCTGGCCATCTGGCTTTCGGAAAGATTTTAAGCCGGTTACTCAGTGTTACCATTTTTCCTGATTTAGCCATTTCCCTGACACATTCGGCTTTTACGGTCTGTGCCAACACCAAGACCGGAGGCCGAAATGGACGTGCCCTATCGTTCGCAATACCGCAGTGTCACCCAGCGCCTGTTGGCCTTGCGCCTGGGGGGCGTGCGCAAGTTCGTCCGCCGTCCGCTGCTGCAGCTGGGTGTGGCGGTGGCGGTGATCCTGGGGGCCACGATGTGGCTGCACCACCATACCCCCGAGTTGGATGGCGGCGGCACGGTGGACCTGCGGGCTTCGGCCTATCGGGTTGACAGTTTGAAGGCCGGGTAACTTTTCACCGGGCTCTGGCGAACCCATGTTTATGGCCTGAAGCAACGGAGTCCCGCCATGTTGATTCGTCCGTGTCCTGATTTGCGTGAAAACGACGTCACCGACCATGCCCTGTATGTGGACCGGCGCCGTTTCCTGGCCGGAGCGGCGGCGGTCGGCACGGTGCTGGGGGCGGGGCGGGGGCTGCGGGCGGCGACGTCCGACGACACGCCGACACCGTTCGAGGCGGTGACCACCTACAACAATTACTATGAATTCGGCACCGCCAAGGAAGACCCGGCGGTGACGGCGCCAGGAAGGCTGAAGACCGCGCCGTGGTCGGTGGCGGTGGACGGCGAATGCGCCAAGCCCGGCACCATCGGTCTGGAAGACCTGATCAAGCCGCATAAGGTCGAGGACCGCATCTATCGCCTGCGCTGCGTCGAGGGCTGGTCCATGGTCATCCCCTGGCGCGGCGTGCAATTGTCCGAGGTGCTGAAGCGCTTCGAGCCCACGTCCAAGGCCAAATACGTGGAATTCACCACCTTGGCCGACCGCGAGCAGATGCCCGGCCTGCGCGTTCCGGTGCTGGACTGGCCCTATGTGGAGGGCCTGCGCCTGGACGAGGCCGTGAACCCGCTGACCCTGTTGGCGACAGGGCTTTACGGCAAGGATCTGCTGCCCCAGAATGGCGCGCCCTTGCGTCTGGTGGTGCCGTGGAAATACGGCTTCAAATCCATCAAGTCCATCGTCCGCATTCGCTTCACCGAAAGCCAGCCGCTGAATTCCTGGCAGAAATACAATCGGCGCGAATACGGCTTTTATTCCAACGTGAACCCGGACGTGGACCATCCGCGCTGGAGCCAGGCCAACGAGCGCCGCATCGGCGAGTTCCGCCGTCGCCCCACCTTGATGTTCAACGGCTATGGCGATCAGGTGGCGGCGATGTATGCGGGCATGGACCTGAAGGCCAATTTCTGATGCGCTGGCTGAAACCTGCGGTCTTCGCGCTCAGCCTGCTGCCCCTGGTCTGGCTGGGTTGGCAGGCGGCGTTCGGGTCGCTGGGGGTCAACCCGGTGGAAACCCTGAACCGCACCCTGGGCGACTGGGCTTTGCGCTTTTTGCTGTTGGCCCTGGCGGTGACGCCGGTCCGACAATGGACCCATTGGGCGCCTTTGGCCCGGCTGCGCCGAATGATGGGGCTGTTCGCCTTTTTCTATGTCTGCTTGCACCTGGCGTCCTATGTCGGCGTCGACCTGTTCTTCGACTGGGCGGCGTTGTGGAAGGACGTGGTCAAGCGCACCTACATCACACTCGGCATGGGGTGTTTCGTGCTGTTGCTGCCTTTGGCCCTGACTTCCACCGACGGCATGATCCGCCGCTTGGGGGGACGAGCGTGGCGCAAGCTGCACAAACTGGTGTTTCCCGCCGCCATTCTGGGCGTCGCCCATTTCTGGCTGATGGTCAAGGCGGACATCCGCGAGCCGGTGGTTTACGCCCTTGTTTTGGCGGTTCTGCTGGGCTGGCGCATGCGGACTTTCGTGCGGGCGCCGCAACGGGCATAATCGGGGCATGCGTAGACCCATCGCCCTTGTCGCCATCTTGTCCCTGCTTGCCGGCCCGGCTTTCGCCCAGGCGAAGTTCAAGCGTTGCCTGACCAAGCCCGAGGTCAAGGTCGAGAAACTGGTGCGCCACGGCATCTTCCTGCGTGAGGGCGGCAACCGTTGCGACACCGACTACAATCCCGGTACCGCCAAGATGTGGAAGGATTTCGATACCAAGTTCGGCCCCCGGCTGGCCCAGCAGACGGCAAGCCGAAAAAAGGTGTTCGATCGTGAGTTCAAGGGCAACGCGCTGGAAGTGATGACCTATTTCGACGGGCGTCTGGTCACCTATTACCGCTATTACCCGCTCAGCGTTTCCTATTGCGGGCAGGTCGACAAGCTGCTGAAGGAGGTGACCCAGCGCGGCTGGAACGCCTTTGCCAAGCAGTCGGAAATCGTCCAGGCCGACGTGGTCACCGACATGAAGATCTGCCAATAAAAAACGCCCCCGCCTTGCGACGGGGGCGTTTTTTGCCGAACGCGAAAGCGGATTACGCTTCGTCGCCGCCGGTCGAGGCCAGGTACATGACCAGGGCCAGGAAGGTGGCGGTCAGGGCCAGGCCCAGATAGATCATGAAGCTCAGCGGATTGGTCGGAGTCGGAGCGCTCACGGCGCTGAAGAACAGGGTGCCGACCACCGAGGTGGACAGATACAGGGCGATCACCAGCACACCGGCGACGGTCAGGCCCAGAACCTTGGGAAGGACGCTCATCAGACAGGCTCCTAAAATAGTCATATGCCGGCCAAGCGTGACCGGCCCCCTCGGCCAAAACCTCTAACAGATTATGGTCATATCTGAAAGTGTAATCAGTCTTGTTTTGGCGGAAAACCACGCTTGCGCCGCACGGTCTGTTCTTGAGGGCCAAAGCCTGCTACCAAGGGGTGGGCGACGTCTCGCCGGCAGGGGATTTGAGGTCATGACCAAGCAGCACCCGAACACGCTGGACCCGGCGGCCATCCTGGCCCTGGTCGGCGGCACCCATGGCGACCCCTTCGCCGTGTTGGGCCCCCATCACGGTTTCGACGGCTGGCACCTGCGGGTCTTGGCCCCCGAAGCCGCCCGCGTCTGGGCCGTGGGGCCGGCGGGCGAGGTGGAGCTGGCGCGCCTGCATGCCGACGGTTTCTTCGCCGCCGCCATTCCCGATTCCCTGGCCGCCGGCTATCGCCTGCGCCTGGATGTGGGCGGACGGATGCTGGATCGCGAAGATCCCTATCGTTTCGGGCCGCTTTTGGGCGATCTGGACATCCATCTGCTGGTGGAAGGCCGTCATCTGCGCACCTTCGAAAAGCTGGGCGCCCATCTGGCGGTGGTGGACGGGGTGGCCGGCGTGCATTTCGCGCTGTGGGCCCCCAACGCCAAGCGGGTTTCGGTGGTGGGCGACTTCAACGGCTGGGACGGGCGGCGCCATCCCATGCGGCTGCGCCACGATGCCGGCATGTGGGAATTGTTCATCCCCGGCCTTGGCAACGGCACCCTTTACAAATACGAACTGATCGGGGCGCAGGGCAACCTGCTGCCGCTCAAGGCCGACCCTTACGGCCATGCCGCCGAAGTGCCGCCGCGCACCGCTTCGGTGGTCGCCGACCTGGCGGAACGCGACTGGGCCGATGGCGCCTGGATGGCGGCGCAAAGCAAGCGCAACGACCGCCACGCCCCCATTTCCATCTACGAAGTGCATCTGGGGTCGTGGATGCGGGTGCCCGAGGACGGCAACCGCATGCTGACTTATGCCGAACTGGCCGACAGGCTGGTGGCCTATGTCACCGACATGGGCTTCACCCATGTGGAATTCCTGCCGGTGCACGAACATCCGTTCTCGGGGTCGTGGGGCTATCAGCCGGTGGGGCTGTTCGCGCCGACCTCGCGCCATGGTTCCCCCGAGGACTTCCGCCTGCTGGTGGAACGGCTGCATCAGGCCGGGATCGGGGTCATCATCGACTGGGTGGCCGGGCACTTCCCGCGCGATTCCCACGGTCTGCACCATTTCGACGGCACCCATCTTTACGAGCACGAGGACCCGCGCCTGGGCCTGCACAAGGATTGGGACACCCACATCTACAATTATGGCCGCACCGAGGTGTGCAACTTCCTTTATTCCAACGCCCTTTACTGGATGGAACAGTACCACGTGGACGGCCTGCGGGTGGACGCGGTGGCATCCATGCTGTACCTGGACTATTCGCGCAAACCGGGCGAGTGGCTGCCCAACCGGCACGGCGGCAACGAGAACCTGGAAGCCATCGACTTCCTGAAACAGATGAACGAAGTGGTTTACGCCGAACATCCCGGCGCCATCACCATCGCCGAGGAATCCACCGCCTGGCCCGGCGTGTCCAAGCCCACCTACGCCGGCGGCCTGGGCTTCGGCTTCAAGTGGAACATGGGCTGGATGCACGACACGCTGAGTTATTTCAGCCGCGACCCCATCCACCGCCGCTACCACCACGACCGCCTGACTTTCGGCCTGCTTTACGCTTTTTCGGAAAACTTCGTGCTGCCGCTGTCCCATGACGAGGTGGTGCACGGCAAGGGCAGCATCCTGGGGCGGATGCCGGGCGACGAATGGCAGAATTTCGCCAACCTTCGCGCCTATTACGCCTTCATGTGGACCCATCCGGGCAAGAAGCTGCTGTTCATGGGCCAGGAATTCGGCCAGCGCGACGAATGGAACTGCGAGGCCTCGTTGCAGTGGCATCTGCTGGACTATCCCCTGCATGAAGGGGTGCGGCGTTTGGTACGCGACTTGAACCGCCTGTACCGGGTCGAGCCGTCGTTGCATCAGTTGGACCACGATCCCGCCGGCTTCCAGTGGATCGACTGCAACGACCGCGACAATTCGGTGCTGTCTTATCTGCGTCGCGGCCACGACGCTGCCGATTTCTGTGTGGTCATCTGCAACCTGACCCCGGTAGTGCGCTACGATTACCGCATCGGCGTGCCCCTGGGCGGGCGGTATCGGGAAGTGCTGAACACCGATTCCGAATGGTATGGCGGCGCCAACATCCATAATGGCGACGGCATCGTCGCCGAGGACCAGCCCTGGCACGACCTGCCCATGTCCATTCCCGTGACTCTGCCGCCGTTGTCCACCTTGGTGCTGAAACTGGGATAAACAGCCTAGAACGTTTGTCTGGGATGCCTGTCTCGTTCATTCGTTGTTACCTTCGGCGCGGGGGGCGAGCCGGGGGGGACATGTCTGTTTTTCGTGTGTTTTTTGCGTTGGTCGGTGCCGTTTCGTTGCCGGTTGCCGTTCTTCGTGCCGAGGACGCGCCCAAATGGGGCGCGCACGTGGACCTGGAAGGAAAGCTGGGCACCGAGCGCCATCTGGGCGAGGTGGATTTCTTCCTGCCGCTGGCCCAGGACGACCGCACCTTGGTGTTCGGCGACATCCGCACCCGAATGGACGACCAAGAGGGCCGCGAGGGTAATTTCGGCCTGGGCGTGCGCACCATGCTGGATTCGGGCTGGAACCTGGGCGGGTACGGCTATTTCGACCGACGGCGCAGCGAGTACCACCATTACTTCAATCAGGTGACCCTGGGCGCCGAGGCGTTGTCGCGCGACTGGGACCTGCGGGCCAACGCCTATGTGCCCATCGGGCGCACCAGCCGCCAGGAAGACAGCCTGAATACCGCCGAGGTTTCCGGGGCCAGCGTCATCTTCAAAGGCGGCGAGGAACGCGCCTTGGGCGGCTTCGACGCCGAAATCGGCTGGCGGGTGCCGGTCTTCGACCCGGATGGCGCCGTCAATCTGCGCGCCTATGCCGGCGGCTACCGCTTTGCCGACGACGACGTCCCCACCGTGGCCGGCCCGCGTGGCCGGCTGGAAATGGTCTTCGATGAAGTGCCGGGGTTGTGGGGCGGCTCGCGCCTGTCCTTGGGGGCGGAATGGCAACGCGACGACCCGCGCGGTTCGCAAGGCTTCCTGACTGCCCGGTTGCGCATTCCGCTGCAGGCCGAGGCGACGGTGGCCAAGCTGACGCCGATGGAGCGGCGGATGACCGACCCCATCGTGCGCGACATCGACATCGTGTCGCAGGCCGGCACCTTCGGCCCCGGCGAGACGACCAGTCAGCTGGCCAATGGCGGGACGTTCACCGTGGTCAACAGCGCCACCACCACCGGGGCGAATTTGGCCACCGCGGTGAACAATGCCGGTGCCGGCAGCACGGTCTTGCTGGCGGGCAGCTTTGCCACCGGGACCACCACGGTTTCGACCTTGGCCAATCAGACCCTGACCGGAACATTGACAGTGCGCAGCGCTTCGGGGCGCACCGCCACGGTCAACACGGGGGCGGCGATCCAGGGCAGCAACACGGCGAATTACGCGGTTCTGGTCAACGGCGTGGGCGGGACCATCCAAGGTCTGACCATCAGCAATTCTTCGGGCAGCGGCAGTCTCAGCCGGGCCGTCTTTGTGGCCGACGGGGTCACCGGCGTCACCATCAGCAACAACGTGATTTCCGCGACCCAGACCGGCAATCTCCAGGCGCAGGCTTTGGCGTTCGGCAACAACACCAGCGGGACCGTCAGCGGCAACACCATCACCGCCACCGGTACCGGTTCGGCCGCCAACGCCCGGGCTTTGCTGGTCAACCAGACCACGACGGTGACCGTGTCGGGCAACACCGTATCGGCGTCGGGGTCCGCGGTTGCCGCCAATGACGTCATCGTGCTTTCAAGCGGCACGACGACCTTCAATGCCGGATCCACCGGCAATGTCCGCAGCAACGGCAATTGCAGCGGTGCGGCGCTCAGCGGTTCGGTCGGCTTCACCGACGGCACCACCTGTCCCTAACCTTTGGCCTTGGCAGGGGGCGTGTTCTCGGCAAAGATGGCGCACTTTTGCAACCATCCTTGCCGATCATGCCCCATCGTCGCCGTATCTGGCCCGGTTCCTCTTATCCCCTCGGCGCCACCTGGGACGGCAATGGGGTGAACTTCGCCTTGTTTTCCGCCCATGCCGAGGCGGTGGATCTGTGTCTGTTCGACGAAAGCGGCCGCGAGGTGGAACGCCTGCGTCTGCCCGAATACACCGACCAGGTCTGGCACGGTTACCTGCCCGAGGCGCGGCCGGGTCAGCTTTACGGCTATCGTGTCCATGGTCCTTACGATCCGCAGGCCGGGCATCGCTTCAATCCGGCGAAGCTTTTGCTGGACCCCTATGCCAAGGCGCTGAGCGGCCATCTTTTGTGGTCGGACACCCATTTCGGCTTCCGCTTGGGCAATCCCAAGGCCGACATGGTTATCGACGGCCGCGACAACGCCCGGTTCATGCCCAAATGCCGGGTGGTGGACACCGCCTTCACCTGGGGCGACGACCGGCGGCCCAACCGGCCATGGACCGACACGGTGATCTACGAACTGCATGTGCGCGGCTTCACCATGAAGCATCCGGCCGTGCCCACCCAGCATCGCGGCACCTTCCTGGGCTTGTCCCATCCGGCGGTGATCGACCATCTGGTGAAATTGGGGGTGACGGCGGTGGAACTGTTGCCGGTTCACGCCATCGTCGATGAACGCCATTTGGTGGACCAGGGCTTACGCAATTTCTGGGGCTACAACCCCATCGGCTTTTTCGCCGCCGACCCGCGTTACTACGGCGCCTCGTCGCACGGCGATTTCAAGACCATGGTCGGCCGGCTGCACGAAGCGGGGATCGAGGTCATCTTGGATGTGGTCTACAACCACACCGCCGAAGGCAACCACCTGGGTCCGACCCTGTCGTACAAGGGCATCGACAACGCCAGCTATTACCGGCTGGTGCCGGGGCAGCTCCAGCATTACGAAAACTATTCCGGTTGCGGCAACACCCTGCAGCTGTCCCATCCGCGCGTGCTGCAGATGGTGATGGACAGCTTGCGCTATTGGGTCGAGGACATGCACGTGGACGGCTTCCGCTTCGACCTGGCGGCGTCGCTGGCCCGTGAGAAATCGGGTTTCGACGGCGGGTCGGGTTTCCTAGACGCGGTGCGCCAGGACCCGGTGCTGTCCCGCGTCAAGATGATCGCCGAACCCTGGGACATCGGCGGCGACGGCTATCGCTTGGGCGCTTTCCCGCCCGGCTGGTCGGAATGGAACGGCCGTTATCGTGACACCGTGCGCCGCTTTTGGCGCGGCGACGGCGGGCAGATCGGCGACATGGCGTCGCGCCTGACCGGGTCTTCCGACCTGTTCGGCTGGGGCGGGCGGCGGCCGTGGGCCAGCATGAACTTCGTCACCTGCCATGACGGCTTCACCCTGGCCGATCTGGTGTCCTTCGAAAAAAAGCGCAACGACGCCAATCTGGAAGGCAACCGCGACGGTACCGACGCCAATTATTCATCCAATTGCGGCATCGAAGGTCCCACCGAGCAACCCAAGGTTCGGGCTTTGCGCACCCAGCAGATGCGCAATCTGATGGCGACCTTGCTGCTGTCGCAAGGTGTGCCCATGCTGTTGGCCGGTGACGAATTCGGACGCAGCCAGCGCGGCAACAACAACGCCTATTGCCAGGACAACGACATCAGCTGGGTGGACTGGGAAAACCAGGACCGATCCATGCTGGATTTCGTCCGCAACATGATCCGTCTGCGCCATGAGCATCCGGTGTTCAGCCGGCCGCGCTTCTTCAAGGGGGCACGCCGTGACCAGGGCGCGGTCATCAAGGACATCACCTGGGTGACGCCGGACGGATTGGAGATGAGCGAAGCCGACTGGATCATGCCCTACGCCCGCTCGTTGGGCTGCGTGCTGGCTGGCGAGTCCGACGAAATCCAGTCGCATACCGCCGGCGGCGGTCCCGACGACACCTTCATGCTGTTGTTGAACGCCTATACCGAGATCATTTTCTACACCCTGCCTCCGGTCGAGCTGGGGCGCACCTGGGAAGTGATCCTGGACACCGGGCGGACCGATCCCATCAGACCTGACGAGATCTGTGCCGCCGGCAGCCGTTTCCCGTTGAAACCGCATTCGCTGGCGGTTCTGCGTCGGCGCAACGACCAATCCGGCCAATAAGGGGGGCTTTTCATGGGGGCGACCGACATGCTCGACCAATTGGCACGGCTGGCCGGAATTGAAGATGGGTGGTGGGATTTCTACGGCCAGTGGCGCGTGGTGCCCGAAAGCACCAAGCGCGCCTTTCTTTCGGCCATGGGCTTCGCCATCGGCACCGACGCCGAACTGGCGGCGTCCTTGGACGAACTTGACCGCCGTCCGTGGTCGCGCTGGCTGGGGCCGGTGGCGGTGGCCCAGCAGGGCCATGGCATGTGGGTGCCGCTGACCATCCCGGCCGCCGCCGACAAGGATGTGCTGGACTGGGAAATCACCACCGAGGCCGGGGCGGTGCTGCGCGGCCAGGTGCAGACCGACACCCAGTCCTGGATCGAGGAACGCTGGCTGGACGGCGCCCTGATCAAGCGCTGGCGGCTGGCCTTGCCCGCCGACCTGCCCATGGGGTATCACCGCCTGAAGCTGCGCGGTCCCTTGGGCGGCGACGACTGCGTGCTGGCGGTGGCCCCCGAAAAGGCCCATGTGCCCCAAGCGGTGATGCGGGGGCGCGGCGCCTGGGGCATCGCCACCCAGATTTACGCCCTGCGCGACGACCGCGACTGGGGCGTTGGCACCTATGGCGCCTTGGGCCGGCTGGCGGCGGGGGCGGCGCAGATGGGGGCCGACACCGTCGGCATCAATCCGCTGCATGCGCTGTTTCCCAGCCAGCCACAGAAATTCAGCCCCTATGCGCCGTCGTCGCGGCGTTTCCTGAACGTCGGCTACATCGACGTGGAATCCATCCCGGAATTTTCCGAATGCCGTGCGGCCAAGCGGCTTTACGCCTCGCCCGGGTTCCAGGCCAACCTGGCCCGTCTGCGCGCCTATCCCATGGTCGAATACGCCGATGTGAACCACCTGCAAGGCCCCATCCTGGAAGAGCTTTACACGTGGTTCCGCGACGAACATCTGGCCGCTGGCGACGACCGCGCCCAGGCCTTCCGCGCCTTCCAGGCGGCGGGCGGCGCCAAGGCCCAATTGTTCTGCACCTTCGAGGCGCTGGCGGAAAAGTTCACCCGGGCCGGCAATCCCTATTGGCGGCAATGGCCGGACGAGTTCCAGCATCCCGACAGCCCGGCGGTGGCCGAATACGCCGCCACCCACACCGACAAGGTGGAATTTTACTGGTGGCTGCAATTCGTTGCCGACCAGCAACTGGCCGCCGCCCACAAGGCCGGGCTGGATGCCGGGGCGGGGATCGGCCTGTATCGCGACCTGGGGGTCGGCATCGCCGGTGACGGCGCCGACGCCTGGATGGAACAGGACCGACTGGCCTTGGGCGTGTCGGTCGGGGCGCCGCCCGATCCGCTGGCGTTGAAGGGCCAGGATTGGGGGCTGGCGCCGTTCAATCCGATTACCCTGCGTGAAGCGGCGTACGAGCCGTTCATCGCGGTGATGCGCTCGAACATGGCCCATGCCGGGGCGCTGCGTTTGGACCACGCCATGGCGCTGCAGCGGCTTTACTGGGTGCCGCCGGGGGTGGACGCCGACCAAGGCGCCTATGTGCGCTATCCGGTGGACGACCTGTTCCGGCTGGTGGCGTTGGAATCGGCGCGCAATTCCTGCCTGATCATCGGCGAGGACCTGGGCACCGTGCCCGAAGGCTTCCGCGAACGCATGGATGCCATGGCGTTGTTCGCCTATCGGGTCATGGTGTTCGAGAAATCCGGCCCCGACCGTTTCAAGCGGCCCGAGGAATTCCAGGAACAGGCGTTGTCCATCTTCGCCACCCACGATTTGCCGTCCTTGCGCGGCTGGTGGCTGGAAGTCGACATCGACAGCCGCGAACGTCTGGACCTTTATCCGCGTCCGGGCATGGCGGACGAGGAACGCGCCGTCCGTGCCGCCGACCGCGCCGCCCTGGTCGCCGCGCTGGTCGAACGGGAAAATCTGGCGGCTGATTTTCCGATAGCCGGAGAGTTGAATGACGAGCAGGCTTTGGTTCTTTCAGATTGCGTTCACCGCTATCTGGGGGTGGCCCGGTCACGCTTGACCATGGTGCAGATGGAAGACGTGTTCGGCTTGAATTTGCAAATGAATCTGCCGGGCACCGTCGACCAGCATCCCAATTGGCGCCGCCGCTTCGCCGCCGAGGTGCCGACTTTGCTCAGCGATTTCAGGCTTGTGCGTATCGCTTCCGCCCTGGCCGGCTTGCGTTCGCAGCGCAACGAAACGCCTTGACTTAGGTCGGCCATCCCGGAGACTTCATGCTTTAGACGGATTCAGTCTGGAAGGACCCAATATGCGCCGTGTCGGACCTCCGGTGGTCAAGTTGCTTGATGACGACGTGGAAAGCATCAAGTACGCCATGGCCAGCCACCTGCTGTATTCGGTGGGCAAGGAACCCATCAGCGCCACGGCGCGGGACTGGTTCATGGCCGCCGCCTACACCGTGCGCGACCGGGTGTCCGAACATTGGATGCCGACGCTGAACCGCTATTACGCCGAAGACAAGAAGCGCGTCTATTACATGTCCATGGAATTCCTGATCGGGCGGACGCTGTCCAACGCCATGATCAACCTGGGCATCTACGACACCGTCAAGCAGGCGGTGGGCGAGATGGGCATCGATTTCGACGAAGTGCTGGGCTGGGAAGTGGAAGCCGCCCTGGGAAATGGCGGCTTGGGCCGTCTGGCCGCCTGTCTTTTGGATAGCATGGCCACCTTGGGGGTGCCGGGCTTCGGCTATGGCATCCGCTACGACTACGGCATGTTCACCCAGCACGTGGAACACGGCTGGCAGGTGGAAAGCCCGGAAAACTGGCTGCGTTACGGCAATCCGTGGGAATTCGCCCGGCCGGGCGTCATCTATCCAGTCCGCTTCGGCGGCCGCGTCGTCCATTACAAGGATGTTCTGGGCCATACCCGCGCCCAGTGGATGGACACCGAGGAAGTCATGGCCATGGCCTATGACGTGCCCATTCCCGGCTATGGCGGCAAGACCGTCAACAACCTGCGCCTGTGGACCGCCAAGTCGACGCGCGAGTTCGACCTGAAATATTTCAATGCCGGCAACTACATCGAAGCGGTGCGCGACAAGGCGGAATCGGAAACCTTGTCCAAGGTGCTGTACCCGTCGGACCTGACCGACCGCGGCAAGGAACTGCGCTTCAAGCAGGAATATTTCTTCGTCGCCGCGTCCATCCAGGACATCCTGGCGCGCTTCCGCAAATCCCATTCCGACTGGGACAAGCTGCCGGAAAAAGTGGCCATCCAGTTGAACGACACCCATCCGGCCATGGTGGTGGCCGAACTGATGCGGGTGCTGGTGGACGAATACCAGATCGAATGGCACCGCGCCTGGGCGCTGACCCGTGCCACCTGCGCCTACACCAACCATACTTTGCTGCCGGAAGCGCTGGAAACCTGGCCGGTGGACCTGTTCGCCCGGGTGTTGCCCCGCCATCTGGAAATCGTCTATCAGCTGAACCACGAATTCCTGCAGGAAGTCCGCCATCGCCATCCCGGCGACAACGACCTGCTGCGCCGCGTCTCGGTGGTGGGCGAGGATGGCGAGCGTCGAGTGCGCATGGGCCATCTGGCGGTGATCGGCAGCCACAAAGTCAACGGCGTCGCCGCCATCCATACCGGCTTGATGAAGTCCACCATCTTTTCCGATTTCGACCATCTCAGCCCGGGCAAGATCAACAACAAGACCAACGGGGTGACACCCCGGCGCTGGCTTTTGTTGTCCAATCCCGGCCTGTCGGCCCTGATCAGCGGCAAGATCGGCGACCAATGGGTGACCCATCTGGACCAGTTGAAAAAGCTGGAACCCTTTGCCGAGGACGCGGCGTTCCGGGCCGAATTCGCCGCCGTCAAGCGGGCCAACAAGCAGCGTCTGGCCGAGGTGATCTCGGTGCGTCTGGGCGTCGACATCAATCCCGATTCGCTGTTCGACGTCCAGATCAAGCGCATCCACGAATACAAGCGCCAGCTTTTGAACGTGCTGCAGGTGGTGGCGCGTTATTCGCGCATCCGCTCCAATCCGTTGCTGGACGTGGTGCCGCGCACCGTCATCATCGGCGGCAAGGCGGCGCCGGGCTATCTGATGGCCAAGCTGATCATCAAGCTGATCAACGACGTGGCCGACGTGGTCAACAACGACCCGTTGGTGGCCGACAAGCTGAAGGTGGTGTTCGTCCCCAATTACAACGTTTCCACCGCCGAACTGGTGATGCCGGCGGCCGACCTGTCGGAACAGATTTCCACCGCCGGCACCGAGGCGTCGGGCACCGGCAACATGAAGATGAGCATGAACGGGGCCTTGACCATCGGCACCTGGGACGGCGCCAACGTGGAAATCTGCGAGGAAGTGGGCGAGGAAAACATGTTCCTGTTCGGCCTGACCGCCCAGGAAGTGGCCCGTACCCGCCATGACGGCTATGACCCCAAGCCGGCCATCGCCGCCAACGCCGAACTGAAGAAAGCCATCGACCTGATCGCTTCGGGCTATTTCTCGCCCGACGATCCGGCCCGGTTCGCCCCCGTCGTCGACATTTTGACCCATGCCGACCATTACCTGCTGACCGCCGACTTCGCATCCTACATGGCGGCCCAGGACAAGGTGGACGAACTTTACCGCGACCAATCGGAATGGAGCCGCAAATCCATCCTGAACGTCGCCCGCATGGGCAAGTTCTCGTCGGATCGCACGGTGTCCGAATACGCCCGCGACATCTGGGGGGTGCCGGTCTGATTATGCCTTGGGCTTAAGGTCTCTGCCTTAGGTCCAAAGGCAAAGGTATCTGTCATCAAAGAGTCTGTTGCAGTGCAGCATATTGCGGCGCATCATTTCCTGGCAACCAACCAGGAGGTATGGTCATGATCCAGCTTTTGAGCGACATGCGCCGCCTTTCCGAACTGCTTGAAGACGAATGCGCCGGCCGTCCCTTCGACCGCCACCAAGCGCATTCCATCGCCGCCCAACTGGCCGAGGCCTGCCCGGAAATGGGCCAGACCATGCGCCGCATCAGCGAACGCATGCGCGGCGAGATGCGTTGATCCGTTTCGTTTTTCCCACGAAAAACGCCACCGAAGTCGCCTTCGGTGGCGTTTGTGTTTGGACGGGGCGTCAGCGCACCGGCAAGGGGGCCGGGACGAAGCCGATCAGGCGGTCGTTGCCCTGGTTGTAGGGCTGGGCATAGCAACTGGGCTTGGCCAGCGACGCATAGCAATAGACCTGCTGGCGCGGCGGCGGCGGGCCTGGCCAATCGACGCACCACACGCCTTCGCGCTGGGCGCGGATGGTGGAACAATCCTTGCCGGTGATCCAGGTGGCTAGGTGGTCGCCCATGGTCTTCTTGGTGTTGATGACGCTTAAGACTTCCAGGTTCAGGAACAGATTGGCGTCGCCGACGCGGGCGACTTCGGTCTCGATGCCATCGCGGCCGACAAAGGCGCAGCCGCTCAGCAGCAGAATTCCTGCCAGGGGGGCAAGGTGCCTGATCATCTTCTATGACCCCTTCCAACGATTCGCTATAGTGTCGGCCCGGCGGGCAGTCGCGGTCAACGCTATACTAGCCGCCGGCATTTCAAAAAAGACTTAACGGAGCGGCGAACATGGCGGTGGAAACGCCTCTTTGTGATTTCGGCAGGCCTGCCCCTGATTTCGACCTGCCCGGCATCGACGGGCGGAACTGGTCGCTACGGCAGGTGCGCGGCCCCAAGGGCACCCTGGTCATGTTCATCTGCAACCACTGCCCCTATGTGCAGGCGGTGGTCGACCGTCTGGTGCGGGACTGCGCCCAGTTGCAGGAACTGGGCATCGGCGTCGCCGCCGTCATGTCCAACGACGTGGTCGCCTATCCCGAGGATTCGTTGGATAACATGAAACTGTTCGCCGCCCGGCACGGCTTCACCTTTCCCTATCTGTACGACGAAAGCCAGGCCGTGGCCCGGGCTTATGACGCGGTGTGCACGCCGGACTTTTTCGGCTTCGACGCCGGTCTGGGGCTGCAATATCGCGGCCGCCTGGATGCCTCACGCAAGCAGGCGGGGCCGGCGGATGCCCGACGCGAGTTGTTCGAGGCCATGGAGCAGGTGGCGAAAACCGGTCGCGGACCGGTCGAACAGACGGCCAGCATGGGCTGTTCCATCAAATGGCGGACGGATTAAGGCCGCCGGACTCACGGCGTGTTTGCCTCTTGCTCGCAAGCACACTATGTTGACGCCGATCGAATTCCGGAGATGATCCCGTGACCAATCCCCATGACGATGCCGCCACCGCCCTGCTGATCCGCGAGGTCGACGATGATCTGCGGCAAGAAAACATGCAGAAGCTGTGGAAGAAGTACGGCGGCCTGATGGTCGGCGGCGCGGTCGCCATCGTTCTTGCCGTGGCCGGTGTCCAGGGGTGGCAGGTCTATCAGCGCAATCAGGCCCAGGAATCCTCGCAGCGTTTCGTCCAGGCGGTGCAACTGCTGGACAAGGGCGACACCGCCAAGGGCGTCGACGCCCTGCAGGCCCTGTCGGTCACCGGCAATGTGGGGTATCGCCTGTTGGCCGACATGAAGCTGGCCCAGGTCAAGATCAAGGATGGCGACAACGCCGCCGCCATCGCCCTTTACGACAAGGTGGCCGGCGACAGCAGCATCGACGGCGTCTATCGCGATCTGGCGTCGATCAAGTCCGCTTACCTGAAGCTGACCGTCGGCGACGTTGCCGGCGTCGAGGCCCGCATGGCGCCGTTGGCCGTCGAATCCAATCCGTGGCGCCATTCGGCCCGCGAAGTTCTGGCTTTGCTGGCCTTGAAGGCCGGCGACACCGCCAAGGCCCAGGAATGGCTGCGCAAGGTGGCCGACGACGTGGCGGCGCCGACCGCCATTCGCGGCCGTGCCGCCGAATTGCTGGCGGCTTTGGAAAACGGCGCCAAGGGTTGAGCGGGGGAGTGGGCATGAACATTCGTCTGGTGTGGGTGGTGGTTGCCGCCTTGGGGCTTTCCGCCTGTTCCGACTGGCTGGGTGAAAAGGAAGCGCCGCCGCTGCCGGGCAAGCGCATTTCTGTGTTGTCGGGTGAACACGCGCTGTCCCCCGAAGTCAGCGGCGAGCAGGCCGGCATCAAGCTGCCGCCGCCGGAACCCAACGACGACTGGCCGCAGGCCGGCGGCTATTCCAACCATGCCATGCATCACATGGAAGTGGGCGGCCACCTGCAACGCGTGTGGCGTTCCTCCATCGGTGAAGGGTCCAGCAAGCGGGCCAAGCTGCTGGCCCAGCCCATCGTCGCCGAAGGCCGTGTCTTCACCCTGGATTCCGCCGCCGAGGTTCGGGCCTTCGACGCCCGGACCGGTGCCAAGATCTGGGCGGTCGATATCACCCCCAAGGGCGAGGACGACACCTTCTCGGGTGGCGGCTTGGCCTATGAGGACGGACAGCTGTTCATTTCCACCGGCTTCGCCCAGGTGGTGTCGTTGAATGCCGCCAACGGTCAGGTACTGTGGCGTCAGACCCTGTCTGGCCCCATGCGCGGCGCGCCGACCGTGCGCGCCGGACGCGTCTTCGTCATCACCGTGGACAACCAGACCCACGCCTTGGCCGCCGAGGACGGCGCCGTGCTGTGGACCCATCAGGGTATTTCGGAAGTCGCCAGCCTGTTGGGCGGCACCAGCCCGGCGGTGGACGGCAACGTGGTGGTGGTGCCCTATTCCTCGGGCGAACTGTTCGCGTTGCGCATCGACAACGGGTCGGTGCTGTGGCAGGAACAATTGGCCACGTTGCGCCGTACCGAAGGCGCCGCGTCGCTGACCGACATCCGGGCGCGGCCGATCATCGACCGTGGGCGGGTCTACGCCATCGGCCATGCCGACTTCCTGCTGGCCGTCGACCTGCGCAGCGGTCGTCGCCTGTGGGAACGCGAGATCGGCGGCATCCAAAGCCCGTGGGTGGGTGGGGACTACCTGTTCCTGGTCGACAACAACAATGAAGCCATGGCGTTGGACGCCAAGACCGGCAAGATCATCTGGGTCACCCAGTTGCAGGTCTGGGAGGACGAGGAAGACCGCACCGGCCGCATCGTCTGGTCCGGTCCCATCCTGGCTTCTGACCGTCTGATCGTGGCGTCGTCCCATGGTCGTCTGGTATCCTTGTCGCCTTATACCGGCGACGTGCTGGGTACGGAAAAGGCGTCCGACGGGGTCAGCATCGCTCCGGCCGTGGCCCAAGGGGCGGTCTATTTCCTGACCGACGACGCAGAATTGGTGGCGTATCGCTAATATGACTTTCACTGTTGCCATCGTCGGACGCCCCAATGTGGGCAAGTCCACGCTTTTCAACCGCCTGGCCGGTCGCCGGCTGGCCATCGTCCACGACATGCCGGGTGTCACCCGCGACCGCCGCGAGGCGGCGGCCACGCTGCTGGGCATGGAATTCCGCGTCATCGACACCGCCGGTTTCGAGGACGCCAATGACGGTTCCATCGAAGCCCGCATGCGGCGCCAGACCGACACCGCGGTGGCGGAAGCCGACGTGGTCTTGATGCTGATCGATTCCCGCGCCGGGGTGACGCCGCTGGATGCCCATTTCGCCGATTACCTGCGCAAGCAGAAAACCCCGGTGATCCTGGTGGCCAATAAATGCGAGGGCAAGGCCGGCACCCCGGGAATGTACGAATCCTACAGCCTGGGGCTGGGCGAGCCGGTGCCGTTCTCGGCCGAACATGGCGAAGGTCTGGCCGAACTGTTCGACGCGCTGATGCCTTATGCCAAGGCCGCCGGTGCGTTGGACGACGAGGAAGAGGAAGACGATTTCTTCGAGGAACCCGCCTTGGGGGACGACGAGGAAATCGAGACCGAAGACCGCCCCGAACGGCCGCTGCAACTGGTCATCGTCGGCCGCCCCAACGTGGGCAAGTCCACCCTGGTCAACCGCCTGCTGGGTGAAGACCGCATGTTGACCGGTCCGGAAGCCGGCCTGACCCGCGACGCCATCTCGGTGGAATGGGAACATAACGGCCGCCGTGTGCGGCTGGTGGACACCGCCGGCTTGCGCAGGCGGGCCAATATCGACGACCCGGTGGAAAAGCTGTCGGCGTCCAACACCTTGGAAGCCATCCGCATGGCCGAGGTGGTGGTGCTGGTGATGGAAGCCGGCGCCATCTTGGACAAGCAGGACCTGACCATCGCCCGCATGGTGGTGGAAGAAGGCCGCTCGTTGGTTCTGGCCATCAACAAATGGGACGTGGTCGATAAGCCGCAAGAATCCTTGCAGCGTCTGTCCGACCGCCTGGAAACATCCATGCCCATGGTCCGCGGCCTGCCCACCGTGACCATCAGCGCGTTGACCGGGCGCGGCGTCGACAAGATGCTGGACGCGGTGCTCGCGGTTCACAAGACCTGGAACAAGCGCATTTCCACCTCGCGGCTGAACCGCTGGCTGGAAGACGTGCTGGCCCACCATCCGCCGCCGGCCATGCCGGGCGGGCGGCGTCTGAAGATCCGCTACATGACGCAGACCAAGGCGCGGCCGCCGACCTTCATCATCTTCGCCTCGAAGCCCGAGGAATTGCCGGAAAGCTATAGCCGCTATCTGGTCAACGGCCTGCGCGAGGCTTTCGACCTGCCGGGCGTGCCGATCCGTCTTTACGTGCGCGGCGGCCGGAACCCTTACGCCAACAAGAAGGGCTGATCTTGGCCCAGCCGGACGCCGTTCGCGTGCCCATGCTGTTGCGTTGGCCGGCCTTGCTGGTCACCTTCGGGCTGACCTTGGTCACCAACAGCGGCGGCAGCATCGGCCTGTTCGGCCTGTTGTTCGCCTATGATCGGCTCAGCGGGGTGCTGATGCCGACCATGATCGCGGTCGGCGCTTTCGATCTTTTGTTGTTTTTCCCGGGGGTAGTCGCCTTGTTCCTGTGCCGCCGCCCCGGCGCCCGCCGCTTCGTGCTGGTCATGCAATGGCTGCAGCTGGCGACCGGCGGGGTGTTCTGGGCTTTGTGGTTCGTTGCCGACGCCGTGTGCGGCCTGTCGTTCACCTGCGTTTGAAAAGCGGCCGCTTAAAACAGCTTTTCCCACAGCGACAGCACGATCTCGAAGACGATCAGGAAGACGATGTACCATTCGACCCGAAGCGAGCGGCTGGTGTGCACCAGGTCCAGCAGGGTTTCGGCGGTGTCGCCGATCACTTCCAGCTTGTGATCCAGCGCCCGGCTGCGTTCGCGGATTTCGTATTCGCGTTCCAGACGGCCGAACAGGCCTTCCAGTTCCGGCAGGTTCCACAGTGCTTCCGGCTTTTCCAGGACTTCGGCGCGGCCGACCATGCGGTGCTGGGTCAACAGCACGTCGCCGATCTGTGACAGCAGTTCCTTGATCTTGAAATTGCGGCTGCCGTGGCGTTTCAGCCGGGCCGCCAGGGGCTCGACCCGGTCGAACACCGCCGCCACGCGGATTTCGAAATGTTCCAGCAGCATGTCCTTGGCCAGCACGTCGGCCACCACCTGCATGCGCTCGGGCGTCAGTTCCGCCAAGATGATGGTGCCGTCGGGGTCCACATGTTCGGAACTGCCGGGGACGACGTCGATGTGGGCCTGTTCTCGCCCCGGTTCGGCCAACGGGTCGCTGACCAGATGGGTGATGTCGGCCAGATAATGGGCTTCTTCCTCGGCGCTGACGTCGAACAGCACGACGACGCCATAGCGGAACAACACGGCATAGCCCTTGCGCCCGACCCGCAGGGTCAAGGGCGTGGTGGCCAGGGCCAGCTTTTGCTCGAAGCCGCGGGTGTCCAGGCGTTCGCCCAGCAGGAAACCGCGAACGATCAGGCCACGATGGGCGGCGACGGGGTTTTCGGGTGCGTTGATCTGACTCATGGTCGGGTGATGCTGCCGTTCCGCCTGACTCAGGTCAAGTTAAGCTATTCCGCCGCTTGCCGAAAAGGGGACGACAACGCCCGTGAAACCGCTTGGGCCGCCTGATCCACCGCCTGGACCGCCTGATCCAACAAGCTGGTCATCTGCATGAAGGAATGGGGCGCGTCGTCATAAACCGAAAGCGTTGTCGGAACGCCGGCCTTTTCCAGTTTCTTGGCCAGCTTCAGGCTGTCGTCCAGCAGGCAGTCCTGGCCGGCGCCGATCACCAATTGCGGCGGCAAGCCGTGCAGGTCGGCATGAAGGGGGGCGGCCAGCGGATTGGCGCGCTGGGCCGGGTCGGCCAGATATTGCGACCAGAACCAGTCCACTCGCTGACTGGTCAGTCCATGGGCGCCGCCGCCATAGGCGCGGTGCGAAGCGGTCTGCAGATCGGCCGAGAACATGCCGTAAAGCAGCACGCCGAAGCGTGGCAGGGTCAGGCCGATGTCGCGGCAGGACAAGGTGGCGGCCAGGGCCAGGTTGGCGCCGGCCGAATCGCCGCCGATGGCGACATTGGTGCCGTCCAGACCATGGGCGCTGCCGTTGCGGCGCAGCCAGGACAGGGTTTCCAGCGCTTCTTGCACCTGACCGGGGAAGCGGACTTCCGGGGCCAGCGAGTAGCCCAAGGCCAGAACCGCCACCCCGGATCGGATGGCCAGCAGCCGCAGCAGCCGCTCGTGGGTGTCCAGGCTGTTCAGGGCGAAGCCGCCGCCGTGGAAGTAGACCAGAACCGGGCGGTTGGTCTGGCCGGCCGGCACCGCATCGAACAACCGCAGTCGCAGCCGGCCCACCTGGATGTCCTGGCGACGGGCGATGTCGGGCAGGTCGCGGTTCCATATGGCCTGGTACGCCAAGGCGTTCCGCCGCGCCTGGGGCAGGGGCTGGCGCAACGGATCGGCCGGGGCGACCCCTTGGGTTTGGGCATAGGCTTGGATGGCGGCGATGGGCGTGGTCATTGCTGGCTCCGTGTGGATGGCTGTCAGATTATACAACACACAAAACATGTCAAAGAAAAATATAAATACATAATAATTGTGTATTTATTAGATTCGGACCAGAGCCGATTGATTCCAATATTGGAATCGGCGCCATGGCGGGCCGGGGAATGATTGATTTTTGTGGTGGGTGCGGGCATCCTCTGGCTGGGGAAGGGGCGGCCGGTCGCGGTCGCCATGGTTTTCCGGCGCCATTGGGTGTCTTTCAGGCCGTCGTCCCTTGCGGGCGGCGATAAACGGCCGGCGTCAGAACGGCCGCAAACGCAGACAGGACAAGGAACGTTCCGGATGGGTGAGACGACGCAGCAGCAGGATGTGACGGAAGGCCGCAACGACACCGTGGCGGTGGAACCCGTTCCCGACACGCCGTCCATTCTGGCGCTCGAACCGCTGATGCCGCCGCCGCCCAAGAAATCCCGCATGAAAAAGGCCGACGCGGCTTCGCGCATGGTGCGCGCCGTCAATATCGGCGCCGGCTTGGCGACCTTTGTCTGGCTGGGCTTTTGCGGCCAGTACGTGAACACCAATGTGGGCTGGGACAACATGATGGCCCTGCAGCCCCAGGAACTGGGGGGCATCGTCGGCGCCGCCTTCGTTCCGGTGGCGCTGTTGTGGATGGTTCTGGCCTGGCTGGATCGCGGCCGCGTCATGCGGGTGGTGGCCAAGGAACTGGACGACCATCTGCGTCGTTTGACTTATCCTTCCGACGAATCGGAAAACCGCGTGAAAGCGGTGTCGGATTCGCTGATGGCCCAGACCAAGGCGTTGACCCAGGCGTCCGAACGCGCCGCTGTGGACGCGGACAAGGTGCGCTCGCAACTGGCCGGGCAGATTGAAACCCTGTCCAGCGTGCTGGGCCGGGTCAGCGGTGACGCCCGTTCCGCCGTCGATGCCCTGAAGAACGAAGTGGACCGCCTCAGCGGCGCCGCCGACAACGCCACCGCCCGGGCGCGCGAGATGGAGCATCTGCTGCGCCTGCAGACCCAGGAACTCAATCAGGTCACCGACACCGCCGCCGCCAAGGTGCGGGAATTCGGCGAATCCATGCATCAGCAGATGGAAGCCATCGACCAAAGCTCGGCGCGGGCCGCGCAACGGGCCGAAAGCTTGTCGGGACAGGTGGCGCTTCATACCGATTCCTTGGACAAGGTATCGCAGAACGCGGTGGCCCGCGCCGAACAGGTGGGGCAGATCTTCACCGACAAGGCCAATTTGCTGGAGTCGGCGGCGACCAGCGCCGGCGAGCGCACGGAAAATGTCGCCACCACCCTGTCGCAACGGGTCGAGGCGCTGGAAACCCTGTTCAACCGTCAGAACGCCGACCTGGATCAGGCGGCGGTGCGTCTGGCCGAACAGACCGGCCGCATCAGCCAGTCCTTGCAGCAACAGGCCACCGGCCTGGACCAGATCACCGACCGGGTGCTGTCGCGCATCCGTATCGTCGAGGAAGCGCTTTCGGTGCAGTCGCGGGAAGTGTCCTCGGCGTCGGACCAGGCCATGAACCGCTTCCGCGAGATGGAAGAAGTTCTGGCCCGTCACGCCGAAGCGTTGCGCACCACCTCGGACGAAGCCGCCGCCCAAATGGGCGAGGTGGGCGACGTCTTCGCCCAGCGCCGCGACGACGTGGACCAGGCGGCCGAGCGTGCCGGCACCCGTGTCCGCGAAACCGGCGAGATGTTCCAGTCCCAGGCCCGCGCCCTGGCCGCCGCCTCGGACCAAATGCAGGCCCGCGCCCGCGAGGTTTCGGAAACTCTGCGCCTGCATATCGAGGAACTGGGCAAGGGCGCCGAACGCGCCGCCGGTCAGGCCGAAGGCATCCGCCAGTCGCTCAGGAAGCAGGCCGACGAACTGGCCGACGCCGCCAACGTGGTGTCCACCCAGGCCCGCCTGTCGGAAGCGTCCTTGAACCAGCAGTCGCGCCATCTGATTTCCACCTCGGATCAGGTGATGGCCAAGGTGAAGACCATTTCCGACACCCTGCGCCAGAACACCAACGATCTGGTCGCCATGTCGTCGCGCGTCGGCGTCGAACTGGACGCGGTGGGCGAAGGCCTGCGCCAGCGCACCATGGAAGTGGGATCCGCCGCCACCAAGGCGGTGGCCGACACGGCGGGGGTCGCCGAAATGCTGGAACAGCGTTCCGAGCAGATGGGCACCATCGCCGAGCAGGTGGCCAGCCGTCTGCGCGGCACCATCGATGCCCTGCGCCGCCAGACCGAACAACTGGTGGCTTCGGCCGACCAGACCCAGGTCACGGTCAGCGCCGTGGGCGAAAAACTGAAGGACCAGACCGAAGCGGTGGCGCGTGCCGCCGACGATTCGTCGGAAGTGCTGCAGGCCTTCGGCTCGGCCATCGCCAAGCATGCGGTGGAAGTGGGCGAAGCGGCCCAGCGGGTGTTCCACAATTCGCAGACCGCCGGCGACGCGTTGCGCCAGATCGTCCGCGATTTCGAGGAATCGTCCAACAAGACCGCCGGCCAGGTCACTGCCGCCGGCGACATGCTGCGCGCCGGTATCCGCGACCTGACCCAGGCTTCGGAACGCATCACCTCGTCCGTCCGCGCCTCGGGCGAGAATTTGCGCCGCTATGCCTTGGAATTGCAGGAATCCACCGACCGCACCGGGGCCAAGCTGGAAACCTCGTTCGAAGTCATCCGTCAGAAGTCCAACGACCTGGGGGTCACCGGCGAACGCCTGTCGCAACAGGCGGAAAGCCTGGTCGCCACCTATGGTCGCCAGATCGACGAACTGGTCAGCGCCTCCAAGCTGGCCGAGATGCGGGCGGGGCAGATCGAGGAACGCCGGGCCCAAGCCTCGGTGGAACATTTCCTCAGGAACGCCGCTTTCATCGTGGAAAAGCTGCAATCGCTGTCGGTGGACATCGGCCGCATCTTCGCCACCAATATCGACGAGAAAGCCTGGCGCGAGTTCCATGCCGGCGACCAGTCGGTTTTCGTGCGCAAGATCCTGAAGAATCTGGACAAGCACCAGATCGCCGCCATCAAGAACAAGTTCGAGGACGACGGCGAGTTCCGCGAATACGTCACCCGCTATCTGGCCGAGTTCGAGGCCCTGCTGAACCAGGCCCGCCAGTCCGATTATGCCGACGTGCTGACCGGCACCTTCACCTCGTCGGAAGTGGGCAAGCTGTATCTGGTGGTCGCCCGCGCCTTGGGCCGCTTGGAATAAATCAGGGCGCCGCCAAACGCGTCAACGCGGCCGGGTTCAGCACCGTGACCCGGCCGCGTGTCGTTTCGACCCAGGTCTTGGCGGCGAAATCGGCCATCAGCCGGGCCACCACTTCGCGGGTGGTGCCCATATGGCCGGCGATTTCCTGTTGGGTCATGGCGATCCGTCCGCTGGCGCTGGCGTGGCGCAGCAGGAACTGGGCCAGACGCTGGTCCAGGCGGCAGGAATGGATTTGCTCGAGCTCGTCCATCAGGCGGAAGACGATGGTGGAAAGCGCCTTGACCGTCAGGTCCTGGATGGGCTTTTCCGTTTCGAACAAGGTCCGATAGGTGGGGCCGCCCACCACCGCCACCTCGCTGTCTTCCTCGGCTTGGACCCAGGCCGGGTAAAGCAGGTCGTTGAACAGGCAGTTCAGCGCCAGAACGCAGGTCTCGCCCGGGGCGATCTGATAAAGCGTCGCCTCGCGCCCGGCCGGGCTTAAGGTGAACACCCGAAGGCCGCCGCTGAGGACGAAAT
The DNA here is from genome assembly GCA_001898825.1 of Magnetospirillum sp. 64-120. Lineage (GTDB taxonomy): Bacteria > Pseudomonadota > Alphaproteobacteria > Rhodospirillales > Magnetospirillaceae > Magnetospirillum. Next base: position 157,913 of record MKVK01000019.1, read on the forward strand.
AGGCCCCCGACACGCTTTGCCCCTTGCTGACCGGTACGGCCCCTTTGGTGAAACGATGGCGGGAATGTCCCCTGGACAAGATCTCTTGTCCAGATGGCGACATCCGGCAGAAAAAGCCCAATTCGCGCATGTTCTGCCCCCTGCGGTCCCGACACGCCATCATAGCGCAGCGCGGCGGGCCAGGGTATCGCTGGTCAGGGATTGCAGGAAGGACACCAGATCGTCCACGTCACGGGGCGACAGGGTCTTGCCCACATAACGGCCCAAGCGCGATTGCTCGGCGCTCCACCACAGATCCTCGTGCCCATGGCCTTCCACCTTGGCGCCCAATTGGGCCTGGGCCATGATCCGCACCGCCTGATCCAGGCTGGCCACCGAGCCGTTGTGGAAATAAGGCGCGGTCAGCGCCACGTTGCGCAACGACGGCACCCGCCACACCCCTTCGGCGGAAGATGGCGCGCCGCGTCCCTTGTCGGCGGCCAAGGTTCCGCGCTGGTCGGCGGACAGGCGGCTGGTGCGCAGCACGGCGAAGGGGTTCTTCGGGCCGACCAAACTGGCGCCGCTGAAATTGGGGCCGGAATGGCAGGTGGCGCAGCCCAGGTCCTGGAACAGCCACATGCCACGCTGCTGCCCTGGCGACAGTGCCCGTTCATCTCCGGCGACGAAGCGGTCATAGGGGGAATCATTGGTGACCAACGAGCGTTCAAAGGTCGCCAAGGCCTGGGCGACACGGTTGGCGGAGATAGCCGCCGAGCCGAAGGCAGCGGCGAAGGCCGGCGGATAAGTGGGGTCGGCGGCTAGGCGTTGCTCCATCAGGTCCAGCGAAGCCAGACCCATTTCAAGGGGATTGAGGATGGGACCCAGGGCCTGTTCTTCCAGGCTGGCGGCGCGACCGTCCCAGAACAGCCGGGCCTGATAGGCGGCGTTGTAAACGGTGGGGGTGTTGCGGCTGCCGATCTGGCCGTTGATGCCCTGGGCGGTGACGCGGCCGTCATGGCCGGCGCCTTTGCTCACGTCGTGGCAGGACGCACAGGACAGGCTGCCGTCTTGGGATAGTTTGGTGTCGTGGAACAGCCGCCGCCCCAGGGCCAGCTTGGCGGCGTTGCCGGGATTGTCCACCGGGGTCGGGACCAAGGCCGGCAGGCCGCGCCAGGTCGGGGTAGAGGACGGTGGCGGGTTTGGTGGGGGCGGGGCGTCAAAATCTTCGGCGACTTGTGCCCGCGGTGCGATCAGCGGCGCGATGGTTTGGGCGGGAAAGTTGGCCAGGGTGGCCAGGATCGCCAGCTTGATGGAAAAGGCGATTACCCCCAGCCCCAGGGCGGCGCCCAGGAACCAGCGGCCGCCGCCGTCCAGGACGCCGCCCCACGACCCGGCGGGGGCAAGGTCGCGCCGCACCAACAGGGTCAGCGCGGTGAAGGCGGCCAAGGCCACCAGGATGCCGATCACCAGGATCGGCGCAAGATCGGCATGCATGGTGGCCTCCCTGACTTAGGCCGCGCCTTGGCGGAAGAACAAGGTGCCGGGGCTGGCGCTTTTCACCTCGGTGATGGAATCGAAGGGCAGGCCGACGCGGTCATGGGCGCGGCGTACCGCCTCGGCGTCGGGGGCCAGATTCAGGCAAAAGGCGCGTCCGGCTTCCAGCCCGACCTCGACGTTCAGCAGCACCACGCCTTCGGCTTGGCAGGCCTGTTGGTATTGGGCGAAAAATCCCTCGAATTGCTCGGCGGTCAGGCCGGCGGGAAAGGTGTCCTTGGCGACGTCGTGGGTATCGACGAACAGGCGCATGGCGTTCATGGCTTTCTCCATTGCTGAACAATGGGCAAAGCCTAGAACCGCCCGGCTGGGGGCGTCTGTAGCCCAGGTTACACTGGTCGCAGCCCACCGGCCTTGACGATGAAGGCGGCGATGTCGGCCAGTCCCTGGCCGGTCTTCATGTTGGAAAACACGAAGGGACGATCACCGCGCATCTTGCGGCTGTCGCGCTCCATCACCTCCAGGCTGGCGCCGACCAAGGGCGCCAGATCAATCTTGTTGATGATCAGCAAATCCGACCGGGTGATGCCGGGACCACCCTTACGCGGCAATTTGTCGCCGGCGGCGACATCGATGACGTAAAGGGTGATATCGGCCAGTTCCGGGCTGAAGGTGGCGGTCAGGTTGTCGCCGCCCGATTCGATCAGCAAAAGTTCCAGGCCAGGGTGGCGGGCCTGCATGTCGTCCACCGCCGCCAGATTGATGCTGGCATCCTCGCGGATGGCGGTGTGGGGACAGCCGCCGGTCTCCACCCCCAGGATGCGGTCGGGGGGAAGCGCGCCGTTCTTGGTCAGGAACTCGCAGTCTTCGCGGGTATAGACGTCGTTGGTGATGGCGGCGATGTCGTAGATTTCGCGGAAATGGAGGCACAGGGCCAGGGTCAGGGCGGTCTTGCCCGATCCCACCGGCCCACCGATGCCAACGCGGAAAGCGCTCATGATCTGAACAACCTTGTGTATTGGGTTTCGTGGGTCAGGCTGCACCAATCCACCACGGGGGTGGCGCTGCCCAGATCGGCGAAGGGGCGGCCCAAAGCGGCGGTGGCGCAATCCAGGGCGACGGGTTCCAGGGCGGCCACCGCCTTCATGCCGTCGGTCTGGCCCAAGGGCACCAGCCTTACCGCCGCCGACACTAGGTTGGCGGCGAAGGCATGCAGGAAGGCGGCGCAGGCGTCAGGGGCGGCGATGTCGCAGCGTGCCGCCACCACGCCCACCGCCACCGCATAGGCCGGGGCTCGGCCCTGTTGGCGTAGCCGGGCTTTCCAGTCTTCCAGCCACGGATCGGGCCACACGGCGGCGACTGTGTTCAGAAAGGCGGTGCCTTGGGCGCTGGATTCCAGGGCCAGTTCGGCACTGGGGCGCAGGCAATCGGCCAGTTCCACCAGCTTGTCCAAGCGTGACGCATCGTTGAGCGCGGCATAGGCTTCCAGCAGCAGGGCTGCATCACTGCGCCCGGCGCCATGATGCAGGATGGTGTCGATCCAGGCGGTCAGGCTGGCACGATCGCTGACCAAGCCTTGCTCAACCGCCCGTTCCAGCCCATGGGAATAGCTGAAGCCGCCCACCGGGAAGCTGGGCGACAGCCAGGTCATCAGCCGCAGCAGCGCGTTCATGCCCGCCTCACCACCGGGGCGGGGGCATCCATCAGCCCATGCGGGTCATAGGCTCCCGATTCCGGCTGGAAGGGCGCACGGCGGCGCCAGATTTGCAGCCCCTGGCCTTCCAGCATGGACAGCAGCACATGGTCCAGGCCGATGCGCAGGGCGCGGTTAGCCAAAATCTGCAGCGGCACATGGCGGTTGCCGATATGCCAGGACACCCGGGCGAATTCGGCTTCGGTCCGGCACGAGATGTCGATGACTTCTTCGTCGGCGGCGACCACCCGGATGAAGCCGCCGCCATCCAGTTCCAGCCCGTCGCCGTCCTTCATCTGGACGGCGCGCGGCAGGTCCAGCAAAAAGCCGGCGCCATCGTCGTCGGACAGCGCCACCCGGCGACGATGACGGTCGGCGGCGGCCAGGGTGACCGTGCCGACCGCTTGGTCGCCGGGCCAGCTTGCCGCCGGATGATGGGCGATGGCGCGGCGCAAGCTCATGTTCGCTCTTTCCATCCGTCATGCCCGGGCTTGACCCGGGCATCTCCTGCAGCAATGGATCGCCGGGTCAAGCCCGGCGATGACGGCCAAAAGGGAACAATGACGAAATCCCAGGCCATTCCCCCCCTCCTAGAACAGGAAATAGCGCTGGGCCAGCGGCAACTCGCTGGCCGGTTCGCAGGTCAACAACTGGCCATCGGCGCGGACTTCATAGGTTTCGGCGTCCACCTGGATGTCCGGACAGGCGTTGTTGTTGACCATCTGGGCCTTGCCGATGGTCCGGCAGCCCTTGACCGGCAGCACCAAGCGGGCCAATCCCAGCTTGCGGCCGATATCGGCCTCGGCCGCCGCCTGGCTGACGAAGGTCACCGACGACGCCTGAAGGGCGCGACCGAAACCGGCGAACATCGGGCGGTAATGCACCGGCTGCGGCGTCGGGATCGAGGCGTTGGGGTCGCCCATCAGGGCGGCGGCGATGGTGCCGCATTTCAGCACCAGATCGGGTTTGACGCCGAAGAAGGCCGGCTTCCAGATCACCAGATCGGCCAGCTTGCCCACTTCGACGCTGCCCACATGGGCCGATATGCCATGGGCGATCGCCGGGTTGATGGTGTATTTGGCGATATAGCGCTTGGCGCGGACATTGTCGTTGCCGTTCTCGCCGGGCAACGATCCGCGCTGCGCCTTCATCTTGTGGGCGGTCTGCCAGGTGCGGGTGATCACCTCGCCGATGCGCCCCATGGCCTGGGAATCCGAACTCATCATGCTCATGGCGCCGATGTCGTGCAGGATGTCCTCTGCGGCGATCGTCTCGCGGCGGATGCGGCTTTCGGCGAAGGCCACGTCCTCGGCGATGCGCGGGTCCAGGTGATGACAGACCATCAGCATGTCCAGATGCTCGTCCGCCGTGTTGACGGTGAACGGCATGGTCGGGTTGGTCGACGACGGCAACACGTTGGCGACACCGCAGAGCTTGATGATGTCGGGCGCATGGCCGCCGCCGGCGCCTTCGGTGTGGAAGGCGTGGATGGTGCGGCCCTTGAAGGCGGCGATGGTGTTCTCGACGAAGCCCGATTCGTTCAGCGTGTCGGTGTGGATGGCCACTTGCACGTCATATTGGTCGGCGACGCCCAGGCAGGTGTCGATGGCGGCCGGGGTGGTGCCCCAATCCTCGTGCAGCTTCAGGCCGCAGGCGCCGCCCTTGATCATTTCCACCAAGCCGTCGGGACGGGTGGCGTTGCCCTTGCCGAAAAAGCCGATATTGACCGGCAATCCCTCGGCCGCTTGCAGCATGCGACCCAGATGCCAGGGGCCGGGGGTGCAGGTGGTGGCGTTGGTGCCCTCGGCCGGGCCGGTACCGCCGCCCAGCAGGGTGGTGACGCCGGAATAAAGCGCGTCATCGGCCTGCTGGGGACAGATGAAATGGATATGGGCGTCGATGCCGCCGGCGGTGACGATGCGGCCTTCGCCGGCGATCACCTCGGTGCCCGGTCCGACGATGATGGTCACACCCGGTTGGATGTCGGGATTGCCGGCCTTGCCGATGGCATGGATGCGGCCGTCTTTCAATCCGATGTCGGCCTTGACCACCCCCCAGTGGTCGATGATCAGGGCGTTGGTGATCACCGTGTCCACCGCGCCTTGGGCGCGGGACACCTGCGACTGGCCCATGCCGTCGCGGATCACCTTGCCGCCACCGAACTTCACTTCCTCGCCATAGATGGTGAAATCCTGTTCCACTTCCACCAGCAGGTTGGTGTCGCCCAGGCGCACCTTGTCACCGGTGGTCGGGCCGAACATGGCGGCATAGGATTTACGCTCGATCTTGAAAGCCATGATGTCAGCCCCCCAGCTTGCCGTTGACCAGCCCATTGAAGCCCCAGACCTCGCCGGTGCCGGCATAGGCCACCAGGGTCACGGTGCGGGTTTGGCCGGGCTCGAAGCGGGTGGCGGTGCCGGCCGGGATGTCCAGGCGGAAGCCCTTGGTCTTGGCGCGGTCGAAGGACAGCGCCGCATTGGTTTCGAAGAAATGGTAGTGGCTGCCCACCTGGATGGGGCGGTCGCCGGTATTGGCGACATCGACGGTGATGGTGGTGCGCTCGGCATTCAGGTCGATATGGCCTTCGGCGGTGATGATTTCGCCTGGGATCATGGCAGCCCCCTTAGCGGATGGGGTTGTGGACGGTCACCAGCTTGGTGCCGTCGGGGAAGGTGGCTTCGACCTGGATTTCGTGGATCATCTCGGCGATGCCGTCCATGACCTGGGCGCGGCTCAGCACAGTGGCGCCCTCGGCCATCAGTTCGGCCACCGGGCGGCCGTCGCGCGCCCCTTCGACGACGAAATCGGTGATCAGCGCCACCGCTTCGGGATAGTTCAGCTTGACGCCGCGCTCCAGGCGGCGGCGCGCCACCATGGCGGCCATGGCCACCAGCAGCTTGTCCTTTTCCCTTGGGCTTAGGTTCATTGTTGTTTCCCTCCCTAGATGTCCCAAAGACGCGGCAAGCCCGCCGGTCGGTTCATGGCGTTGTGGCGTAAGTTTTTCCAGGCTTGGCCGAAAGCGGCGCGCAGACGGGCCGGGTCGTGATCCAGCCAGCGGGCCACCAGGACGCCGCCCACCAAAGAACAACCGAAGCGGCCGGGATAATCGGCCAGCAGATCGCGCAGATGGTCGCGATGGGCGGCGCCATCCGATCCCACCAGCACCAACGAGGCGGCGACGATGGCCCCGCCGAAACCGGCGGGCGCGTCCAGCACGGCGCGCAGATCGTCTTGCATATGCAGGGCGTCGACCCAGACCAAGCGGTTGTCGATGCGCACTTCCCAGGCTTCACGCAGCAATCCACGGGTCAGCGTTTCACCTCGCGCCACCCGGCCGAAGACCAGAATCTCGCCGGCCAGGACCACAGAATCCACTGCGGCATTGATACGGGTGGTGCGACGCAGACGCGAGCCGTCGAACAGGATGGTTTCCTGGGGCAGATATTCCAGCATGGCGCCGGTATCGGCGGTCAAATCCACCTGCACCACGGTGTCGGGGCCGGTGGAGCGATAGATTTTTTCCGCCGCGCTTCCCAGCACCAGCGCCTGGGCTGCCGGGCCGGCATGGACGGACAATTCCAAGATATCGCCGCCGGCCAGCCCACCCGAGGTGGTGACCAGCGCCGCCTGCGGCGGCTCGCCCAACGGCGGGTCGGGGAACAGCACGCGCAAAGGGGCGCGTTGGTACAGACGGCCCAGCCGGTCGGCGCCGTCCACATGGACGAAGCCCAGCTCGGCTCTTCCGTGCATGCGGGTGAGTTGGGACTCAGACGGTGAGGTGCTTGCGGACATCGGCCTCTACCATGTGCGCCGTTTCCCCGGCCAGGATGACCTCGCCGCGATCCATCACAAGATAATCGTCGGCCAGTTCCTTGGCGAAGTCGAAATATTGCTCGACCAGCACGATGGCCATGGGATCGAAGGCCTTGATCTGGTTTTCCGCCAACAATCGGATGACACGGCCGATATCTTTGATGATGCTGGGCTGGATGCCCTCGGTGGGTTCGTCCAGGATCAGCAGGCGCGGACGGGTGACGAGCGCACGGGCGATGGCCAATTGTTGTTGCTGGCCGCCCGACAGGTCGCCGCCGCGTCGGTGCAGCATGTCTTTCAGCACCGGGAACAGCTCGAAGATTTCCGCCGGAATGCTGCGATCGGCTCGCTTCAACGGCGAAAAGCCGGTTTCCAGGTTTTCGCGCACGGTCAATCGGGCGAAGATTTCGCGCCCCTGGGGCACGAAACCGATACCGGCCCTGGCCCGTTGATAAGCGGGCAGGGTGGTGATGTCGGTTCCCTCCCATTGGACGGCGCCGCTTTTCACCGTCTGCAGGCCCATGATCGCCCGCATCAGGCTGGTCTTGCCGACGCCGTTGCGGCCCAGCACACAGGTGACGCGGCCGGTTTGGGCTTTCAGCGACACGCCGCGAAGCGCGTGGCTGGCGCCGTAATACAGGTTGACGTTTTCCACCATCAGCATGATCAGCGCCCCAAATAGACTTCGACGACTTTTTGGTTGGCCTGGACCGCATCCAGCGAGCCTTCGGCCAGCACCGAGCCTTCGTGCAGCACGGTGACCCTGGCTCCCAGGGCGCGGACGAATTCCATGTCGTGTTCGACCACCACCAGGGAATGGTGCGGGTCCTTGTGCAGGTCCAGGATCAGCTGGGCGGTGGCTTCGGTTTCCGCATCGGTCATGCCGGCCACCGGCTCGTCCAGCAGCAGCAGGCGCTGGTCCTGCATCAGTAGCATGCCGATCTCCAGCCATTGCTTTTGTCCGTGGGAAAGCGCCCCGGCGATCATCCGCACCTTGTCCGCAAGCCCGACGGTGACCAGCACCTGGTCGATGCGATCCTTCTGCTCGCCGTTCAGGCGGAACATCAGGGTGGACCAGGTGTCGCGCTGGCATTTCAGCGCCAGTTCCAGGTTCTCGAACACCGACAATTGCTCGAACACCGTGGGCTTCTGGAACTTGCGGCCGATGCCTAAGTTGGCGATCTGGTCCTCGGTCAGCCGGGTCAGGTCAACGTGTCCGTCGAACAAGACGTCGCCGGTATCGGGCCGCGTCTTGCCGGTAATGACGTCCATCATGGTGGTCTTGCCGGCGCCGTTGGGGCCGATGATGGTGCGCAGCTCGCCCGGCTGGATCACCAGCGACAATTCGTTCAGCGCCCGAAAGCCGTCGAAGCTGACGGTGACGCTGTCCACGTAAAGGATGGAACCGGGGGCGGCCACGCCGGCGCCGCGCGGCGTGTCGATGGTCAGTTCGTCGCTCATTGCGTCTTCTCCTTGGCCTTGGCTCGCAAGGTGGACCACAGGCCCACCAAACCCTTGGGGAGGGCCAAGGTGACGATGATGAACAGCGCGCCCAGGGCGAACAGCCACAATTCCGGCGCCGCCCCGGTCAGCCAAGTCTTGGCGCCGTTGACGGCGAAGGCGCCCAACAACGGACCCAACAACGTGCCGCGACCGCCCACCGCCACCCAGATGGCGATTTCGATGGAATTGGCCGGCGAGAATTCCGACGGGTTGATGATGCCGACCTGGGGCACGTAAAGGGCGCCGGCGATGCCGGCCAAGACCGCCGAGACGGTGAAGGCGAACAATTTGACGCTGGTCACCGAATAGCCCAGGAAACGCACCCGGCTTTCGGCATCGCGCACCGCCATCATGACCCGGCCGAGTTTCGAGGCGGCGACGAAGCGCACCACCAGGAAGGTGGCGCCGACCATGACGGCCGACAGCAGGTACAGCCCCATCTTGGTGCTGGCCTGGGTCAGGTCGAAGCCCAGGATGTCCTTGAAGTCGGTCAGGCCGTTATTGCCGCCGAAACCCATTTCGTTGCGGAAGAAGGCCAGCATCAGCGCATAGGTCATGGCCTGGGTGACGATGGACAGGTAAACGCCGTTGATGCGCGACCGAAAGGCCAGCCAGCCGAAGACGAAGGCCAGGATGCCGGGCACCACCATCACCATGATCAGGGCGAAGGCGAAATGGTCGAAGCCCATCCAGAACCACGGCAGTTCCTTCCAGTTCAGGAACACCATGAAATCGGGCAGTTCAGCATTGCCATAGCTGCCGCGGCTGCCGATGGCCCGCATCATGTACATGCCCATGGCGTAACCGCCCAGGGCGAAGAAGGCACCGTGGCCGAGCGACAGAACGCCGCAATAGCCCCACACCAAATTCATCGCCATGGCCAGGATGGCGTAGCACAGATATTTGCCGATCAGGGTGATCATGTAATTGGGCAAATGCAGGGCCGAGCCTTCGGGCACCGCCAGGTTCAGCACCGGCACCACCACCAGGAACAGCAATCCCAAGGCGGCGAAGCCGCTCCAAAAGGTCTTTTCGCTAAGCATCGGCGGCCCCCCTTACGATTCCACCGAGCGGCCCTTGAGCGCGAACAAGCCGCGCGGGCGCTTTTGGATGAACAGGATGATGAAAACCAGCACCAGGATCTTGCCCAGCATGGCGCCGGCATAGGGTTCCAGGAACTTGTTGACCAAGCCCAGGGACAGCGCGCCCACCAGGGTTCCCCACAAGCTGCCGACGCCGCCGAACACCACCACCATGAAGGAATCGACGATGTAGCCTTGGCCCAGATTGGGACTGACATTGCCGATCTGGCTCAGCGCCACCCCGGCGATGCCGGCGATGCCCGATCCCAGGCCGAAGGTCAACGCGTCGACCCGGCCGGTGGGAATGCCCATGGCCGACGCCATCGGGCGGTTTTGGGTGACCGCGCGCATGGACAGGCCAAAGCTGGAATAGCGCAGCAACGCCGCTAGACCGCCCAGAACCGCCAGGCAGAAGAAGATGATGACCACGCGGTTATAGGTCAGGGTGAAACCACCGGCCAGTTCCCAGCCGCCGGTCATCCAGGCCGGGTTGGCCACTTCCATGTTGGTGGCGCCGAAAATCTGGCGCACCACTTGTTGCAGCATCAGCGAGATGCCCCAGGTGGCCAGCATGGTTTCCAACGGCCGTCCGTAGAGGAAACGGATGACACCGCGTTCCAGGGCGATACCCACCAGGGCGGTGACGGCGAAGGCGGCAGGAAGGGCGGCCACCAGATAAAAGTCGATCAGGTCGGGCGGCAACACAGCGCGGAAGAATTGCTGGACCGCATAAGCGGTGTAGGCGCCCAGCATGATCATCTCGCCATGGGCCATGTTGATCACCCCCATCACCCCGAAGGTGACGGCAAGGCCGATGGCGGCCAACAGCAGCACGCTGCCCAAGGACAAACCCTGGAACAGGTTGGCGGAGAAGCCGATCAGACCCAGGCGGAAATCCATGCCCGACAGCATCTTGTCGGCGGCCTGACGGACGGCCGGGTCGGTCTCGGACGCCAGCAGGTCTTGCAGACGCGAGCGAATCTGCGGGTCGTTGGAATCGCCCAGCGTATTGATGGCGGCCAGCCGCCGTGCCGGGTCGTTGCTGGTCAGGTCAAGATTGGCCAGGGTGGCGGCCATCAATGCCTTGATGGCAGGGTCGGTTTCCTTGGCCTGGGCGGTGCGCACCATGTCGGCGGCGTCGTCGGAACCCGATGCCATGATGGATTCCATGGCGGCGCGGCGGGCTTCGACATCCGGGCTGAACAGGGCCAGCCGGGCGGCAGCGCCTCGGGCGACCCCGCGCAGGCGGTTGTTGACGGTGATGGCGTCGAAGGCGGCAACCTGGACAACCTGTCCGCTGACCGGGTCGGTATAGGCACCGTTGTCTTCGATCAGAATCGAGCCGTCGGGACCATATCCCAGACGGCCGTCGGCCAGGGCTTCCAGCACCGGGGCGGCGCGGCCGTCACCCAAGGCGGCCAGCGCTTCGGCGGCAGCGATCTTGTCGGAATAGGATTCGCCGTTCAGCGCTTTGACACGCAGGGCGAAGTCGTCGTCGTCGGCATAAGCGGGCACCACGCTTAACAGCGCCAGCAGGGCCAGGACCAGCTTCAGCATTTTCACGGGCGAACTCCCCGAAAGGACTTTGGGGCAGGAAGGGGTATTTCGTCATTGCCGGGCTTGACCCGGCAATCCATGGGCGGCTGCCGTCTGGACCCCCGGGTCAAGCCCGGGGGTGACGAACGAGGGGTAAGTCTTACTTGAACTTGGGTTCGGTGCAGTTGCCGCAGACCCAGGGATAGGTCCAGTCGGCGGTCAGCTTGGCGCTTTCCGGGATATAGGGCGACCAGGCGTCGGCCTTGATGACGTCCTTGGTCTTCCACACGGTCTGCAACTGGCCGTTGGCCTGGATTTCGCCGATGAAGACCGGCTTCGAGAGGTGGTGGTTGGTGTTCATCACGGCCACGCCGCCGGTCAGATTCTTGACCTTCTGGCCGTACAGCGCCTGGCGGACGGCGTCCACATTGGTGGTGCCGGCCTGCGAAACCGCCTGGGTCCACATCTTGAAGCCGATATAGGTGGCTTCCATGGGGTCGTTGGTGACGCGCTTGGGGTTCTTGATGAAGGTCTGCCACTGCTTGATGAAGGCGTCGTTTTCCGGGTTCTTCACCGACTGGAAGTAGTTCCAGGCGGCCAGATGGCCGACCAGGTTCTTGGTGTCGATGCCGGCCAGTTCTTCTTCACCCACCGAGAAGGCGACGACCGGGATCTGGTCGGCCTTGATGCCCTGGTTGGCCAGTTCCTTGTAGAAGGGAACGTTGGCGTCGCCGTTGATGGTGGAAACCACGGCGGTCTTCTTGCCGGCGGCGCCGAACTTCTTGATGTCGGCGACGATGGTCTGCCAGTCGCTATGCCCGAAGGGGGTATAGTTGATCATGATGTCCTCGGCCTTGACGCCCTTGGACTTCAGATAGGCTTCCAAAATCTTGTTGGTGGTGCGCGGATAGACATAGTCGGTGCCGGCCAGCACCCAACGCTTCACGTCGCCGCCATCCTTGCTCATCAGGTAATCGACGGCGGGAATGGCTTGCTGGTTCGGCGCGGCGCCGGTGTAGAACACGTTGCGCGAGCTTTCCTCGCCTTCGTACTGCACCGGATAGAACAGCAGGCCGTTCATCTTTTCGAAGACCGGCAGCACCGACTTGCGCGACACCGAGGTCCAGCAGCCGAACACCGCGGCGACCTTTTCCTTTTCCAGCAGTTCCTGGGCCTTTTCGGCGAAAAGCGGCCAGTTCGAGGCCGGATCGACCACCACGGCCTCGACCTTCTTGCCCAGCAGGCCGCCCTTCTTGTTGATGTCGTCCACCATCATCAGGACGGTGTCCTTCAGCGTGGTTTCCGAAATCGCCATGGTGCCCGACAGCGAATGCAGGACGCCCACCTTGATGGTGTCGTCGGCGGCTTGGGCGAACATGGGCAGAAGGCTGGCGGTGGCGAACAGGCCGGCGCCGAGAATCCGGTTGAACTTCATTCTGGTATCCCCCGTGCGAGATTGCAGGTGCCGAGGGAATAGGCAAGTGGCGGGCCAACAGGCTGAATTCATACTAGTACATTGAAATATATAAAAACATACACTCCCCTGACTGCTGAAACCTTGTGCAAGTGACCAAAAATGCTGTTCACAGGGTCAGGGTGTGTTCAAAAAATAACCATTCGTCGTGATGTGTCTTGAAAATAGTCAATCGGTCTGTGGTGGGGAGTGTGGCCTAGTTGCCGTGTGACGAGCGGAATCTCTGGCGAAATTTTTTTTCGTAGAAATTTTAGCGTGATGTCGCACCTGCACAAAATCGCGTCACGACCAGATTTTTATATTTCTGTATTATTTCTGTGCAGGCCCAAAATACTTTGACGCCGCGCAAGCTGTGTTGCGGGCGTATCTAGGCTGTGCGATTTTGTGACGCAGGCACTGTACCGCGGCTTTGTTTCTGGTATTTTTCTCGAGGTGGGGATCGGAGGGGCATGAACGTCAAATCCAGCATCCTTGTGGTCGACGATGACGAGACCGTGCGTGCGCTGATCGCCGCCTCGGTGTCGAAGGCCGGCTATCGGGTCGAGCAGGCCGAGGATGCCGCCGGCATGCGGGCGTGGCTGTCCACCGGGCAGATCGACCTGGTGGTGCTGGACGTCAACCTGCCCGATGGCAACGGGCTGTCGTTGACCCGCGACTTGCGCACCCATTCCGACGTGGGCGTCATCATGGTCACCGAACGGGGCGGTCCCGACGACCGTGCCCTGGGCATCGAACTGGGGGCCGACGACTATCTGCCCAAACCGGTCTATCCCCGCGAATTGCTGGCCCGGGTGAAAAGCGTTCTGGAACGACGCGCCGGTCTGCGCGGCGCCGGGACGTCGAACCGCCTGCGCTTTGCCGGCTGGACCATCGACCTCAGCGGGCGGGTGGTGCTGGACCAATTGGGCCGCGTCGCCGATCTGACCCCGGCCGAGTTTGACCTGCTGCACATTCTGGCCAGCCGGGCCGGGCGCATTCAAAGCCGCGAGGTGTTGATGGCGGCGTTGGGCTCGGACGAAGGCGATTCGGGGCTGCGCAGCATCGACATCCTGATCAGCCGTCTGCGCAAGAAATTGGGCGGCGACGACACGCCGCTGATCGAAACCTGTCGCGGCCACGGCTATCGCTTCGTCCCCGGCATCAGCCGGGGATAGCGTCCAGCCATTGGCGCAAGTCGGCTTGCCCTTGGGTGAAGGCTGTTTCCAGCGGTTCACGCAAGTCGCGGCAATCCCGTCCCTGGCGCGCCTGCTTTTCCATGTCCTTGGCGATCAGGCGGGCGGCGCTGAGGCCGTGGCTGCCGGCGGCACCGGCCAGTTTGTGGGCCAGATCCTCGACGACGCCCCATTGTTCGGCTTCTACCGCCCGCCCCAAGGCGGCGACACGGATTTCCATGACGTCCAGGGCGGCGCGGGTCAACTCGGCCAGGGTGTCGGCGCCCAAATCCTCGCGCAGTTGGTCCAGCAGATGGAAATCCACGCGGGCCGCGCTTTCCGGCTGCGCCAATAAGGGTGGGGCGCCGCCGACCACCGTGGTCAGGGCGGCGTGCAGCAGCGGCCAATGCACCGGCTTTGGCACCACCGCCACCATGCCGGCGGCGGCGCAGGCGGCTTGGTCCTCGGGCATCAGGTTGGCGGTGACCGCCACCACTTTCAGCTTTTCGCCGCGCGCCGAGGTCTGGGCGATGACCTGACGGGTGACTTCGAAGCCGTCCATGCCGGGCAGGCGCAAATCCACCAGCATGACGTCGAAGCGGTTTCGGGCGACGGCGGTCAGCGCTTCGCTGCCGTCGCGGGTGATGGTGGCGTGGTGCCCGGCTTGGCTGAGCAGGGCTTCCAGAACCTGGGCGTTGACCTCTTCATCCTCGACCACCAGCACGGAAAGCGACGGCAGGGGCGGCAAGGGGGCGGTCTGTTCTTCGGCGGGGGGCTGGTCGCCGGCGACGAAGGGCAGGTCCACCCGCAACAGCGAACCGCATGTTTCCCCCGGATGATAGGTGATGACACCCCCCATGCCGGTCACCAGATTCTTGCAGATGGCCAGCCCCAGGCCGGCGCCGCCATGGCGGCGCGACGCCGAGGAATCCACCTGGAAGAACGGATCGAACAGGCGTGGCCGGTCGGCCGCGGGCACGCCGATGCCGGTGTCCGAGACGCAAAAGCGCAAGGTTTCGTCGTCGGGCATGGACAGGGCCAGCACGATCTCGCCGGTTTGGGTGAACTTGATGGCGTTGCCCAGCAGGTTCAACAACACCTGTCGCAGCCGGGCGGCATCGCCCCGGGCCGTGGGGGGCAGGCCGGGGGCGGCATCCAGCCGCAATTCCAGCCCCTTGTCGGTGGCCGGCGGGCGCATCAGCGCCACCAGATCCTCGGCCAGGGTCAGCGGTGGATAGCTGCCCTGTTCGAAATTCAGTTGCCCGGCCTCGATGCGCGAGATGTCCAGGACGTCGTTCAACAACACGGTCAGCGTCTCGCCCGAACGCTTGATGGTGCCGGCCCAGTTCTTGGCCTCGGCTTCCATGTCGGGGCGGCGCAGCAACAGTTCCGCCATGCCGATGATGCCGTTCATGGGGGTGCGCAATTCGTGGCTCATCACCGCCAGGAAGTCGGTCTTGGCCCGGGTCGCCGCCTCGGCGGCGTCCTTGGCGTCGCGCAATTCCTTGGTGCGTTCGTCGACCATGCGTTCCAAGCCCTGATGATAGGTTTGGATCTCATGGGCCATGTGGTTGAAGGATTGCGCCAGTTCGGCGATTTCCTGACTGCCGTCCACCTGGACCGGGGCGTCGAAGGTGCCGGCCGACAGTTCCACCGTCGCTTGGCGCAGTTCCTTCAAGGGGGCGGCGATGGCGCGGGCGATGAAGATGGCCGCCAGCAGGCCGAACAGAACGGCGGCCGAGCCGATCCACCAGCCCAGCGCGCGCAGCCTTTCGACGCTGGCCAGGGTTTCCGCCACGTCGATCTTGACCACCATGCCCCAGCGGAAGCTGGGCAGATAGCGCCAGGCGGCCAGGACCTTTTCCCCCCGGTAGTCGGTGGCGAAATCGACGCCGCGTTCGCCGCGCAGCGCCCGGTCCAGCGGCAGGGCCATGGGACTGGCGGCCTCCAGGCTTTTGGGGGCTTCGCCGGGTTTGGCCAGCCGCAACGGGCCTTGGATGTCGATGCGGCCCGGCGCGGCGCGGGCGGCCACCATGGTTTCGCCGGTGCGGCCCAAGGCGGCGGTGTCGGCGACGATCTCGAACAGCGCCCGCTGGTCCACTTCCAGCAGCACGATGCCCAACAACCCGCCGTCCTTGACCACTGGTGCGGCGGCGAACGAGGTGGGCGCGTCGCCGTCATGGACAGCGGCGAAGTCGGAAATCTCGGTTTCCAGCAACGTGCGGGTGCGCTCGAAGATGTTGGCCAACAGCGTGCCGCGATGGCGCGGTTCGGTCAGCACCGCCCCCACCAGATCCTGTCGGCTGACCGCGAACAGGATGGCGCCGTCGGCGGACAGCAGCAGCAGGTCCCGCGCCCCGGTGCTTTCGGCATAGCGCGACAGCAAGGACCGGAAGGCGCCGGACTCTGGGCTGTTGCGCAGGGATTCCAGCGCCTCGATCACCGTCGGCGTAAACGAAAGGGTGGACGCCGCCTGCATGCGGTCGCGGGCGAAGCCTTCGACACGGGCGGTCTTCTGGTCGGCGATGGTGGACAAGGATCGGCTGATTTCTTCCACCAAAACCCGTTCCGAGGCATGGAAATACATCCACACGATGACCACCAGCGGCAGCAAGCCCAGCAGCAGGTAGCCACCGGCGATTTCCACCGCCAGGCGCGGACGCGGTAGCTTGCGGCGGGTCATGGCTTGGCCTCAGGGGGCTTGGCCTCGGGCGGCGACGGTGCCGCCCAGTTCTTGCCCCAGCCCAGGTACAGCCCGTCCAAAAAGTCCGACCATTGGCGTCGCGACAGGATCGACGGATAGGGCACCGGCCGCACCGGGCGCTGGGAATCCCATTGGATTTCGAAATCGCCGTCGGGGCGGATCTTGCCGATACGCACGGTCTTCCAGGTGTGCTGGGTCGCAGGATCGATGGTCACCGTGCCGCCGGGCGAGGCCATGCTTTGTCCTTTGATGGTGGCGCGGTAGTCGCGGAAGTCGGCGCTGCCGGCCTCGCTGACCGCGCGCGCCCACAGTTTGACGCCGAAATAGGCGGCTTCCATGGGGGCGGTGGTGACGTAATCCTGGCCGTATTTGGCCTTGAAACCAGCGACGAAAGCACGGTTTTCGGCGGTGTCGACGGTTTGGAAATAGTTCCGGGCGGCGTAGTCGCCGGCCATGATGGCGGGGCCGATGGCCTTGACCTCGGCCTCGGCGATGGAAAACGACATCACCGGAATGCTGTCCGGCGTGATGCCGGCGGCGCGCATCGCCCGGTGGAAGCCCAGGTTGGAGTCGCCGTTGATGGTGTTGAACACCACGTCGGGATGAACCTGTTTGATCCGTTCGACGATGCGGGTGAAGTCCTGGCTGCCCAGTGTCGCGTATTCCTCGCCCACCACTTCGCCCTTCAGCGCCGTGACCTGGGCGGTGATGATGCGGTTGGCGGTGCGTGGAAAGACGTAGTCCGACCCCACCAGGAAGAAACGGCGGCCCAGATTGTCCATGGACCATTTGATGGCCGGGATGATCTGCTGGTTGGGGGCGGCGCCGGTATAGACGATGTTGGGCGAGCTCTCGAGCCCTTCGTACTGCACCGGATAGAACAGCACCGAATCGTATTTCTCGAAGATGGGCTTGACCGTCTTGCGGCAGGCCGAGGTCCAGCAGCCGAACACCGCCGAGACCTTTTCAGTCCGGATCAGCCGCTGGGCCTCGGCGGCGAACACCCCCCAGTCGGACTTGCCGTCCACCACGATGGGCTTGATCTGGCGGCCCAGCACGCCGCCGGCCTGGTTGATCTCGTCGATGGCGTAAAGGGTGGCGTCGATGACGGTGCGTTCCGACACCGCCATGGTGCCGGTGCGCGAATGCAGGATGCCCACCTTGATGGGGCCGCGCCCGGAATTGGTGCGGTCGTCCCAGGCCTGGATCACCGCATAGGCGGCCAACCATCCCGCCATGGTCAGCAGGAAGGCTCCGGCGAAATAACGTTTGCGACCCCAGCCCGACATGTCTTGGCCCCTTTGCGTGCGCGGGGTTGTCGCAACTTCCGTGCCTGACTGTGGGGGGCGGAATCCGGAGAAAGAGCAGGTGAAACGCCTAACGGGTGGGCAGGGGGATATTTTTTCTGCTCACGGAACGGGCTGGGCAAGCTTTGCCGAGAGACAGGGGCGGGGGGCGGCAGGAATTACCCGGCCCCCAAGGGGGAAGTGGCGGAATTCCGCGCTTCCACCTTATGGCACGCAGCATGCAGCGAAAGCATGCGCAGGATTTTGAAATTTTTTCCGGCAAGGAGGCTGGAGATGCTTTGGGGTGCCATGAACAACGCCGTGCTGGGGATGAATGCCACCAGCTGGGAAATGAACACCATCAGCCAGAACATTTCCAACGTGAACACCACGGGGTTCAAGCGTAAGGAAACCCTGTTCAAGACGGTGATGTCGGAATCGAAGGCCAGCACCAACGTGTATGGCGGCAAGCTGAACGTCTTCGGCGTTAAGGTCGCCGACCGCAGCCACATCGCGGCGCAAGGCGTGATCACCGCGTCCACCCACACCACCGACCTGGCCATCAACGGCGAAGGCTTCTTCATGGTCGGCGCCCCTGACGCCACCACCACCGGCACCACCTATAGCAGCGGTCCGGGCGCCGCCTACAGCACCGACAACCCGTCCCAGGTGATGTATACCCGCGCCGGCAATTTCTACACGACGTCAGGCGCCAACGGCGAAGCCTACTTCATGGCCAATGGCGGCAACTACCTGCTGGGCTGGATGCCCCAAGACGATGGCACCATCGACACCACCGGCGATCTGGTGCCGGTCTATTCCAAGCCCGACACTGTCATGGACGGGCGCGAAACCACCACCGCCACGGTGCGCGGCAACCTGCCGGCGTTCACCGAGTTGTCGCCCAGCCAGTTCACCACCACCCAGAACGTGGTCGATCCCAATACCGGCGACAGCGAGGAACTGACCCTGTCGTGGAGTCGGGTGGACGGCACCACCTGGACCATCACCCCCAGTCTGGACGCGACGGTGGGAACCGCCAGCGGCACCATCACCGTGACCAGCGACGTCAATGGCGTCATCTACGAACCGGCCATCGGCGCCGACGGGGTGGGGTTGACCTGGACTTCGGGCGCCCTGACCTCGACCCAAAGCCTGTTGGGCAGCACCAACACCTACACCTCGACCACCACCTTCGGCGATCCCAGCGGCACCCGGCAGACGGCGACGCTGAACTGGACGCGGGTGTCGGGAAACTTGTGGGACGTTCAGGTTTCCATTCCCGCCGCGGTCGGCACCCTTGCCGACGACACCGTCCGGGTGGCCTTCGACGGCCAGGGGCGGATGATCTCGCCGTCCACCGGGTCGTTGCCCTTCGTGGTCAACTGGGACGCGGCTTACGACACCACGGATTCCACCAAGATCGACAGCGAGGTGTCGCTTTATGCCGGCAACGACCTGCCGCCCAATTCGCTGAAGCGGCCGGACATCCACGTGGAAAAGCTGTCCACCCAGGTTTGGGACAGCAACTTCCAAAGCCACGACGTCACCTTGGCGTTCGAGCGAACCGGCCCCAACGAATGGTACATGCACACCTACAGTACCGATTCGGGCTATCCCGACACGCCGGCCGCTCCCAAGCAGGTCACCTTCACCGCGGCGGGAAGGCTGGATGCCGCCGGCGACAACACCTACACCTCGGATTGGGGGTGGACCGACACGGTGACCGACGGCACCGGGGCCGACAAGACGGTGACGGCCATGGACGGAACCGCCACCGTGGAATTCGACTTCAGTCAGCTGACCCAGTACGACGCCAGCCAGACCCTGGGATCCATCGATCAGAACGGTTACGGCAAGGGCTCGCTGATCAGCGCCTATTTCAACGACCGGGGCGAATATATCGGCCAGTACACCAACGGCGAGACCAACAAGCTGTTCAAGGTCGGCATCGCCCAGTTCACCGCCGAGAATTCGCTGGAAAACATCAGCGGCACCTTGTTCCGCCGCACGCTGGAAGCGGGCGACGTCACCGTCAGCGGTGTGGACGAAGCCCAAGGGGCGGTCAGTCTGGCGACGTCGTCGCTGGAAGGATCCAACGTTGACATCGGCGAAGAGTTCACCCGCATGATCGTCACGCAAAAGGCCTATTCCACCAACGCCACGGTGTTCAAGACCGCCGACGAGATGACCACGGTGGCCCGCGACCTGAAGGCTTAACAGGTTCCGAAACAGTCAGATATGACGGCCTCCACCTATTGCTGATCCGCTGCCGCCACTTGGACCCTGGGGCAATCTCGAGGATAATGGCGGTTGTAAGCGAAAAATCGCATCCAGACCACGTCGATGCCCACGGATACAGGCATGCGGCAGTCGTGCGAGAATGGAGCCGTCTTAAGGTGGTTTCAACCGAACAATTTTTCCACCAATTGAGACATGGTCTTGACGACCTCGAACTTTCCCTTGGCGAGGTCTCTTAGGTTCGGTCGTTCCGTCTTCACACCGTCTTTGTTGCCTTTTGTATGTTTGGTGATGGGGTAGTCTAAGATAGACGGCAGTGGATTCCCCGGTAGGCTGCCAAACCATCGGAATGGGCCAATCTGGATTGTGTTCTCGTCAAGTTCAGTCCAGACCACACACCCTGAGGGTTTTTCCATCAGCTTAACGTTGACGCTTTGCTTCGCTGTTTTCGCGGTCGAAACCGAGGACTTTAACTGGATGTGACGGACGATGGTCCCGACGCCGATCACCAGATCGTACCCGGCGTTGTCAACCTCGGAGCGCAGCACTTCTGGATCATGTATGCCGCGTTTCCAGAGTTCACGTAAAATGTCGGCAAGGAATAGATGCTCAATAAGTCGCTCACGGGCCGACGAGTTCACATAATGTTTCGCTGGGTCATTCATCAGCTAAGCGTCCGCAGCCGTTCCAGATAGGAATCCACCTCGCGGCGCATGTGGTCGGCCTTGATGGCCAAGGCGTCGGCCGATTGGTTCAGTTCGCCGGCGGCCGAGGCGGACACTCCCAGCGCCTCGATGGCGCTGTTCACCGAACTGGTCACCGCCTTGGCTCCCGACGCCGCTTCGCCCACGTGTTCGGCGATGGTGGCGGTGGCCTGGGTCTGGGTTTCCACCGACTGACGGACTTCGGCGGCCACCTGGTTGATGCCCGATACCGCGTTGACCGTATTGGCGATGGTGTCGGCGGCCTTGTTGGTGGCGGCGACCGCTTCGCCGACGCTGGCGGCGATGTCGTGGGTGGCGGTGCTGGTCTGTTCCGACAGCTTCTTGATTTCCTGGGCGACCACGGCGAAGCCGCGGCCGGCGGCACCGGCGCGCGCCGCTTCGATGGTGGCGTTCAGCGCCAGCATGCGGGTTTGGCGGGCGATGGTGTCGATGGTTTCGCCGATGCGGCCGATGCGCGACGCCACCCCCAGCAGCGACTGCATGGCCTCGCTGGTGGCGTTGGCGGCCTGGGCGGCGTCGCTGGCGGCGTCCGAGGTGCGCACCACGTTGCCCAGGATATGCTGGATCGAACCGGCCAGTTCGGCTGAATTGGTCGAGATGTTCTGCACCGAGAACGAGGCTTCCTCGGCTGCGGCGGCCATGTTGACGGTTTCGTAATCCATGTGCGACAGGCGTTGCAGCATCTGCGACGAATTGGCCTTCAAGGTCGCCGCCATGGCCCCCACTTCGTCCACCACGCCCTTGATGGACTTTTCGAAGCCCTGGGCCAGTTCGGTGACCATGCGGGCGCGGGTCTGCTTGGCCGCCTCGAAATAATCGTGGGTGACCAGCGAGACGTCCAGCTGGCTGGCCCGTCCCACCGCCGCGGCCAGGTCGTCGAAGCGGCGGTGGCCGCGCAGCAGGGTCATGGCCTGGTCGCAGGCATGGGTGGCCATGGACTGGTACCATGACGCGCCCAGATCCAGATAAGCCAGCATGAAGCCCAATTGCTGGGCGGTGGCGATGTAGTCGGCGGTGAACTCGGCGCGGAACAGCCGCGACCAGTGCTCGACCAGGGCGCCCTTCAGGGTGGCGCCGGCCTCGCCGTTCATCTTTTCGCCGAAGGGCGGCGTGCGCTGGACCCAGTCGGACGCGATGGCGACGATCTGTTCGACGTTGGCCACCACTTTCGGGCCGGCTTCGGCGATCAGGGCCTGGGCGCCGGCATCGACGCGGAACAGTTCCAGATACTGGCTCACCCGCTCGGTCATGCTCATGCCCTGGGGGGCGCTGGCTGCGGCAGGTTCGTCGTCGTCGTCGAAGAACAGGTCCGTCCCGGCGGTCGAAGCGGCGGCCGCTGGCGGCGGGGTGTCGTCGAACAGTTCGAAATCGTCGCTCATGTGATCCGGCTATGATTGATCGGTGAAAACCCCCGGTCGACAACAGCGCGGCGGCACGTGCCCCAATGCCCCCACACCGAGTGCCATGCAGAAAAGCATAAGTGCGGGTGCGATCAAAATAGAATAACCGGATAGGGGTCATGCATCAGAATGATTTCAAATATGAGCCGACCCCCGTGCGGGTAGGAACGGCCCGTCCGACGGGGCGGGGGCGGGTTGGAACAGTTCCATAGATTCGGCAAGGAGTGGAAAACAGGTGCAGGCCGGGCTTGGAACTGGACGCGGAATGCCGTATGAAGTCTGCTTCGCTTCGGCCGGATGGGCGTAACCATCCGCCGAATGGCATGCGGTCGCGTCCGTGTGCCGGGGGATAACATGCAAGGCGCGCTGGTGGTGACAACCGGTCGGCGTGTAAGGGAACCGAGTATACAATGAGCGGATTGCCTGAGGTGCAGGGACTTTACGACCCGCGTTATGAACACGACGCCTGCGGTGTCGGCTTCATCGCCGATATCAAGAACCGCAAGTCGCACGAGATCATCCAGCAGGGTCTTGAGATTCTTAAAAATCTCACGCATCGCGGTGCCGTCGGCGCCGATCCGCTGGCCGGTGACGGTGCCGGCATCCTGATCCAGCTGCCCGATGCCTTTTTGCGCACCGAAGCCGCCAAGCTGGGCATCGTGCTGCCGTCGGAAGGCTCTTACGCCGCCGGTACGGTCTTCCTGCCGCAGGACCCTGGCCTGCGTTCCGCCTGCGTCGCCCTGGTCGACAAGCTGATCAAGGATGAAGGCCAGATTCTGCTGGGCTGGCGCGACGTTCCCACCGACGGTTCCGGCCTGGGCGAGACGGTCAAGCCCACCGAGCCCTTCGTCCGCATGGTCTTCGTCGCCAAGGGCGCCAACTGCGCCGACCAACAGGCGTTCGAACGCAAGCTGTTCGTCATCCGCAAGCAGGCGGAAAACGCCGTGCCCAAGGGCGCCGAGCGTGATTTCTACATCCCCAGCCTGTCGTCGCGCACCATCGTCTACAAAGGCATGCTGCTGGCCGACCAGGTGGGCAGCTACTACAAGGATCTGAGCGACCCCTTGATGGTGTCGGCCCTGGCCCTGGTGCACCAGCGCTTCTCGACCAACACCTTCCCGTCCTGGCGTCTGGCCCATCCGTTCCGCATGATCAGCCATAACGGCGAGATCAATACGCTGCGCGGCAACGTCAACTGGATGAACGCGCGGCGCAAGGCCATGAGCAGCCCGGTCTTCGGACCCGACCTGGAAAAGCTGTTCCCGCTGATCGCCGAAGGACAAAGCGACACCGCCTGCTTCGACAACGCCCTGGAACTGCTGGTTCTGGGCGGCTATCCCATGCATCACGCCATGATGATGCTGGTGCCCGAAGCCTGGGCCGGCAATCCGTTGATGGATGAAAAGCGCCGCGCCTTCTACGAATACCATGCCGCCCTGATGGAACCCTGGGATGGCCCCGCTGCCCTGTGCTTCACCGACGGCCGCCAGATCGGCGCCACCTTGGACCGCAACGGCCTGCGCCCCGCCCGCTATCTGATCACCGAAGACGACAAGATCATGATGGCGTCCGAAATGGGCGTGCTTTCGTTCGCCGAGGACAAGATCGTCAAGAAGTGGCGTCTGCAGCCCGGCAAGATGCTGCTGATCGACCTGGAAAAGGGCCGTCTGATCGACGACGCCGAGATCAAGGAAGACCTGGCCAAGGCCAAGCCCTACCAGCAATGGCTGGACGAGGCCCAGGTGGTTCTGGAAGACCTGAAGATCGATGTCGAGCCCAAGGGCTTCGACGGCGACACTCTGCTGAAGCGTCAGCAGGTGTTCGGCTATACCCAGGAAGACCTGAAGTTCCTGATGCAGCCCATGGCGGTGACCGGTCAGGAAGCCATCGGCTCCATGGGCACCGACACCCCCATCGCGGTGCTGTCGGACAAGCCCAAGAACCTGTTCGGGTATTTCAAGCAGCTGTTCGCCCAGGTGACCAACCCGCCCATCGATTCCATCCGCGAGGAATCGGTGATGAGCCTGGTCAGCCTGATCGGCCCGCGCCCCAACCTGCTGGCCATGGAACACGGCGCCGAAAGCAAGCGTCTGGAAGTCAAGCAGCCGATCCTGACCAACGAAGACCTGGAAAAGATCCGCCGCATCGAGAACGTGCCCGGTTCCGGCTTCAAGTCGCTGACGCTCGACATCACCTGGGCCGCCTCGGAAGGCGCCGCCGGCATGGAAAAGGCGGTCGCCGCCCTGTGCCAGCTGGCCCAGACCAAGGTGGCCGACGGCTACAACATCCTGATCCTGTCCGACCGCAAGGTCGGCCCCGACCGTATCCCCATGCCGTCGCTGCTGGCGGTGTCGGCGGTGCACCATCACCTGATCCGTGAAGGTCTGCGCACCCAGGTCGGTCTGGTGATGGAAACCGGCGAAGCCCGCGAAGTCCACCAGATGTGCTGTCTGGCCGGCTATGGCGCCGAGGCCATTAACCCCTATCTGGCCTTCGAGACGCTGGAAGCCATGCGTCCGACCCTGCCGGAAAAGCTGGAAGCCTATGAAGTGCAAAAGCGCTTCATCAAGGCCACCGACAAGGCCATCTTGAAGGTGATGGCCAAGATGGGCATCTCGACCTACCAGTCCTATTGCGGCGCCCAGATTTTCGACGCCGTCGGCCTGGCCCAGGGCTTCGTCGACACCTATTTCGCCGGCACCGCCAGCCGCATCGGCGGCGTCGGGCTGAAGGAAGTGGCCGAGGAATCGGTGCGTCGTCACCAGTTGGCCTATTCCGACGCCCCCATCTACAAGAACGCTTTGGACGTGGGCGGCGAATACGCTTGGCGCAACCGTGGCGAGGAACATGCCTGGACCAGCGAAAGCATCCAGGCCATCCAGCACGCCGTGCGTACCAATTCCTACGAGACCTTCAAGGATTTCTCGCGCCAGATCGACGACCAGACCAAGCGTCTTTTGACCCTGCGCGGCCTGTTCGACATCAAGTCCACCGGCAATGGTGTGCCGCTGGAAGAAGTCGAGCCGGCCTCGGAGATCGTCAAGCGCTTCGTCACCGGCGCCATGTCGTTCGGTTCGATCTCGTGGGAAGCCCACACCACGCTCGCCATCGCCATGAACCGCATCGGCGGCAAGTCCAACACTGGTGAAGGCGGCGAACTGGCCGAACGCTTCGTGCCCATGGCCAACGGCGATTCCATGCGCTCGGCCATCAAGCAGGTGGCGTCGGGCCGTTTCGGCGTCACCACCGAATATCTGGTCAACGCCGACGACATCCAGATCAAGATGGCCCAGGGCGCCAAGCCCGGTGAAGGCGGCCAGCTGCCCGGCCACAAGGTGGACGAGAACATCGCCAAGGTGCGTCACTCGACCCCCGGTGTCGGCCTGATCAGCCCGCCGCCCCACCACGACATCTATTCCATCGAAGACTTGGCCCAGCTGATCTTCGACATGAAGAACGTCAACCCCAGGGCCCGTATCTCGGTCAAGCTGGTCTCGGAAGTCGGCGTCGGCACCGTCGCCGCCGGCGTCACCAAGGCCAAGGCCGACCACGTGACCATTTCCGGCTTCGACGGCGGCACCGGCGCTTCGCCGCTGACCTCCATCAAGCATGCTGGCTCGCCGTGGGAAATCGGTCTGGCCGAAACCCATCAGACCCTGGTGCTGAACGGTTTGCGCAAGCGCGTCGCCGTTCAGGTGGACGGTGCGTTGCGCACCGGCCGCGACGTGGTCATCGGGGCGCTGCTGGGGGCCGACGAATTCGGCTTCGCCACCGCGCCGTTGATCGCGGCGGGCTGCATCATGATGCGCAAGTGCCATCTGAACACCTGCCCGGTGGGCGTGGCGACGCAAGACCCGGAACTGCGCAAGCGGTTCAAGGGCCAGCCCGAACACGTCATCAACTACTTCTTCTTCATCGCCGAGGAAGTGCGCGAGTGGATGGCTAAGCTGGGCTTCCGCACCATTCAGGAAATGATCGGCCGCTCCGACCTGTTGGACGTCAACAAGGCGGTGGACCATTGGAAGGCGCAAGGCCTGGACTTCACCCGCCTGTTCCACAAGGTGGAAACCAGCGAGCCGGTCTATAATTGCGAAACCCAGGACCACGAAATCGACAACGTCCTGGACCGCAAGCTGATCGCCCAAGCCCGCAATGCCATCGACACCAAGGAACCGGTGCGCATCGAGACCGAGATCCACAACTATGACCGCACCGCCGGCGCCATGCTGGGCGGCGAAGTGGCCAAGAAGTGGGGCCATGCCGGTCTGGCCGAGGACACCATCCACGTCAAGCTGAACGGCACTTCCGGTCAGTCCTTCGGCGCGTTCGCCGCCAAGGGCATGACCATGGAACTGGAAGGCGAAGGCAACGATTACGTCGGCAAGGGCCTGTCGGGCGGCAAGATCATCATCTATCCGCCGAAGATCTCGAAGATCGTCGCCGAGGACAACATCATCGTCGGCAACACCGTGCTGTACGGCGCTATCGAGGGTGAGTGCTATTTCCGCGGTGTCGGCGGCGAACGCTTCGCCGTCCGCAACTCGGGCGCCATCGCGGTGGTCGAAGGCGTGGGTGACCACGGCTGCGAATACATGACCGGCGGCGTGGTGCTGGTCATCGGCCCGACCGGACGCAACTTCGCCGCCGGCATGTCGGGCGGTGTGGCTTATGTCCTGGACGAAGCCGGCGACTTCGCCAAGCGCTGCAACCTGGCCATGGTCGACCTGGAACCGGTTCAGGCCGAAGAAGACGCCATGGAAAAGCACGAAGGCATGACCAACGACCTGGAGGCCCACGGCCTGGTCGACGTCATGGACGACATGACCCGGGGCGACGCCGACCGTATCCAGGCGTTGCTGCGCAATCATGCCCATTACACCGGGTCCAAGCGGGCCCATGAAATTCTGCTGAATTGGGAATATTACATGCCCAAGTTCGTCAAGGTCATGCCGGTGGACTACCGCCGGGCGCTGCAGGAAATGCAAAAGAAGGCGGGGGGGCGCTAAGATGGGCAAGGCCACCGGCTTCAAGGAATTCCCCCGCCAGACCCCCGGCTATGAAAAGCCGGAAGCGCGGGTGAAGCACTACAACGAGTTCACCAAGCCCCTGTCCAACGACGAATTGGCCAAGCAGGGCGCGCGCTGCATGGATTGCGGCGTCCCGTTCTGCCATCAGGGCTGCCCGGTGAATAACATCATCCCCGACTGGAACGACCTAGTCTATCGTGACCGCTGGGCCGAAGCCATCGAGGTGCTGCATTCCACCAACAACTTCCCGGAATTCACCGGCCGCATTTGCCCCGCGCCGTGCGAGGCGTCGTGCACCCTGAACCTGGAAGACATCCCGGTGGCCATCAAGACCATCGAACACGCCATCGTCGAGCGTGCCTTCGCCGATGGTCTGGTCAAGCCGGAAACCCCCAAGCCCGCCACCGGCAAGAAGGTGGCGGTCGTGGGCGCCGGCCCCGCCGGTCTGGCCGCCGCCCAGCAGTTGGCCCGCGCCGGGCACGCAGTGGTGCTGTTCGAAAAGAACGCCTATGTGGGCGGTCTGCTGCGTTATGGCATCCCCGACTTCAAACTGGAAAAGACCGTCATCGAACGCCGCGTCGCCCAGATGAAGGCGGAAGGGGTGGAAATCCGCACCAACGCCCATGTGGGCGTCACCGTGCCGGTTGCCGAACTGAACGCCTTTGACGCCGTGGTGTTGACCGGCGGTTCGGAAAAGCCGCGCGATCTGCCGGTGCCGGGCCGCGAACTGGCCGGCGTGCATTTCGCCATGGACTTCCTGACCCAGCAGAACCGTCGGGTTTCGGGCGAGGCTTTCGACGCCGCCGATATCCTGGCCACCGGCAAGAAGGTCGTGGTCATCGGTGGTGGCGACACCGGTGCTGACTGTGTCGGCACCTCGAACCGCCAAGGCGCCGCGTCCATCACCCAGATCGAAATCATGGGCAAGCCGCCGGTGATGGAAGACAAGCTGGTGACTTGGCCGAAATGGCCCAACAAGCTGCGCACCTCGTCGTCGCACGACGAAGGCTGCGACCGCCGCTGGTCGGTGGCGACGCAATCCTTCTTCGGTGAAGGCGGCGTGCTGAAGGGCCTGAACTGCGTCCAGGTGGACGCCAAGTTCCAGCCGGTGCCGGGCACCGAATTCACCCTGGAAGCCGATCTGGTGCTGCTGGCCATGGGCTTCGTCCATCCGGTGCACGAAGGTCTGGTGGATGGCTTGGGCCTGGAAAAGGACGCCCGCGGCAACGTCAAGGCTGACACCGTCAAGTACCAGACCTCGAACCCCAAGGTGTTCGCCGCCGGTGACATCCGTCGCGGGCAAAGCCTGGTGGTGTGGGCCATCCGCGAAGGCCGTCAGGCGGCCCGGGCGGTGGACGAGTTCCTGATGGGCAGCAGCACCCTGCCGCGCTGATCCCGCCTTTATTGTTCAAAAGGGCCGTCGGGAAACCGGCGGCCCTTTTTGTTTGCGTCGCAGCGATATTTAATCCTGTGCGGAAAAGTCTGGATTTATCGCCATATCGCCGTCTATAAAAAACGAACACTTGTTTTATAACGGGATGGATAACCCGAGACAGGAACGGCGCACGAGGAAGACATGGTTTTGGATCACCTGAAGTTCCGAGCCAAGATCATGCTGATCTTGGTTCTGTCGGCGGTTGGAATGGTCATTCTGGTGGGAATGGCCTTGGTGAACCTGAAGACCGAGATGATGGACGCCAGACGGCTGAAGACCCAGCATTTGGTCCAGACGGCGACCACCATGGTCGGCCATTACGTCGAACAGGCCAATTTCGGCACCATGATGGAAGACGACGCCAAGAAGGCGGCGCTGGAAGCGGTGGCGGTGCTGCGTTATGGCGACGGGTCCTATTTCTGGATCACCGACACCTCGAACACCATGGTGATGGACCCCATCAACCAGGAACTGAACGGCAAGGATCTGTCCAAGATCACCGATGCCACCGGCAAGGCGGTGTTTGCGGCGATGACCGACGTGGTGGCCAAGGACGGCGCCGGCTTCGTCGATTATCTGTGGCCCAAGCCGGGCACCACCGAACCGGTGGGCAAGGTCGCCTATGTGCAGGCCGTGGCCGATTGGGGCTGGATCATCGGAACCGGGGTCTATGTGGACGACGTGGACATGGCCTTCCGCAAGGAACTGGTGGACCAGGGCGTGCGCGTGGTGGTGATTTTGGTCTTGGCCCTGGCTTTGTCCTATTGGATCGGTTCCACCATGGTCGTCGCCATGGGGCGTTTGAACAAAAGCATGCACGCCTTGGCTGATGGCGACGTCAGTATCGAACCGGCCGGCCAGGGGCGACGCGACGAAATCGGCGACATGGCCCGCGCCGTCCTGGTGTTCCGCGACAACGCCGTCGCCATGCAGGCCTTGCGCGGCGAGCAAGAGGCCGAACGGGTCCAGGCGGAAAGCGAGCGGCGCCGGGTGTTGGCGCAATTGGCCGACGAACTGGAAGCCGGGGTGTCATCGGCGGCGCAAGCGGTCAACGCCGCCGCCGAGAAAATGCGCGGGGCGGCGTCGGGCTTGACCGAAGAAGCCGAGCACGCGGCCAGCGAAACCGTCATCGTGGTCAGCGCCGTCGACCAGACGGCGGGCAACGTGGAAACCGTCGCCGCCGCCGCCGAGGAACTGAACGCCTCGATCAATGAAATTTCCCGTCAGGTCCGTCAGTCGGCCGACATCGCCCATGACGCGGTGCAGGCGGCGGAACGCACCGACGTGGTGGTGCGCGGGCTGACCGAATCGGCGGCCCGCATCGGCGAGGTGGTGGGGCTGATCAACACCATCGCGGCACAGACCAACCTTTTGGCGTTGAACGCCACCATCGAGGCGGCGCGGGCTGGTGACGCCGGCAAGGGGTTTGCCGTGGTGGCCGGCGAAGTCAAGTCGCTGGCCAACCAGACCGCCAAGGCGACCGGAGAGATTTCGCTGCAGATCAGCGCCATCCAAACCAACACCGATCAGGTGGTCGGCGCCATTTCGGGCATCGGCCGCACCATCGACAAAATGGCGGAGATCGCCAATTCCATCGCCGCGGCGGTGGAGCAGCAGGGCTCGGCCACCCAGGAAATCGCCCGCTCGGTAAGCGAAGCCTCGAAAGGCGTCCAGGATGTCGGTGTCCATATGGGTGAAGTCGCCCAAGCCGCCGACCGCACGGGGAACGCGGCCCGCGACATGCTGTCGGCGTCAGACCATCTGGCGGAAGACGCCCGCACCCTAAGCGTTGGACTGGCCACTTTCCTTGGGGAAGTCCGTAAAATGTAAGCTTTCGGAAAAGCAGGTAAATACTAATTTATTAGTGGCATTTCCATCTTCGGGTGGGAATGCCATTTTTTATGTGGTTTTACCGCCTTGCATTGACGGCGTCACCCTGCGGTAGGAAGTATGGTGTGGGTATATTAACTAAAAGCATAAGGTATGACTTGGGCGTTGACCCGAGGGGCGATGCTGACGCAATAATATTTGTAAATGCGGTTTAAATCAGAATTAAAATAATAATTCTAAGGATCGGGGTCATCCATGTTCATCGACAACTGGCGATTTCGCGCCAAGATTTTGCTGATTCTCGGGGTTTCGCTGTTCGGTATGGTGGTGTTGATCGGTCTTAGCCTGATCAACCTGCGCTCCGAGATGATGGAAGCGCGGCGGTTGAAGACCCAACACATCGTCGAAACCGCCTCTGCCCTGGTCCGGCATTACGTCGAATTGTCCAATGCCGGCTCGATGATGGAAGACGACGCCAAGCAAGCGGCCAAGGACGCCCTGCAATCCCTGCGCTATGGCGACAACGAGTATTTTTGGGTCAACGACCTGAACTCGGTCGTGATCATGCACCCCATCAAGCCGGAGCTGAACGGCAAGAACCTGTCCAACCTGAAGGACGGCAACGGCAAGGCCCTGTTCGTCGAATTCGCCCGCACGGTGCGGGAACACAAGGCCGGCTTCGTCGATTATCTGTGGCCCAAGCCGGGACACGAGGACCCGGTCAAGAAGATTTCCTATGTCCAGGGGGTGGAAGCCTGGGGCTGGGTGGTCGGTTCGGGCATCTACGTGGACGACGTGGACGCCGCCTTCAAGGCGGAACTGGTCAACCAGGGCGCCGGCGTGGTGGTGATCGTCGCCATCGTCTTGTTGATTTCCTACATGGTGGGCACCGGCATGGTGGGGTCCATGGCCAACATCACTGGCACCATGCACAAGCTGG
The DNA here is from genome assembly GCA_001898825.1 of Magnetospirillum sp. 64-120. Taxonomy (GTDB): domain Bacteria; phylum Pseudomonadota; class Alphaproteobacteria; order Rhodospirillales; family Magnetospirillaceae; genus Magnetospirillum. The sequence goes on from MKVK01000019.1 coordinate 189,226, forward strand.
CCGATGGCGATACCGGCGCCATGCCCAAGGGCGTGGACCGCAAGGACGAAATCGGCGAGATGGCCCGCTCGGTCATGGTGTTCCGCGACAACGCCATCGCCATGAACAAAATGCGCGAGGAACAGGAAACCGAACGCCGCCAGGCCGAGCTCGAACGCCGCTCCACCCTGGTGCGTCTGGCCGACGAGTTGGAGGCCGGGGTGTCGTCCACCGCCCAGGCGGTCAACGCCGCCGCCGCCCAGATGCGGGCCACCGCGTCGTCCATGACCCAGACCGCCGACCATACCAGCGCCGAGACCGCCATGGTCGCCAGCGCGGTGGAGCAGACTTCGGCCAATGTGGAAACCGTCGCCGCCGCCGCCGAGGAACTGAACGCCTCGATCGGCGAAATCACCCGTCAGGTGGCGCAGTCGACCACCATCGCCCAGGACGCGGTCGAGGCTGCCGAACGCACGGACAACGTGGTGCGCGGGCTGTCGGAAGCCGCCAGCCGCATCGGCGAGGTGGTGGGGCTGATCAACACCATCGCGGCGCAAACCAACCTTTTGGCGCTCAACGCCACCATCGAGGCGGCCCGCGCCGGCGAGGCCGGCAAAGGCTTCGCCGTGGTCGCCAACGAGGTCAAGCATCTGGCCAACCAGACCGCCAAGGCCACCGACGAAATCACCAGCCAGATCGGCGCCATCCAGGGCACCACCGGCCAGGTGGTGGACGCCATCGGCGATATCGGCCGCACCATCAACCGCATGAACGAGATCGCCGGTTCCATCGCCGCCGCGGTCGAGGAACAGGGCGCGGCCACCAACGAAATCGCCCGCTCGGTGGCGGAAGCGGCGGCAGGAGCCCAGGAAGTGGGGCGCCATATCGGCACCGTGGCGGAAGCGGCCAGCCAGACCGGAACCTCGGCCCGCGAAGTGCAAAGCGCAGCCGACCATCTGGCCGACGATTCCCACGCTTTGACCGATGGTCTGAACCGTTTCCTGTCGGAAGTCAGGAAGATGTGATGGGCGCTCTCTTCCCGTTACCGGGGAGAGAGGTCCGGCAGCACGCTTATTCTGAGCAGATAAGACGCCCCCCGCTTTTCCACAAGCTGGATGGTGACGCCGTTGTCCGCGTCGGTGAAGCGGGTGCGTTTGTCCATGTCGAAGGCGGCGCCTTTCAAGGATGGTTGTGACGGGTCGGCGTTCACCAGCTTGATGGGCGAGCGGCCGAAGCGGCATTCCCGGACCCGCATGTCGCCTTTCATGATCAACACGCCGTGCCCGGGCAGTTCGGCGTCGAAGCCCATGGGTTGGCGGTTTTCGATCAGATAATAAAAGGGCGGCGGCAGGGCTATGTGGACGGCCAAGGTGGCGCCGTCGCCGTCTTCCAGCGGGTTCAGCACGATGTCGCGGGTTTGGCCGGGCTCCACGTGCACGACCTTGCCTTCCGGCATCCAGCCCAAACGAATCCTGGTCCACGACGAAATGCCGGTGGGCGGGCTGTTGAACTTGTAATAATGCGACGACATAGGGTCCCAATAACCCATGTTGATGATGGCTTGGGCGAAGATTTCCCGCACCAATCCGGGCTGGGCCTGCAGGTCGTGGTCATAGAGACAGGGGACCTTGCGCCGGCCGTCTTCGGCGATTCCTCCCAGCACATGGGCCATGTCATGGAACAAGGTTCCCAGATGGGCCTGGAAGCTGTAGATGGCGACGCCCTTGATCGGGCGTCCGTCCGGCGTCAGCAATTGCGCGTCCGCCGTCCATCCCAGCATGCCGGGATAGGCGCAAAGCCCGATCATGCCGTAATCCTTGGTCTTGGCCCCCAACATCACGGCGACGAAATCATAGGACGGCAGGTCGAAATCCCGGGCGCTTTGAGCCACCACGTCGCTGATCAGTCTGGACACCCGCGACTTGTCCACCTGCAGATTACGCGACGAGATGCTGTAGGCGCTGACCGGAGCCGGCAGCTTGTACCACGATGGGGCGACCTCGGCCTTCAGGCAAAAGCGGCCATAGGACATTTCAGCCACGTAATCCGCCAGTTCAACGGCGAATCGATGCAAGATGAAATCCCGCGACACCGCGTGGGGCAGGTATGGAAACTCGACGGGCAAGACCAGCCCGCGAATGGCGGTGCAGTCCTCGGCGCCTCTTGCCGGGGCGATCCAGGCCAGAAACAGGGTGAAGATCAAGGGGATCAGGCGAAAAGGCGACATGGCGGCGCCTCCTGTTCAACCCCGATATTCTATCCCTTTCCGGCCCGGTGGACAATCAGCCGGGCAGCCAGGCATCCAGCATGATGCGGGCGATGGAGCCGGGGCGGGCCAGATAGGGCCGCCCGCTGCCGTCCGCACGGTGGACGTCGCTGAACCCTGCGGCGATGTCGGCGCGGCTGAACCAGCGGGCGTCTTCCAGTTCGTGACGGTCCACGGTCAACCGGCCGCCCATGGCACGGGCGGTGAAGCCCACCATCAGCGAGGCCGGGAACGGCCAGGGCTGGCTGGCGACATAGTGGATGTCGCCGGCGATGATGCCGGTTTCCTCGAAAGTTTCCCGCGCCACCGCCTGTTCGAAGGTTTCGCCGGGTTCGACGAAGCCGGCCAGGATCGACCACATGCCGGTGGGCCAACTGGGCTGGCGATGCAGCAGCACCTTGTCGCCGTCGGAGACCAGCATGATCACCGCGTTGTCGGTGCGCGGGTAATGCTGGGCACCGCAGCTTTGGTCCAGGCAGGTCCGGACATGGCCGCCGTCGCGGGACTCGGTGGGGCCGCCGCAGCGGCCGCAGTAAACATGGGTGCGATGCCAGTTCACCAAGGCCCGGCCGGTGGCCAGGATGGCGGCGTCCTCGGGCGGCAGGCTGGTGCCGACGGCGCGCAGTTCGCCCCAGGAGGCGCCGTTTTCCCATTGCGGCGGCGACCCGTCGGCCTCGGCCGCCATCTGCGCCAGATCGACGGCGAAGACCGGGCGTTTTTCCAGCAGGCCCAGGAACACCACATGGCTGGCCAGATCCAGCAGGCGGGCGGCTTCGTTGCCCTGGGCCAGCAAGGCGCGGCCGTGGCGCAGCAGGGTCAGGTCGCGCCAGAAGCCGGCGACCAGACGATCAGGGCCGTGACGCAGGGCGTCCACGACGGCGGGGTCGCGACGCAGATGGGCGGCACGGTCCAGGGCGACGGCGGTGAAAAGCAGCGAAGTCATGCCACCACCATGGCACGAGCTTTAGAGCCGCTCAAGGCCCAGGACAGCACAAGGCGATTGCGCTTTTGTCGCACATGGTGAAAATGGGCTGCCTTCCGTGGGGGAACGATGAGCGACCAAAAGCTCGTGCTCGATGCCATTTTGCAGACTATCCGCGATGCGGTGATCATCGCTGACGGCGATGGTGTGCCAGTGCGCGTCAACCCTGCCTTTGAAAGCTTGTCCGGCCATTCCGGCGCCGATTTCCTGGCCGCCCGATCGGAACGGGCGGCGCAAGCCAATACCCAGATGCGCCAGGCCTTGTCCGCCGGCTCGCACTGGCGGGGCGAATTGCGGCGCGGTGACGGCTCGCAGGTCGGGGTGGAAGCGGCGGTCAGCATCCTGGACGGCGGCAGCCATCGTCTGGCCGTGCTGCATCCGGCCGGCGCCGCGCCGGATGTCGGGCGTTTCGGCCACGACGCGCTGACCGGCCTGCCCAATCGCGACATCTTCGTCGACCGTGTGGAACGCGCCGTGTTGCATATCAACCGCATCGGCGGTTCGGTGGCGTTACTGATGATGGGGCTGGACCGTTTCACCCTGGTCAACGACGCCTTGGGCCATGCCGCCGGCGACCATCTGCTGACCGAAGTCGCCCGCCGTCTGCGGCAATGTATCCGCGAGACCGACACCGCCGTGCGTCTGGATGGCGACAAGTTCGCCCTGGTGATGACCATCGCCAGCGTCGATGACAGCGTCATCGTCGCCGAGAAGGTGCTGGCGGCGGTCAAGGAACCCTTCGCCATCGACGGCCAGGAAGTGGTGGTGACCTTTTCCATCGGCATCGCCCTTTATCCCCAGGACGCGGCCGACGCCGGCGCCTTGATCAAGCAGGCGGAAAACGCCCTGCACCACGCCAAGGTGTCGGGCCGCAACAATTACCAGTTCTTTTCCAAGGACATGAACAACAAGGCCAAGTCGCGTCTGGACCTGGAATCCCGCATGCGCCGCGCCTTGGCCAACGAAGAGTTCGTGGTTTTCTATCAGCCCAAGGTGTCGGCGGAAAACAACCGCATCGTCGGCGCCGAATCCTTGATCCGTTGGATCGATCCCGACAAGGGCATGGTCAATCCCGGCGAGTTCATCCCGGTGGCCGAGGAAACCGGCCTGATCGAACAGATCGGCACCTGGGTGTTACGTCGGTCGTGCCAGCAATTGCGGGAATGGCAGGACCAGAACCTGAGCACCGTCAAGGTGTCGGTCAACGTTTCCGCCCGTCAGTTCAAGTCGCGCGCCCTGTTGGATATCGTCACCGGGGTTCTGGCGGAAACCGGTCTGGATCCCAAGTGGCTGGAACTGGAAATCACCGAAAGCATGTTGATGAACGACGTCGAGGCGGCGGTGCGCAAGATGACGGCGCTGCGCGACCTGGGCCTGGGCCTGTCCATCGACGACTTCGGGACGGGCTATTCTTCCCTGTCTTATTTGGGGCGATTCCCGATCACCACGCTCAAGATCGACCGGGCCTTCATCGCCGACGTGGACCGCAACCCCAAGACGGCGGAAATCGCCCGCGCCATCATCGGCCTGTCCCGCGGCTTGAACCTGGAAGTGGTGGCGGAAGGCTGCGAAATCGAAGCCCACATCCAGTTTCTAAAGGATAACGGCTGCGATACGGTCCAGGGCTTTTATTACTCGCGCCCGGTTCCCGCCGACCAGTTCCGCGCCATGCTGGCCGACGGCTATCTGCGCGGCCAAGGCTGACCTGAAAATAAGAATTCCGTGATGTTTGAATAACCAAGTAATGGGGTGGGGAATAACCCTGCTTTCCATAAGGTCATCTTGACCAAAATCAAATGCGTTTCGGCCGTCTGGGTCCACTCTGTGGGCCTAGGCCATCCGCAAGGGGATGGTTCGGTTCGTCGAGACGCTTTCCATGTCGCAAGAACTTTCCCGTCGCGCCCTGTTCCGGCGCTTTTCACCCGCGCAAGACCAAGCCCCTCAAGGTCCTTTGGTCGCGGTGCTGGGGGATGGGTGTCTGGCGGTGCGCGGCATCACCTGCGCATCCTGCGTCGATCCTTGCGAACCGCGTGCCCTGAAGATCCGCCCCATGCTGGGCGGCCGGGGGCTTCCCACCATCGACGCCACCACCTGCACCGGTTGCGGCGACTGTCTGAACGTCTGTCCGGTCGGGGCCTTGGCCTTGGCGCGGTCGGAAAACGGAGAAAGCACCCCATGCGTCTAGGCACTTTCGTCGAGCGCGAGCATCAGGCGGTCCGCCCCCATGTGGAAAACATCTGCGGCGTGCTGGTCCACGTGGTGCCGGCGCGCCGCCACCAGGTCCGGCAAGCGCTGGAAGCCAAGCCCGGCGTCGAGGTCCACACCATGACCGACGACGGCAAGATGGTTGTCATCGTCGAGGATGCGGCCGGCGAATGGGCCGGCTCCATCATCACCAGTTTTCACGACGTCGACGGCGTCCTCTCGGTCGCCCTCGTCTATCACCATTTCGACAAGGATTTGGAAGGGGAGATCGTTCCATGAGCCTGAACCGGCGCGACTTCATCAAGGCCAATGCCGCCGCCGCCACTGCTGCGGCTGCGGGCATTTCGTTGCCGGCGGCGGCGCAGCCGGCCAAGGCCAACATCCGTTGGGACAAGGGCGTGTGCCGTTTCTGCGGTACCGGCTGCGGCGTCCTGGTGGGCGTCCAGGACGGCCGCGTGGTCGCCACCCAAGGTGATCCCGACGCCCCCGTCAACCGGGGCTTGAACTGCATCAAGGGCTATTTCCTGTCCAAGATCATGTATGGCCAGGACCGTCTGACCCAGCCGCTGTTGCGCATGAAGAACGGCAAGTTCGACAAGAACGGCGATTTCACGCCCATCAGCTGGGATCAGGCCTTTGACATCATGGCCGAAAAGTGGAAGGAACAATTGAAGAAGCCCGACGGGGTCACCCGTGTGGGCATGTTCGGTTCCGGCCAGTGGACGGTGTGGGAAGGCTATGCCGCCGTCAAGCTGATGAAGGCCGGCTTTCGGTCCAACAACCTGGACCCCAACGCGCGGCACTGCATGGCGTCGGCGGTGGCCGGGTTCATGCGGACCTTCGGCATCGACGAGCCCATGGGCTGCTATGACGACATCGAGCAGGCCGACGCCTTCGTGCTGTGGGGCAGCAACATGGCCGAGATGCACCCGATCTTGTGGTCGCGTCTGACGGACCGTCGTCTGACCCACGAAGGCTGCAAGGTCGCCGTGCTGTCCACCTATGAACACAAGTCGTTCGACCTGGCCGATAACGGCATGGTCTTCGTGCCCAACACCGACTTGGCCATCCTGAACTTCATCTGCAACTACATCATCCAGAATGGTGCGGTGAACAAGGCGTTCATCGAAAAGCACGTGAACTTCAAGAAGGGCCAGACCGACATCGGGTTCGGCCTGCGTCCCACCCACCCCAAGGAAGCGGCGTCCAAGAATGTCGCCACCGCCGGCAAGATCGACCCCTTCAGCTTCGAAGAATTCAAGAACTTCGTCGCCGACTACACCGTGGAAAAGGTGTCCAAGCTGTCCGGCGTGCCCGCCGACAAGCTGATCGAGCTGGCCAAGCTGTACGCCGACCCCAACAAGAAGGTGGTGTCGTACTGGACCATGGGCTTCAACCAGCACACCCGTGGCACCTGGGTCAACAACATGATCTATAACGTCCACCTGCTGGTGGGCAAGATCTCGACCCCCGGCTGCGGCCCGTTTTCGCTGACCGGCCAGCCCTCGGCCTGCGGCACTGCGCGTGAAGTGGGCACCTTCGCCCACCGTCTGCCCGCCGACATGGTGGTGGACAACGACAAGCACCGCGAAATCTCGGAAGCGGCGTGGAAGCTGCCCCCGGGCACGCTGAACCCCAAGATCGGCTATCACGCCGTGCTGCAGCACCGCATGCTGAAGGACGGCAAGCTGAACGCCTATTGGGTGATGTGTAACAACAACATGCAGACCGCCCCCAACATGAACGAGGAAGGGTATCCCGGTTACCGGAACCCCGAGGCCTTCGTGGTGGTGTCCGATCCCTATCCGACGGTGACCGCGCTTTCCGGCGACCTGATCCTGCCCACCGCCATGTGGATGGAAAAGGAAGGGGCTTATGGCAACGCCGAGCGTCGCACCCAGTTCTGGCGCCAGCAGGTCAAGGCCCCGGGCGAGGCCCGTTCCGACCTGTGGCAGCTGATGGAATTCTCGAAGCGCTTCAAGATGGAAGAGGTGTGGCCGGCCGAATTGCTGGACAAGGCACCGCAATACAAGGGCAAGACCCTGTTCGACGTGCTTTACGCCAATGGTCAGGTCAACAAGTTCCCGCTGTCGGAAACCGCCCAGGGCTTTGAAAACGACGAATCCAAGGCTTTCGGCTTCTACGTGCAAAAGGGCCTGTTCGAGGAATATGCCGGCTTCGGTCGGGGTCACGGCCACGATCTGGCGCCCTTCGACATGTACCACAAGGCTCGCGGCCTGCGCTGGCCGGTGGTCGACGGCAAGGAAACCCTGTGGCGCTTCCGCGAGGGGTACGACCCCTATGTGAAGGCCGGCGAGGACGTGAAGTTCTATGGCAAGCCCGACGGCAAGGCCTGGATCATCGCGCTTCCTTACGAAGACCCGCCGGAAATGCCCGACGCGGAATACGATCTGTGGCTGTGCACCGGCCGTGTGCTGGAACATTGGCATTCCGGCTCCATGACCCGGCGCGTGCCGGAACTGCACAAGGCGGTGCCCGCCGCCACCTGCTTCATGAACCCCAACGACGCCAAGAAGCGCAACCTGAGGAACGGTGACGTGGTCAAGGTGGCCAGCCGTCGCGGCGAAGTCTCGCTGCGCGTCGACACCCGCGGCCGCAATCGTCCGCCGGAAGGCTTGGTCTTCATCCCGTTCTTCGATGAAACCGTCTTGGCCAACAAGCTGACCCTTGACGCCACCTGTCCGATTTCCAAGGAAACGGACTACAAGAAGTGTGCCGTCAAGGTCAGCAAGGCCTAAGGGAAAGTGCCATGGACCGCCGGCAAAAAACTGCCATGACCCGTCGCGACATGCTGTCCGGAGCTTTCCGGGCAGCGTGCGGCGCCGGCTTGGTGGCGGCTTTGCTGGCGGTTCCGGCGCGACGCCGGGCCGAGGCCGTGGCCCTGCGTCCGCCGGGCGCCATCAATGATGCGGATTTTCTGTCGGCCTGCGTGCGCTGCGGTCTTTGCGTGCGCGACTGCCCTTACGACACCTTGTCCCTGGCCGAGGCCGGCAACGGCCAGCCGGTGGGGACGCCGTTCTTCAACGCCCGCAAAATTCCCTGCGAAATGTGCGAGGACATTCCTTGCGTCGTCGCCTGTCCCACTGGCGCCTTGGACAAGTCGCTGACCGACATCAAGGCGGCCAAGATGGGGATCGCGGTGCTGGTGGGCCAGGAAACCTGCCTGAACTTCCTGGGGCTGCGTTGTGACGTTTGCTACCGGGTCTGTCCGCTGATCGACCAGGCCATCACCCTGGAACGCCATCATAACGAACGCACCGGCAAGCACGCCGTGTTCATTCCCACCGTGCATACCGACAAATGCACCGGCTGCGGCAAATGCGAAAAGGCCTGCGTGCTGGAAGAAGCCGCCATCAAGGTGCTGCCCCACGCCCAAGCCGTGGGCATGCTGGGTGCCCATTACCGGCTGGGATGGGAAGAAAAGGAAAAGGCCGGCAAGTCCCTGATCGACGGCATCATCGACTTGCCCGACCGCATGCCCGAGACGCCGGCCATGCCGGCCCCCGAGCGTCTGCCCGGCGGCGGGTTCAAGGAGTTCAAGCCATGAGCGCCGCACGCGAACCGCGCCGCCCCGGCCTGGACCGCCGGCGCCGCGACGGCTGGCTGGCCGCCCACAAATGGCTGGTCCTGCGTCGCTTGGCCCAGGCCGGTTTCCTGGCGGTGTTCCTGACCGGCCCGCTGTGGGGCTTTTGGATCACCAAGGGGACCCTGGCGTCCAGCATGACCTTGGGCGTGCTGCCGCTGACCGACCCGATGATGGCGCTGCAAGCCCTGCTGGCCGGCCATGTGCTGGAAACCAGCGGACTGATCGGCGCGGTCATCGTGCTGGCGGCTTATGCCCTGGTGGGCGGGCGGACTTTCTGCGGCTGGGCCTGCCCGGTCAACGTGGTCACCGATTTCGCCGCCTGGGTGCGCACCCGTTTCGGCCTGAAAGACGCCTATCCCATGGATCGCCGGCTGCGGCTGTTGATCCTGGCCGGCGTGCTGGTGGGCTCGGCCCTGACCGGCACCATCGTTTGGGAAGCGGTCAACCCGGTGACCATGCTGCACCGGGCCCTGGTCACCGGGACGTTGTTCACCGGCGGTGCCGCGCTGTCCATCACCGTCGCCGTGCTGCTGTTCGACCTGGGTGTGGCGTCGCGCGGCTGGTGCGGCCACCTGTGTCCGGTGGGCGCCTTCTACGCGCTGGTCGGCGCCAAGGGGCTGGTGCGGGTGTCGGCCGTGAACCGCGACGCCTGCGACAATTGCATGGATTGCTTCACCGTTTGCCCGGAACGCCAGGTCATCACGCCGGCGTTGCGCGGCGCCAAGACTGGCGCAAGCCCGATCATCGTCTCACGCGATTGTTCCAATTGCGGGCGGTGCATCGATGTCTGCGCCAAGGACGTCTTCATATTCACCACTCGTTTCCGCGACGGTACGGGCGCCAGCGTCCATGGACCGGCAAAGAAGGTTCTGCAAGGGGAGAAAATGCTGTGAAACACAAAATCATGGCCATGGCCGTCGCCCTGGGAATGGTCCTGGGCTCGGTTTTCGGGATGGGTGGCGGCGTGGTCGCCGCCGAAGTCAAGGCCTTGCGCGACACGCCGGTCAACACCGCCGACAAGGCGCCGGACAGCTACAAGGTCCAGGACGGCGTCAAGCACGAGCGCGCTTATCGCCAGCAGCCGCCGCTGGTGCCCCACGACACCAGCAAGTACGAGATCGACCTGAAGGTTAACCAGTGCCTGCGCTGCCATGAATGGCCGTATTCCGACCAGGAAAAGGCGCCGAAGATTTCGGACCTGCACTACATCGACCGCAATGGCGTGCGCCAGGACACGGTGAACGGCAACCGTTACGTCTGCACCCAGTGCCACGTGCCGCAAGTGGACGCCAAGCCGCTGGTGGAGAACGTGTTCAAGCCCGCCGTCACCGGCCGGTGAGGAAAGGACTGGGGCCATGACCAACGAAAACCAACCCGAAGGCAAGCAGCCCAGCCTGCTGTGCCAAGCCTGGGGCCTGCTGCGCCGACCGACTTCGCGCTGGTCGCTGGGGGCCATCCTGGTCGTCGGCTTCCTGGGGGGCGTCGTCTTCTGGGGCGGCTTCAACTGGACGCTGGAGCTGACCAACACCGAAGCGTTCTGCATCTCGTGCCACGAGATGGAGGCCAACGTCTATCGCGAGTACCGGGGCACCATCCACGACCAGAACCGTTCCGGCGTGCGGGCCACCTGCCCGGATTGTCACGTGCCGAAGCCGTGGATCTACAAGATCAAGCGCAAGATCCAGGCCTCCAACGAAGTGCTGCACAAGATCCTGGGCACCATCGACACCCGCGAGAAGTTCGAAGCCAAGCGCTTGACCCTGGCCAAAAACGAATGGGAACGCATGAAGGCGACGGATTCGCGGGAATGCCGCAACTGTCATAGCTTCAATTCGTTCGACCTGTCGCGTCAGCAAAAACGCGCCCAGATCCGCCATGACGAAGCCATGGAAGAAGGCAAGACTTGCATCGACTGCCACAAGGGTGTCGCCCACAAGCTGCCCCAGGGGGCCTTCGACGCCGAGCGTGAGCTGAACGAGACCTGGAACGCCATTCACAAGAAGTAAGTTCGGGACTGATGCCGAAACTGCGACGGCCCTTCCAGCGGAAGGGCCGTTTTTTTTATTCGTGTCAGGCGGCGGGGCCGATGGTGACCGCCAGCTCGGGCAGGCCGTCGATGCGGCCCACCAGGGTGTCGCCGGGCTTGACCGCCGACACGCCTTCGGGGGTGCCGGTATAGATCAGGTCGCCCAGGCCCAGGTGATAGAACTGCGACAGGTGGGCGATGACTTCCGGCACCGACCAGATCATTTCGTTCAGGTCGCCCTTTTGCCGGGTCTGGCCGTTGACCTCCAGGCTGATGGCACCCGCGCCCATGGGGGTGGCGGACGGCACCAAAGCGGTGATGGGGGCGGAAAACTCGAACGACTTGCCCAAATCCCACGGCCGGCCGATGTCCTTGGCGGCGTTCTGCAGGTCGCGCCGCGTCATGTCCAGCCCGACAGCATGGCCGTAAACGGCGCCGGCCGCCTGTTCAGGGGTGGCCTGGAACACTGTCTTGCCCAGCGCCACCACCAGTTCGATTTCATGGTGCAGGTTGGACGTGCCGGGCGCATAGGGGATGGTGCCGCCGCCGGGGACCAGGGAATCGGCGCTTTTGCTGAAATAGAACGGCGGTTCGCGGTTGGGATCGGATCCCATCTCGCGGGCGTGGCCGGCATAGTTGCGGCCGACGCAGAACACCCGGCGCACGGGATAGACATTGTCCTGGCCAAGGATGGGAACCACCGGCTGGGCCAAGGTGAACAGGGCGGACGTCATGATTTTCTCCGTGGAAAAGCGGGGCTTGCAGCATGCCTCCTTCGTATGGCGCGGACAATCTCTCTTGACATCAAGGGCGTGGTGGAAATCATGGAACCACTGAAATTGGAACGCCCCGAAAAACAAAAGAGGGTGTCCAGGGAGGAGAATTACCGTGCGCTTCCAACTGGGGGACTATGTCCCATATCTCGTAAACCGTGCAGGGGTGTCTATTTCAAACACCTTTTCGCGAGAGCTTGACCGCTTCGGCATCACCCTTCCCATGTGGCGGGTCATGTCGGCTCTGCTGGACGAGGGCGAGCAGCGGCTGGGCGATCTTTCGCGCATCACCGCCATCGAATTGTCGACGCTGTCCCGCATCACCGCGTCCATGGACCGGGCCGGTCTGGTCAGCCGTCGTCGTTCGGGCGAAGATGCCCGCGCCGTGCTGATCACGCTGTCCAAGGAAGGTCGCCGCATGGCCGAAGCCATCGTGCCCAAGGCCCTGCAATGGGAAAGCGCGGCCATCGCCGGCATGAGCGAGGACGAGGTCAAGACCCTGAAAGGCTTGCTGCAACGCATCTATGGCAATGTGGAAGGCCGGGAAGCGGTCTTGCGCTGATGTTTCTGGTGAACGGATCGCGTCTGGAATGCCGCTGGATCGGGCAAGCCCAATCCGGTCGGCCGGTTTTGGTGTTCCTGCACGAAGGCTTGGGCTCGGTGGCCCAGTGGCGCGACTTCCCCGATCGGGTCGCCCAGGCTTTGGGGCTGCCTGCCTTGGTGTATTCCCGCGCCGGCTATGGCGGTTCGGACCCCGTCACCTTGCCGCGGCCGACCGATTACCTGAACCAGGAGGGCTGCCTCTATCTACCGGCGGTGCTGGATCAGGCCCATATCGATCAGGCCATTCTGGTCGGTCATTCGGACGGCGGCACCATCGCCTTGGTGGCGGCGGGGGACGAGGGGCGGCGGCAACAGACCGATTCCCGCATCCTGGGGGTTGTGGCCATGGCGCCGCATTCCTTCGTCGAGGATTTGTGCGTGGATGCCATCGCCAAGGTCACCGACATCTGGCGTGGCACCGACATGCGGGAAAAGCTGGCGCGCTATCACGGCGACAACGTGGATTGCGCCTTTCACGGCTGGAACGACACCTGGCTGCGTCCTGAATTCAAGCATTGGCATATCCGCGACTTCCTGGCCGACATCCGGGTGCCGGTTCTGGTGATCCAAGGCGAAGACGACGAATATGCCAGCCTGGAACAGGTCACCATCGTGCGTGATCTGGTGCCCGGTGGTGCCCGGACCCTGGTCTTGCCCCAATGTGGCCACTCACCGCAAAAGGATCAGGCCGATCTGGTGGCTCAGGCCATCGTCGACTTCGTCGGATCGCTGACGACGTCTTGTTCCGCGTCAGAACTCTGACGGAGTCGTCTTTTGCGTCAGAACTCTGACGCCAGGCGCAGGGTGAAGAAGAAGGTGGTTCCCTGGTCGGGAACCGAAGCCAGCCAGATTCGTCCGCCATGGCGTTCGACGATTTTCTTGCACACCGCCAGGCCGATGCCGGTGCCGTCATAGCTCTCGCGGCCGTGCAGGCGCTGGAAAATGCGGAAGATACGGTCGAAATATTGCGGCGAGATGCCGATGCCGTTGTCTTCCACCCGGCAGGTGGCAAGTCCGCCGCCGGTTTCCACCGCGATGCGGATGTGTGGTGCCCGGTCGGGATGGTGGTACTTGATCGCGTTGCCGATCAGGTTGACCAAAAGGCGGGTCAGTTCCCCCTGGTCCCCCCAAACCATGGGAAACTCGTCGGGCATTTCCAGGATGGCGCCGCTTTCCTGCAGGGACATGGACAGGTCGCGTCGTGCCGCCTCGGCCGAGCGGGTCAGGTCGATGACGCCAAGTGGGCGTGATTCGGCGCCGACACGGGAATATTCCAGCAAATCCAGGATCAGACGGTCCATGCGTTGGGCGCCGTCGCGGGCAAAGGCGACATATTCGCGCCCGGTATCGTCCAGTTGCGGGCCATAGCGACGTTCCAGCAGGCCGATGAAGGCGTTGACCATGCGCAACGGTTCGCGCAGGTCATGGCTGGCCACATAGGCGAATTCCTCCAACTCGGTGTTGGAGGCCTCCAGCCGGCGGGTGCGTTCGGCCAGCGTGTCCTCGGTCTTCTTGCGTTCGCTGATGTCGCGGATGAGGGCGCAGGCGAAATCTTGGTTGGCCCAGCTGAACAGGCTGACCGACACTTCCACCGGGATGACGGCGCCGTTCCTGTCGCGCAAGGTGGAATCGAATCGCAGCGACCGCGCCTTGCGCAATTCATCCATTTTTTCCGGCCACATCGCGGCGTGGAAAGCCGGATCGATGTCGGCGACATGCAGGCCGACCATGGCGTCGGGGGCATAGCCCAGACGCTGGTGGGCGGTCAGGTTGGCAAAGGTGATGGCGCCTTGCTCGTCGCTCCATACCACCATGTCGGCGCTGTTGTTCAAGGCAAAGCGCGACATGCGCAGCAGCAGTTCTTCTTCCTCGCGGGTCTTGTCCTGGGTCATTTCGGCACGCCAACCGCGCCAGGATTGCAGCATGGCGAAGGCCAGCAGGATGGAAATGGTCAGATCCGCCAGGATCAGCCGCAGGCTGTTGCTGCGCCACGGGGCCAGCAATTCGTCGGCATCCACCGCAACCGTCAGCCGCAGGGCGAAGGGACGTACGGTGCGATAGGCGACAATGCGCTTTCCATCCTTGTCGCCGCCGTACAGCAACCCGGCGTCGGCGGCAAAGGGCTGGAATTCCGGCAAGGGGGACAGGCTGCTGCCGTCGCTTTCGGGAATTTGCACCAAGGGGGTGCCGTCAAGCTGGGCCAAGGTGATAGTGGCGTGCGGCAGCGACTTGATCTGGGCGAAAAGTTCGCGGAAGAAACGCGCCGACATGGACGCGATGGTCAGTCCGTCGATTTCGCCCTGGGCATCGTGACGGAAGCGGGCAAAAGGAATGACCGGGGTACCGTCAAAAGGGTCGGGGGTCAGCCGGCCGATATGGAAGGGACGCCCGCTGGCCTGCGCTTCGCGGCGCACCCGATCGGCGAAGCTTTGATGGCGGGGGGAAAAACCATGCAGCGACGCCAGGGCCATGCCCTTGTCGTCGACCACCATCAGGCCGAAGATGGCGGGAACTCCCATGGCGCGCTCTCGCATGACGCGGCGGGTTTCCACGGCATCGCGATCGGCGTGGGTGGAAATGTCCAAAGTGGTCTGATCGATGATCTCGTCCACCGCGTTCAAGGTGCGCTGCACCTCGCCCGACATCAGGTCCACCAGAACATTGATGTTGCGTTCAGCCAGGCCAAGGGTGGAGGTGTGCTGGCGCCAGATCTCGTAACCCGTCACCACCTGCGGCATCAGCAGGCACAGGCTCGCCATGGCGGCAAGCATGCGGCTGCGCGATGGGTGCAGCCATCCCTTCCCTGATTTGTTCACGGCCCTGTCCCACCCCTTGGCCGCCCCCCCCTCGGGTATGGAACGCAATGGGGGCGGACGACGCTAGTGTAAACTATCGTCCGCCCCCGCCAAGGGGGAAACTATGACTTTCAGGCAGCAGAGGCACCGCGTGCCGCCGCCCGGGCCGCCAGGGCCTGACCGTCGTCATGCACGGTGGTGGCTTCTTCCGGATAGGCGGTGATCTGGTGGATGGCCAAATCAGCGCCCATGAACTCGTCCTCGTCGGACAGGCGGATGCCCATGACCGCGCGCAACGATCCGTAGACGCTCAGCCCCGCAACCGCGCCGATGGAGATGCCGGTCAGGGTTCCCGTCAATTGGGCGCCGAAATGGACCCCGCCCATGCCGCCCAGGGCTTCCAGGCCGAAAATCCCGCAAGCCAAGCCACCCAGGGTCCCGCACAGCCCGTGCAGGGCCCAGACGCCCAGGACGTCGTCCACTTTCCATTTGTCCTGGCACATCTCGAAGGCCCAGACGAACAGTGCGCCGGCCACGCCGCCGGTGATCAGGGCACCCACCGGATGCATGACGTCGGAACCGGCGCAGACGGCCACCAGGCCGGCCAGGGCGCCGTTATGGACGAAGCCGGGGTCGTTGCGGCCCACCAGCAGGCTGGTCAGGATGCCGCCGACCATGGCCAGCAGCGAATTTATCGCCACCAGACCGGAAATGCCGTCGATGGTTTGGGCGCTCATGACGTTGAAGCCGAACCAGCCGACGCACAGAACCCACGACCCCAAGGCCAGGAAGGGAATGTTGGACGGCGGAATGGCGACGACCCGACCATCCTTGCGATAGCGGCCGCGACGCGCCCCCAGCATCAGCACGGCACCCAGGGCAATCCAGCCACCCAGGGCGTGAACCACAACCGAGCCGGCGAAATCGTGGAAGGGGACGCCGAACCATTCGGTGACCAGTTCCTGAAAGCCCAGGCGGGTGCCCCACACCATGCCCTCGGTCAGCGGATAGACCAAGCCGACCAGGATCGAGGTGGCGATCAGCTGTGGCCAGAACTTGGCGCGCTCGGCGATGCCGCCCGAGATGATGGCGGGGATGGCGGCGGCGAAGGTGGCCAGGAAGAAGAACTTCACCAGATCATAGCCGTTGGCGGCGAAGGCGGCGTTTTCCCCCTTGCCCACCAGTTCGGCGGCCGGATGCAGGAAACTGATGCCATAAGCGACGCCATAGCCGACGAAGAAATAGACCAGGGTCGAGACCGCGAAGTCGGTCAAAATCTTGACCAGGGCGTTCACTTGGTTCTTTTTTCGAACCGTTCCAACTTCAAGGAAGGCAAAGCCGGCGTGCATGGCCAAAACCATGATCGCCCCCAAAAGAACGAAAAGTACATCTGCACCGGTTCGTGTCACTTCCATTTGAATTGGCTCCTCACCCTGGGCCCCACGCAAGGGGTTTGGGCGCGCGCCATCAACAATTATGCCAAATGGATCTGTGTTTGTTACGCGATTGATTTAAAACGATAAAGCTCATTTGAGCAGAAAATGTGCATGCCGTCATTGCGCAAAACATGTGCTTAAGTCGTCAAAAACAGCACGAAAAATGGGCGAAAGCCGATTTTCCAGCACGGGGTGTGATCTGCGCCAGGGTAAAATATAGGCGCGTTGATTTTGTGATGAAAACTTGTGCGATATTTTTTGTGGGTGGAAGCGCCAAAAAGCAGAAGCCGCCCTGGTCGGGGGCGGCTTCTGCTTTTGGGATCAAATTTTTCTCACCGAGGTGGCGCGAGTGACGGGGCTCGAACCCGCGACCTCCGGCGTGACAGGCCGGCGCTCTGACCAACTGAGCTACACCCGCAACCTCGTGAGGGCCGGGTATATAACAGGGGGTTTGGGGGGGCGCAAGGGGGTTTTTGCATTTCCCCCACATTTTTCTGTTCCGACCCTGCTGGCCGGCGATACTCTGGCGGCGAAAGAGAGGTGCCGGATGGCGGATGTCGTCAACCTGAACCGCTGGCGCAAAGCCAAGGCGCGGGACGAGAAAAGCAAGCAGGCCGAGGTCAACCGGGTGGCGCATGGTCGGACCAAGGCGGAAAAGCAGGCGGCCCGGCAAGAGGAACAGCGCCGCCAAGCCGAGTTGGACGGCCACAAGCTGGAAGATTAATCCCAGGGCGGCGTGGTCTTGCGCAGGCTTTTCCAATCCTGGCGCGCCGCTTTCATCAAAAGCGGCCGCCGCGTTTCATGCCAGCCGCAGATCAGTCCGGCCGCCCAGCCCCAGGATGCCGACTGACCTGAACGGGCCAAGCGGGGGCCGGCGACGGCCAAGTCGTTCAGTTCGCCCAAATTCTGCTGCAGGCTGGCCAGGGTGGTCAGCAGCGGCTTGATCTTGGTCTTGGGGTAAAGGCTGGCGAAAAACTCGGCGCCATAGCGCAGTTGTTTGCCCAGGATGCGCAATTGGTGCAACTGCTCGGCCGGCAGGTGGCCCAGGTCTTTGCCGCCGGCCTTCTGCACGCGTCGCCATTGCCGGCGCAGCACCTTGCGGGCGAAGCCGGCCAGCGGGACTTGGGCCTGGGGGCTGTCCATGTCGGTGGGGCACAGGGACCAGCGGCCCAATTCCAGCAGCATCAAAGTAAAGCGTGTCGAGGCAACGGCTTGGCTTGCTGTTTCCACCTCGGCATCGCGTCGGCGCTGGAATTCCTGCCACAACTGTGTCAGCGCCGGGGCTTCGGCGTGGTCTGCGCAAACCGGGGCGACGATCTCCGTCAGGAAAACTTCGGCATCGCGGGCTGGGCCCAATTGGGACAACACCCAGCGGATCTGGTCGCGCAAGCCGTCCATGTCGGCGCCGATCAACAAGGGCTTGAAGATTTTCAGGGCCGAACGCAGCCGTCGTAACGCCACCCGCATCTGGTGGACGGCTTCGGCGGCATGGGGGCCGGCGATCGCCGGCTGGTTGGCGCTCAGGTGGCCGACGCAATCGCGAGCGATGGCGGCAAAGGCCTGGCCGGTGGCCATGTCGGCGGACAGCCGCAGCGGTTTGGCCTTGAAGGATTGCGGGGCGGTGTTGGCGGCCAAATCATAGCCTCGGTCGGACTTGGCCTGGGCCAGCACCTGGCAGGGCAGGGCGGCGGCGATGGCGTGAGCCAGGGGGAACACCATTTCGGCGGGGCCGTGGCGCATCTCCAGCTCGATTTCGGCGATGGCCTGCTCGCGTTCCCCCGCGACCAGCCGCCCGTGGTCCAGGGCCAGTTCAACCTCCCAGCCTTCGCCGGCCAGGATGTGGGTGGTCCGCCGCACGTGGGTGGAAAACAGCGGCTGCAGCTTTGGGTACAGCTCGTCCTGCTTGAAGATGTCCAGTCCGGTGGACAGCAGATGCGGCAGGTTCAGGCCGGGCTGGGCCAGCACTATTTCCCATTCGTGGCGTTCGAACAGGCCGGAATGGACGACGACGGATCGCTTGACCGTTTGAATCCAATCCCGGCCCCGTCGGCGCAGCCGCAGCGACAGTCCGGCCTGCCGCAGGACGCAGTCGGGGGTGTCGTAATAGGTGGAAACCAAATCCTTGGTTTGCGCGCGGCCCCGCTTGGCCGCGGCGACGGCGGCGACACGCGGAACGCGTTTCAGCGCCTGCGCGTCCAGGGCCAGCTTCAGCTCGGTCTCGGTATGATCCATCCGGGTCCCCCAAGGGTCGTTCCCTTATATCATCGACACGACCCGGCGGCGATTAAGGAAGTGTGAACGCCTTGACTGCATTCTATGATTGGAATTCCTGTATGGCCCGGACTGCGCGATAGGGGCCTGTGCACTAGGGGGAATAGGATGAGCACCCTTTCTCGTCTGCGTCGGGGCGTCGCCTCGGCCGTCATGCTGGTCTCCCTGGCCGGCTGCCAGGCCTTGCTCGATCCCAACGGCACGCAGAACACCATGGAAGGCGTGGTCAATTCCGACGCCGCCGACCGGGCCATGAGCTCTTTGACCCGGGGCGACTACACCACCGCCGAGCGCTACGCCCTGACGGCGTTGCGCTACAATTCCCGCGATCCTATCGCGCTTTTGGCCGCCGGTCTGTCCTATCAGGGCCTGGGGCGCTACGATCTGGCCCGGCAATATTACGAAGTCATCATCACCAACAACATTCCGGGGTCGATCATGACGCCGGGGGATGGTGGCATCGTCATGCCGCGTTCGGTGGTCGACGTGGCGCGGGCCAACATGGCCGCCATCGACAAGATGACCGGCCGCTATGTGCCGCGCAGCGCCGCCGAATCGGGCAAGGGGCCGGGGGCCTCGGCCGTGGGGGCGCCGGCTCTGCCCTTCGGTGATCCGGATCCGCTGGTATCGGGAACGCGTCCGCAAACAGCTTCCGGTCCCATGACCCCCATCGGCTCGGCCAGCGCTTCCGGCGCGGAAGCCAACGCGGTGGGCCGCTTTCGTATTCTGAAGCGTTTGCTGGACGAATCGTTGATCACCCCGGATGAATACAAGGCCAGGCGCGCCGCCAATACCGGCGCCTTGCTGCCTTATACCGGCAAGGCCCCGTCGGCCGGTCTCGATCGTCCCATTCCGCCTGAAGACGCCGTCGCCGCCCGCCTGCGGGCCTTGGCGCAGAATCTGGAAGGGCGCGCCATCACTCCGGCCGAACATGCGGTCGAACGCACGGCCATTCTGGATGCGCTGCTGCCGGATAAGCCGCGCCGCACCGAATTGCCGCCTTTGCCGCCCAAGGACCTGCTGGAAGCCGGTCAGGCCATTGGTCGGGTCGAGCGTCTGTTGGCGTCCGGTCTGATCACCAGTGACGAGGCGTCGAAAGAAAAGACCGCCATCGACCAGCGTTACAATACGCAGATGGGGAATCAGGTGGTGGACGGGTCGGTGACCGGCCTGCGTCCGGCCAGCAGTGTTGCCGCCCCCGTCAAGGATACGGCGAAGGCATCTTCGGCCAAGCCGTTCGGCAAGTGGGGGGTGGCCTTGGCCAGCGCCGCTTCGGAAAGCGAGGCGCGAAGCGCGTGGGACGGGATCAAGCGCAAGTTCCCCGAAGAGTTGGGGAAATACGACGCCGTTTATCGTCCCAACAGTGACGGTACGCGCTGGCGGGTTCTGGTCGGCCCCCTGGCGTCGAAAACCGCCGCCACCAAGCTGTGCAAGACCTTGAAACTGCACCGCCAATCTTGCGACGCGGCCTCCATGTAAGGAGGTCGTTGACCTATGGGTGGGGGCGGTGATGTGTCGAGCCCCCAACCCATAGATACTCTAAAGTGTTGATGTAAAAGCATTTTGTCTCTTGCCAAGGTGTCTTCCGGGGCATATGCTTGGCTTTCGTTCGCTCCTTAAGGGGCCGTCACACGACGGTAAAAATAAGGGGTTGACGGGTGCCCTGGCCAGGCGTAGAAACCGGCCTCCCCAGCGGACGGAGTGATCTGGCCGGCGGGGCCGCGGAGGAAGCGACGGCTTCGCGGAAGGTGTTGAGAAGGAAACTTCCCGATCTTCGAAAAAAGCG
>MKVK01000020.1 GCA_001898825.1 Magnetospirillum sp. 64-120
GTGTCCGGCACATCTTCTTCCCGGCTCAGTCCGACGAGCTGAAGGAGAGCGACTCCGCCCGGGCCGTGAACGAGCGGCATGAACGCTGGGGCGACCATGTCCCGGCCGACGACCAAGCCCTCTGGGACTGGCTCACCCATCTCGATGACGGCACGCGCATGGACCTCTTGGCCTTGTGCGTGAGCTACGGCGTCAATGCGCTCTTCGAGCGGCCCAATCCGCATTCCGGTTCGGGCGTCAGCCGCCATGGCCTTGACGTGCGGATGGCGCAGGCGGACCGGCTCGCTCGCGAAACCGGCCTCGACATGGTGGCGGCGGGCTGGCGGCCGACCGTGGGCAACTATCTCGGCCGTGTCACCAAGCCGCGCATCCTTGAAGCCGTTCGCGAAGGCGCCGGCGAGCGGGCTGCGCAGCTCATCGACCACCTGAAGAAGGGCGACATGGCCAAGGAAGCCGAGCGCCTGCTGGCCGACACCGGCTGGTTGCCCGAGCCGCTGCGCCTCGCCTCGCTCGATGGCGAACAGACCACCGGCGCCGAGGCGCAGACGGATGGCGGCGATGACACGGCGCTGCCGGACTTCCTCGCCGATGATGGCGAGGAGGACGAGGGCGTCGATGCCGAGGACGAGGAAACCGTCCTGGCCGCAGCCGAGTGAACACGACAACGGGGAGCGGTCTTTGCCGCTCCCCGCATTTTCGTGGAGATCATCATGCCCATTATCAACGCGTCCCCGACGCGCCGCGTCGTGTTCCAGTATCTCGTGCCCGTCCATGTCGAGGTCGAGGACGGCCTTGTGACCCGCGTCACCGTGATCGACGAAACTCCTGTGCGCGATCCCTCCCTCATCGAGGGCGAAGCGACCTATCTGGCCGAGGCGGTCACGGCCTCCGACGACGGTCAGGCCTGGCCCTCCTGGTCCTTCGGCTACTGACCGGATCGGCTTCGACGCCAGCAATGAGAGGGAGAGTTCGGGCCGGGCGGCCGTGACGGGATAGCAGGTGGAGGAGAGGCCTCCGCCGCCCGTCGCGGAGTATTCCCAATGACCCATGCCAATGCTGCCCCCATCGTCTCGATCGGTCAGATCCTCGCGGAGGAGGTGCTGCCGCGACTTCATCGCGCGCAGAAACTCCCGCTACACGTCTCCTGCCTCGGCACGATCAGCTATGCCGGGGCCACCGACGCCGATTGCCGCGACCGCAGCATCCCGCTCGGCGAGACCGCTTGCCCCGAAGACGCCATGGCTCTTGCAGCCATGCGCGTCTCGCGCGGCGATATCCGCATCGGCCCCGACGACACGCTGCATTTCCGGCCGCGGCTGATCGTCGTGCAGGACAACACGCTGGGCTTGGTCCTCGCCGGAGACATCCGCGCCGGCGTCATCCTCTGGCAGCATCCCGTCGCCAGCGACCGCGAAGCCCGGCGCGTCGTCACCGAAGCGAGCCGGATACGCGGCCTGGCCTTCGCCGCCTCCGGTCGCGGCGATTATGGATCGGCGCGCGACCTTCGCTATCAGGCTTCCCGCCTCGAAGCGCGCCTGGTCGATCCGCTCTGGCGCGAGACCGCCGCCGATCTTCTCCGGCTGCCGCAGGCCGCCTGACCCAGTCCCATTCCTTCAATCAGCCCGGCCTCGCGCCGGGCATTGTCGTTTCAGGAGCCTGCCATGGCCGACTTTTTCACCCATTTCTCCTGCCTGCTCGACGTCGGCACCCCCGACAACGCCGCACGCGCACTCGACTTCTACAACACGCTCTCCGAAGAAGGGGCTTCCGAAGAACCGCCGTCCGAGGGGTTCCTACTTTCGATCCAGCCTGAGCACGGCGGGACCATCCTCTGGATGCGCGATGACGTCACCGGCGATCCCGAGCGCCTGATCCAGTTCGTGAAGCGCTGCGCCGCCGCGTTCGGGCTGACGGGGCGCTGGGGTTTCCAATACGCCAACACCTGCTCGAGGCCGCGCGTCGATGCCTTCGGCGGCGGCGCGCATGTGCTCGATCTCACCACGGGCGAGACCGTGGCGTGGACCTATACCAGCGGCTGGCTCGCCGACGTGCTCGACGGAGGTGATCCCGATGCCTGAGATCATAGAAACCACCGTCTATCGGCTCGGCGAACTCTCCGATTCCGCCAAGGAGACAGCCCGTTCATGGTATCGCGAGAACGGCGTCGAGCACGATTGGTACGAATTCGTCTATGACGATTTCGTCCGCATCGGCGAGCTGCTCGGCCTGTCCTTCAAGACCCGGCCGGTCCGGCTCTATGGTGGCGCCAACCGTCAGGAGCCTCGCATCTGGTTTTCCGGTTTCTGGAGCCAGGGCGACGGCGCTTGTTTCGAGGCCTATTATCGCTATCGCAAGGGCGCGTCGAAGGCGCTGTGCGATTACGCCCCTCGGGACGAGGCCCTGCATCGCATCGCCGACGCGCTGCAAGCCGTGCAACAGCGCAATTTCTTCCAGCTTCGCGCCGAAACCACGCATGGCGGGCGCTACTACCATGAATACTGCATGTCGGTGTCGGTAGAACGCGACAGTCCGTCCTGGCAGCCCATGACCGACGGCGCGGAGGAAGCCGTCATCGAGGCGCTGCGCGACCTCGCCCGCTGGCTCTATCGCCAGCTCGAGCGTGAATACAACCACCTCACATCGGACGAGACGATCGACGAATCCATCGCCGCCAACGACTACACCTTCACCGAGGCCGGTCGCCGGTTCGGTTGATACCTAAAGCGCCCAGCCTTCGCGGTTGGGCGCTTTTTTCATGTCGGTCATTGCGAGTCCCTGAGAGGGAGAGGGTCGCCGGGACGGGTCGAGTCCGGGCGGTTGAGAGAGAGCGCCGCGCGGGCTTCCCGTTTTCCGCTCTCCCGAGGCATTTCCGATGACCCTGGCTTTGACGTCAGCGGCGGCCGCCGCCGCATTCCCCTCTGTCGTTCCCGTTCCTTCCTCAGAAGTCGCCGCGTTCGGCGCGGCCCTGCGTCTTCTGACTCACCTTGAGCGCGGCGAGCGTATCGACGCCGCTGCGTTGCGTAGCGCGATGGAAGCGGCGTTCGGCGCATCGGACACGACCGGCGCGTGGACCTGGAAGACCGCCTACGACGCCTGCGAAGCGGCGACCGTCCTGTTCCTTCAGAAGTACGGAAAGACGCTTTTCCGCAAAGCCGCTTCTCCGGCAGCACGGCTTTCCGCCATCACCAAAATCGCCGGACTTCTGCCGACGCACACGCGCCGCTCCGAGGAAAGCCAGGCGTTGCAGCAATTCTCGACGCCGACGCCGCTTGGGCTCGCCGCCGTGACCGCAGCCGCCATCGCGCCGGGCGATGTCGTGCTCGAACCATCGGCCGGCACCGGATTGCTCGCGATCCTCGCCCAGATCAGCGGCGGCGAACTCCTCCTCAACGAGCTGGCCGATGCTCGCGCCGATCTGCTCGCCGCTCTCTTCCCGACCGTCGCCGTCTCGCGTTTCGACGCGGCCCAGATCGACGATCATCTCCCGCCGACCGCCACGCCAACCGTCGTCATCATGAACCCGCCGTTTTCGGCCATGGCCCACGTCTCCGGCCGCATGGCCGACGCCGCCTATCGCCATGTCGCCTCGGCCCTGGCGCGTCTCGCCGATGGCGGCCGTCTGGTCGCCATCACCGGCGCGAACTTCGGGCCCGAGATCCCGGCCTGGACCGACGCTTTCAGGCGGCTCCAGGAGCGTGGCCGTGTCGCTTTCACCGCAGCGATCGACGGCTCGGTCTACGCTCGGCACGGCACGACGATCGAGACGCGGCTGACCGTCATCGACAAACTCCCGGCTGACGATCCCGCCATCTTCCCGACCTCTGCCGGCGTTGCGCCCGATGTCGCAGCCTTGCTCGGCTGGATCGAGGCCCAGGTCCCCTCGCGCCTTGCCACGGCGACGCTGCCGTCGCCGCCCGCCGGCCCGGCAGCTACGCCGCGTACGGTGCGCGGCTATCTCGCGCGCGCCTCGGCGACTCGTCCAGCCGTGTCGCTCTCCATCGAGCCGGAAGGCGTCGAACTCGCCTATGAGACCGTCGACTGGACGCCGCCCGAGGGTGCGCGCCTCACCGATGCGATCTACGAAGAATACGGATTGCAGTCGATCCGCATCCCCGGCGCGCAGGCGCATCCGACCAAGCTCGTTCAGTCGGCGGCCATGGCCAGCATCGCGCCGCCCAAGCCAAGCTACCGGCCGATGCTGCCGGCGAACATCTGCGATCTTCTCTCGGACGCTCAGCTCGAAACCGTCATCTTCGCCGGCGAAGCCCATTCCGATTTCCTCGCCGGGTCATGGACGGTCGATGAAACCTTCGATCTCGTGAAGGCCGCTCCGCCCGACGCCGAGAACGCCGTGCGCTTCCGGCGCGGCTACATGCTCGGCGACGGGACCGGCGCGGGCAAAGGCCGTCAGTCTGCGGGCATCATCCTCGATAACTGGCTGCGCGGTCGCCGCAAGGCGGTCTGGGTCTCGAAATCCGACAAGCTGATCGAGGATGCCCAGCGCGACTGGTCGGCGCTCGGCATGGAACGGTTGCTCGTCACGCCGCTCTCGCGCTTCCCGCAGGGCAAGCCCATCACCCTGTCGGAAGGCATCCTATTTACGACCTACGCCACGCTACGCTCCGACGACCGCGGCGAGAAGGTTTCGCGCGTCCGGCAGATCGTCGATTGGTTGGGCTCCGATTTCGATGGAGCCATCATCTTCGACGAGGCGCACGCCATGCAGAACGCCGCTGGCGGCAAAGGAGAACGCGGCGATGTCGCCGCCTCGCAGCAGGGTCGCGCAGGTTTGCGCCTCCAGCACGCTCTGCCGAACGCGCGCGTGACTTATGTTTCCGCCACCGGCGCCACCACGGTCCACAATCTCGCCTATGCCCAGCGGCTCGGCCTCTGGGGCGGCGAAGATTTTCCCTTCGCCACCCGCGCCGAATTCGTCGAAGCCATCGAGGACGGCGGCGTGGCGGCCATGGAGGTGCTCGCGCGCGATCTGCGTTCGCTCGGCCTCTACACCGCCCGGTCACTCTCCTATGACGGTGTCGAATACGAGCTGGTTGAGCACCAGCTCACCGACGAACAGCGGGGCATCTATGACGCCTATGCCGGGGCCTTCGCCGTCATCCATAACAATCTCGATGCGGCGATGCAGGCCGCCAACATCACCGGCAGCGACGGCACGCTGAACAAGCAGGCAAAGTCCGCCGCCCGCTCGGCGTTCGAATCCGCCAAGCAGCGCTTCTTCGGCCATCTGCTCACGTCGATGAAGACGCCGACGCTGATCCGCTCGATCGAAGGCGATCTCGATGCGGGTCATGCCGCCGTGATCCAGATCGTCTCAACCGGCGAAGCCTTGATGGAACGTCGGCTGGCGGAGATCCCGACCGACGAATGGAAAGACGTGCGCGTGGACATCACGCCGCGGGAATACGTCCTGGACTATCTCGCCCATTCCTTCCCGGTGCAGCTCTACGAGCCCTTCACCGACTCGGAAGGCAATCTGTCGTCGCGTCCCGTCTATCGGGATGGCCAGCCTGTCGAGAGTAGGGAAGCCGTCGCCCGCCGCAACGATCTGATCGAACGGCTCGCATCGCTCCCGCCAGTCCCTGGCGCGCTCGACCAGATCGTGCAGCGTTTCGGGACGGAGACGGTCGCGGAGGTGACGGGCCGATCGCGGCGCATCGTGCGCAAGGGCCATCGTCTCGTCGTCGAGAACCGCGCGCCATCGGCGAACCTCGCCGAGACCAGCGCCTTCATGGACGATCAGAAACGCATCCTCGTCTTCTCCGACGCGGGCGGCACCGGGCGTAGCTATCACGCCGAACTCTCCGCCAGGAACCAGCGGCTCCGGGTTCACTATCTGCTGGAGCCGGGCTGGAAGGCGGACGCCGCCATTCAGGGCCTCGGTCGCACCAACCGCACCAACCAGGCGCAGCCACCGCTGTTCCGGCCGATCGCCACGGATGTGAAAGCGGAGAAGCGCTTCCTCTCCACCATCGCCCGCCGCCTCGACACGCTGGGCGCAATCACGCGCGGCCAACGCCAGACCGGCGGACAGGGCCTGTTCCGGCCTGAGGACAATCTGGAATCGAGCTACGCTCGCGATGCCCTTCGCCAGCTCTATCTCCAGATCGTGCGGGGCAAGGTCGAAGGCTGCTCGCTCCAGCGCTTCGAGGACGCCACCGGCCTGAAACTGATGGACGAGGGCGGCATCAAGGACGAACTGCCGCCGATTACGACCTTTCTCAACCGGCTGCTCGCCCTCACCATCGAGCTGCAAGGCATCCTGTTCACCGCCTTCGAACTGCTGCTCGAGGCGAAGGTGGCGGGCGCGATCGCCAGCGGCGTCTATGATGTCGGCCTGGAAACACTGACGGCGGAGAGCTTCGTCGTCACCGAGCGGACCACCATCTACACGCATCCCGCGACGGGGGCGGAAGCGCGTCTTCTCAGCCTTGTCGAGCGTCGCCGCAATCGGCCGACGTCGACGGAGAGCGCGCTGGCCTGGCTGGCCGATCCGCACGCCCGGCTGCTCGTGAATGAGCGCTCTGGCCGAGCCGCCGTGCAAATCCCCGCGCCATCGCTGATGCTCGACGACGGCGAGATCGAACGGCGCGTGCGGCTGATCCGGCCGATGGAGCAGCATCACGCCTCGCTGAAGATGATGGCCGACAGCCATTGGCAGGAAGCCGATCGCGAGACCTTCGCCGCCATCTGGCAGCGCGAGGTGTCGGAGGTCCCGGCTTTCACCGAGAGCACGATCCATATGGTCAGCGGCCTGCTGCTGCCCGTGTGGAAGCGCCTGCCCAACGAGTCGACGCGCGTCTATCGCCTTCAGACCGATGACGGCGAACGCATCATCGGCCGGCGCGTCTCACCGGCCTGGGCCGCCAACGCCGCCTCGACCGGCGCGACCAGCCTCAGCGCCGAGGACGCCTATGCGGCCCTGGTCGACGGCCGCACCATCCTCGACCTCGCCGAAGGCCTTCAGCTTCGCCGGGCCCGTGTCATGGGCGCGAACCGCATCGAACTCTCCGGGTTCACGGACGCGATGCGCGACCGGCTGCGGAGCTACGGGCTGTATAGCGAGATCATCTCGTGGAAGCTGCGCTTCTTCGTGCCCGTCGACGCCACCGGCCCGACCATCCTCGGAAGGCTGCTCGACACCTATCCGCTGTCGCGCATCTCCGAGCGGGAGGCGGCATGATGGCACGGATCGACGCCTCCGATCTGGCGCACCGTCTCGGCCGGCAGGCCGAGGCGGTCTGCCGCCATTACCTTTCCAACGGTCGCCGTCAGGGCGGTTATTGGCAGGTTGGCGATGTTCGCAACGCCAAGGGCCGCTCGATGTTCGTGCGGCTCCGCGACACGCCGAAGGGACCAGCCGGCAAATGGAACGACGCGGCCACCGGCGAGCATGGCGACCTGCTCGACGTGATCCGGGGATCGCTCGGCCTGATCGATTTCACCGATGTCGTCGAAGAGGCGCGCAGCTTCCTCAGCATGCCGCAACCCGAACCGCCACCGGCGCCATCACGACACGGCAGAGCGCCAGCCCCATCGGGATCGTCCGAGGCGGCGCGCCGTCTCTTCGCCATGTCGCAGCCGATCGCGGGCACCATCGTGGAAACGTATCTCCGCAAACGCGGGATTACGGCTTTGCACGGGACCGGCAGCCTGCGTTTCCATCCGAGGTGCTACTACCGTCCCGAGGACGAGGGCCCGACCGAAACCTGGCCGGCGATGATCGCGGCAGTCACCGATCTGGGCGGCACGATCACGGGAGCCCACCGCACCTGGCTCTCGCCCGACGGTTCCGACAAGGCGCCGATCGACACGCAGCGCAAGGCGATGGGCGATCTGCTCGGTCATGCGGTCCGCATCGGCGTGCCGGGGGACGTGATGGCGGCAGGCGAAGGTATCGAAACCATGCTGTCGCTCCGTCAGGTCGTGCCCGACATGGCGATCGCCCCCGCACTCTCGGCGGCGCACCTTGCCGCCATCCTGTTCCCGTCGACGCTTCGCAGGCTCTACATCGTCCGCGATAACGATCCGGCAGGAGACGGCGCGCGGGACAATCTGATCGAACGCGCCAATGCGGCCGGAATCGAGGCGATCGTGCTCTCGCCGGCATTGGGGGACTGCAACGAGGATCTGCGCCTACTTGGGCTGGATGCGCTCCGGTCTGGAATCCGCGTGCAGCTTGCCCCCCAGGACGTTGCCCGCTTCATGGCGGTCGCCGCATAGCCGGATTGGAATCGCGAGGCGACCCGGCGCCGCCTTGCTCGCTGGCTGCTGGACCCGTCAGGGGGACCGCGCCTCGGCCTTCGAGAGGGCGATCGGCCGTCAGCCGGGCCGGATCGGCAATGGCGGAGGCCGACGATTTTCCGGCGGCGCATGTCCACCCCACGCGGCATGCCGCGCGGGGACCCCGAACCCGCGCCTTTCCATCGCGAAACAAAATCGCCGGCCTCCGCCATCCTCCGCTGACGCTTCGGCCCTACGCCTTGCTCCGGGTGCAGGTCCGGCCCGCCCGACGGCTTCGTCGCCATGAAGGCCGCGACGGTCGCGGTCCAACCGACGGAGCATCCAATGAACGAGCACGACGACTTCGAACCGCACCACGACTCGTCTCCCACCGACGACCTGCTGCAGGAACTCCAGCTTTACGGCTATCGCCCCTCCGAGAACGAACCCGATCCCCGCCCAGTTCCGGAAGACCGCGTCATCGAAGGCGCTGTCGCAGACATCTTCGACGCCCTCATCGCCACCCTGGCAGACACCAGCCTCGATCACGACCTGGGCGAACTGCTCTGGTCGACCGTCAATATGTTCCACCGCGCTGTCAGCCGCATCGAAGATACGCTCGACGACAACGAACAGGGCCAGAAGCGCCTCCAGCGCGAACAGGACGGCTCCGAGGTCAAGTCGCTGCAGCTCGAGAACCTGATCGACATGGGCAAGAGCTTGATCGAACGCCGCGACAGCCTGGAAGTCTTCCGCGAAAGCGCCGCCGAGCATTACCTTCGCGTTACCGGTTCGCCGTGGTCGCCCCGGACCGGATCACGGATCAACCATCGCCATCTCACCGCCGCGATGATCGACAGCCGCGATTTCCTCGCCGCCAAGCGTCGCGCGGAAACCGAGGTGCTGGTTCCGACCGGGCCGAAGATCGCCTTCTCCGGCGGCGACACCACGGACCACCAGGCCATCTGGGCCAAGCTCGACCAGATCCACGCCAAGCACCCCGACATGGTGCTGATGCACGGCGGTACGCCCAAAGGCGCCGAGAAGATCGCCGCCCGCTGGGCCGACACTCGAAAGGTGCCGCAGGTCGCCTTCAAGCCAGACTGGACGAAGCACGGCAAGGCCGCGCCCTTCAAACGCAACGATCAGATGCTGACCATCA
Source organism: Magnetospirillum sp. 64-120 (assembly GCA_001898825.1). GTDB lineage: Bacteria > Pseudomonadota > Alphaproteobacteria > Rhodospirillales > Magnetospirillaceae > Magnetospirillum. The sequence continues at coordinate 9,404 of MKVK01000020.1, forward strand.
TGCCGATCGGCGTCGTGATCTTCCCCGGCACCGGCATTCAGGACAATCTCGCCGACAAGGCCCGCAAGCTCGGTATTCCGGTCTATCGGTTCGGATCGAGCGGCGCGTAAGCGCCGCCCTCGGCTGTTGCCTCCAACCGACGTCGACATGCCCGAAGGTCGGAACTCCGCCATGCCTCGTGTAAATCAATTCAAATCAGGCGAAGCACCCGGGTTGGATATTTCTGATATCTTGGCATCTTGGCGCGATGCCGGACCTGATGCCATTCCCTGATGACTTTGCGCCGGACCTTCATCTCTCCGAGACGTTCCGGCGAAACGCCATGTCTTAACTCGACAGCGCCGCCTGGGCGGCCAAGAACGCCGCCGATAGCCTAGCCCTTCACTCGATCGCCATCGCCACCGAGTTGTTGCTCAAATCTCATCTGCTCCGCACCACAAGCACCGACGCTTGGAACCGTGTCCAGATCGGTCACAATCTCGATCGGGCGGCCCGATACGCCGAACGCGCCGGTCTGGACCTGCCATCCCGACTCTTACTCGTTGTCGATCAGCTTCATCCGTATTTTCAGCGCGGCGGATTTCAGCGCGATCCGCGAGCATGGCCGGCGGGATTTGCGGATGATGCCTGCGACATTGTGCGTAAACTCGCTCAAGCGGTCTTCGATCATGCGCGCCAGGACGCCCACGGCTCCTGAAGCGAAGTTGACCACACCCCGCGATCCATTGCGCTGATCCTTGGTCCAGCCGCGGGCCTGACGCCATCAACCCGTAAAGGGTCGGACTACGCAAGCGTGCCGCCGCTCCGGCTGCGCCTGCGCGGTGATTGCGGCCCCCGGCCGGACACTTCGGGCGCCTGTCAGCGGGGGATGGTCCTCCGCTCAAACAGGAGCCGGAGCAATGTCCTTCCCCGACGCGCACGCCTACGCCTTCAGCCTTGCCACCACCCTGATGGCCGTCGTCATCATCTTCCGCGCCGGCGACGGCACCCTCTCGGTCACGACCGCCAACGAGTTCGACGGCGATGAAACCGAGATCGTCAGCGAGATCGATCCGTTCGCCCCATGACGGGGCGACGGCCGTCCGGCCGAAGCGGACACCGATCGGTTTCCGCTCCCCGACGGCGCTATTCCCTGCTAGAATAGAGCAGCGCCGTGGTGGTGGTGGAGGCGCGACCGTCAGACCATTCTCACGGAGAAACCACCATGATCTTCCTTGGCATTCTTCTCAGTTTCGCCGCCATCGGCTTCCTCTGCTGGCTGCTCTTCACGCTTGCCGTCTATGCGCTCCCGTTCTTCGCGGGCGTGAGCCTCGGCATGTGGGCGTATGGCACGGGCGCCGGTTGGCTCGGCGCGATCATCATCGGCTTCGTCGGGGCTGGTCTCACCTTCGGCGTCGGCCAGTTCCTGCTCGCCACCGTCCGCCCGATCTGGGCGCGCCTCCTGATCGCCATCGCCTTTGTCGCGCCTGCGGTAATTGCGGGTTTCCACGCCACCCATGGGGTCGTCAAGCACACCATGCCGTCCGAGACCTGGCAGATCGTGTTCTCGATCATCGGGGCTGTCGCGGTCGGCGTGACCACCTTCGCGCGGATCACCGGCATGGCGGCATCCGACCCTTCGGCGGGCCAACTGTCTCGCGTCTGATGCGGAAAGCCGTGAGCGGCTCCGGCTAAGAGCCACATCACGTTCGCGTCGTTGGGAGTGGCCCAAAGCAGGCGCGCGCACGGAATGCCAAGGCGAGGCCCGGTCAGGCGACCGCGTATTGAGCGGGTGGAGAGGCAGCGCCCTCTAACGGCGAGCCGATGACTTCCAGCGAGCGGTGCGATCTTGCTGTTGGCGTCAGAGACAAAGATTGCGTGCGATAGGCCCGGAATGGAGCGATGAAGTCGGTGACGTCCGGCGGGCCTTTGGCGGTAGCGTGTGGCCAAGGTCTCCGAGTTCTGTCCATTCAGCGACCGCTCCATACGGCCTCTTCAATGGCCTGATCTGGCCGAAGGACGGCTGCGCCTCGAGCGCCTATGCCACAACGGCGCGTCCCGACTTTCTTCCCCTGCCGGCTGCGCCGTCATTCCTCGCGAAACAACAAAGTCGCGCCTGCGCCATCCTCCGCTGCGCTCCGGTCGCAAGCGATGTGTCGTCGCTCGCCTCCGGCCTGCCGATCGCCATCGAGGCCGCAATGGTGCGGGCTCGGAAATGGATACGGAGACATACAATGGCCACCATCGGCACCTTCAAGAAGACCGCTTCGAACGAATACACCGGCGACATCGTCACCCTCAGCGTCCAGGCCAAGAACGTCCGCATCGTCCCCGACCTGCGCGCCAGCGGCGAGAACGCCCCCAGCCACCGGGTCCTGGTCGGCCGAGCCGAGATCGGCGCCGCCTGGTCCAAGCGCTCCAACGAGGGTCGCGACTATCTGGGCCTCAAGCTCGACGATCCGAGCTTCAACGCCCCGATCTACGCCAACCTCTTCGACGACGAGGACGGTGACACCTTCTCCCTCATCTGGTCCCGGCCCAACGGCCGCCGCACCGACTGAGGCGGACAAGGCCCCGGCCGAAAGGCCGGGGCCGCTACCCCTATTTCGAGCGAATCACCAGCGTCATCAAAAAGGCGGTGCGCCTCATGTAGTCGCGTCTCCGATGTTCATTTTTGGTGACCTTTCGATCAAGAGCGACTATTTTAGTCGTAGTTCTGGAGTGCGTACGCGCCACGGTGGGAGGTGATCATGCATGATCACCGCCCGACAATCACGGGCCGCACGCGCGTTGCTGGGTTGGACACAGGAGACGCTCGCTGACAAGGCTCGAGTATCGCTGACCGCGCTGAAGCGCCTCGAGTCGGAAAACCGCCTCGACGTGTATGAGTCCACGCGGGATCAGGTGCGAAGGGCTCTCGAAGCTGGCGGGATCGTCCTCCTCTCCACCGACAAGGGCGAGGGTGTGTTGCTTCTGAACGAACGGAGCGATCTGCCGCGCTAGTGGCGCCGATCTCATCGCCGCCATCCTTGTCGCGTAAAGAGGGCGTCCAACCTCATATGAAGGTTAACGAGGTTGATGCGCGCGACTATGGTAGCTTGATGGGACAGCCGAATCCGATCCTTCTGGACGAACCGCCGTCCAGCGATACCCTCACATCTTACGACCGCAAGCACATGAAGCTCTACCTGCGGCTCCTTGACGCCGAACGCGACGGAGCCGATTGGCGCGAGGCCGTCCATACCCTCTTTGGCCTGGACCCCGACCGCGACCCTCAACGATGCCGCGGCATGCACGAGGCCCATCTCGCTCGTGCGCACTGGATGACCGAACACGGATATCGCGAATTGGTTAGGGAAAGCCAGCAGCGACCGTTCGCGTAATGCCGCTCCGGCATCGCCTTCTGACATATCACTGACTTCCCAGATGCAACTCACGAGGGAATCGTAAATCCCCTAGAGTACGTAACTGGAGGGGAATTGCGATGACACCCGATGCATCGACATGGCGCTCCTCGGCGGAATACGACCATCTGGATGCCTTGACGGCGTCCGATCTGGCCTGGGAATGGCTCCGCCGCAATGAGGCCTATGACGCCGATTTCGAAGCGCTGGCGGGCAGCGATGTCCCAAAGAACATGACCGACCAGATCCAGCACCGCTGGGGTTTGCGATTTCCCCGTCGACCCACGGACGCCACCACCTGACGCTTCGGTCCTGTGGCTCCCACAGGATGACACCAGCATCGTCATGCTGATTGAAGTCCCGAAAGAACTCGGCGGCATTCTCTCTCGTGCGCGCATTACCGGCGGCAGCTACCAAGCCTCGAACGACGAGGGCGAGCGGGAGACCACGTTCCATTACACGGTGGGAAATCGCCAGCGGCTCCAGATCATCGACTATGCCGAGAAGGGCGCCGCAGAGGTCGCGGTCATTCCCCTGGGTCTCGACGGCTTCGACAGGATCGAGGCCGTCCAACGGCTCCTATCTGCTTTGCATGGTCGGGCGATCCCACCAGACACGCGGCTGACACGGCAGCAACGCGCAAGGCTGCGGAAGATGCTGCAAGCTTTTGACGGCGATCGCGATGGAGCGACCCAACAGGAGATCGCGCAGGTCATCTTCGACATCGGCCGTCTCGACCGGGACGAATGGCAGGCGTCCTCAGCCCGTCATGGCGTGAAAGCCTTGCTGCGCGACGCGCGCACCATGATCGCCGGCGGATACCGGAAGCTGCTGCGGCATCGGCGTCGAAAATAACCGTCCACGACTCTCCGCCCGGTGGGCGAATTCAATACCCCCTAACTTCGCCCTGCAACACGCCGGCTCTCCTTCGCCACCGTGGTCGTTGCTCGCCGCTGAACCGCAGCGGCTTCCCGCAACACCACGGAGGCCCGATCCATGCGACCCGATACCGCCGTTCTGCCGCCACGCTTCCTGCGGACCAAGGAAGCCGCCGAATTCCTCAGCCTTTCAGCCCGCACGCTCGAAAAACACCGTACCTACGGCACGGGGCCGGCCTATCGAAAGCTCGGCGGTCGCGTCGTCTATTCCGTCGAGGACCTTGAGACCTGGGCCGACCGTGGCGCTGTCACCTCCACCTCCGATCCGCGCGGCTCGGTTCTTCCCGCCAAACGCCAGACGCCTTCGACGGGCCAGCCCGTCAGTCGCTTCGCACGCTGATCGCGCCCGGTTCGTTCATGGCGGTGCGGCGTCGTCACCCATCGGAGCGCGGCCAGCTCGACCTGTTTCGGGCGCTCCCTGGCGACTTCGCGCCACGAGACGCGCAGGATCTCATGGCCTATCCCTTTTTCTCTCTTTCCAAATCTCACCGCATCGCGCCGATCGACTTTGCCGCCGGCGATGTCGCGATCCGCGTGGAAGCGGTGCCCGATCACGGCATGGCGACCATCTGGGACGCCGACATCCTGATCTGGGCGGCGAGCCAGATCGTTGAGGCGCGCGACGCCGGACTGCGCACATCGCGCCTGATGGCCGCTACGCCGTATGAGATTCTGACCTATGTCGGCCGCGGCACCAGCTTGCGCGATTACCAGCGGCTCAAGGCTGCGCTCGATCGTCTGCAATCGACCACCGTCTCCACGTCGATCCGGCAACCAGCCGAAGGGCGCCGCCACCGCTTCTCCTGGATCAACGAGTGGCAGGAGCGCACTGACGGAAACGGCCGGCCCGATGGAATCGAACTCATCGTCCCCGACTGGTTCTACAAGGCCGTGCTCGATGACGCGCTGGTCCTGACGATCGACCGCGCCTATTTCGATCTGACCGGCGGCCTCGACCGTTGGCTCTATCGCCTCGTACGCAAGCACGGCGGCCGCCAGCGCGCTGGATGGCGTTTCGACCTGCGTCATCTTCACCAGAAGTCTGGCAGCCTCTCGCCGTTCAAACGCTTCGCCTTCGAGCTGCGCGATATCGTCCGTCGCCAGCCGCTCCCCGGCTATGCCCTCTTTCTCGAGGTCGAGACCGGCGGCCGCGTCCTGCTCGCATTCGAGCCCCATCCACCCTGTGGAAAACCTGTGGACAGGGTCGTGCTATCGGGAACCCGCCCTATCGTGCCATCGGGAACCTCGGCCTCGTGCTATCAGGAACCCAAACAGGGCCTAACACACCGAAAACAAAACCGGAATCGGCCCCTTAACTTAGAGTCTAACCAAGAATCTAACTCTGAAGAGCGCGCGCGCGATGTGGAAAACCTCATCCGTGCGACGGCGCGCAACCTCAGTTCTGCAGCGTCGGATCGCAGAGCTACTACCCCCAACAGCACCCAGACAAAGCTGTTCGACGATCACCCCCAGAGTGGCCAGCGTCCCATCCAAGGGCGCTCGGGAGGCGTGCGATGATCGTCGCATTCCTCAATCAAAAAGGCGGTGTCGGAAAGACGACGCTCGCCCTCAACCTCGCGGGGGAGCTGGCCAGCCGCGGAAAGCGCGTCACTGTCATCGACGCGGATCCGCAAGGTTCGGCGCTCGACTGGTCGCAGCAGCGTAGCCGCGAGGGTCTTCCGCGCCTCTTCGGCGTCGTCGGCCTGGCGCGCGACACACTTCACCGCGAGGCGCCCGAGCTGGCGCGCGATGTCGATCATGTGGTGATCGATGGCCCGCCACGAGTCGCCGCGCTGATGCGCTCGGCACTGCTCGCAGCCGATCTCGTCCTGATCCCGGTTCAGCCGTCTCCACTCGACGGTTGGGCCTCAGCCGAGATGCTCGCGCTGCTCGCCGAGGCGCGCGTTTATCGTCCCGAGCTTCTGGCCCGCTTCGTTCTCAACCGCTGCGGCGCTCGCACCGTCCTGGCGCGCGAGACCGCCGAAACTCTCGCCGATCACGATCCGCCTGTCCTAGGTACAACGATCGGACAACGCATCGCCTTCGCATCGGCTGCACAGACTGGCCGCCTTGTCTGCGAACTTGACGACGCCATCTCGGCAGCCCGTGAGGTCGCGGCGCTGGCGAACGAAATCAGCCGCCTCCGTGCAGGGAGGGCAAGCGCATGAGCGAACGCCCAACGCGACGCGGCTTCGCAACGCGTCCCGCCGATGCCGAGCAATGGATCAAGGCGGCTGACACGCCGCCGCGCAATCTCGTCGCTTCCAACTTCACAGCACGGCTGACCATCGACATCACGCCAGACCTGCGGGGGCGCATCAAGATCGTCGCCTTTCAACGGGGCGTCACCGTCGCCGACATGCTGCGCGCGCTGCTCGATCGCGAATTTCCTCCAACCGACGGAGCCCCCTCATGACCGGCATTGCGGCCTCCCGCGTGTGCGGCGGTCCTATGGCGCCTGGACGCCATCAGGACGACATGACCCACGTCGAACTGACGTGGCAGGAGAAGAAGATCGAATACTGGGTCAGGTTCGGCCGCGAGGCGCACGAACAGATTATTGATCGCCGCCGACGTGTCGTCGGCTTCCGCCCGAACACCATATTTGCGTTCGTCCGCTGGGCCGCCAACGACTACGGCACCATCATTTCCCGCATCGACATCGTCCGTACAATTACACAGGGCGAGCCTTATCAGACGCTTCCCTTCGTTCGACCGGGCGGCGAAATACTGCTCAAGGTCGAGAGCTGGCCAAAGGTCGAGAACGTGCTTCGGCACATCGACGCCGTCGAAGCGCTCGGCATCGACGCCTGCGATGTCGCGCCCGACCATTGGCATCACGTCGCCCACCGGATGCAGGCCGGTTACGCACCACGCCCATACACGGCCGAGCGCCATCTGGCTTGGCTCAAGCGGCGGAGAATCGAAGGATGACCCGTTCCAGCTACATCAAAGCCACGGCCGTCGCCGCGCTTGGCGCTGCGCTCGCCATCGCCGTTCCGACGTCCACCAAGCTCGTCTGGAACGTCACGTCGAGCGTGCCGGTCGGGCTCTACAGCATCGCACCTTCCTATCGGCTCGAAGTCACCGATCTCGTCGCGGTCATGCCGCCCGAACCGCTCGCCAGTTTCATGGTTCGGCGCGGCTACATCGGTCCCGATGTGCCGCTGCTCAAGCGCGTGATGGCGCTGCCGGGACAACACGTCTGCCGCATCGGCGCGGCGATCACCGTCGATGACGTGCCGCTCGGCGATGCCCGCGATCGCGATCGCATTGGCCGCGAACTGCCGATCTGGCAGGGCTGCCGACAGCTCGCCGCGGGCGAACTCTTCCTCATGAACCCCGACTCCGCCGACAGCCTCGACGGGCGCTACTTCGGTCCGCTTGCCGTCACCGCCGTGATCGGCCGCGCAACGCCCGTCTGGACCGACGAAGACGGCGACGGCCGCTTCATCTGGCGCGCGCCGACGCGCTGATCGCTTCCATTTTTCCACCCGCAACTAAGGAGACTTCCCGTGCAAATCGGTATGTTCACCCGCGAAACGAACGGCTTCACCGGACAGATTCACACGCTGATGCTCGTCCACGAACTCGCCATCGTTCCGGTCGAGCCATCCGATATCGAGAACGCGCCGGACTACCGCGTCCACCAGAACGACAGCGAAGGCCCCGAGGTTGGCGCGGGCTGGAAGCGTACCGGGGAACGGGCGGGCGAGTTTATCGCGCTCATCGTCGATGATCCCGTGTTCGCGCAGCCGATCCGCGCCAATCTCTTCCGAGACGACGATTCCGGTTCGGCCTGGTCCCTGCATTGGAGCCGTCCGTCCAAACGCGATGCGAAGGACTGACGCCATGAGGCGCGCCGTCCTTCTTCTCCTTTCCGGCCTGAGCTTGGCCGCGAACGCGGCGTTGCCGGTTCACGCCCAGACTTCGCCACCGGCGCGCGCGGCTTCCGTCGACCCGCACGCCGGTCACGTCGCCGAAGCCTCGCAGCGCTTCGGCATTCCAGAAGCATGGATCATCGCTGTCAAACACGCCGAAAGCGCAGGCGATGTGCGCGCGATCTCGTCTGCCGGGGCGATAGGTCTGATGCAGATCATGCCTGACACCTGGACGGAGCTTCGCGGGCGCTATCGCCTCGGTCGTAACCCTTACGATCCACGCGACAACATCCTCGCGGGTACGGCCTACCTGCGCGAGATGTACGACCGCTACGGCACGATCCCTGCAATGCTCGCAGCCTATAACGCAGGTCCTGGACGCTACGATGAGCACCTGACGACGGGGCGCGCGCTGCCGGCCGAAACCCGCGCCTATGTCGCTCTTCTTGCTCCTCGACTCGGCTCTGTGGCGCGCCCGGGAGGCGCGCCCGCTGCTGCGCCGCCGCCACCCGATTGGCGCGAGGCCCCGCTGTTCGTCATGCGATCCGCCGACGCTCGTTCTGCAAACGGGCCGTCATCTGGCGGCGGATCATCTGACAGCCGCTTGCCCCTACCGGTTGCGCAGAATGGCGATGGGAGATCGCAGGCCGAACCCATCGTTCTCGCCAGCGAGGATACGGGAGGATTGCGATGACCGCACGATCTCTCGTCCGCATCACAGCGGGTTCCAGCGTGTCATGGAGGACACGAGGGAGGCAGGCAGCCACAACAACCGCACGATGGCAGGATAAAAGGGCGCACGGTGCGCCTTGGTCGGTCGGTTGTTTTTGCAGCATTTTTAGACGCGTCGCGCACCGTGCCGGGTTTGCGCGCACCGT
>MKVK01000021.1 GCA_001898825.1 Magnetospirillum sp. 64-120
GACGCAAGCAGGGCTGGGGCATGCCCCAGCCCTGCTTGCCATCACCGCCCGTTTCGGGCATCAAAACCAGACGGGACTCCACCCATAACCGGAGGAAACTTCGGTCTCAGGTCACTGGTCATCCGGCTTATCGTCCGGTTCTTCCTCGGGACCAGGAGCCGGAGGCTCGGGCGACGGGGCGGGGGCGTTCGGCTCATCTTCCGCCATGGCAAGTCCGCCTGCGGCCATTTGACGGGCGAATTGCAGCGCCTGGGCCGGACTCTTGGCAGCCATGGTCTCGTAGATCGCTGCGGTATAGGGACGAGCTGCCTCTGGGGCGCGTTTGAATTCGCCGGCGAAGTGTTTGACCGCGTCCTTGTAGTCGCTGCGGTCCAGCAGCACCTTGGCCATGCTGTCTGCCTCCCAGGGATTGGCACCCTCGGTGCTGCCCCAAGGGTTGCGCTGGGGCAAGCGCACCGTGTCCTGTTCGGTGCTCTCCTCGGTTTCTGCCTCACGAATGGGAGCGACCCGGAACGGGATGCGGCGTCCCGACTGGCGGAATAGTTCCTCCTGCAGGTTGCGTGCTTTGCCCGCATCCACCTTCTGGAACCGGCCTAACAAGTCTGCTACATCGGCGCTGCCGCGATCCCCATACCACTCGGTGACGTTCTTCAGGAAGGCGGCGGTCTTGGACGGGTCGCTATCGTTGACCAGGGCGCGAGCATAGCGGTCGTGATCCTCGGCACCCGCCGGAGCAATAGTGTGGTCGGGGAACGGATCGGGCGTTGCCGGACCTAGGGAAGGGGCGAGCATCGGTGGCTGATGGGAAGGCTCCTTCGGTGTCGGGCTCGCCGTATGCCCGCCCCCCAGTACCCCGCCGATCTTGGTGATGGTCGGGCCGTTCGGCTTCAGCAGGCCGTCCACTTCCAGGCCCTTGTCCTTCTGAAAGCTGCGGATGGCGGAATCCAGGTTGGCATTGTGCCAGCCGCTGGGGCCGTCGTTGGTCAGCGGCTTGTAATAGCCGGCGTCGCCCAGGAATGTCTCGACCTTGGCGACGTCGGGCCGATGGTTGTCGGCGCCCGAGCGTCCGACGCTGCCGTGCAGGGTGAAGGGGGTGGGACCGAACATGTCCTCGAAGGTGGCGCCTTGTTTCCACGCCTGCTGGAAGGCGGGAATGGCGGGCTCGTCCTCGTCGGACATTCCGGCACCGAGCTGTGAAGTAGGACGCCTGGGCGGCGTGGTGAAGAAGGGGCGGATTTTATCGAACATGGCGGTGCTCCTTGGTCAGGGGGCTTGCCGGCGGACCGGCATGAAAACGCCCGGGCCGTGGCCGGCACCGGGCGAGGGTGGAGAAACGGGGCAACGAAGGGGCGGATCGGCCGGCTTGGGCGGCTTGCGCCGCCGGCCCAGCCCGATCCGGCGGATGATGTCCTTGACGCGCCGCTTGACGGACATGGCGGCCTCCGATCCGGGCAAAGAAAAAACCCCGGTACCGCTGTCGCGGACCGGGGCTTGGGCACACCTGTGGTGGTGCTGGCATCATTTGTAGCGGATGTCGATATCTGCTGTCAATCACGTTTTGTTCTCGGGAGGGTTGCTGCCTCCTGCCATTCGGGCTCTTCTACGATTTGCAGATTTTGGGTCAATGGTCGCAGAATGTTTGCACTATATGGGGCAGGGTATTTGCGGAATATGTGTCAGGTCATCTTGACGAATCAATGGCCTAGAGGGTGCGTGCTTTGCACGTTATCTGTCGCCCGACATTGTTGTCGGTGTCGGGTGACGCATGTGTCGCCCGACAGCATTAAACGCAAACGCGACACGAAACGTGCGAAATTTTGACGGATAATGTGCAAAGGCCGCCCCGAGAGGGGCGGCCTTTTCGCATTTTGATGCTGTTGCATTCCTCGCTAAGAGCGCGTTCGAAGTCACCCCGCCGGTACCAAAGAATAAGTCTTATCGACGCGCAAAGGAATGCGAGTAGGTGTCGGGAGATGCCCCGGACCGGCACCATGCCTGATCCGGAGAGAAAAGGATGGGCTAGACCATCGGGCCAGCATCTCCAGGGACGCCCCCTCCGCAGCCGGACTCGAACTCATCAGCTGCTGCATCAGCTGTGCTGGCAGCTTCATCCAAGGCTGATCGTTTTGGAATAACTTCGTTGTGGTTGCCTCTGTCCCGAAAACGCCTCCAGTCGGGAGGAGATCTCCGGTCATACTATTTCGGCGAAATTGGCAACGCCGTGAAGGACACCAAGGCGTACTTGGCTGCGTGTCGTTCAGATGCTGTCGATTAGAGGGCATTAAGGCGCCATAAAAACCCCGCCCTGCATTCCACATGGAACCTTAACGCCCTCTGGTGCGATGGTCAGGCTGTCGCTCTGACCTTCAACCGGAGAGCCATTATGCTCGACGTGCTGTTCCCGGCCATTTCCGACGCGCTGTTTCTGGCCGTCATCGTCGCCTTCTTCGCCGTCTGCGCCCTGTTGGTGCGCACCTGCGAGCGGATGTGAGGAGGTGGCCGTGTCTGACATCGACCTTCTCGGCATCGCCTTGGGTGGTGCCGCCATCATCGGCCTGCTGGTCTATCTCGGCACCGTGCTGATCTATCCCGAGCAGTTTTAGGAGGCCACCATGGACGCCACGGGCATCCTGCAAATTCTGCTTTATGTCGCCCTCATCGTGGCGTTGACGCCACTGGCGGGCGGCATCATGGCGCGGTTGTACGAAGGCAAGCTGACTTTCCTGTCTTGGATCGAACGCCCCATCTACCGCCTGTGCGGCACCTCGGCCGAACGCGAGCAGCATTGGACCGGCTACGCCCTGTCGCTGTTGGCCTTCAATCTGGTCGGCGCCCTGGCGGTTTACGGCCTGCAACGCCTGCAATTCTGGTTGCCGCTGAACCCGGGCGGAATGGCGGCGGTGCCTGCCGACCTGGCCTTCAACACAGCCGTCAGCTTCACCACCAACACCAACTGGCAAGCCTATGGCGGTGAAACCTCCATGAGCTATCTGACCCAGATGGCCGGGCTGTCGGTGCAGAATTTCGTCTCGGCCGCCACCGGCATGGCGGTCGCGGTGGTGCTGATCCGCGGCTTCGCCCGGCAATCGGCGCGCAGTGTGGGGAATTTCACCGTCGACCTGACCCGCACGGTGCTTTACCTGCTGCTGCCCATCTGCGTCGTCGGCGCCCTGGCTTTGGTGTGGCTGGGGGTGCCGCAGAACCTGTCCCCCTATATCGAGGCGACCACGCTGGAAGGGGGCAAGCAGATCATCGCCCAAGGGCCGGTGGCCAGCCAGATGATGATCAAGCATCTGGGCACCAATGGCGGCGGCTTTTTCAACGCCAACGCCGCCCATCCTTACGAGAATCCCAGCGCCGTGGTGAACCTGATCCACATGGTGGCGATCTTCGTGCTGGGGGCGGGGCTGACCAACACCTTCGGCCGCATGGTCGGCGACACCCGTCAGGGGTGGGCCATCCTGGCCGCCATGGGGCTGCTGTTCCTGGCCGGCGTCGGCGCCGCCAGCTGGGCTGATGCGGCGGGCAATCCGGCGCTGGCCGCCATCGGCGTCGATCAGATGACGTCGCCCTGGCAGGCGGGCGGCAACATGGAAGGCAAGGAGGTTCGCTTCGGCATCGCGTTGTCGGCCTTATTCGCCACCATCACCACGGCGGCCAGTTGCGGTGCGGTCATCGCCATGCATGACAGCCTGATGCCACTGGCCGGGCTGGTCCCCATGGTCAACATGATGCTGGGCGAGGTCGTCGTCGGTGGTGTCGGCGCCGGTCTTTACGGCATGCTGGTCTTCGTCATCCTAAGCGTGTTCATCGCCGGGTTGATGGTTGGGCGCACGCCGGAATATGTCGGCAAGAAGATCGAAGCGCGCGAGATGAAGCTGGCGGTCCTCGTCATCCTGGTCTTCCCCATCGGCATCCTGGGGCTTGGCGCCCTGGCCCTGCTGACGGGACCCGAGGCGATTGCCGCGCCGGGGCCGCACGGCCTGTCGCAACTGCTTTACGCCTATACCTCGGCGACCGCCAACAACGGCTCGGCCTTTGCCGGGTTCGGCGCCAACACGGTTCTGCACAACACGTTGCTGGGTCTGGCCATGTTGCTGGGACGCTTCATGGTGATCGTCCCCACCCTTGCCATCGCCGGGGCGCTTGCCGCCAAGAAGGCCGTTCCGACGTCGTCGGGCACCCTTCCCACCCATGGCTGGCTGTTCGTCGGCCTGCTGGTGTCCGTGGTGTTGGTGGTGGGTGGCCTGACCTTCTTCCCCGTCATCGCCCTCGGGCCGGTGGTCGAGCATCTGTCGCTCGCCGCCGGCACCTTGTTCTGAGGAGCCTTTCATGACTATCCATCGTCCCCACGGATTGGCGTTGTTCGATCGCGCCATCCTGGCCCGGGCGGCGGTCGACGCCGTCAAGAAACTCGACCCGCGCCAATTGGTGCGTAATCCGGTGATGTTCGCCACCGCCATTGTCGCCATGGTCGCCACCATCCTGACCGTACGCGGCGGCCCGCATCTGGGTGTGATGATCCAGATCAGCGCCTGGCTGTGGTTCACCGTGCTGTTCGCCAATTTCGCCGAAGCCATCGCCGAAGGGCGCGGCAAGGCCCAGGCGGCCAGCTTGCGCAAGACCAAGAGCGAAGCGGTGGCGAAGCAGGTGGCGTCCACCGATGCCACCACCTTCCAGACCATTCCGGCCCAGCGTCTGCGGACGGGGGATCTGGTGATGTGCGAGACGGGCGACGTCATCCCCGGCGACGGCGACGTAGTGGCGGGCATCGCCACCGTCGACGAAAGCGCCATCACCGGCGAATCGGCCCCGGTCATCCGCGAATCGGGTGGCGACCGTTCGGCGGTCACCGGCGGCACCCGCGTGGTCTCGGACCGTATCGTGGTGCGGATCACGGTGAACCCCGGCGAAAGCTTCCTGGACCGCATGATCACCCTGGTCGAGGGGGCCAAACGCCAGAAGACCCCCAACGAGATCGCCCTGACCATCCTGCTGGTGGGAATGACGCTGATCTTCCTGTTGGTGGTCGCCACCTTGCCGGTTTTCGCCGCGTGGTCGGGGGCGGTGGTGCCGGTGGTGTTCCTGGCGGCGCTGTTCGTCACCTTGATCCCCACCACCATCGGCGGCCTGCTGTCGGCCATCGGCATCGCCGGCATGGACCGGTTGGTGAAGTTCAACGTCATCGCCAAGTCGGGCCGCGCCGTCGAGGCGGCGGGCGACATCGACGTGCTGCTGCTGGACAAGACCGGCACCATCACCCTGGGCGCCCGCCAAGCCGCCGAGTTCCTGCCGCTGGCCGAGGTGGGCGAGCGCGATCTGGCCGAAGCGGCCTATTTGTCGTCGCTGGCCGACGAAACCCCGGAAGGCAAGTCCATCGTCGCCCTGGCGCGGAACCGCTTTGGCCTGGCCGAACCGGATCGCGGCGGCATGAGCTTCGTGCCCTTCACCGCGCAGACCCGCATGAGCGGCGTCAACATGAACGGCGGCAGCTGGGGCGGGGTGATGACGGCGGTCAGCGAAATCCGCAAGGGCGCCTCGGATTCCATTGCCCGTTACGTGGCCGAGCGGAGCGGCCGTGTCGCTTCCAAGGAATTGAACCATCTGGTGGAGCGGGTGGCGAAGTCGGGCGGCACCCCCCTGGTGGTGGCCCGCGACGGCCGTCCGCTGGGCGTCATCCACTTGAAAGACATCATCAAGCCCGGCATCCGCGAGCGCTTCGCCACCCTGCGCGCCATGGGCATCAAGACGGTGATGATCACCGGCGACAACCCGCTGACCGCCGCCGCCATCGCCGCCGAGGCGGGGGTGGACGACTTCCTGGCCGAAGCGACGCCGGAAAGGAAGCTGGAACTGATCCGCGACTATCAACAGGGCGGACGCCTGGTCGCCATGTGCGGCGACGGTTCCAACGACGCCCCCGCCCTGGCCCAGGCCGATGTGGGCGTCGCCATGAACACCGGCACCCAGGCGGCGCGCGAGGCGGGCAACATGGTGGATTTGGAAAGCGACCCCACCAAGCTGATCGAGATCGTGATGATCGGCAAGCAGTTGCTGATGAGCCGAGGGGCGCTGACCACCTTCTCCATCGCCAACGACGTGGCGAAGTATTTCGCCATCATCCCGGCGCTGTTCCTGGCGGCTTACCCGCAACTGCAGGCGCTGAACGTCATGCACCTGGCCAGCCCGCAATCGGCGGTGCTGTCGGCCATCATCTTCAACGCGCTGATCATCATCGCCCTGATCCCGTTGGCGCTGAAGGGCGTGCGCTACTGCCCGGCCGGGGCCGAAGCGCTGCTGAAGCGCAACCTGCTGGTCTATGGCCTGGGCGGGCTGGTGGTGCCGTTCGTCGGCATCAAGCTGATCGATCTGGCCGTCGCCGCCCTTGGGCTGGCGTGAACGGAGGCAACATCATGTGGACCCATCTACGCTCTGCCCTTGTCCTGGTGGTGATCATGACCGCGCTGACCGGGCTGGCTTATCCGCTGGCGGTCACCGGCCTTGCCGCAATGGTCTTCCCCTGGCAGGCCGGGGGAAGCCTGATCGAAAAGGACGGTCACGTGGTCGGCTCGGCCCTGATCGGCCAGAAGTTCGACAACCCCGCCTATTTCCACGGGCGGCCCTCGGCCGCGGGCGACGGCTACGACGCCGCCAGTTCCGGGGGCAGCAACCTGGCGCCAAGCAGCCGCAAGCTGGTTGACGACGTGGCCGCCCGCGTCGCTGCCGCCCGCCAGGCCAATCCCGACGAAAAGGGGGGCGTCCCCGCCGATCTGGTGACCACGTCGGCATCGGGTCTTGATCCCCATATCACCCCGGCCGCGGCCGCCTATCAGGTCAAGCGGGTGGCGGCCGCCCGCCATGTCCAGGTTGAAGAGGTGCGCCAATTGCTGGCCCAGCATACCGAAGGCCGGGAGCTGGGGTTGCTTGGCGAGCCGCGTGTCAACGTGCTGAAGCTCAATCTGGTGCTGGACGCGCGTTGGCCGCTGCGTGGGCAAGGAGATTGAAATGAGCCGGATTTTCCTTGGCCTGGCGGCCATCGCCATACTGATCTTGTTGCTGGCCGGAGTGACGGCGGAACGCAGT
The DNA here is from genome assembly GCA_001898825.1 of Magnetospirillum sp. 64-120. Classification (GTDB taxonomy): domain Bacteria; phylum Pseudomonadota; class Alphaproteobacteria; order Rhodospirillales; family Magnetospirillaceae; genus Magnetospirillum. The sequence continues at coordinate 7,084 of MKVK01000021.1, forward strand.
CCGTCACCGGTGTCTCAGGATTTGGGGTATTTTCATGCCATGGCTGGCCACGCTTCCCCATCCCTGGAACTGGGCGACGCCAACATGCAGGTCAAGGGGGTGGCCGCCCGGCGCCATGCCACGGTATCGGACATGCACCGCCTGTTGCAGGAGTTTACAGACAATGACCCCAATGTTCCCTTGGCTGACCGTCATGTGGATATCAGCGGTTTGAACCAAAAGCTGGACGAACGATGGCCATTGAAGTGAAGTCGGTCGCATGAGCGAAGACGACAACCGTCCTTCACCCGAAGCCCTTCTCGCCGAAGCCGCGCGAGAAGGGCGCGGGCGTTTGAAGATCTTCCTGGGCGCCGCCCCCGGCGTCGGCAAGACCTATGCCATGCTGGAAACCGCCCACGAACGCCGCCGCGAAGGTGTTGACGTCGTGGTCGGGGTGGTGGAAACCCATGGCCGCAAGGAAACCGAAGCGCTGGTTGCCGGACTGACGGTCCAGCCTCGCCGCGAAGTCCACTACCGCGACCGTGTTTTTCAGGAAATGGATCTGGACGCCCTGCTGCTGTGCCGTCCCAAGATCGTCCTGGTGGACGAGTTCGCCCATAGCAACGTTCCCGGCTCGCGGCATGTGAAACGCTGGCAGGATGTCGAGGAACTGTTGGCGGCGGGCATCGACGTCTACACCACGCTGAACATCCAGCACATCGAAAGCCTGAACGACGTCGTCGAGCAGATTTCCGGCGTCAAGGTGCGCGAGACCGTGCCCGACAGCGTGTTCGCCACCGCCGACGAAATCGAACTGATCGACCTGCCGCCCGAGGATCTGATCAAGCGCCTGCACGAGGGCAAGGTTTACGTGCCCGAGCAGGCGCGGCGCGCCACCCACCATTTCTTCTCGCCCGGCAACCTGACCGCGCTGCGCGAGATGGCGTTGCGTCAGGCCGCCGAGCGGGTCGACCGCCAGATGGTCGACTACATGCGGGCCCACGCCATCGCCGGACCATGGCCGGCGCGCGAGCGTGTGCTGGTCTGTATCGACGCGCGGGTGGACGCGCCGCGTCTGGTGCGGGTGGCCAAGCGGGCGGCGGAACGGCGTGGCGCCGCCTGGATCGCGGTCACCGTCGAAACCTCGGGCGCTTATTCCCTGACCGAGGCCGAGAAGGACCGCATCGACGAGGCCATGCGCCTGACGGCGTTGTTGGGCGGCGAAACGGTGACGCTTCAGGGCGACGACGTGGTGGCGGCCGTCCTGGCCTTCGCCCGCGAGCGCAACGCCACGCAGATCGTCGTCGGCCGCACCCGCCCCGGCCGGTGGAGCCTGGGCAAGTCGGTGACCGACCGGTTGATTGCGGAAACCGGCGACATCAACGTGCTGGTGGTCGGCGGGGCGGACAGCGGCCGGCCCAAGACGGTTGCCATATCCAAGCCCATGGTCTTGCGGGACTGGCTCAACTTCGCGTTCGCCGTCGCCGCCACCGCTGCCGCCACCGGCCTGGGCTTCGCCATCGATCGCATCGGACTGCCCATCGCCAACATTTCGGTGGCCTATTTGATGGGGGTGCTGCTGGTGGCGCTCAAAGGCGGTCTGCGACCGGCCATCCTGGCCTCGGTCGCCGGCTTCTTCGCCTTCAACTTCCTGTTCACCGAGCCGCGCTATACCTTCGCCATCACCGACACGCAGAACATTCTGACCGTGGTGTTCTTCCTGATCGCGGCGGTGGTGGTCAGCAACATGGCCGCCCGGCTGCGCGCTCAGATGCAGGCCACCAGGGAAAGCGCCCGGCGTACCGGCAACCTTTACGACTTCGGCCGCAAGATCACCGCCGCCGCCACCCTGGACGACGTGTTGTGGGCGGTGGTCCACCACGTCGCCACCACCATCCACGGCAAGTCGCTGGTGATGATGCCCGCCGACAACGGCTTGTCCATCGCCGCCGGCTACCCGCCCGAGGACGAGTTGGACGACAAGTCCACGGCCGCCGCCGAATGGGCCTGGGCGCACGGCAAGATCGCCGGACGGGGGTCGGCGACCCTGCCGGTGGCGCTGTGGCTGTTCATCCCCCTGAAGACAGGGCGCGGTCCGGTCGGCGTGCTCGGTGTCCAGATGACGGAGGACGCCGACATGCCCGCGCCTGCGCAGATGCGCCTGCTGGAGACCTTGGCCGATCAGGCGGCCGTCGCCATCGAACGCACCCTTCTGGTGTCCGACATCGAGACGGCACGGGTCGCCACCGAACGCGAGCGCCTGCGTTCGGCCCTGTTGTCGTCGTTGTCCCATGATCTGCGCACCCCCCTGGTGTCGATCATGGGGGCGGCATCCAGCCTGATCAGCTACGACGAGGCGTTGGATTCCGATAACCGCCGCGAGCTTGCCCAGACCATCCAGGACGAGGCGGAGCGCCTGAACCGCTTCGTCCAGAACCTGCTCGACATGACCAAGCTGGGGGCGGGGGCGCTGAAGCCTCGGGTGGATTGGGCCGATCTTCACGACATCGCCGGGGCGGCGGTGGAGCGGGCCAAGCGATTGGCCCGCGCCCACACCATCGTGGTCGAGATCGCCGACGACATGCCGCTGCTGTGCGTCGATGCCGTGCTGATGGAGCAGGTGTTCTTCAACCTGCTCGACAACGCTTGCAAGTACAGTCCACCGAAAACGGCGGTGAAGGTCTGGGCGATAAAGACCTCCAAGCACATCGCCATCGAAGTGGCCGACCAGGGGCCGGGCATACCGCCAGAGGATCGGGAACGGGTGTTCGACATGTTCTACCGGGTCAACCAGGCCGACAGCCAATCGGGGACCGGCCTGGGGCTGGCCATCTGCCGGGGCATCGTCGAGGCCCATGGCGGCACTATCCACGCCGAACCGGGCTTGCATGGCGCCGGCACCTGCGTTGTCATCCATCTGCCCTTGCCGCCCGAACCAGCCTTCCCCGAGAGCAATCCATGACCGCCCGCATCCTGGTCGTCGACGACGAGTCGCAAATCCGCAAGTTCCTGCGCATCTCGCTGGGGGCGAACGGTTATGACGTGCTGGAGGCGGAAACCGGCGCCGCCGGGATCGAGGCGGCGCGCACACAAGCGCCCGACCTGTTGGTGCTTGACCTTGGTCTGCCCGACATGGACGGCCAAGAGGTCATCAGCGCGGTGCGTGAATTCTCGGCCATGCCGATCATCATCTTGTCGGTCCGCACCGACGAATTCGACAAGGTGGAGGCGCTGGACCGCGGCGCCAACGACTACGTGGTCAAGCCGTTCGGCATTGCCGAACTGATGGCGCGGGTGCGCGCCGTGCTGCGGTCACGGACACCCCAAGAGGCCGAGGACGTGCTGGTCGTCGGGTCGGTGACCATCGATCTGGGGCGGCGCATCGTCACCAAGGGCGGCGCCGAAGTCCACCTGTCCAAGAAGGAGTGGGAGCTGTTGGCCTTCATGGCGCGGCGTCCCGACCATGTGCTGACCCACCGGCAAATCCTCAAGGAAGTGTGGGGGCCGGCTCACATCGAGGACACTGCGTATCTGCGGGTCTACATCAACCAGCTGCGGCAGAAGCTGGAGGATGCGCCAGGACAGCCGAGGATCGTCGTCACCGATCCGGGGGTGGGCTATCGGCTGCGGCGCGACGCGCAATTCGCCGACGCGCAGCACAACCCGGCCGTTTCGTCCCAGTTCCTTTATCCCCGGGACGGTGGCGACTGATCATCGGGCGCCGTGCAGGTGGGACGCGCGGCTTAGCATCCACACGAACCCCACCGCCACCAGGGCGGCTTCGCCCCCCAAGGTGGGGCCAAGTCCGATCCAGGTGGCCAGGGTGCCGGCGGCCAGACCGCCCAAGGCGTCCATGCCGAAGCGGAAGCCGGTGAAATAGGAAATCACCCGGCCACGGATATGGTCGGGGCTGATGGATTGCAGCACGGCGTTGGTGGACACGTTCACCGAGGTGATGCCCATGCCGATCAGGAACGAGGCGCCCAAGGCCAGCCAGAACAGGTCGGTCCAGGCCAGGATCGCCAGGTTCAGTCCGGCCGAGGCCCAGCCAAAGACGATCAGACGGACCAGATGGGGGATTTCCTTGCGCGACGCCACCAGGAAGGTGCCGAGCAGGGCGCCGCCGCCGGTGGCGCCCAAAAGCCAGCCCAGGGTCTGGGCGTCGCCGCCGAACGTGTCTTTGGCCACCGCCGGCATCAGCACCATGAAGGACGACCCGGTGACGTTCAGACCGGCGATCCCGGTCAGAAGCACCCGGATCGGTGGGCTGGACAGGGCGAAGCGCACCCCTTCGGCCAGGGTTTGGCGCAGATTGGCCTGTCCCCCCAGTCCCGGTTGCGGCGGCAGGAAATAAACGGCGACGGCCACCCCCAGGAAGGACGCGCCGTTCAGGGCGAAGCACAAAGCCTCGGATGTGGCCGACAGGATCAGCCCGGCCAAGGGCGGGCCGACGAAACGGGCGGAGTTGAACAAAGAGGCGTTCAGCGCCACCGCGTTGCGCAGCAAAGCCCGGTCGTCCACCAGCCCGCCCAGCATGGATTGGCGCAAGGGGACGTCCATGGAATTGACCAGACCGAACAGGCCGGCCAGCACGATCAGATGCCAGGTCTGGATGACATCCAGGGCGGTGACGGCGGCCAGGATCAGCGCCTGGGCGATCATCAGCGCCTGGACGCCCAGGAACATGCGGCGCTTGTCGAAACGGTCGATGAAGGCGCCGGCCAGGGGCGAGATCACCAATTGCGGCGCCTGGGCCAGAAAGGCGGTCAGCCCCAAAAGTGCCGCCGATCCGGTCAGTCGATAGACCAGCCAGCTCATGGCCACGGTCTGCACCCAGGTGCCCAGGATGGAAATGGCCTGCCCGACGAAGTAGCGCCGATAACGGGGCGCTTCCAGCGCCTTGAACAAAGCGGGCAGGGCCATGGATCAGTAGCCGGCGGGGTCGGATCGGGCCGGCGCCGACACGTCCTTGAAGGTGGCGGCCAGGGCCGACGCGCCCTTGGCCAGGATCGAGGTGTCGATGCCCACCGCGACAAAGCTGGCCCCGGCGGCCAGATAAGACCGCGCCAGCTTTTCGTCCACCGCCAGGATGCCGCTGGGCACGCCCAGGGTCTTCAGGGTGGCCAGGGCCTGGGCGATGGCGTCTTGGACTTCCGGGTGCGACGGTTTACCCAGATGCCCCAGGGCGGCGGCCAAATCGGATGGGCCGATGAAGATGCCGTCGACGCCCGGCGTGGTGGCGATGGCTTCCAGGTTGTCCAGACCGCGCCGGCTTTCGATCTGCAACAGCAGGCACAATTCGTCCGAGGCCTTGGCCAGATAATCATCCACCCGACCCCAGCGCGACGCCCGGGCCAGGGCGGCGCCGACGCCGCGCACGCCGCGTGGCGGGTAATGCATGGCGGCCACCATCTCGGCCGCCTGGGGGGCGGTTTCGATCATGGGGACCAGCAAGGTCTGGGCGCCCACGTCCAGCAATTGCTTGATCAGCACCGTGTCGCCCACTGGCGGGCGCACCACCGGGTGGCTGGGATAGGCGGCCACCGCCTGCAACTGCGACAGGATCAGCGGCAGGTCGTTGGGGGCGTGTTCCCCGTCGATCAGCAGCCAGTCGAAGCCAGCGCCGGCACAGATTTCGGCGCTGTAGGCGTTGGTCAGGCCCACCCACAGACCGATCTGCGGGCGTTGTTGCAACAAAAGCTGCTTGAAGCTGTTCACCGGCATACGCATGGGGGGAAATCCTTAGACAAAGCGACAGGCAATCGCGCCCAACGGGCCGTAATCCACGTGGAAGGTGTCGCCGGCGCGGGCCGGGACAGGGCGGGTGAACGAGCCGGCCAGGATGATCTGGCCGGGTTCCAGGGCGATGCCGTGGGGGGCGAAGCGCTTGGCCAGCCAGCAGATGCCGTGGGCCGGATGGTTCATCACGCCTGCGGCCAAGCCGGTTTCCTCGATCACCGCGTTGCGATACATGATGGCGCCGACCCAGCGCAAGTCCACATCCATGGGCCTGACCGGCCGGCCGCCCATGACGATGCCGGCATTGGCGGCGTTGTCGGCGATGGTGTCGAACACCTTGCGCGGGCGCTTGGTTTCCGGATCGACGCGGTGGCAGCGGGCGTCGATGATTTCGAGCGCCGGGATGACGTAGTCGGTGGCCGACAGCACGTCCATGACGGTCAGGTTCTCGCCTTCCAGGCGGTTCTTCAGGATGAAGGCCAGCTCGACCTCGACCATGGGGACGATGAAGCGCGAGGCGGGGATGTCGCCGCCTTCGGGAAAGGCCATGTCGTCCAGCAGCGTGCCGAAATCCGGTTCGTCGATCTGCGACGATTGCTGCATGGCCCGCGACGTCAGGCCGATCTTGTGGCCGATGACCTTGCGGCCTTCGTCGATCTTCATCTGCACCCAGGTTTTTTGCACCGCATAGCCGTCGGCGATGGTCATGTCGGGATGGGCCAGGGAAATCTGGCCGCACTGGCTGCGGTCTTTTTCCGCCTGATGCAGACGAAGGGCGGCGGCTTGATAATCGGCGGGGGTCATGGGCATGGCTCAGGCCTTCTTGAAGCGGGCGTGGACGTTGTTCTGCTTATAGGTTCCGCCTTCGTCGAATTCGTACAATTCCATGGAAAGCGCGAAGTAGCCCGAGGCGAAAAGCGGGGCGAAATGGTCTTTCATCATGTCGAACAACTCGGTGCAGGCCTTGCGCTTCTCGTCCTCGGTGCGGCCGGCGCCGATTTTGAAGGTGCAGTGGACGAAGGCGTAGTCTTCCTGGTCGTCGGCCATGACGTAATCATGCAATTCGATGGCGCGCGCCCGGATGCCGCCGATGGGGAACACCCCCCCCTGGTCGATCAGCACCTGGTTGACCTTGCGCAACATGGCCTTGATGTCGGTGCGGTCTTTGATGTTGTCGGTGTATTCGGCGATGAAATGCGGCATGGCGGATCCGTTCGGGAAAAATGGGCCGGCGGCAGAGGGACATCCCCGCCGGCCCGTCAGTTTGGCCGAGGGTCAGGCGGCGACGGGGAAGACGGCGTTCACCTGTCCGGTCCCGGCGGCTTCGAAGTATTCGGTGACGATCTCGACGCCCGAATCGTACTTGTCCCAGCCCAGCGCGCCCAACAGCATGGTGGTGTCATGCATCAGGCCTTCGCCGTGGCAGGTCTTGGCGTAAAGCGGCAGCATCTCGGTGAATTCCTTGAAGCGGCCCTGCTTCCACAGATCCAGAACCCGCAGGTCCACCTGCTTGTAGAACTCGTTCGAGATGGTGAAGAAGTGCTCCATGGTCTTCAGCGTCGCGTTGGGATGGATGGCGTGCGACAGCGAACCGGACGCGATGATGGCGAAGTTGCCGGGCATGCGGGCGATGGCTTCGCGGATGGCTTCGCCCACCTTGCGGGTTTCCTGATAATCGTGGACGGTGCACAGGCAGGCGATGGACACGATCTTGAAACCGTATTCCTTGGCGCCCATCAGCCACATGGGGACCAGGGTGCCGTATTCCAGCTTCAGGCTGTCCAGGTGGTGGGACCGGGTGTTCACGCCCTTTTCCTCGGTGGCGATCTTGGCGATCAGATCGGCCATTTCCGGGTTGCCGGTGTGTTCATAGGGGAAGTCGGACAAAAGGTGCGGGAACTCGTTCGAGGTGAAGGTGCCCTTGAAGTTGCTGCCGCCGTTGATGTGATAGGCGTTGTTCACCAGCCAGTGCGAATCCAGCACGATGACGGTGTCGACGCCCAGTTCCTTCATGCGCTTGCCCATGGCGCGGTGGCCGTCGACGGCGGCCTGACGGCAGCCCTTGAAGGGGCCTTCCTGTTCGGACAGGTACATGGTGGGGACGTGCGCGACCTTGGCGGCAAAAACCAGCTTGCCCATGAGACTCTCCTCTCCTGATACGATCAGATGATTTATTGACGGAACTGACCTTGTGATTGCGGCCGGGCGGCGGTGGTCGGCGCCCGGCCGTCTGCTCACACGCCCCAGCGGGGGATGTGATGGCTGCCCTTGGAAACGCAGACGTTTTTGACTTCCAAGAAGGCTTCGTACGAGTAATGGCCACCCTCGCGGCCAGTGCCCGAGCCCTTGATGCCGCCAAACGGCTGGCGCAGGTCGCGGACGTTCTGCGAGTTGACGAAAACCAGGCCTGCTTCGATGCCTTCGGCCATTCGGATGGCGCGTGCGCCGTTTTCGGTCCACACATAGGATGCCAGGCCATAGGTGGTGTCGTTGGCGATCTTCAGCGCCTCGGCTTCGTCCTTGAAGCGGATGACGCAGGCCACGGGGCCGAAAATTTCGTCCTGGGCGACGCGCCAGGAATTGTCCACGTCGGCCAGAACCGTGGGACGCACGAAGTTGCCGTTCTTCAGGTGGTCGGGCAGCCCTTCCGGGGTGCCCAGGCCCCCGGCGACGACGCGCGCCCCTTCCTTGATGCCCAGCTCGATATAGCCGGTGACCTTTTTCCAATGATCGCGGGTGATCATCGGCCCCACATTGGTGGCTTCGTCCAAGGGGTCGCCCACCACCACCTTCTTGGTGCGTTCGGCCAAGGCGGCGACGAATTTGTCGTAGACGCCGTCTTGCACCAAGATGCGGGTGCCGTTGGTGCAGCTTTCGCCGTTGTTGCCGTAGACCGACAGGATGGCGCCGTCCAGGGCGCGGTCCAGGTTGGCGTCGTCGAAGATGATGTTGGGGGACTTGCCGCCCAGTTCCATCGAATACTTCTTCAGGCCGCCGGCCTGGATGATGCGGTTGCCGGTGGCCGTCGATCCGGTGAAGGACACGCCGCGCACGTCAGGATGCTTGACCAGGGCCTCGCCCACCTCGGCGCCATAGCCGTGGACGATGTTGAAGACGCCGGCCGGGATGCCGGCTTCCATGATCAGCTGGCCCAGACGGTCGGCGGACAGCGGCGACAGCTCGCTCATCTTCAAGACAGCGGTGTTGCCGAAGGCCAGGCACGGCGCCGTCTTCCAGGTCGCCGTCATGAAAGGCACGTTCCACGGCGAGATCAGCCCGACCACACCCACCGGCTGATAGATGGTGTAGTTCAGGTGGTCCGGGGTCGGATAGGTTTCGCCGTCCACATGCTGGCAGATGTCGGCGAAGAAATAGAAATTGTCCGCCGCACGCGGCACCAGCATCTTCTTGGTGCGCCAATAGGACTGGCCGGTATCCATGCTTTCCAGCTTGGCGATCTCGTCCACGTGCTGGTTGATCAGGTCGCCGACCTTGCGCAGCAGGCGGGCGCGCTCCTTGGCCGGCAGGCCGGCCCATTTCGGGAAGGCTTCCTTGGCGGCGGCGACCGCCTGGGCCACTTCGTCGGCGCCACCGGCGGCGATCTGGCAGATGACCGAGTTGTCGGCCGGGTTCAGGTTGGGAATGGTCGCGGCGCTTTCCACATGGCGACCGTTGATCAGATGCTTGATCATTTGGGGCTTAGCTCCGTTGGAAATAGGTTTGGTCGTCGACGATGGTGTTGACCAGACGGCCGACGCCCTGGACTTCGGTGACCACCTGGTCGCCGGCCTTGACGTCGACGATGCCGTCCGGGGTGCCGGTCAGGATCACGTCGCCCGGCGACAGGGTCATGAAGGACGACAGGTATTCGATCAGCGCGGGCACGCCGAACACCATGTCCCGGGTGTTGCCGGCCTGGACCTGTTCGCCGTTGACGAAGGTGCGGATGTCCAGGTTCATGGGATCGGCCACGTCGGCGGCGTCCACCATCCATGGCCCCATCACCGTGCAGCCGTCGCGGTTCTTGGTGCGCAGGTTGGGGCGGTAATAGTTTTCCAGGTAATTGCGGATGGCGTAGTCGTTGGCCACCGAATAGCCGGCGACGAAGTCATAGGCGTCGGCGGCCGGCACGTTCTTGGCGGTGCGCCCGATGATCACCGCCAATTCGCATTCGTAATGCATGAACTGGGCGTCGGCGGGGCGACGGGTGACGGCGTTGTGACCCAAAAAGGTGCCCGGCCCCTTGATGAAGGCCAAGGGCTTTTCCGGGGCCTTGAACGCCAGTTCCTTGGCGTGGTCGGCGTAGTTGATGGCCAGGGCGAAGGTGGTCCGGGGCTGCACCGGCGGTAGCCACACCACCTTGTCCATGTCGGGGCTGCGGCCGTCGGCCAGGACCAGCCGATCGTCGATCACCGAGGCGTCGTGGATGGCGCCGTTATAGGCGATGCGGGCGCGCTTCATGCTTGTTCTCCGGCCAAGGTGCATTCCAGGGCGCCCAAGCGTTCGACTTCGACGCGGATATGGTCGCCGCGCTTGGCGGTGGGAACCGCGCCCACCGGATAGCCCAGCATCAGCACGTCGCCTTCGGACAGGGCCATGAAGGCGGTGACGTCGGCCACCAGATGGGCGGGATCGCGCACCAAGCCAGCATGGCGGCGTTCGTCCACCAAGCTGCCGTTGACATAGGTCTTGAGCGTCAACTGGGTCAGGTCGGGGAGGTCGACCAAATCCGTGACGAAGGGGCCGATGGGGCACGATCCGTCCCAGCACTTTTCCTGCACCGGCGGGCGATAGATGCTGTCGTTGGGGACGCTGAGGTCCAAGACGATGGTGACGCCGGCCACGTTGTCCAGCGCGTTTTCCGGCGTGGCGTGGGCGGTCTGGCGTCGGAACACCAAGCCCAGCGAAGCCCCCAACTCGACCCGTTCGGCGTAGGCCGGCAGGGTGATCCGGGCTTGGTGTCCGACATGGGTGTTCTGCGGCTTGAAATACAGAACCGGGGCGGTGGGCGGCGCCACATAGGGCTTGTCCTGCATCTGGTCGCTGAAGCGCTCCCAGGTGGACCTTTCATTCAGCAACGGGCCATAGACCCAGCCGGGGATGGCGGGGGCGAAGCCGCCTTCGGGCACCGGGACGATGTCGCCGCCAAGGTCCACGGACAGGCCGTCCGGGGTGACGGGTGCCGTGATCGGAGTGTTCCGACCCGGCAAGGTGATACGGGCGTAACGCATGTTCTTTTCCTTGCGGGCTCAGCCGGTCACGTGGACCAGCCACAGGCAGAGCGGGGGGAAGAAAACCAAGGCGACGATGCGCAGAAGGTCGGACGCCAGGAAGGGCAGCACCCCCAGCGCGGTCTCCTTCATCGGCACGTCGTCGGCCAGTTTGTTGATGACGTACAGGTTCATGCCGACGGGCGGGTGGACCAGACCGATTTCCACCACCATCAGGGCGACGATGCCGAACCAGATGGATTTGTCGCCGGCGCTGAGGCCAAAGAAATCCAGCCCCAGGATCACCGGATAGAAGATCGGCACGGTCAGCAGGATCATGGCCAGAGAGTCCATGACGCAGCCCAGCAGCACATAGATGCCGATGATGGTGAACAGCACCAAAAGCGGCGGCATGCCGCTGTTCTTGACCCAAGCCGCCAATTCGGTCGGCATCTGGGTCAGCGCCAGGGCGGAATTCAGCAGGTCGGCGCCGATCAGCACCAGGAAGATCATGGCGGTGGCGATGGCGGTGCCGACGATGCTTTGCTTCAGGTCCTTCAGCCGCATGCCGCCCGAGATCACGGCGATCAACCCACAGGCGGCGGCGCCGATGCTGGCCGCTTCGGTGGGATTGGCCCAGCCGCCGTAAATGCCGACGATGACCACGACGAACACCAGCAGCACCGGCAGGACGCCGAACTGCGCCTTGATGCGCTGCGACCACGGCAGTTTGGGGCTGGCCGGGCCGGCATCCTTGTCCAGGGTGACGATGATGCGGATCACCGCCATGTAGCCCAAGGCGGCGACGATGCCGGGGATGACGGCGGCGACGAACAGCTTGCCGATGCTTTCCTGGGTCAGCACCGCATAGATGACCAGCGGCACCGACGGCGGGATCAGGATGCCCAGCGTGCCGCCGGCGGCCAGGGTGCCGGTGGCCAGACGGCCGGAATAATTGTTGCGACGCAGTTCGGGCAGGGCGACCTGACCCATGGTGGCGGCGGTGGCCAGCGACGATCCGCAGATGGCGCCAAAGGCGGCGCAGGCCGCGGTGGACGCCATGGCCAAGCCGCCCCGGATATGACCGATCAGCGATCCGGCGGCATGGAACAGCGACTTGGACAGCCCGCCATGGGTGGCGAACTGGCCCATCAGGATGAACAGCGGGATGACCGCCAGGTCGTAGTTGGACAGCCGCGCATAGACCAGATTGTTCATGGTGTAGAGCAACGACGTGGTGTCGCCGCGGTTCAGCACCAGGTAGATGCCGGCGGCGGCCAGGAACATGGCGATGCCGATGGGAATGCGGACCACCAGCAAGGCCATCAGGATGCCGAAAGCGGCAAGGCCCAGTTCGACGCCGCTCATGACGGGTTCTCCTGCAGGACCGCGAATTCGACCCAGGTCCGGTAAGCACCGCACAGCACGGTCATCACCAGACTGGGAACCAGTCCGGCCACCGCGATCCAGATGGGAAAGCCGATCAGCGCCGAGATTTCCCCGGTGGTGCGGCCGTCCAGGGCCTGGAACCCGGTGCGCCAGGCCAGCAGGCAGAACACCGAAGCGATCAGCAGGTCGCCGATGGCGTCCAGGCGACGCTTCAGCGCCGGGCGGCACTTGTCGGTGAAGAACTCCACCCGCAGATGGTCGCCCCTAAGGGTGCAAAGCGGGATGAAGGCCGCGGCGGCGACCGCGCATCCCATCTGCATGATCTCGACGTCGCCGTTGACGGGCTGAAAGCCCAGCTTGCGCGACACGATGGAAACCAGCGACATCAAAACCAGCGAAATCAGGGTGATCCCCCCAATCCAGGCCAGGATTTCGGCAATGCGATTGAGCCACAATTCAGCAAAATCGTGGGCCTTTCGCTCTGCCGGCGGGTAGAGCAATTCGGACATCATCAGATCCTTCCCCGGGTTGAGGCGGGCTTTTGCTTACTTGGCTGCGGGGAAGTACTTGGCGGAAAGAGCGCGGGCGCCCTTGACCAGCTTGTCGCCGTCGATGCCGCGACCCGCCACTTCCTTGGCCCATTCGTCGTCCATGTCGGCGACGGCTTTGACCATGGCTTCGTAAACAGCCGGGGACAGCGCGTGCACCGTGGTTTCAGGCAGGCCGGCGGCGTATTTCATGTTGGCTTCGGTGACTTCGTCCCAGACCTTGCCGAAGGTTTCCACCAGCGGCAGACCGGAATTGGCGTCGATCACCGCACGCAGGTCGGCGGGCAACGAGTCGTATTTCTGCTTGTTCATCAGCACGGTCAGCACGGTGCCGACGAAGGTCGGGCGGCCGGCGGGCTGCGAGATGTGGAACTTGGTGACTTCGTCGATCTTGGTGGGGCGCATCAGTTCCCACGGCATCACGCCGCCGTCGACCACGCCCTTGGAAATGGCTTCGGTGACCTGGGCGGGGGGCATGGAAACCGGCACGCCGCCCAGGGTCTTCAGCATCTTGGCCGACAGGCGGGTCGAGGTGCGCAGGCGCAGGCCCTTGACGTCTTCCAGCTTGGTCACGTCGGTCTTGGCGGTGTGATAGACGGCGCCGCCGTCGATGTGCACGGCCAGCACGTGATAGGCCGAAAACTCGTCCTTGGCGAACTGGTTGTAATAGTCCCAGGTCATGCGGCTGCCGTTCAGGGCGTCACCCACCATGAAGGGCAGTTCCATGGCTTCGATGGCCGGGAAACGGCCGGCCGAGTAACCGGGCGCGGTCCACACGATGTCGGCGACGCCGTTGCGTACCTGGTCGACCAGCTGCGCCGGGGTGCCGCCCAACTGCATGGACGGATAGATTTGGCACTTCAGGCGGTCCTTGGACTGGGCGGCGATGGTGTCGCACCACGGGCCCAGCACCTTGGCCTGGGCGGGGGCCATGGACGGCAGGAAGTGGGCCAGCTTCAGGATCACCGCATCCTCGGCCTGGGCGGCGCCGGCAAAGGACAGGGTGGCGACGGTCGCAAATGTGGCGGCAAGTGACTTGAGACGCATGTTTTCCTCCGAGTTCGCGGGCGGTGGACCCGCCTGTTTCACGCCCTGGTTTTTATGTGGGCGGGATATAGTTAACATGTTAGCAATGACGATGTCACTACGATGTTAGTAAGTCAAAGGGGAAGTTGGTTGACCGACGGATTTTTTCGGCGCAATCCTGCGCCATGCGTTGTCCAGGGAAGGGGTCACGGTGAGCACTAAGCCCAGTCAGGCGAACCTGCCGTTACTTTTGCTGCAGATGCGAGAAGAGTTCATCGCGCGCTTTCGGCCGATCCTGAACCACTTCAACGTCACCGAGCAGCAATGGCGCATCTTGCGGGTACTGCGGTTCAACGAGCCCATGGAACCGCGCGAAATCTGTGAAACCTGCCTGTTCCTCAGTCCCAGCCTGGCCGGGGTGCTGGCTCGCATGGAAGCCGACGGTCTGGTGCGCAAGGAAAAGGTGGAAAGCGACCTGCGCCGGGTCCTGGTCTACACCACCGACAAAAGCAAGCGACTGGTGGACGACGCCATGCCGCTGATCAGCGAACAATACCGCCTGCTGGAAGATTTCGTCGGCGCCGACGTGTTGGCAGACCTGTATCGGGTGCTGGACCGTCTGTCGGTGCTGCACGGCGGCGATGTCCCCCTGGTGGCGTTGCCGGGTTCGTCGGATTCGTGACCGCCGCTTCTGCGGCGGCCACGTTCCGTGTTCAGGCGAGGGAAAGGCCGATGGCCGTCAGGGCGGCGGCGGCGATCTCGCAATCCTCTTCTTCCTTGGCCCCCGAAACGCCGATGGCGCCGATGGTGGCTTGATCGGCCAGCACCGGCACGCCGCCGCCCACCGGCATGAAGCCTTCGCGGCCGTTCAGGCCGGTCAGCACGTGGGGGCGCCCGCCGATGCGGTCCTTCCAAAGCGCGGTGGGGGTGCCGAAGCCGGCCGAGGTGCGGGCCTTGTCGGTGGCGAAGGTGACCGAGTGGAACGGCGCACCGTCCATGCGGATCAGCGCCTTGGCGTGGCCGCCAGCGTCGACGGCGGCCACCGTGACCCGTACCCCCATTTCCTTGGCCTTGGCGATGCCGGCGCTGACGGCGATGACGGCTTGTTCCTCGGTCATCACGACAGCCCCCCGATGCAGACGTATTTGACTTCCATGAAGTCGTCCAAGCCGTATTTGCTGCCCTCGCGGCCCAAGCCCGATTCCTTGATGCCGCCGAAGGGGGCGACTTCGTTGGAAATCAGTCCTTCGTTGACCCCCACCATGCCGCATTCCAGCGCTTCGGCCACGCGGAAGACGCGGGCCACGTCGCGGGAATAGAAATAGCCGGCTAGGCCAAAGGGCGAGTCGTTGGCCATGGCGACGGCTTCTTCCTCGGTCTTGAAGCGTAGCAAGGGCGCCAGCGGGCCGAAGGTTTCTTCCTGGAAGCACAGCATGTCCGGGGTGACGTCGGCCAGCACCGTGGGTTCGAAGAAATTGCCGCCCAAAGCGTGGGGCTTGCCGCCGGTCAGCACCCGCGCCCCCTTGGCCACCGCGTCGGCCACGTGCGACTGCACCTTGGAAACCGCGGCGGCGTTGATCAGCGGGCCTTGCTGCACCGTCTGCGTCAAGGCGTGGCCGACCACCATCTCGCCGGCCTTGGCGGCCAGTCGGCGGGCGAATTCCTCGTAGACGCCGTCCTGGATCAGGAAGCGGTTGGTGCACACGCAGGTCTGGCCGGAATTGCGGTACTTGGACGCCAACGCGCCGGCCACCGCCTTGTCCAGGTCGGCGTCGTCGAAAACGATGAACGGCGCGTTGCCGCCCAGTTCCAGGCTGACCTTCTTCACCGTCTCGGCGCATTGCGCCATCAGCAGCTTGCCGACGCGGGTGGAACCGGTGAACGACAGCTTGCGCACGATGGGGCTGGCGGTCAGGGCGTTGCCCACTTCCGCCGGGCGGCGGGTGGGGACGACGTTGAACAGGCCGGCGGGCAGGCCGGCGCGATGGGCCAGTTCGGCCAGCGCCAAAGCGGAAAGCGGGGTGTCTTCGGCCGGCTTGACCACCACCGGACAGCCGGCGGCCAGGGCCGGGGCGCATTTGCGGGTGATCATGGCGACGGGGAAGTTCCACGGCGTCACCGCCGCCACCACGCCGATGGGTTGCTTCATCACCAACAGGCGCCGGTCGCTGGACACGGTGGGGATGATGTCGCCATAGGCGCGCTTGGCTTCCTCGGCGAACCATTCGATGAAGGACGCGCCATAGGTGATCTCGCCGGTGCTTTCGGCCAGGGACTTGCCCTGTTCCGCCGACAGCAGCCGGGCCAGGGCGTCGCGGTTGGCGATGATCTGGTCGTGCCAGGCCCGCAGCACCGCGGCGCGGTCCTTGGCGGTACGGTCGCGCCATGCCGCCCAGGCCTTGTCGGCGGCGGCGATGGCCCGTTCGGTCTCGGCGGCGCCCATGTCGGGCACCTGGGTCAACACTTGGCCATCGGCCGGGTCCAGCACGTCGAAGACGCGGCCGTCGTCGGCGTCGATCCAGCATCCGTCCACATAGGCCTTGGATTTAATCAGGCCCAGATCCAGTCCCTTCATCGCGTTCGCTCTCCCCGAGCACTGTTGGTGCTGTTTGTTAACAAGTTAATTACTAACATATTCCTTACATAGGGGGCTGTTTTGTGTCAAGGTCCCGACGGGCCGGCTTTACGGATATGGGTTCAGATGCCATCTTTAAGCAAAATCAGGGTGTTCCAAGGCGAGGGGGATTTGGAAAACGACGCGGAACCAGCCGGAAATTCCCCCGAATGGGCACGCTATCGGGCGTTTTCCCGTTCGTTGCCCATGGCGCTGATGCGGGCCCGTGAAGACGTGATGGCGGGCTTTCGGCCCAACCTGCGCGCCCACAAAATCACCGAGCAGCAGTGGCGGGCCATCAAGGCCCTGGCCAAGAACGGCGAGATGCGGGCCGGACAATTGGCCAAAAGCAGCCTGATCAGCATGCCCAGCCTGACCCGTATCTTGCGGGACCTGGAAAAGCGCAAGCTGATCATGCGCCGTCCCGAACCCAACGACCAGCGGGCGGCGCTGATCTCGCTGACCCCGGACGGCGAAGCGATGGTGGTGTCGGTGGGGCGCGGCGCCGAGCCGCGATACGACCACATCGCCCGTGCCTTCGGGCCGGAACGGCTGGAATTGCTGCACCAATTGCTGGACGAATTGTCGGGCGTCTTGAAGTCCTGACGCCACCGGCCTATGCTGTGCACAGCGCCGACCTCGGAACAACCCCATAAGGGCTTGTCCGAATGCGTTTCTCCCTGTCTGAAATCCTGAAGGCTTTGCGCCCCGATCGCCGTGGTTCCGCGGCGGTGGAATTCGCCCTGGTCGCGCTTCCATTCTTCATGATGGTGGCCGGCATGGTGGAAACCGGCTATGTGGCGTTCGCCTCGGCGGTGATGGAAGGGGCGACGCGCGAAGCCGCCCGCCAGGTCCGCACCGGAGTGGTGCAGAACGCCGCCGACGCCGCCACCCGTTTCCAGCAGGAATTCTGCCCCAACCTGATGGGGCTGTTCGCCTGCGACAGCTTCTATTTCGACGTCCGGACCTTCGCCGACTTCGCGGCGATCACCCTGCCCGATCCGGTCTATGATGCCGCCGGGGTGCCGACCAACCTGCAGTTCAATCCCGGCGGGGCCAACAGCATCACCACCGTGCGGGTCATCCACGTGCACAATTTCATCACCCCGCTGATCGGCACTCTGATGGGCGGCAGCAGCCAATCCCTGCCGCTGATCTCGACCACGGTGATGCGCACGGAGCCTTACGAATGAGCCGTCCATCCCGCCTGCTGGCGCGCCTGCGCCGTGACCAGGGTGGTGTCGCCGCCACCGAATTCGCGCTGATCCTGCCGGTGATGGTGCTGATGCTGGTGGGCATGGTGGAAGTCTTCGGGCTGGTCCAGGCCTATGGCAAGGCGCTGTCGGCGGCCCAGGTGGTGTCCGACCTGACCTCGCGGGCCGACAGCCAGACCACCGCTTCCATGGACACCATCGCCACCGGCGCCCAGCGGGTGTTGGACCCGCTGCCCAGCGGCGGCGACCGTCTGGGCATCCGGGTGGCCAGCATCGGCATTTCCAGCGGCGGGGCGGCGGTCACGCTTTGGAGCTATTCCTGGGGCGGCGCGGCCCCCGGCATCGTCCCCGGCGACGCGGTGGGGCTGGCCGCCCGCGGTGAAAGCGTCATCATGGTGACGCTTCGCTACACCCATCCGCCCTTGCTGCAGGCCATCTTGGGCACTGTTTCGATGAATCACTCGGTAGTGTCGCGACCGCGTCTGGTGCGGCTGATCCCCTTCAACGGCTCGACAGGAACATTGCCATGATGCTGCGCAGACTGACCAGCGACCGGCGCGGTTCCGTCGCCCTGATTTTCGCCCTGGCGTTGCTGCCACTGTGCATGGCCGTCGGTCTGGCGGTGGATACGGCGCGGGCCTATGCGGTCAAAAGCAAGCTGTCCCAGGCCTTGGACGCCGCCGCCCTGGCGGTGGGCTCGTCCAGCGGCACCGCCGCCGAGTTGCAGGCCTTGGGGCAGAAATTTTTCGACGCCAACTTCCACGACACCGGCCTGGATGCCGCCGCATCCTTCACCGTCACCGTCAATGGCGAGATCGTGTCGGCCAGCGGTTCGGCGCAAGTGGACACCACGCTGATGCAGGTGGTGGGCGTCGATTCCATCACCGTCAGCGAAAGCTCGCAGGTCACCCGCTCGATCAAGGGACTGGAACTGGCCATGGTGCTGGACAACACCGGGTCCATGACCACCAGCAACAATATCGGCGCCCTGCGCGACGCGGCCCAGGAACTGGTGGACATCCTGTTCGGCGGCCATGCCGAGCACCCGACCTTGCGGGTGGCGGTGGTGCCCTATTCGGCGGCGGTCAATCCCGGCCCGCTGGCGCCCAGCCTGATCAGCGGCAACGACGCCTATGCCCCCAGCAATCCTTTGGGCTGGAAGGGCTGCGTCATCGAGCGGCCCGGCCACGTGGTCGAGGACACTCCCGTCTCGACCGCATATTGGCAGCGCTTCAACTGGGTGCCGGCGGTGGACAATTATTACGACACCAAGACCGCGTCGTCGGTGCGGAGCGACCCCAGTTATGGCAATGGCGGCACCGGCCCCAATCTGGGCTGCCCGACGCCGATCACCCCCTTGACCAGCACCAAGGTCACGGTGGACACCGCCATCCAGGCTCTCAGGGCATGGAGCCGGGGCGGCACCATGGGCGACATCGGCATGGCCTGGGGGCTGCGGGTGCTGTCGCCGGAACCGCCCTTCACCGAGGGATTGGCGTGGAACACGCCCAAATGGTCGAAGGCGGTGATCATGATGACCGACGGCGACAACCAGTTCTACAAGCTGACCAGCACCACCGGGCCCAACAAGGTCAACAGCGCGGTGGTGTCCGATTACAGCGGTTATGGCCGTCTGGACCAGTACGGCGCGGTGGGCACCACCAACACCACCACCGCCAAGTCCATCATCAATTCGCGCCTGGCCGCCGTGTGCCAGGACATGAAGGACAAGGGCATCACCGTCTACACCATCACCTTCACCTCGGGGATCAACCAGTCCACCAAGGACATTTACAAGGCCTGCGCCTCCAGTCCGTCAAAGTGGTTCGATTCGCCGTCCCAGGCGGACCTGCGGGCGTCTTTCCGCGCCATCGCCATCGAGTTGTCGCAGCTGCGGATCAGCCAGTAAGCGTCGTGCGCACCCCCTTGAAAGGCGCCCGTACCGTGTGTGCGGGCGCCATGGAATCAAGTTTGTAAAAATTTTATGGGAATTAACTTAAATACTCGATGTGATGCAATCGAAATTAAAAGAAAAAATATCTCTGAATATATAGGAGTTGATAGAATAAAAGTTTGTGTCGGATGTATATTTTTCTTGAAGGGTATGTAAACGAGGTGTTACATAGGCGACATGGAAAGACGTTGATTGCTGGTTGCTGCAGATAATCAAACATCTTTCTATCAATTCTGCGGCCCCGCAAATATACGGGCAAAAGGAGCAAAGCTATGATCACCAATATCCGCACCTTGCTGAGCAAGACTTGCCGCGACGAGCGGGGCGCCACCGCCATTGAATACGGCCTGATCGCCGCCCTGGTCGCCATTGTCATCATCGGTGGCCTGCAGGCGCTGTCCGGCGGCCTCAACACCTTGTTCAACACTGTCGCCACCACTTTGGGCGGCTGATCCGACGGTCGGCGCTGTCCGTCATGTGACAAGTTGTTGAAAGCGCCGCCCGTTCCGTTCGGGCGGCGCTTCACTTTTAAGGGCGGGACCGATGCTTTCCGTTCAAACCCTTCCCACCATACTTGCCGGATGCTTGCTGGTCGCCGCCTTGGCCGACGCCTGCGTCAGCGATTTGCGCGAATTTCGCATCAACGACCGCGACAGCGTGGCGGTGGTGCTGGTCTTCGCGGTGTTGGGGATGAATGGCTTGGCGGTCCAGGACGTGGCCTGGCATATGGCCGCCGCCGTCGCGGTCTTCGCTATCGGCGCCACCCTGTTCGCCCTGGGTGTGTGGGGCGGCGGCGACGTCAAGTTGTGTGCCGCCCTGGCGCTGCTGACCGGTTTTTCCGGATTGCCGCGCTTTTTGCTGGTGATGGCCGTGGCCGGCGGGGTCGTGGCTTTGGCGGTTCTGGCGTTGCGGGGGCGTTCAGCCGGGGGGCAGGTGCCTTACGGCCTGGCCATCGCCGCCGCCGGGATCGATTGGGCTGTGACCAACCTGCCGCCCTATTGGGAAGTTTGACGAAGGTCGGGGAAGCCGTGCTTCACCGGGGGATAGGGAAAGATCATGCGTCCTGTGGTGATCATTCTGATGGTGGTGGCCGTTCTGGCCGCCGGTCTGACCGCCTTTCTGGCCAAGCGTTGGACCGACACCCAAACCACCGCGCAAGCGACCCGTGTCGCCACCGATTCCGTCGAGGTGTTGGTCCTGGCCCGCGACGTGGCCACCGGCGCCACCCTGGGCGACGCCGACCTGCGCTACGAGCGTTGGCCGGTGGCCAGCGCCACGCGCTTCCAGACCCGCAAGGACGGTGACGACCCCAAGGCGCGGGCCATCGGTCAGGTGGCCCGCCGTCCGCTGGCCGAAGGCGAGCCCTTCGCCGCCTCGGCCACCTTCGCCAAGGACGGCACCGGCATCCTGGCCGGCCTGCTGTCGCCGGGCATGCGGGCGGTGTCCATTTCCATCAGCAACGCCAGCGCCGTGTCGGGCTTCATCGTGCCCGGCGACCGTGTGGACGTGGTTCTGGCCGCCGACTTCCAGCGCGCCGATTCCGAAGCGGCGGGCAAGGGCGGCGGCGCCATCGTGCGTTACGCGGCGGAAACCGTGCTGACCGACGTCAAGGTTCTGGCGGTGGACCAGCAATTCGCCAAGGGCAAGGACGCGTCCACCATCCAGGGCAAGACCGCCACTCTGGAAGTCGCCCCCGCTCAGGCGGAAATCCTGGCCGCCACCTCGTTGATGGGGCAGTTGTCGCTGGTGCTGCGCGGTGTCGCCGCTGCCGAGGCCTCCCCCCCCGCGCCCGCCCATCCCGCCTTCACCGCCGACACCCAGGCTTCGGCCGCCATGCGCGCCCTGGCGGGCGGCGGGCCCAAGCCGGCAACCAAGTCCGGCGGGACCTCCATCGTCGTCAATCGCGGTGGAATCATCGGAGAAAAGCCATGATCACCGGCTTGCGCACGCTGTCCCTGGTGGCGGCTCTGCTGGCGGCTTCCGCCGCTTTGGCCGAGGAACCGCCGACCCCGGAGCCGGCGCCGTCGGGGCGGGTGGTGTCGCGGCCGCTGGGCAGCGTCGCCACCGTCAGCCGCCCGGCCAAGCCGGTGGCGGAAACCATCCGCATGGCGCTTCACAAGACTCAGGAAATCATCCTGCCCCAGGCCATGCGGGACGTGGTGGTGGGCAATCCCGACGTGGTCGACGTCATGGTGCGCACCCCCACCCAGGCTTATCTGGTGGGGCGCGGCGTCGGCCAAAGCGACGTCACCTTCTTCGCCCAGAACGGCGCGGTGCTGCAGCGGGTCTCTGTCGACGTGCATCTGGATGCCGACGGCCTGCGCGCGGTGCTGGACCAGTTGATGCCCGACGAACGCAACATCCGCGTTTCGGGGATCGGCGATTCGCTTTATCTGTCGGGAGCCGTCTCTTCCGACGCCGTCGCGGCCCAGATCCGTACCCTGGCCCGGCGCTACGTCAAGGACGATGCCTCCATCGTCAACCTGATGAAGGTGTCCTCGGAAAGCCAGGTCCTGCTGCAGGTCAAGGTGGCCGAGATGCAAAAGACCGTGCTGAAGGAACTGGGCGTCGGCCTGTCGGGCAAGGCTTTCGGTGTCGACGGTGTCGCCGGCACCCTGGCCACCACCGCCACCACCGGCCTGACCCAGTCTTCGGCTTTGTTCGGCTCGCTGACGGTGTCGGGCATCTCGTCCCTGGTGGGAACCTTTTCCGGGCTGGAACGCCAAGGGCTGATCCGTACCCTGGTGGAACCCAACCTGACCGCCGTTTCCGGCGAGACCGCCAATTTGCTGGCCGGCGGCGAGTTCCCCATTCCCATTTCCGAAAACAACGGTCAGGTGACCATCGAATTCAAGCAATTCGGCGTGTTGCTGAACTTCACCCCGGTGGTGATGGACCCGGGCCGGATTTCCCTGAAGCTGCAGACCGAGGTCAGCGCCATCGACAAGGTCACCGCCCCGGTCAAGCTGAACAATTTCGAAATTCCCGGCCTGACCGTGCGGCGTGCCTCGTCGACGGTGGAAATGTCGTCGGGCGGCTCCATCATGATCGCCGGTCTGCTGCAAAACGACATCACCGCCACGCTGTCGGGCATGCCGGGGGCCATGGACATTCCCATCCTGGGCTCGCTGTTCCGGTCCAATTCGTTCCAGCGCAAGGAAACCGAGCTGGTGGTCATCGTCTCGGCCTATGTGGTGCAGCCCTTGGACAAGCCGCAGATGGCCCTGCCCACCGATGGTTTCGCGCCGTCTTCCGACATCGACCGCATCCTGCTGGGTCGTCTGCAGGAACGTTACCTGAAGGCGGCGCCCGGCTCCGCCGTTCCGCCCAAGTTGCAAGGCCCCTATGGCTTCATGGTTCGCTAGGTCAGGAGGAAATCATGCGTGGACTGATCCTTGCCATCCTGCCCGTTCTGATGCTGGGCGCCTGCGCCCAGCCGCAAACCAGCGCCTTCGATGCGCACCAGCGTTTTCGCAACAGCGTTGAATCCCGCGAGCTGACGGCCAGTTTCGCCGCTTCCGAACTGGGAAGCGCCGACCGGGCCGCCCTGCGCGACATGGCGCGTGAATATACCCGGCGCGGCGCCGCCCCGGTGGCGGTCAGCGGCCCCGGGGCCGATCAGGTCGCCGGTGTGCTGCGCGCCTATGGGGTGCCCGCCGACAAGCTGGTGGTGAAGACCGCCGAAGGGCCGGCAACCACCGTCGCCGTGCCGGTGTGGGTGGCGGTGGTCCCCGATTGCGGCCGTTGGGACCAGGACCTGACCTCTGATTTCGCCAACCAGAACACCGACAATTTCGGCTGCGCGGTGACCCGCAACATCGGCTTGATGGTGTCGGACCCGGCCGATCTGGTGCGCGCCCGCGACACCAGCGGCCGCGACGCCAACCGAGCCGCCGACGTCTTGGGCAAATACGGCCAGGGCAAGGCGACGTCGTCGGCGGCGGAAACCAATTCCACCGGCACGCTCAGCAGCGTCGGCAAATAGGGGAGGCGGGAATGCCGTTCCGGGTGACCATCGACGCCTTCGCGGCGACCCCCCAGGGGCAGGACGCCATGCAAGGCGCCGCCGGGGAAAGGCTGTTGCAGCATTCGCGGCTGACCCTGCATGCGGGCGGTCTTGCCGCGGCTGTCAGGCATTACGCCGACCATCCCACCCCCCAGGTGGTGTTGGTGGAAGAAGTTGAAGACGACCGCACCATGATGGCGCATCTGGAACAGCTGGCGGAAGTCTGCGAACCGGGAACCCGGGTCATCGTCGTCGGCGCGCTGAACGACATCGCGCTGTACCGCACGCTGTTGTCCCATGGCGTTTCCGACTATCTGGTCCAGCCGGTCTGTCCCGCCCAGATCGCCGCCAGCATCGCCGCCCTGTTCGCCGATCCCAGCGCCGCGCCGCGCGGCAAGGTCACCGCGCTGTGGTCGGCCCGGGGCGGGGCCGGGGCCTCGACCATCGCCCGCAACCTGGCTTGGCACATGGGCAAGGTTCTGGGCGAACAGGCGGTCTATATGGACCTGGACATGGCCTTCGGCGCCTCGGACTTGGCGTTCAACATGGAAGCGCGGCAAAGCACCGCCGACGCCCTGGCCCAGCCGGAACGTCTGGATTCGGTGCTGTTGGACCGCTTTTTGGTGGTGCATGACGACCATTTGCGGGTGCTGCCCAATGGCGGCGCCGCGCCGCGAGTGGTCGAGGTCGCGGCCGAAGCGGTGGAACAATTGGTCGACCTCGCCGCCCGCATGGCCCCGGCGGTGGTGCTGGACCTGCCGCATCTGTGGGCGCCGTGGACCGAGACGGTGCTGCAAACCGCCGACGAGGTTCTGGTGGTGGCGCGTCCCGATCTGGCGTCGTTGCGCGACTGCAAGCTGCTGCTGGAAAGCCTGGCCCCGCGGCGGGCCGGCAGCGCTGCCCCGCGCCTGATCCTGAATGCCATGGACGCCTGCCGCAAAACCCAGCTTTCGGCCAAGGATTTCCAGGACACCTTGGGGGTCGCCCCCAGTCTGGTCCTGCCCTGGGATTCGGTGCTGTTCGGCGAAGCCGCCAATAACGGCCAGTTACTGGCCGAATGCGTCAAGGGCAACAAGCTGTCGCCGCAGCTGGAAGCCCTGGCCGCCAGCGTGACCGGCCGAACGGCTGCGCGCAACGGCAAGCGCGGCGGCTCGGCCGCGCTGTGGTCCTGGCTGAAGGGATAGGCCGCCCATGTTCGGTCGCCGCCAATCCTCTCCGGTTCCGTCCCCGGCCGCCAAGGCCGAGGCCCCGGCCGCGCCCGTCACCATCAAACCCACCGCCAAGCCCGTTTCGAAGCCGGTGGAAAACGACCAGCGTCTGTCCGACATCAAGGTCGCCATCTTCAACGACCTGATTTCGTCGGTGGACCCGGCCGAGCTGTCCCGCCTTGACCCGCAAAGCGTGCGCGAGGAAATCGCCGACATCGTCGCCGAAATCATTTCCATGCGCGGCCTGGTGCTGTCGGCGGCGGAACAGCAGGTGGTGGTCGCCGATATCTGCAACGACGTGCTGGGCTTGGGGCCGCTGGAGCCGCTTTTGGCCCGTGACGACATCGCCGACATCATGGTCAACGGCGCCGGCAAGGTTTACATCGAGGTGGGCGGCCACATCCAGCTGACCGACATCAAGTTCCGCGACAACGCCCAGCTGATGAACATCTGCCAGCGCATCGTCTCGGCGGTGGGGCGGCGGGTGGACGAAGCCAGCCCCATCTGCGACGCCCGTCTGGCCGACGGATCGCGCGTCAACGTCATCGTCCCGCCGCTGGCCCTGGACGGCCCCACCCTGACCATCCGCAAGTTCAAGCGCGACAAGCTGACCCTGGAAAAGCTGATCGGGTTCGGCTCGATTTCCACGGCCGGGGCCAA
The DNA here is from genome assembly GCA_001898825.1 of Magnetospirillum sp. 64-120. Lineage (GTDB taxonomy): Bacteria > Pseudomonadota > Alphaproteobacteria > Rhodospirillales > Magnetospirillaceae > Magnetospirillum. The sequence goes on from MKVK01000021.1 coordinate 32,631, forward strand.
GGTGCTGGAAATCGCCGCCGCCTGCCGCTGCAACATCCTGGTATCGGGGGGCACCGGTTCGGGCAAGACCACGCTTTTGAACTGTCTGACCCGTTACATCGACGTGGGCGAACGCATCGTCACCTGCGAAGACGCCGCCGAACTGCAATTGCAGCAGCCCCACGTGGTGCGTCTGGAAACCCGCCCGCCCAACCTGGAAGGCGCGGGGCAGGTGACCATGCGCGATCTGGTCAAGAACTGCCTGCGCATGCGCCCCGAACGCATCATCGTCGGCGAAGTGCGCGGCCCCGAGGCCTTCGACCTGCTGCAGGCCATGAACACCGGCCATGACGGCTCCATGGGCACCATCCACGCCAACACGCCGCGCGACGCCCTGTCGCGTGTGGAAAACATGGTGGCCATGGGCGGTTACAACCTGCCGGCCAAGGCGGTGCGCGAACAGATCGCCTCCGCCGTCAACGTCATCGTCCAGGCGGCGCGCCTGCGCGACGGCACAAGGCGCATCACCCACATCACCGAAGTCATCGGCATGGAAGGCGACGTCATCACCTTGCAGGATCTGTTCGTCTTCGACATCGAAGGCGAGGACGCGCAGGGCCGGGTCGTCGGCAGTCATCGCCCCACCGGCATCCGTCCGGCCTTTTGGGACAAGGCGCGCTATTACGGACGGGACCGCGAACTGGCGGAAGCCCTGCGGGAGGATCGCCATGGCTAACCTGCCCACCGTCGTCGCCTTGCTGGTCCTGGCGCTGTTCGCCGCCCTGGGGATGTTCGCCTGGGTGCTGAACCACCTGCTGCACGGTCGCCGTGCCCGTCTTAAACGGCGTGTCGCCCATGTGGTCGGCCGCCGCAACACCACGCCGGCCGCTTCCGCGCCGCGTCGGCGCTCGCTGCACCGGCTGAATGCCGACAACGACAACTCCCGCGGCCGCTGGGCCTGGCAGTTGCGCGAACAGTTGATGCGCGCCGGCATCCGGATCGAGGTCAGGACCTGGCTGGCGATCAACGTCGCCATCGCCCTTGTGGTCTGGGGCGTCGCCTGGCTGATCAAGGCGCCGCCGTTGCTGGGGCCGTTGCTGGCGGCGGCGGCGGGCTTTGGCCTGCCCCGCTTGGTGGTCGGCTGGCTGGGCAAGCGTCGCATCGCCCGCTTCACCACCTTGTTCGCCGACGCCCTGGACATCGTGGTGCGGGGCTTGCGCTCCGGCCTGCCCTTGGGGGAATGCATGTCCATCATCGGCCGCGAGGTGCCCGAACCACTGGGCCCGGAATTCCGCATGATCACCGAAGGCCAGAAACTGGGCCTGTCGCTGGAAGAGGCGATGGCGCGGGCGGTGGAACGCACGCCCACCGCCGATTTCAAATATTTCGCCATCGTGCTGTCCATCCAGCAGCAGACCGGCGGCAATCTGGCGGAAACCCTGGTCAAGCTGTCCGACGTGCTGCGGGCCAGAAAGCGCATGCGCGACAAGATCAAGGCGTTCTCGTCGGAAGCGGTGGCCTCGGCCCTGATCATCGGCTCCCTGCCGGTGGTGGTGGCGGTGCTGCTGTCGGTGGTCGGCCCTGACTACATCGGCATCTTGTTCACCAATCCCACCGGCCATCTGTTGCTGGGGGTGGGGGGGCTGTTGATGGCCGTCGGCGCCCTGGTCATGCGCAAGATGATTAACTTCGATTTGTAGGAGACCCGTCATGCTGTCCCTGCTGGTCGTCATCGTCGCTTCGGTCGCCGCCTTCACCTCGGTCCTGGCCCTGGGCATGCAACTGTCCAGCCGTGACCAGTTGGCCAGCCGGCTGAAGGCTGTGTCGCAGCGCCGTCAGGAACTGTCGGCCCGCCAGCGTGAAAACCTGAAGGGGCTGCGCTTCCAGCCCAACCGGCGGGTCAACTGGATGAAGTCGGTGCTGGGGCGGCTGAACCTGCAGCAGGCCATCGACGACCCGGCCATCAAGATGCGCCTGGGCCAAGCCGGCTGGCGCCGTCCGTCGGCGGCGGTGACCTATATCTTCGCCCGTGTCGCCGGTCCGGTGGCCGGCTTCGCCCTGGCTTTGCTTTACGTCGCCTCTGCCTTCGCCCAGGCGCCGTTCCTGACCAAGGCGGTGATCCTGCTGGTGGGCACCGCCGCCGGCCATTACCTGCCGGCCATCTTGGTCGCCAACGCGGTGCAAAAGCGTCAACAGGCGCTGGCGCGGGGCTTTCCCGACGCCTTGGACCTGATGGTGATCTGTGTCGAAGCCGGCCTGTCGGTGGAAGCGTCCCTGCAGAAGGTCACCGAGGAACTGGGGGGCAGCGCCCCCGAACTGGCCGAGGAAGTGGGGCTGACCGCCGCTGAGTTGGCCTTTCTGGGCGACCGTCGTCAGGCCTGGGACAATCTGGCCGAACGCACCGGCCTGGCCCAGGTCAAGTCGCTTAGCACCGCCTTGGTGCAATCGGAAAAATACGGCACCCCGGTGGCCCAGGCGCTGCGCGTCCTGGCCCAGGAAAACCGCGAGGCCCGCATGGCGGCGGCGGAAAAAAAGGCGGCGTCGCTGCCGGCCAAGCTGACGGTGCCGATGATCGTGTTTTTCCTGCCGGTGCTGTTCATCGTCATCGCCGGCCCCGCCGCCATCCAGGTGATGGCGGTGTGGAAGTGAAGGGAGTTACTGCCCCGACAGACGGCGGTATATCTGCGAATTCGTCCGCAGCAGATCGGGGGGCAGGTCCTTGGCGGCGACGCGCTCCGCCTGGGCGGGGTCGCCCTGCAGGGCCAGCAGCAGGGCCAGGTTCTGGCGAATTTGCGAGCCGGCGCTGGGTTGTTCGCCGGCTAGCCGCATCGTGGCGACGGCGCCGCGCAGGTCGCCGCTCAAGGCTTGCGACAGCGCCAGATTGTTCAGGATCTGCGGATTGTCGGGTGACAGCGCCAAGGCCTTTTGATAGGCGGCCTGGGCCTCGGGCTGCTGTTCGGCCATGTCCAGCACCACCCCCAGGGCGGTGATGGCTTCCCAGTCGTCGGGCGCCAGTTCGGCGGCCCGCCGGGTGGATTTCAGCGCCAGACCCAGGCGGTCGGCGGCCAGATAGTCCTTCCCCAGTTCGGCGTGCACTTGGGCGTTGATGTCGTGCTTGGCGGCCAGGGACTGGGTCAGTTCTGCCGCGATGTCGGCCTTGCCGGAAATGCGCAACGCGCGCGCCAGCGACAAGCTGATGGGCAGGTCGCCCGGATGGTGGGCCAGCAAGGTGCGCCAATGCTGGGTGGCGCCGTTCCAGTCGTTGGCGGCTTCGGCGCTGGCGGCGGCGGCGCGCAGGGACGGCTCGACCGCAGAGGTCAGCGGTGGCTCGCCCTGGGGGGCGGTCCCGGCGCAGGCGGCCAGCCATAGCGGCGCCAACAAGGCCAGGATGCGGGGGCTTGTCGCCTTTTTCATAAAATTGTTCCTGATTTTTAAGTGAAGCCAAAATAAAAATAACTTCTGCAGGAAATAAAATAGCAGTAACATTTCTGATATGGAAGTCCTCGCTTGTCGGAGATGAGTGATGCTGAAGTTTTTTCCTTGCCTGCTGGTTGTGGCCGGCGTGTCGGCGGCCCATGCCGCCACCCTGGAAGTGGGGGCCGGGCAAAGCCGTCGTGTGGACGCCGGCCGCGGCGTCGCCCAGGTGGTGGTCGGTGATCCCAGCGTGGCCGATGTCAGCGTTGATTCCGCCGGCCGCATCCAATTGTTCGGCAAACGGCCGGGCAGCACGTCCTTGACCGTGTTGGGCCGCAACGGCGCCGTTTTGTTGGAAGACGCGGTGGTGGTGCGGGATGGCGGCGTGGGCACGGTGACGGTCACCTATGGCGCCGGCAAGGATGTCAAACCCGGCGGCATGAGCGTGGTCCACGCCTGCGGTGACACCGGCTGCAGCCGGGCTGTCCCCAATTCGTCAGGCGGCGCGGGCCAAAAGCCGTAAGCGCGGCAGGTCGGTGATGGTCAGGCCCATGCCGCGGCGCTTGACCACGCCGTCCCGGGCCAGTTCGCCGATCACCTGGGCCACCACCTCGCGCGAGGTGCCGATCCAGGCGGCGATGTCCTTGTGGTTGGGCATGTCGGCCACCGCCCACAAGTCCGGCCTGTCGGTCATGGGTTCGGCCAGCCGCAGCAATTCGCCGCAGATGCGCTGGGCTTCGCTGGTGGTGGACAATTCCATGACGCGGCCGTCCAGGTCGCGGATCACCCCACACATACGGCCCATCACCCGCAGCCCCACCTGGGGATGGCGCAACAGAACCTGACGGAAGTTGTCCCCGTCCAGCGACGCCAGCACGCAATCGGTCAGCGCCACCACCCGGGCCGAACGCGGCAAGCCGTCGATGGCGGCCAATTCACCGAAATAACGCCCGGCCGGCAGATCCGCCAAGGCGACTTCACGTTCCAGCGCCTGACTGAGGATGCGCACCGAGCCGGCGACGATGAAATAGACGTCCAGGCTGTCGCTGTTCTTGTCGAACACCTGCTGTTCGGCGCCGACCCGCAGCCATTGGCACTGGGCTTCGATGGCGGCGCGTTCGTGCGCCGCCAGATCGGCGAACAGGGCGATATCCGCCAGGGTCTTCACGGATTCGGTCATCTCGTCATCCTTGACCGTCTGTCCCATCCCCGGGAAAGCGCCCCATTATGCGGCCCAAAGCTTGTGCTGTTCAAGGGGGTGTGGCCGTCGGTGCCAGAGGGCGCAAGACACTCAGCGTCTTGCGCAGGCGTTCCCGGTCGCCGCCGAACGGCGACAGGACCGAAAGCAGGCGCGACGTCGATCCGGGCGGCAGGCACTGCCGCAGCAACGCCGCCAAGGTCCCCGACGGGCTGAGGTCCACATAGACGGCGCCCCCTTGGGATTCCAGCTTGGCGATGGTTTCTTGGACCTTCATGCCCTGGCGGACGATGCGCCAGCCCAGTTCCGCGTCGGCGGGGCCGATGGGGCCACAGTCGCAGGCCGACCAGACCGGCCAGAACGGGGTGTCGCGGCGCAGGCCGCCGAAGGTTTCGCGCCAGGTCTGTTCCGCCGGGGCGACGAAGCGGGAATGAAAGGCGAAGGGGACGGGCAGCCGTTGAAAGGGGACGTCGTGCCGTCGCAACTCGTCCTCGATCTCGGGCAGGTCGGCGTGCAGGGCGGCCAGAACGAAATGAGTGTCGGAATTGATGCCGGCCAGTTCCGATTTCGCCGCCAGCGTGGGCGATGCGGCATGCAACTCGGGCGAGGCCAGGACCGCGATCATGCCGCCGGGCGGGCAGGTGCGGAAAAACAGTGCTGGTTGCTGGCAGACGGCGTCCAGCGCGGTGGCGAAGGACACCATGCCGGCGACGGCCTGGGCGGTGAACTCTCCCAGGCTGACCCCCAGCAACAGGTCGGGGCGGATGCCGTGTCCGGCCATCACCTTGGCGAGGGTGTATTGCACCAGGAAAATGGCCGGATGGCTGGCTTCCAGCTGGTCGAAAGGTTGGCCCGGAACCGCCTGCGGCCCGTAAAGCCGGTCCAGCAGGGAAAAGCCCATGGAACGGCGGATCCGGTCGTCACCCGCTTGCATCCACTGACGGAACAGCGGCTCGCTTTCCATCAGGTCCGCACCCATGCGGAAATATTGCGATCCCTGGCCGGCGAAGCAGAAAACGACAGGATGGGGCGGAAGCGACACGGGCGAACCTTGGCGGTGGGCGGTGGGCAAAGCTAGCCCGATGCGGGGCGGCAGGCAATGGATGCGCGACGGCCACAAGGGGGATTTCGCGTCCAGGTATAATCTGGGCTTTTCTTCCCGGGCTAATGCAGGTACCGTTTTCGCGGGCCGTTGCGCATTGGGCGCAAGGCCGAGACATTCCCCTGCGCTTCGAGCTGAACGTGGGGCGCAACCGGAGGAAACCCATGGCTGCCCAGTCCGCCGCTTCCGAAACTTCCGTACCCGCTTCCGTTCCCGAGGCCGAGCCCGCCATCGCTCCGGCTTCCGAAGCCGTCGGCCGCAGTCTGGTCGCCGAAAACCTGGTCAAGGATTACGTCATCGCCTCGGTGGCAGCGTCCATCGTGCCGGTGCCGCTGTTCGACATCGCCGCCGTGGCGGCCATCGAAATGCGCATGATCCAGAAGTTGTCCGAATTGTACGGCAAGCCGTTTTCCGAAGGTGTCGGGCGCAACATCCTGGCCTCGCTGGCGGGTGGCGTGCTGGGCTATGGTGTCGGCGCCGCCGTGGCGGTCAGCCTGACCAAGCTGATCCCCGGGGTCGGCTGGATGATGGGCATGGTGTCGCTGCCGGTGCTTTCCGGCGCCTCGACCTATGCGGTGGGCCGGGTCTTCATCAAGCATTACGAAGGCGGCGGCGACATCTTCGACCTCAGCACCGAGGCCATGCGCGGCTATTACCAAGAGCAGTTCGAAAAGGGTAAGAAGCTGGCTGCCAAGGTGAAGGGCAAAAAGGCCCAGGCCGAGGAAGCGGCCCCGTCGGCGGCCTGATTTCCCCACAGCGTCATTTCAAAACCGCCGCTTCGGCCGAAGCGGCGGTTTTTTATTGCCAGGAGCGTGGCTCAGGGCCGGCGCGGGAGGCGGCGGTCGTCCGAGGCCAGCAGCACGATCACCCCGACGATGGGGCTGAACAGGAAGGCGATCAGGAAGTTGCCGAAAAAGCCGAAGCGCTTGTAACGGCCCAGCAAGCCGACCAACCAAGAGGCGGCGATCCACAGGAACACCACGAACGGGTTCAGGATGTAGATCATGGCGGGGAACTCCTTGTCATGGGGGCCTCGGCGCCGTCTTCGGCGAGCGGGGCGAGCGGCTTGCGATAGCTGGCGACCGTATGGAAGCGGGTGCCGTCGTGACGAACCACGTGGGCGGTGGTGTCGGTGATCAAACCGTGGGAATCAAACGTCACCGGTCCCGAGGCGCCGATATAAGGGGCCTCGTAACGGCTGATCCGCAGATTGTCGGCAATGGCGTCGGGCGCCAGCGTGCCGCTCCGCTTGACCGCATGGGCCAGGACCTTGACGGCATCGTAACCCATGGCCGCCATCAGTCCGGGCGGATGGCCCAAGGCTTGGATGAAGGGAGCGGCCAGCAATTGACCTTCCGGGGTCGAGGTGTCGCCGTCATAGATCGAGACGGCGACCACGTCGCGCATAGACTGGACGCCAACCCATTCCTCGACCTGACGGGAATACAGGTATTCCGGGCCGATGATCGGCATGGTCAAGCCCATCTGGCGGGCACGGGCGATGAAGTGGGCCGATTCGGCGGTTGCCGACGAGGTGACGAAAAACGCGTCCACGTCGGCGGGTTTGAACACGTCGTTGTCCATCAGGAACAGCAACAGGTCGTCGATGGAACGGTTGGCGGTGGTCAGTCGGCCACGATGCAGGATGGTGCCGCCGCCTTGGGCGAACAGGCTGCGGAACTGGTCGACGGTTTCAATGCCATAGCCGGAATTATCCGACAGCACCACCACGTTGCGCAGTCCTTGCGACAACGCCCAACGCGCCAGGAAATTGGCGTTGTCGGCGTTGTTGGGCTGCATGGCGAAGGTCAGGTCAAGACGATGGTTGCTGAGCGACGTCGCCGTGGCGTGGGTGGCCAGGAACAGCTTGTGGTAGCGCTCGTAGACGACGCTGGCCGGCACCGCGGTCGCCGACGACCCATGGCCGATCACCGCCAGCACCGACGACATCTTGCCGATCCTGGTGGCCAGCTGCAGCGTCTGGGCCACCAGCTTTTCCAACTCGACCTTGTCGGTGTAGCTTTCTTCCTTGAACAGTTCGACCGCCACGGGATGCCCCAGAAAGCCCCCGGCCGCGTTGACCTGATCAACGGCGATCTGCACGCCGGCACGGAAATCCTGGGCGTCTTCGTCGGGCGAATAAACCACCGCCAGACGAACCGTATTGTCGCGCGGGGACTGTGCCAGACGGCTGCCCGCCCACCAGCCGACAACGCCGATCAGCACCAGGATCGCCCCGGCCCAGGCGGCCACACGGATTCGTCGCGGGCGGGGGGACGGGGGCGGCAAGGCGGGGTGGGGGCTCAGCGGTCGCCCCCCAGGATAAGCGGCATGCCGTCCTTGCCCGACCCCACCACCACGGTCTTGGCGTTGTTGGATGTGGCCAGTTCGCGGGTGGCCTGGATCCCCTGCCAGCGCAGCAAGTCCGGGGTCAGGCTTTTGCTGATGATCTGCTGGTAATTCTGGATGCCCTGGGCTTCGATGCGCTTGCGCTCGGCTTCCTTCTGCTCGATGGACAGGCGGTATTGAAAGGCCTTTTCCTCTTCGTGCAGGGCCAGCTTGCGCTCGATGGCGTCGCGCACGGTGGCCGGCAGGTCCACCGACTTCACCAGCACGTCGTCAACGATGACATAGCGGTTTTCCATCTTGGACAGGCTGCTGACCACCACCGATTCCAGGAAACCGCGATGGCTGGTATAGACCTCTTCCGGGCCGTATTGGCCGACGGCGCGGCGCAGCGCCGCTTCGGTTTCGGGGAACACCACCTTTTCAACGTAATCGGGGCCCACCGCCACGTGCAGCAGCGGCAGCATGCGGATGTCGGGTTGAAAGCGGATCGCCACCTTCAGGTTGACCGGCAGGCCGCCATTGGTCAGCAGGGAATAGTTCTGTTCACGGGTCTGGAACCGGATGTCATAGATGTACATGGTGTTCCAGGGCCAGATCAGGTGCACACCTTCATCGTAGATGTTGCCCTGGTCGGTGCCGGTGAAGAAGCTGTACAGCACCCCGGCTTGGCCGGAATGGATCGAGATCACCACCCGCTTCCACAGCAAGATGCTGCCCATCAACACCGCCAGCGACAGCAAGGCCGCCATGGTGCCGTGCAGGAAGCGGCGCTGACGCGCGTCCTGAATGTGGTCGAAATCGTCGTCGATGTCCGCCATCAGGCCGGATTACCCCCTGAAAAACCCCGAGTTCCCCAAATCCTGGGTATTATGCGGGAAGGTTTCGGGCAACGCCAGTGCCCACGTGTCCGGCGGTCGTCCATCATCAAGCGACTTCGTCCGCCGACAAAAGGCGCTCCAGGATGGCGGCGCAGGCCGCCACGTTCGGCGCCACCAGCAAGGTGTGGTGGGTTCCCGGCAGCGTATGGATGTCCAGGCCGCCTTGCGCCCATTTGCTCCAACCTGCGGTTTTGTCCTCCGGATGGGGCTGGGCCGCACGCAGCAAGGTGACTGGGACGTCGCAGGGGCCGGGGCGATACTCGGCCAGCGCCCGGCCATGGGTTTCGTACAGGCGGCGCAGGACGGCCAGCCGGTCGGGCGGGGTGTCGGGGAGAGCCTCCAAGACGTCGCGGGTGAAGGCGCGCTCCAGGGTTTGCGGGTCGTCGCCGTCCTCGATCCGCCGCAAGGCATCGGGCGTGTAGCTGTCGATCAAAGCCAGGAACTCGACGCTTTCGCCGGCACGGCGCAGTTGGCGGGCCATTTCGAACGCCAGGACCCCGCCCAGCGACCAGCCGGCCAGGGCGAAGGGGCCATGGGGTTGGCGGCGGCGCAGGGCGGCCACGTGATGGGCGGCCAAATGCGTCAGATCGGCCATCGGCGCCGTTTCCCCGTCCAGTCCCGGGGCTTGCAGTCCCAGGATGGTGCGCGAAGGCGGCATGTGCCGGGCCAGCGCCTCATAGACGTCGACGCCCCCCAGGGCCGCATGGACCAGGAACAAGGGGGGGGCGCCGTTTCCCCGCCGCAGCAGCACGACCGAATCGGTGGCGCCGGAACCGTCGTTTGTGTCCAACTGGCGCAGCACATGGGCCTGGCGCGAGATGGTGACCGCATCCATGAAATCGCTGGTCGCCACCTGACAGTGGAAAACGCGGCCGATCTCGGCCAGCAGGCGCACCCACAACAGCGAATGCCCGCCGCAAAGCTGGAAGTCGTCTTCGGTGCCGATCTGGTCCGCTGCGCGGTCCAGCACCTTGGCCCAGATGGCGCGCAATTGTTCCTCGACAGCGTCACGGGGCGGCACGCACTGGCCCGACCTGCCATGCGGCGCCGGCAAGGCGGCGCGGTCCAGCTTGCCGGCGGCGGTGATCGGCAGATGCGGCATCGTCACATAGGCGCTGGGCAACATGGGGGCGGGCAAGCGGGTCGCCATGTGGGCGCGCAACGCGTCCTCGTCGAACATGTCCGGCGCGGCGGGGACCACATAGGCCACCAGGATCAGGGTGCCGGTGGAATCGGGGCGTGGCACCACGGCGGCTTCGCGCAGGCCGAATTCGGCCAGGGCGGTTTCCACCTCGCCCAGTTCGACGCGGAAACCCCGGATTTTGATCTGGTGGTCGATGCGGCCATGAAAAGCGATGGTTCCCTTGCCGTCCGGCAGAACCGAGGCAAGGTCGCCGGTCCGGTACAGGCGGATCGTTCGTTTGCCGTCCTTCCACAAGATGAAGCGCTCGGCATCCAGTTGGGGGCGGCGATGATAGCCCAGGGCCAGTCGCGGGCCGCCGACGTGAAGTTCACCGATCACCCCCTCGGGGACCGGGTTGCCGTCCCGGTCCAGGATATGGACGACGGTTCCCGGCAACGGACGGCCGATGGGGACGCCGTTTCCCGGAGGGGCCGTCCGTTCCACGTCGTGGACCAGGCAGGTGATGGTGGCTTCCGTCGGGCCATAGGCGTTGAGCAGGCGGGTCTTGACCAGATGGCTTTCCTGCCACAGCCGCACCGTGTCGGTGGACAGGGCCTCGCCGCCGACGATCAGCAGGCGCAGGGCCGGCGGTGCCGGCACGTCGTTCCAGCCCAGCAGCGATTCACGCAAGTAAGCGGGCGGCAGGTCGGCGACGCTGATCTGATGGTCCACCAGGAAGCGATGCAGGGAATCCGTGCTCCACACCGGTCCGGCGCGCAGCACCAAGCGGGCGCCGACGCATAAGGTCGGCAGGATCTGTTCCAGCGCGGTGTCCACCACGTGGGGGGCGAATTGCAGGACGCGGTCGGCGGCGTTCAGGCCATAGACCTTGCTGACGGCCTGGACATGACCGGCCAGGGCGCCGTGTGGGACGACAACGCCTTTCGGCGTTCCCGTCGACCCCGAGGTATAGATCATGTAAGCGCAATCGCCTGCCCTGGGGCCGGATTTCAAACGCTTCGCCGAGCGTCCGGCGATGGTTTCGGCGTCGAGGTCAAGATCGACCACGGGGATGGCGCCGTCCAGACGGTCCAACAATCCGCTTTTGCTGACCACCAGTTTGGCGGCGCTGTCGTCCACCATGATCCGCAGGCGGGCCGGCGGAGCGTCCATGTCCAGCGGCACCCAGACCGCCCCCGCCGCCAGTACCGCCAGCAGGGCGACGACAGCGTCGCAATCGCGGCCCAGCAACACCGCGACGGCGTCGCCGCGACGGATTCCCTGCTTGCGCAAGTGACGGGCCAGGCGGTTGGCCTGGCGGACCAGTTGTCGATAGGTTCGGCTGTCGGCGCCGGCCTCGACGGCGATGGCATCGGGGCTGGCCTTGGCCTGGGCGGCGATGCGGTCGAAGACCAGGCCGGCGGCGGCGGGGGCTTTGCCCGGACGGGCGCGCACGTGCCGCAGACGCTTGAGGTCGTCCGGGGACAGCATGTCCAGCCGGCCCGCCGCCTGCTGGGGCGCTGCGCACAAGGCGGCGGTCAGGCGGGTGAAGCGATCCAGCAAGCGGGTGACGGTGGCGGCGTCGAAACGGGCACCGTCGTAACCGGCGACCACCCGGATGGTGTCGCCTTCTTCGTAAAGTTCCAGGCCGAAGGGGCTGTCGCCCGGCTGGCGCAGTTCGGCGACGAAGTCGGCCGAGCCCGTGCCGGGCGGCAAGGCGGGGGCGGTCGCCATGGGGAAGTTCTGATAGGCGAAGCTTAATTGATAGGGTGGCTCGCCGTTCAGGTTGCCCCCCAAGCTGCGAACGATGGTGGCGAAGGGAAGCTCGCCGTTGTCCAGTCCCTGGCCCAGCTGGTGTTGCACCTGGGTGAGCAACTGGGCGGCGCTGTCGGAACCTTGGACGGACAGCCGCAAGGCCAGCATGTTGACGAAGAACCCCACCGATTGGGCGAAGCGGCGCTGCGGTCGGCGCAGGGTGGGGATGCCGATGACTTGTTCGGCTTGGCCGGTATGGCGATAGGCCAACAGGGCGGTGACGGCCAGGAACAGGGCGGCGGTGCCGACGCCGAGGCTGCGGGCGGTGTCGCGGGCGGCCTTTACCAGCGGTGCGGGCAGCTGGACTTCCTGGCTGCGGCCGTCGATGGCGGTTCCGGGCTTTGCCGGCCGGTCGGCGGGCAAGGCCGTCACTGGCAATTCACCGGCCAAGTGTTGCCGCCAATAGCGCGATTGTTCCTGGCCGCGTTCCGAGGTCAGGAAATCCTGTTCCCAGGCGACAAAATCGGCGTAATCGGCGGCCTGGGGACGGTCCGGCGGTGGGGAATCGGTGGCGAAACGGCCATAAGCCTGCCACAAGGCGCCGACCAGCACCGCCGCCGAAGCGCCGTCGAACACCAGATGATGCACGGTGATCAGCAGGATTTCGTGGGCGCCACCCAAGGCGCCACCACTGAGAATCTCGAAACGAATGGGCGCGTCGACTTTCAGGGCGAAGGGGCGGGCGGCCCGTCGGCGGGCGAAATCCAAGGGGTCCATGCCCTTGGGCAGTTCGACGCGCAGCAGGTTCGGCAGCGGGCCGGCGACCAGCATGGGTTCTGCGCCGTCATCAACCACCCGCGCGGTCAGGATGGGATAGCTTTCACACAGCCAGCGGCAGGCCCGTTCCAGCGCCCGGTGGTCGATGCCGCTCAGCCTAAACGCCAGGGGCACGTTGTAATTGCCGCTGTCCGGGTACAGACAATGGGTCACCCACAGACCCTTTTGCCCTTCGCTCAGGGGGCTACTCCAGTCGTTGCCGGCTTGACGGGGGGGCGTGGGCGTCGTCTTCGCCGTCTGGCCCCCCAGGATGGCGGCGAGACGGGCGGGGGTCCCGGCTTCGTCCAGGTGGCGGCGTTCCAGAGGGACGCCGGTGGCTTCCTCGATCGCATAGCCCAGGCGCAGCACCGCCATGGAATCGATGCCCAAGTCAGTGAAGGGGGCGTCGGGCTGGGGCTTATGGCCCAACTCGCCGGCTAGCACGTCAAGGATCAGCGGCAACAAGGCTTGGTCCGCGGCGGGGGCGGCCGTCGCCGTCTTTGTCAGCCAATGGCGTTGGCGGGCGAAAGGATAGGGCGGCAGCACCAGCATGGGGCCGCGATCCTCGTCGCTTTGGTCCGGGGTGGTTTCCGCCGCATTCTGGGGCATCGTCCCTTGCAGCTTGGCAAGCAGTTCCGCGCGGTCGCTGGCGCTGAACACCACCCCATGGGCCATCGCTTCCCGGCCCAGGCGCAGGGTACGCGACAACGCCGCCAGCGACAGCTCGGGATCGGCTTCGACGAAGCGGGCCAAATCCGCCAGCCTTTGCGTCAACTGCGCCGCATTGTGGGCCGAGACCGGGAACAACCGGGAACGGCGGGCCTCGACCGGGCTTGGCCGCGCCGGGGCTTCCTCGACCACCAGGGTGACGTTGGACCCGCCCGCCCCAAAAGCGCTGAGCAGCGCCCGGCGCGGTTGCGGGACCCCGTTCACCAGGGGGGCCGGCCATTCTTGCTTGTCCCATTGCGGCCGAAACGGCGAGGCGGTGAAATCAAGGGCAGCGTTGGGGATGTCCGGCCGGGGCGTCGGCGCCAAAATCCGGTGCTGCAGTTGCAACAGAACCTTGGTCAACTGGGCCAGGCCCGACGCCGCCTCGGCATGGCCCAGATTGGCCTTGACCGCGCCCAATGGCAGCGACGCGGGCGCGAAACCCAAGCCAGCGAAGGTGCGGCCCAGGGCGCGGAATTCGATGGAATCGCCCAGGGCGGCACCGTTGGCGGCGGCTTCCACATAGCCGATAGTGGCTGGATCGATTCCCGAACGCCCGATGGTGTCGGCCACCAACCGAGACTGCGCGTCGGCGCTGGGCACGCCGAAGCCGGCGGAATGACCGCTGTGGTTGGCGCCCACCGCCTTGATCACCGCCAGCACTTGGTCGCCGTCGGCCACGGCCTGTCGCAGGGGTTTCAACAAAACCGCGCCCACACCTTCGGCCGGCAGATAGCCGTCGCCTTGGGCGAAACTGCGGCTGCCGTCATGGCTGCCCACCAGCCCGGCGCGGCTGAGCCCCTGGTATTTGGCCGCCAGCAGCGACAGGTTGACCGCCCCGGCGATGGCCAGCCGGCAATCGCCGGCCTTCAGGCTGAGACAGGCTTGGTGTATGGCTTCCAGCCCGGACGAGCACATGCAGTCCACCGCCACCGACGGCCCCTGCAGATCAAAGAAGAACGACACCCGATTGGCCATGGCGGAATAGGAATTCAGCAACAGCAACGACCGGGTCTCGGCATCCTCGGCCAGGGCGGCGTAATGCTGGTACATGGCGCCGACGAAGACGCCGACGCGGCCGTCATAATCGCGGCGCAGACGGGTGCGGGGATGGCCGGCCCGTTCCAACAGGTGCCAGGTGGTTTCAAGGAACAGCCGTTCGTGCGGGTCGGCCAGATCGGCGGCACGTGGGGAATAGCCGAAGAAATCGGCGTCGAAGCACTCCACGTCGTCGATGAAGCCGCCCCATTTGCAATGGCTGGCTCCGGGCTTGCCCTTGGCCGGCGAATAGGCCGGGTCCCAGCGGTCGGTCGGCACTTCGGTAATGGCGTCGCCGCCCGCTTGCAGCAAGTCCCACAAGTCTTCCGGGGTGTTGGCGCCGGGATAGCGTCCGGCCACCGCGATGATGGCGATGTCGTCCGCCGAGACTTCCGAGGCAGCCTGGGGGGCCACTTCCGCAATGGACTGTGGGGGATTGGCGCCCAAGGCGGCGGCCAGACGGCCGATGGTGGGATTCTCGAACAATATGGTCGGGGGAAGCGGTCCCCATTGGGCTTCCAGGGCGGCGACGATTTCCAGCGCCGACACCGAATCCATGCCGAACTGGTCCAAGGGGGCGTCGGCGACCAAGCGCTCCACCGGCACCTTCAGCACCTGGGACACACAGGCGGCGACCCGGTTGGCGGTATTGGCGTCGGCAGCGACCACAGGCTTTGGGGCGGTGGGGACATGGACTGGATTGACCATGGCGCGCAGGCGGGGGGCGTCGCCGGCCAGCACCAGTACCTGATTTTCGTCTTGCAGCGCCAGGGCGGCGTCCAGAACAGCCATGGCGGCGGCGGTTTCCAAGGGACGGGCGCCGAAGTTGCGCTCCATGGCGGCGACCACGTCGTCGCCCAGGCGCATGCCGCCCTCTTGCCAATAAGGCCAGTCGATGGCGATGGTGCGGCCCGGATGTTGGGCGGCGAAGCCGTCCAGCCAGGCGTTGGCGGCGGCGTAATCGGCCTGCCCCACATTGCCCAATGCCCCCGACACCGAGGCGAACAGCACCATGAAATCCAAGTCGCAGCGGGCGGTGGCGCAGTCCAGCGCCAGGGTTCCGGCCACCTTGGGGGCCAGCACGGTCCGCAAATCGGTTTCGGTCTTCCTGACCAGCAGGGCGTCGCGGGTGATTCCTGCGGCGTGGATCACCCCGTTCAGGCGGCCATGGGCGGCCAGGATTTCCGCCACCAGGGCTTCCATCGCTTGCGGGTCGGTGACGTCGGCGGGGCGATAGCGGATGCGTGAATCCAGTTCGCTGGCCTGGGGCGAACGGCCGCACAGCCAGATCACCGCATTGGGGGCACGCTCCCGGATGTGGTCGCAGACATGGCGGCCGACACCCCCGGCACCCCCGGTGATCAGATAGATGCCGTCATCGCGCCACGGCGAGGATGCGGTGGGGGCGGCGATCTCGTGCCAGCGGCGTACCAGGCGTTGCCCATCCTGATAACGGATGTCGGCATCGGCGGTGGCGGCGTCACGGTCCAGGCGTTGGGCCAGTCCGGGGGCAGCCATGTCCAGACGGATCATCTGGCAGCGGATGGACGGGCGTTCCTGGGTCGCGCTGCGCAGCAATCCGCCCAAACCGTCCAAGGCCAGCGGGCTGTTGTTGTCCACCACCACCTGCACCAGGGCGGAATCCGGGCGGCTTTTGATCAAATCCTGCAACACCGACAGCAGTCGGGCGGCGTGGTCGGCATAGGGGGCGGATGTCAGCACCATGGTTTCGGCCATGGTCCGGGGGGCCGTCGCCGGCGGCTCCACCAGCACCACCCGTCGATTGTCGGGAATGGCTGTCGGCTGACCGCCGCTTTCTTGCCAATGGGGGGCGAACAGCAGGGGTAGTTGGGCCTTGGGGACTGAAGGGGCGGCGGCGCCCGGTACCCAATAGCGTTCGCGGGCGAAGGGATAGCCGGGCAGCGACAGGCGTGGCGGCACGGGATCACCACGCCAAGCCCGCCAATCGATTCTGGCACCGCGCACCCAGGCGGTGGCGATGGCGTCGGCGTCGTCCAAGGGGGCGGTTCCCCGGTTGCGTCCGGCCCGCTGGCGGTAACGGAAAGGCCCGTCCAGCGCCGCCAGCAGTTCCGCCTTGGTGGTGGCGACCAGGGCCAGCCGTTCCTCGAATTCCTCGCGTCCGGTTTGCAGGGTGTGGGCGAGCGACGGCAGGGCGGATTCGTCAAGCGCCAGGACCGCGTCGCGCAGGCGGCGCACCATGTCGTCCAACCGCTCGGGGGTGCGGGCCGACAGCGGGAAGACGTCGCGGCGCCGGGGCAAGGGCGGGGCCAGCGGGGCGACGTATTCCTGCAAGATCACATGGGCGTTGGCGCCGCCGGCGCCGAACGACGACAGCCCGGCCAGACGCGGCTGCCCGTCAACCGCCGGCCAATCGGCCAGGTGCTGCTGCACCACGAAGGGGGTGGCGGCGAAATCGATGCCGGGATTGAGCGTCTGGGAATGCAGCGAGGGGGCCAGCTTATGGTGGCGCAATTGCAGCAGCACCTTGGCCAGCCCGGCCATGCCGGCGGCGCTTTCGCAATGGCCGATATTGGATTTCACCGACCCGATGGCGCAAAAGCCGCGTGCGTCGGTGTGTTGGGCGAAGGCGCGGGACAGCGCGGCGATCTCGATGGGGTCGCCCAGGGCTGTGCCGGTGCCGTGGGCTTCCACATAGCTGATCTGGCGGGCCGACACGCCGGCCCGGTCCAGGGCGCGGGCGATCACCGCCGATTGCGCTGCCGGGTTGGGCACCGTATAGCCGTTGGTGTGGCCGCCATGGTTCAGGGCGGTGGCGCGGATCACCCCCAGGATGCGGTCGCCATCGGCTTCGGCTTGGCGCAGCGGCTTCAGCAATACGGCGCCGACGCCTTCGCCGGGCACATAGCCGTCGCCACCGCGACCGAAGCTTTCGCAACGCCCCGACGACGATAGGAAGCGGCCCTGACCCAGCCCCAGATATTTGTTGGGATGGACCGACAGATTGACGCCGCCGGCCAAAGCCACCCGGCACGATCCGGCCCGCAGGCTTTCCGCCGCCAGATGCAGTGCGGTCAGCGACGACGAGCACATGGTGTCCACCGCCAGGGACGGGCCATGGAAGCCGCAGAACGACGACACCCGGTTGGCGATGGAGGCGGCGCTGGACGACAGCGCCAGCGGCTGGCCGGCGACGGTCCGTTCGACGCCGTAAAGCTGGTATTCCTCGTACATGACGCCGACGAAGACGCCCACATCGGCGCCGTCCAGGCCGGGCGCGGCGGGGGCCAGGCTGGCCCGCGTCAGTCCGGCATCTTCCAGGGCGTGCCAGGCGCATTGCAGGAACAGACGTTCCTGGGGGTCCAGATATTCGGCCTCGCGCGGGCTGATGTTGAAGAACAGCGGATCGAAGCAATCGATGCCGTCCAGGAAGCCGCCCCATTTGCCATAGGTCTTGCCCGGCTGGCCGGGGCGGGGATCGAAAAAGCGGGAATGGTCCCAGCGTTCGGGCGGGATTTCGCCGACGCAGTCGCGGCCTTGTTCCAGGTTGCGCCAGAACTGCTCCAGGTCGGCGGCCTGGGGGAAGCGCCCGGCCATGCCGATGATGGCGATGGGCTCGTCGGCGGCGGCAGCGGGGCTGGACGTCAGCAACGACGCTTGGATGACCGGGGCCACCGGCGTCGGCTCGGCCCCCAGCAAGCGTGACAGGGCGGGGCCGTGCTGGCTGACGAACCAATCGGCCAGGGATGCCAGGGTCCGGCAATCGAAGAACAAGGTCTTGGGCAGTGGGCCGAAATCGCGCTCCAGCACGTCGGTCAGCCGGGTGATCATCATGGAATCGATGCCATAGGCTTCCAGGGCGGCGTCGGCCTCGATCTCGGCCACCGGGATGGCAGCTTCGCGGGCCACCAATTCCGCCAAGCGGGCGATGGCCGCCGCCCGCAGGTCAGGCGCCGGCTTGTCCGCCTTCAGCCGCCGCAGGGTGAAGCCCTGGATGCGCAGGCAGACGTTGCCGTCGGCATCGGCCAGATCCACATCCAGCTTGATGGTGCCGCCGATGTCGGACACAGGGCGCACATGGGCCCACATCTGGGCCGTGGTGGGGGCCAGGATGTCGGCGCGGTCGATGCCGAAGGGCAGGGCCACGCCGTCGCCGCCGCCTTGGAACAGCCCCAGGGAGGCCTGGAAGGCGCCGTCCACCAGTGACGGGTTCAGCAACAGGTCGGGTCGGTCGGCGGTGGGGGGCAGACGCAGGCGGGCCAGGACTTCGCCGGTTCCCACCAACAACTGTTCCACCGGCTGGAAGGCCGGCCCGTAGTGCAACCCCAGTTCGGCGTAAGCGGCATAAAGACGATCCGCCGTCATCTGGGTGGGGCAGCGGGCGGCGATCTGCTCGATCCCCAGGTGGCTGGTGCCGCCCTCCATGGCCTCGGCCATGCCCAACATGTGCACGGTGCCGTCGCCCGAGATCATGCGGAAGGATTGCTGGTCCACGGGCAGGCTGACACTGGTGCTGCCGCTGTCCAGACGCAGCGGTTGCTGCCACACCACCCGCGACAGGCGCAGCATGGTGAAGCCGGTGTCGGCGGTAAAGGCGGCGCGGGCCAGTTCCAAGCCCATGGCGCCGGGCAGGATGCGGGCGCCGCGCACCCGATGGTCGGCCAGCCAGACCTCGTCGGCGTGCAGCACGCGGCTGAAGGTTCTGGGCTTGGCCGGCGCCGCATCGTCGTTGCCAACGCGATAGACGTCGCGGGCGAAGGCATAGGTGGGCAGCCGCAGGCGACGGCGCTGTTGCGCATAGGCCCTGGTCCAGTCGATGTCGGCACCGGTCACCCAAAGACCGGCCAGCACATCGGCGGGCTGGTCGGCGGGCACGGTCGGGCCGGGCTTGTGGCTGCTGCCCAGCTTGCCGGTGAACAGATCGGTGCTGTCGCCGGCCAGGAAACGATCCAGGCCATGGCGCAACTGGTCCAGCGTGGTCACCACCAGGGCCAGACGGTGGCGCATGGCGTCGCGACCCACTTGCAGGGTGAAGGCCAGATCGGGCAATTCGGCGGCGGCGACGCGGCCGGCGGCGATGAAATCGCGCAAGGCGCGGGCCTGGTCGGCCAGACGCTCGGCATTCTGTGCCGACAGCACCACCACCAGCGGCCCGGCATGGGCGGCGGGCGGCGGGGTGGGGCGGTTATATTCTTCCAGGATGACATGGGCGTTGACGCCGCCGAAGCCGAACGACGAAATGCCGGCCCGGCGTGGCAGCGACAGGCCTTGGGCATCTTGGATTTGCGGCCAGTCCTCGGGCGAGCGCACCACATGGAAGGGGCTGCCGTCCAACTGGACATAGGGGTTCAGGTGGTCGCAATGCAGACTGGGCGCCAAGGTGCGGTGCGCCATCTGCAGCAGCACCTTGATCATGCCTGCGGCGCCGGCGGCCAGTTCCAGATGGCCGATATTGGTCTTGACCGAACCGATGCCGATACGGGCGCCGCGGGTGCCGGCAAAGGCGGCTTTCAGCGCGTTGATTTCCACCGGGTCGCCTAGTTTTGTGCCGGTGCCGTGGGCTTCGATGTAGCCGATGGTGGCCGGCTCGATGCCGGCGCGGCGCAGGGCTTCCTGCACCAAGGCCGTCTGTGCCGCCGTGTTCGGCGCGGTCAGCGAATTGGCACGGCCGCCATGGTTGACGGCGCTGGACCGCACCACCGCCAGGATGGGGTCGCCATCGGCTTCGGCGTCGGCCAGGAACTTCAGCACCAGCATGCCCACCCCTTCGCCACGGACATAGCCGTTGGCGTCGGCGGCGAAGGTCTTGCAGCGGCCATCGGGCGACAGCATGCCGGCCTTGGCGAAATTGATGTGGGCTTCGGGCGTGACCATGGTGTTGACGCCGCCCACCACCGCCATGTCGCAATCGCCGGCCCGCATGGCCTGCATGGCGCGGTGGAGCGCCACCAGCGAACTGGAACAGGCGGTCTCGACCGGTTCGCTGGGGCCGTGCCAATCCAGGAAATAGCTGATGCGATTGGGTCCCACCGAGGGCACCGCCCCGGTCGCCACATAGCCTTCGCCGCCGGTGGCTTCGCCGATGGAATCGCGATAGCCGCTGGACGAGGTGCCGACGAACAGGCCGACGCGGCGGCCGGCCAGAGAGCGCGGGGCGTGGCCGCTGTCTTCGATGGCCTTCCACACATGCATCATGATCAGACGCTGCTGCGGGTCCATCAGCTTGGCTTCACGCGGCGAGATGCCAAAGAACAGCGGGTCGAATTCGAACACGCCGTCGATGAAGCCGCCCCAATGGATGTTGGTCTTGCCGTGTTCGGTCTTGGGGTCGCCATCCAGGGCCTGCCAGTCCCAACGGTCGGCGGGAATGCGGGTGATGCCGTCGCGTCCGTTCCGCAGATTGTCCCAGAATGCGTCGCCGTCGCTGGCCTGGGGAAAGCGGCAGGAAAAGCCGACGATGGCGATATCGCCGCCGGCAACCGCCGTCGGCGCCATGACCGGGGCCGGACTGGGCGCCGTCTGCACCGCCTTCGGCAAGGTGGCGCTGCCGGCGATGTGGGCGGCCAGGCGGTTCAGGGTGGCGAACTCGAAGAAATCGGCTGGGGTCAGGGTCAATTGCAACTCGGCGTTCACCTGGGCGGCGAAGCCGGTCATGGTGATGGAATCAAAGCCGAATTCGCCCAACTCGGTATCCGGGTCCAACACATCTGGTGCCACTTCCAGCACTCGGGCGGCGATGGCGGTCAGCGCCGCCAAGGCCGATTCCGCCGGTGCCGCGCTTTCCACTGGGGCAATGGCCGGCGGCGCCGTCTCGGTCGGAATGATGGCCGCCATCGGCAGGGCGGCGGGGGCCGGGGGGGTGGCGCGAATCCAATGGCGAGTCTCGGCCAGGGGATAAGGCGGCAAGGTGATCCGTTGCTGCGGATTGGGGCCATAGAGCCGTCGCCAATCGACGGCGAAGCCCTTGACCCAGACTTCCAGCAGACCGTCGGCCCGGCCCTTGGCGGCCAATCCGATGATGGCCTGGGCGATGTCGGGGTCGCTTTCCAGCACCGAGACGGCGCCACGTCCGCTTTTCACCCGGCCCCGGTGCAGGGCCGGGTCGTCGTTTCCGGCCAGGAAGCCATCCAGACGCAGCAAGGCCTCGGCCGGGCTGGCGGCGGTGAATGCCAGACGGTGCTCCATGGCGTCGCGGGTGGTTTGCAGGCTGAAGGCGATGGCGGACAGGTCATGGGTGCCATCGGCGATGAAATCGCGCAAAGCGCCGGCCTGGGCGGTCAACGCTTCGGGGCTGTGGGCCGACAACACCAGCAGACAGGGGCCGGTGCTGGGCGACGATTGCTTTGCTGCGGGCAGCAGGTATTCCTCGACCACCACATGGGCGTTGGCGCCACCGAAGCCGAACGAGCTGACACCCGCCCGGCGCGGCAGCTGCCGGCCTTGGGAATCGACCACACGCGGCCAGTCCTGGCGGTTCCGTGCCACTTGGAACGGCGTGCCGGCCAGCTTCAGGTAAGGGTTCAGGGTGTCGCAATGCAGGCTGGCGGCGATGGTGCCGGCCTGCATCTGCGCCACCACCTTGATCAGCCCGGCGATGCCGGCGGCCAGTTCCAGGTGACCGATATTGGATTTGACCGAACCCAGCACGCAGTTCATCGCCGGGGCAGGGCCGAAACGGGTTTCGGCCTGACGGCTCAGATCGGCGAAGGCATGGGTCAGCGCCTCGATCTCGATGGGATCGCCCAAGGGGGTGCCGGTGCCGTGCGCCTCGATGTAGCCGACGCTGCGCGGGTCGAAGCCGGCCCGGCCATAGACTGTGCGCAGCAGATCGGCCTGGGCCTTGGGATTGGGGGCGGTCAGCGAGCTGGCACGGCCGCCGTGGTTCTCGCCGCTGGCACGGATCAAAGCCAGGATATTATCGCCGTCGCGCTGGGCGGCGCTCAGGCGTTTCAGCAACACCAAGCCGATGCCCTCGCCACGGCCATAACCGTCGGCGGCGGCGGAAAACGGCTTGCTGTGCCCATCGGGGGCCAGCATGCCGGCGCGGGAAAAACCGATGAAGGTGTCGGGGACCAGCAACAAATTGACGCCGCCGGCGATGGCCGCTTCGCAGGTGCCGCCACGAATGGCCTCGACGGCCCGGTGAACGGCGACCAAGGCGCTGGAACAGGCGGTCTCCACCGCCACGCTGGGCCCGTGCAGATTGAAGTGGAAGCTGATGCGGTTGGGCCCCAGGGACGGGGCCAGACCGGTCATGGCGTAGCCTTCCACCGTATTGCCGGCGCTGCTGGCCAGGCGGCCATAGCCGCTGTCGGCGATGCCGACGAACACCCCGGTATCACTGCCCGACAAAGCCTTGGGCGGGATGCCGGCATTCTCGAACAAGCGCCAGACCTGGGTCAGCAACAGCCGTTGCTGCGGGTCCATGGTGCGGGCTTCCGGCGCCGACAGGCCGAAGAAGCCGGCATCGAACTGGTCGATGCCGTCCATGAAGCCGCCGCTGCGCACGTTGCACTTGCCCGGCTCGGTCTTGGGGTCGCCCCAGATGGCGCGCCAATCCCAGCGTTCGGCGGGGATGTCGCCGACGCAGTCGCGGCCCTGGTCCAGATTGGCCCAGAAGGTTTCGACGTTGCCAGCGCCGGGGAACTGGCCGGCCATGGCGATGATCGCCACCGCGTCCTCGGGGATGCTTGGTATTGGCGCCACCGGAACGACCGGTTGGGTGACGACGGGGGCCGGAACGTGGACTTCGGCCGGCGCGGTCGGTTCCAATCCCAGTTTCGCCGCCAGCACGGCACCGTGGGTGTCGGCCAGATGGCGGGTCAGTCCGGCCAGGGTCGGATGCTCGAAGAACAGCGTCGGCGTCAGTTCCAGGTCGAACAGATCGTTCAGGGCGTTGGCGAATTGGGTGAAACTGATGGAATCGAAACCGTATTCGGTCAGTTCCTGGTCGTCGTCCAGGTCGTCCACCGCCACCTTCAACTGGCGGGCGGCGGCGGCCATCAAGCTGTGGCGCAGCTTGTCGGACAGGTCCGGGTGGGATGGTGCTGCCACGGGCGCCGCCATGGGCACGGCCGGGGTCAAGCGGCGGGCCAGCTTATCGGCGTCGCCGGTGCTGACCATGAGGCGCGGGGCGTCGAAGGCCATGGCCCGGGCCAGGATGTCCAACCCGGCGCTGCTGGGCAGGGACACCAATCCCGTGGTGCGCGTCATCATGGCTTCACCCTGGGCATCAAGGCGCATGCCGCCCTCGGCCCACAGCGGCCAGGCGATGGCGACGGTGTTGCCGTGGGCCAATCCAGCGCGGCGGCGCACCTCGCGCCCCGCCGCGAAACCTTCCAGGAAGCCGTTGGCAGCGGCATAGTCGGTTTGTCCGGCGCTGCCCATCACGGCGGCGATGGACGCGAACAATACGAAGAAATCCAGCGCGCTGTCACCGATGGCTCGGTCCAGGTTGACGGCGCCGGCCACCTTGGGGGCCAGGACCGCCGCCAGCCCAGCGGCGGTCTTGGTGGTCAGCAAGCCGTCATCCAGGATGCCGGCGGCGTGGATGACGCCGTCCAGGCGGCCATGGCGGGTGCGGATGCCGTCAACCACAGCCTGGGCCGCCTGGGCATCGGCGATGTCGGCGGCGACATAGTCGGCACCGATGCCGTCCAGCCAGTCTTGGGTGGCGGCATCGGCCTTGCGGAGGCCGCACAGCACCAGCCGGGCGGTGGGGGTTGCGGCATGGATAGCGTCGGCCAGCAGGCGGCCCAAGCCGCCCAAGCCCCCAGTGATCAGGATGACCTGGCCGTCGCGCCAAGGCGCGGTCGCGGGCGGCAGGCTGTCCTGTCGCCAGTCTTCCTGCCACCAGCCTTGGTTTTCCCAACGCAGCTTGGTGCCCGGGGGCCGGGCTGCGGCCTCGGCCAGACGCGAATCGGCGTCGGCAAACCCATGCGGCAGGATCAGCACCTGTCCGCCCAGTTGTGGGCGTTCCTGGGCGGCGCTGCGCAACAGGCCGATCACCCCGGCCAAGGCCTCGGCATCGGGGCCGTCCTCGATTGCCACCTGCACCAGGGTCGAAGGGCTGGCGGATTGGGCGGTGGCCAGAACCTGCTGGGTCAGGCGGGAATAACGTTGCGTCAAATCGCCGGTCGTTTCGGCCCGGATAACTTGGCGCTGGGTCCAAATGGCGGTGGTCGCCTCGGCCGGACGCCAATGGGGGATCCAGGTGTGGATGGCGGTTTGGGCGGCGTCAGTCGGCAAGCGGGTGGCGAAGCCGCTGATCCGCGCCCGCAGGCTGCCGTCGGCGGCCAACAGGTCCAGGTCCAGGGTGCGGACGCGTTGAGCGGTCTCGGCCTTGGCGGCCGGGCGGATGTGGACCCACATCTCGGCCGAGAGCGGGCCCAGGATGTCGACGGCATCGACGGCGAAGGGAAGGGCGGCGGCCGGCGTTCCCCCTTCGGCCAGCGCCATGCCGACGGCGGCCTGGAAGGCGCCGTCCAGCAGGCTGGGGTGCAAGGGATAGGCTTCCAACGTTCCCGCCACCACCGGTGGCAGGATCAGGCGGGCCAGCACGTTTGGCCCCTCTCCGGTCCACAGTGCGGTGATGGCGCGATGCGCCGGGCCGTAATTCAGCCCCATGGCGTCGAAGGCGGCATAGATCTGTTCGCCGCTGTAAGCCTGGGGATGGGCGGCCCGTAACGCCGCCATGTCGACATTGGTCGCGACGGGCGCCGCCCCCTGTTCCAGCCGCATCTGGGCGTGAAGCTGTTTTTCCGCCCCCGGCATCCGGCTGGCGATCTCGACCATGCCGCTGGCACGGTCCAGGCTGATTTCCACCGTGGTCGGCGCGTCCACCATCATCGGCCGCACCCACACCACCCCCTTCAGGCTGCGGGCGGTGATGCCGGCGGCACGGGCCAGTTCCAGATAAGCGACGCCGGGCAGCACCGGCGTGTCGTGCAATCGGTGGTCGGTCAGGAAGAATTCGTCGCCTTTCAGGGTGACACGGAAACGATCCGTGCCCTCGGCCTGCAAAGCCATGCCGGGGACGACGGGTGTTTCCACCATCGGCAGCCAATAGCGCTTGCGTTCGAAGGGTGTCGGCGGCAACGACAGGCGACGGGGCGTCGCCCCTTTCCACAGGCGCGGCCAATCCATGGTGTCGCCGGCCATCCAGCCCGCCGCAATGACAGCGGCATCGGCGGCGGTGATGGCGACGGCGGCATGGCGACGATCCACTTGGCGGGCGGCGGAATCATCGCTCAGGAAGGCGTCCATCAACTGGACCAGATGGGCGGCGCTGTCGGCGACGAAGGCCATGCGCACCGGCCAATGGGTTCGCCCGCTTTGCAGGGTCCAGGCCAGGGCATCCAGCTCGGTGTCGGTCACCCGCCCTCGCAATGCCGCCACCAACTGGCGCAATCCATCGCGGCTGCGGGCCGAGACCGGCACCACCAGCGGGCGCGGCGCGGTGCTGGCCTGGGTGGCGGCGGCGCGGTATTCCTCGATCACCACATGGACGTTGGCGCCGCCGGCCCCGAACGACGACAAGCCGGCGCGGCGTGGCGCCTCGATCCCGTCGATGACCGGGCGCGGCCAGGGCTGGGATTCGTGCAGGATGGCGAAGGGGCTGCCATCCAGGTTGATCAGCGGGTTGACCGGGCTGGCGTGCAGGGTCCGGTATTGCGTGCCGTTGTTGATCGCCAGCAGCAGCTTGATCAGGCCGGCGATGCCGGCGGCGGTCTCGGCGTGGCCGATGTTGGATTTGATCGAGCCGATACCGCAATGGGGGCTGGTCGGCGTCGGCAAGCCACGTTGGGCGTAAAGTTGGGCGAAGGCGGTCTTCAGGCCTTCGATTTCCACCGGGTCGCCCAATTTGGTGCCGGTGCCATGACACTCGATCATGGTGATGCTGCGCGGGTCGGTGCCGGCCCGGGTGTGGGCCTCGACGATCAGCCTGGCCTGGGCCGCCGGGTTGGGGGCGGTCAAGGACGAGGTGGTGCCGCCATGGTGTTCGACGCTGGCGCGGATCACCCCCAAGATGGGGTCGCCGTCGCGTTCGGCCAAGTCCAATCGCTTCAGCAGCACGGCGCCGACGCCGTCGGCGCGGGTATAGCCGTCGGCCTGGGCGGAAAACGTATGGCAATGGCCCTTGGGCGACAGCATCCCCACTTGCGAGAACAGCACGTGCTGGTCGGCCGACAGCATCAGATTGCTGCCGCCGGCGATGGCCATGTCGCAGCCTTCGTGGCGGATGCTCATCACCGCCCGGTGCAGTGCCACCGCCGAGCTGGAGCACGCGGTGTCCACCACCTCGCTGGGGCCGTGGACGTTCAGCAGGAAGGACAGCCGGTTGGGGCAGAAGGCATGGCCCAGGCCGGTCATGCGCTGGGCGTCGGTGATGCCCGCCTGGTTGGCCAGGTTGACGTAATCCAGCAGGTTGATGCCCAGGAACAAGCCGACCTTGCGGCCGTCCAGGGCGGCGTGCGGTATTCCGGCCCGGTCGATCAGCGCCCAGACGCATTCCATGAACAGCCGGTGCTGGGGGTCCATCAGCTCGGCTTCGTGGGGCGAGAGGGTGAACAGGCCGGCGTCGAACAAATCCGCGCCCGCGACGAACCCACCCCACTTGATGCGGGTGAACGGTCCCTGGCGCGGATCGCCCCACACCTTGCGCCAGTCCCAGCGGTCGGCCGGCACCTCGGTGACGCAATCGTCGCCAGCGTTCAGATGGGCTTCCAGGCTTTCCAGATCGGGGCTTTGCGGGAAGCGCCCGTCCATGGCGATGACGGCGACGGGGATTTCCCCGTCGCTGGGGGCGGGACGGGGGGCCGTCTGCGCCGGTTGCCGACGATGGGCGCGGTGGCGGGTCAGCCAGGGGGCCAGATCGTCGGTATTGCCGCGGGCAGCCTTGGCCGGGGCGGGGGGCTGGCTTTCCTGGGCGTAACGGGCGTCGATGGCCGCACCGTGGCGCTGGCGCAAGATGTCGGCCAGATGGTGCAGGTTGCGGGCTTCAAAGAAGGTGGTGGGCGCCACCTGGATGGAAAAGGCGCGGGAAATCTTCACCATCACCTCGGTGATGGCGATGGAATCGATGCCGAAATTGGCCAGGTTTTCTTCCAGGTCCAACTGTTCTTCCGGCAGGCGCAGGGCCTGGGCGGTCAGGTGCCGCACATCGGTCAGCAGACGATCCGACAAGGACGCCGAAACCTGCACCGCCGCCGCCGCAGGGGCGGCGGCGGTGTCCAGGCCAGCACCGGCCAGCAATTCCTGCTCGAGCAGGGACGACATGGCGGCGGCGAGATCGGTGTCGTTCTTGTCGGTCATGACGGTGTCCCTCAGACCTCGGCCAACATGTCGCGGTAATGGCGCATATGGGCCAGCAGCTTCCACAAATCGGCTTCCCACAGATGCCGGTAGGACTTGACGAAGTATTCCTGCCCCAGATCGGGATGGTCCGCCTGCTTGGCGGCCAGGAACTTGGCCAATCCCTTGGTGCGGTCGCGCAAGGCCCGGGCGTAGTTCAAGACGTACAGACCTTGCGTCTTCAATCCGTCGCCCAAGCCGGCGGCCGAATTGATGAAGCCCATGAACAGCAAATTGTCATGGTTGCGCGGGGTGGAATGCAGGAACAGGTCGGGGATGCCGTTCTTCCATTCCAACAGGTCGCGATCCAGATAGGGGAAATCGCGGCGATAGCCCGTGGCGTACAAGATCAGGTCGATTTCGGCGGTGCTGCCGTCCTTGAAGGTGACGGTCTTGCCGGCAAAGCTTTCCAGGTCGGGCTTGGGGGTGATGTCGCCATGGCCCACATGGTACAGCAACAGCGAGTTCATCACCGGATGCGCCCCGTCCAGCGGGTAATCGGGCTTGGGCAGACCGTAATCGGTGCCGTCATAGCCCGCCAGTTTGAACACCTGCTGGATATAGGCCATGGTTTCCTGGCGGGTCTTGAACTTGGCGCCCAGTTCCATCATCCATTGCGGCGTCGGCTTGCCGTTGATGAACTTGGGCTGGAAGTAATAGCCACGGCGGGTGGAATGATAGACTTCGCTGGCCGCATGCACGGCGTCGACGGCGAAGTCACAGCCGGAATTGCCGCCGCCCACCACCAACACCCGCTTGCCCTGCAATTGGGACAGATGCTTGTAGTCGCGGGCATGCAGCACCTCGCCGCTGAAGCTGCCGGCGGGTGCGGGTTCGGGGAACAACGGTTCGCGGTGCAGGCCGGTGCACACCACCACCAGGGAATAAAGCGCGTCATGGCCGGCGCCGGTCTTCAGCCGCCACAGATCGCCCTCGCGGGTCAGGCTGGTGACCGGGGCGTTGAAGTGGGCGTGTTTGCGCAGGCCGAAATGTTCGGCGTAATCCAGGATGTAACGCCACATCAGCTTGTGGTTGGGATAGACCGGATAATCGTCCGGCATGGGGAAGTCGGGCACCTGGGTGTTGAACTTGGGCGAGATCAGGTGCAGCGAATCATAGGTGCGCCCCGACGCCCCTTCAGAATTCCACACGCCGCCGAATTCGGCCTCGGCCTCGTACAGGTCGAAATCGATACCGCCGTCGATCAACTCGCGGCCGACACCGATGCCGGTGGGGCCGCCGCCAATGATCGCCACCTTGAAGTTCGTGCTCATGATCTTGAAACCTCGTCCAGGTGAATTTCGGGCAAGGCGCTGATGGGCGCCGTGCGGATGCCGTCCAGGAACAGGCGCGGCTGGCCTTGGCCGTCGAACAGGGTCAGGCCGGGATGATGGGCGCCGGGGGCGGTGTCGAAGCGTACGAACAGCTGTCCCGCCACCGGCCCACTGGCGGCCAGGATGTCGGCGGCCAGCGGTAACGGCACGCAGCCGGCGCCCAGATGGAAGCTCAGCAGATGCCACAGGCTTTCCAGCAGCAGCGGATCGAACAGCATGGCGGATGGCTGGTGGTTCAGTTCGGCATGCAATCGGCTGCCCTGACGCCAAACTCCGACCACCCACGCCGCATTGGCGGTGGTCGTGTGGTGGAAGCGGGCGAAAGCCTGGGTGACGTCGTCGCCCAGGCGCAACTCGGCCGGTGACATCGGGGCGGGGAAGGCGGGCATCTCGGCCACCTCGCCCAGATGCAGGGGGGACAGGGGGCGGTCCTCGGCGCTGATCCGGTACAGCCAGCCCTGGTCGTCGGCCTCGACCACGCTTTCCAGGCGGCCGACGTCCGGGCGCAACGGCGCCCCCCACATCAGATGGCTCAAGGCGCGGACCGGGCGGCCGCCGACCCGTTCGGCGGTGGCGCGGGCCAGTTCGGGCAACTGCAGGGCCAGTGCCAACGAATCGCCAGCGGGGATGGTGACGCTGGCGCTGCCGGAACCGCCATCCAGCAACGGATGCGCGGCGGCGACCACGCTATCGGGGCTGTCTTCCACCCAATGGCGGTCGCGGGCGAAGATGGTGCCGGGCAGATGCAGGCGTCGTCCCCCGGGGCCGGCCCGCCAGTCGACAGCGCCGCCCTGTGCCCACAGCGCCGCCACCTTGTCCAATCTTGCCGGGTCGCCCGATGCCAGCCATTTGCCCACCAGGGCGCGGGCGTCGTCGTCGTCGAATGGGCTGGGGGCGGCGGAACCGGCCTTGCCCTGGTGCGTTCCGGGCAGGCTGCGCCCCGCCCCTGCGGCATTCAGCACGCGCAGCAGGGAATCGCGGTCACTGAAGGTGGCGGCCAGACGGCAGGGCTGGGCCTTGCGTCCCACCTGCAGGGTATGGGCGACATCGCCCAAATCCAGACCGGGGTGGTCGGTGACGAAGCGGTGCAGCGCGGCGGCCATTTCCGCCAGCCGCTCGGGGCTGCGGGCCGACAGCGTCAAGATCCACGGGCCGGGACGGCGGCCGGAAACGATCGGGGGCGGGCTTTCCACCACGATATGGGCGTTGGTGCCGGAAAATCCGAAGGACGACACCCCGGCGCGGCGTTGTTCGGCGCCGGACCACGGCCGCAGCGTGGTGTTGACGACAAAGGGCGTGCCGTCCAGGCGGATATGCTCGTTCAGGGACTGGAACTGGATGGTGGGCGGCAACTCGCCCCGTTCCACCGCCAGCATGGCCTTGATAGTGCCTGCCACCCCGGCGGCGGCCAGCATGTGGCCCATGTTGCTTTTGACCGAGCCCAGGGCGCAAGCCCCCGGCTGGGCCCCCGAGCCGGCGAAGGCGTCGGTCAGCCCCTCGATTTCGATGGGATCGCCCAAGGGCGTGCCGGTGCCATGGCATTCCACCATGCCGATGCTGGCGGGATCGATGCCGAAGCGGTGGTGCACGTCGCGGATCAGCCGGGTTTGTGCCTGCGGGTTGGGGGCGGTGATGCCGTTGGTGCGGCCGTCCTGGTTGACGCCCCAGCCCCGGATGACGGCGTGGATGGGGTCGGCGTCGCGCAATGCGTCTTCAAGGCGTTTCAGCAGCAGCACCCCGGCGCCCTCGCCGGGGACGAAGCCGTTGGCGCGGCCGTCGAACGAGAAGCAGCGGCCATCCTTGGACAGCATGTTCACCTTGGACGTGTCGATGAACATCTTGGGCCCGATCATCACCGAGACACCGCCGGCCAGGGCCATGTCGGCGTCGCCCACCAGCAGCGCGTTGCAGGCTTGGGCGATGGCGACCAAAGAACTGGAGCACGCGGTGTCCAGCGAGATGCACGGGCCGCGCAAATCCAGCAGATGGGCGATGCGGGCCGCCAGGATCGAGCCGGAAGATCCCAAAAGCGAATAGGTGTTGCGCTCGGTGATGCGTTCGCCATAGCCGCTGGGGCCGGCGCCGACGTAAACCCCGCAGCGGCTGCCGGCCAGGGACGACGGGTCCAGTCCTGCGTCCTCGAAGGCCTGCCAGGCATGTTCCAGGAACAGACGCTGTTGCGGGTCCATCAGCTCGGCTTCGCGGGGCGTCAGGTTGAAGAAGCCGGGCTCGAAGCATTCGACGTCGTCGATCACCCCCATCCACTTGCACGACGAGGTGCCGGGATGGGTGGGGTCGGGATGATAGAAGCGGCTCACGTCCCAGCGCGAGGGCGGCACTTCGGCGATGCAGTCGCGTCCCGACCGGATGTTGTCCCAAAAGGCGCCCAGATCGCGTGAGTGGGGGAAGCGCCCCGAGGCGCCGATGATGGCCACCGCGTCGCTGGAATCGCGGGCGGCGCGGTCGCGACGCGGGGCGATGACCGTGGGAGCAACTGGGACTGGGGCGGCGGGCGGCGGCGTCACGGGAGCCGGAACCGGCACCGGAACGGTGATGGACGGTGCGGGCAACAGAGTGGACAGATGGTCCACCAAGGCACCGACAGTGGGATGGGCGTAAATGGCGGTGGCCGGCAGGGTGGTGCCTAACAAGCCGTTCAGCCGCCGAATCCAGGTCACCGCCAGGATGGAATCCAGTCCCAGTTCCAGGAACCCGGCACCATCACGGATGTCGTCGGCGGCGATCATCAAATCCTGCGCCAGGGAATCGACCACTTGGCGGCGCAATCCAGTGGGGGGTGACGCGGTCACGGTCGCGGGCCCTGGCGTGGGGGTGGGCTCGGGCTCGGGCTTCACCTGTCCGCCCAGATCCGCCACCAAGGCGCCGATGGTGGGCTGGGCATAGACGGCGGTGGCCGGCAAATCCGTCCCCAGCAGGGCGTTCAGCTTGCGCACCCAGGTCACCGCCAGGATGGAATCCAGCCCCAGTTCCAGGAAGCCGGAACCGTCGTGGATGTCGGTGGCCGCGATCATCAATTCCTCGGCCAAGCTGTCCACCACCTTGCGGCGCAGGTCGGTTGGCGCTGCCGGGGGCGGGGCGGCTGGGGTCGCGGGGGCGGCGGGGAACATCTGTTCGATCCTTTCCTGCACCCGGGCATTGCCGACGAAGGTCTTGGCATGCATGGCCAGTTCCTCGGCGAACACGGTCTCCAGCCGTTCGGCCAGCGGGCGGGTGGCCTGGGCCTTCAAGTCCAACAAGCGGCTGCGCGGCTGCCGGGCCAGGCCGTGGGCCAGGGCCAGCGCATGATCCAGAACCTGCGCCGCCGGGCGGACGGTTAGGCCAGAATGCTTTTCCGCCAGTTCCCGGCCCCGGTATTCGCGGGCGGTGAACAACACCTCGCGGCCCAAGGCATCGCCCAGGCGGGCCGGGAAGATCAGGGTGGCGCCGGCGCCGGGGGTGAAGCCGTACCACAGGTAATTGCTGTGATAGACGCCTTCGGTGGCGAAAATCGAACGATCGCAGAATAGCCCCAGCGACCAGCCGGCGCCGATGGCATGGCCCTGCATGGCGGCGATCACCGGCAGCGGGCAGGCCAGGGGCAGACTGTAGATCTTGCGGTCGGTGAAGCTGGTGGCGCCCTGTTGCAGGGATTGCAGACCCGAACGGGTACCGCCGCAGGCGAAATAACCGTCAAAGCCGGTCAGCACCACCGCCTTGGCTTGGTCCAGGGTGGCGATGGCGTCGAAGGCGGCGACCAACCCGTCCATCAGTGCGTCGGTGAAGCAGTTCTTGTCTATCCGTTCGACCATGCGCAGCAAAACCACGCCATCGTCGAACAGGCGCAGTTCAACGCGGTCGTGTGGCAACGGTAAGGGGCGTTCGCCGCCCTGCCAAGGTGGTGCGCTTGCCGCTTCGGACCACAACACGTCCCATTGCGGCAGGGTCAAGTTGGGCACCCGGCCGGGCCGCGCCATGGTGCGTTTGAGTTCCACCAACGCCTGACGCGGCGCTTGGGCGATCTGAAGCGCCAGGGCCGGCGCGTCGGAGGCGGTGAAATCGGCGCCGGTAAAGGTGGATGTCGCCACCACCGGCAGGTCGCAGGCCGGCAAGGGGCCGGCACCGCTGCCGCTGACCGCCACCACCCGGATGCCGTCGTCGGCACTGGCGGCGGCCAGTTCGGCTGTGATCGTTTGTGCCGGGGCGGCGACCTCCAGATGCAGCACGCCGTCGGCGATCCGGCGCTGGATGCGGGGCGCCTCGCCCACCGGCGACAGGCTGATCTTGGTCGGCTGGCGCGGCGTGAACGGCCCGGCCAAGGCGGCGGCGGCGGGCAAGGTAAAGGGCAGGGAGGCGGCTTTCGGCGTGGAGACCGGCACCGTCGGCTGTGGCGCCGCTTCGACCCAGCAGCGGATCGTGGCCAGCACGGTGGCGGGCAGCGGCACCCGCTGTCCACCATGGGGGAACAAGCGTTCCACCGGTAGGTCCGCCCCGGCCAGAATTCCCCGTCCAATGCCATGAAGGTCGGCATCGGCGGCAAGGGGGGCGGGCTTGTCGGTGATTTCACCGGCGCCGACCACCGCGTCCTGGTCGCCGGCCAGCCAGCGGCGCAGTCGGACAACCAGATCATTGGTGTCGGCGGCGACCACCACCAGACGGTGGCGCGACGGCCGCCGTCCGGCCATCAGGGTGAAGGCGATGTCGGCGGCGGCCAGCTCGGGATGGGTTTGCAGATGGTCGGCCAGGACTTCCGCCTGACGACGCAGCAAGCCAGCATTGCGTCCGCCGATGACGAACAGGAAGGGGCCGGGGGCGGGTGCCCGTGTCGGCGAAGCCGGCGGCGGGTCGACCACCACATGGGCGTTGGTGCCGGAAAAGCCGAAGGACGAAATGGCGGCGCGCCGCCGCGGCCAGGGCTGGGCGGTGGTGTTGACGGTAAAAGGTGTCTCGGCGAAGCGGATGGCCGGGTTGCCGCCGTTGAAATGCAGGGTCGGCGGCACCTGATCGTGTTCCAGGCTCAGCAGCACCTTGATCAGGCTGGCGATGCCGGCGGCGGTGGTGGCGTGGCCGATATTGGATTTGACCGATCCCAGCAGCACCGAGCCGGCGGGCTGCCCGGCGAAGGCGCGGGACAGGGCGGCGTGTTCGATGGGGTCGCCCAGGGGGGTGCCGGTGCCGTGGGCCTCGACCACGCCGATACTGGCGGGATCGACGGCGAAACGCTGATAGACGCTGCGGATCAGCCGTTCCTGCGACTGGGCGCTGGGCGCGGTGATGCCGTTGGTGGTGCCGTCCTGGTTGGTGCCGCTGGCGACGATCACCCCATGGATGGTGTCGCCATCGGCCAGGGCCTGATCCAGCGGACGCAACAGCACCGCGCCCACCGCCTCGCCGGGGACGATGCCGTCGGCATTGGCGCCGAAAGCGGCGCAATTGCCGCTGGGTGACAGCATGTTGGCCTGGTTGGCCGAACGGAAGAAGCGGGGCGTGCACTGGACGAAGACGCCGCCGGCCAAGGCCATGTCGCATTCGCCGTCCCACAGGGCGCGGCAGGCCAGATGCACGGCGACCAGCGACGACGAACAGGCGGTGTCCACCGTCACCGCCGGCCCTTTCAGGTCCAGGAAATAGGCGATGCGGGCCGGCACCAGCGACGAGGTGTTGCCCCAGAACGCCTGGCCGGGCACGTCGGGGCCGAACAAGCCGTCATAGTCGCCGGACGAACAGCCGGCGAAGACGCCGACGCGGCGGCCCACGATGTCGGCCCCCGCATGGCCGGCATGTTCCAGGGTCTTCCACGCTTCTTCCAGGAACAATCGCTGTTGCGGGTCCATGTAGCGGGCTTCAAGGCCGGAAATGCCGAAGAACACCGGGTCGAAGGCGGCGATGTCGTCGATGAAGCTGCCATGGCGGCCATAGCTGCCCGGCGCCGCGTCCTTGTACAGGCTGTCCAGGTCGAAGCGGCTGACCGGGGTGACCAGATCGCGGCCGGCGGCCAGATGGGCCCACAATTCTTGGGCATCGGCAGAACGGGCGAAGCGGCCGGCATAGCCGACGATGGCGATGGGCTGTTCGCCCTGGCGCACGGACGGTTGAGAAATGACGGCCGGCGCGGCGGGGATTTGTCGGGCCAGGAAGGCTTCCAGCTCGGTGGCGTTCTTGTGGTCGAACAGGTCGGTCTGTTCCAGCGTCGCCCCCACGTCGCGGCGCAGCAGGTGGACCAGTTCGGCCCCCAGGATGGAGTCCAGGCCGTAATCGGCGAAGGGGCGGGCCGGGTCGATGTCGCTTGGGGCCATGTTCAGGGTGTGGCCCAGGCAACGCAGCACCTGCTGGCGCAGCGACGACGCGTTCGCCGGCGCGGTGGCGGCAACGGACGGCATCTGCGGTGCGGCTGCCGCCATCGACCGTTGCTCTGGCTGGCCGGGGGCACGGGCGGCCAGCACTTGCTGGCCCAGGGCGCATTCCTGGGCCGACGATCCCGCCACCCAGTCCAGTCCGGTTTCGGCCAGCAAGGTCCGCCAGGATGCCGGGGCCAAGGACGGGGTGCCGGGGATGCGGCGCTCGGGGTCGGTGAACCGCCACCAGCCTTCCAGCAAGCCGAAGGTGACGTGGGTGAACAAGGTGGCAGCAGAGGTTTCGTTGACCAGCAGCATACCGCCCGGCGCCAGCAACTGGCGCACATGGGCCAGGGTGCGGCCCATGTCGGCGGTGGCGTGCAGCACGTTGGCGGCGATCACCAGATCATAGCCGCCGATGGCGACGTCTTGGCCGGCCAAGTCCTTTTCCACGTCGAACAGCGCGGTGGTCAAGGGGGGCACGCTGGGGCCATAGCGACGCTGGGCATGGATCAGGAAGGCGCGCGACAGGTCGGTATAGCGATATTCGGCCACCCGATCCCATGACGGCGCCAGGGCGTCGAACACCTTCTCGCTGGTGCCGCCGGTACCGGCGCCGATTTCCAGGATGCGCAGGCGGGGCAAGGGCGAGGCGGCGACGAAGGCGGCGGCGGCTTGGGCCAGGGTCTGGCTGAAGCGGGCGGCGATTTCGTTGTCCTTATAGACCGCTTCCACCATGTCCAGGCGGCCATCGGGGAACATGATGGCGGTGGCCTGGACCCGGCCGGCCAGGATGTCGGGCAGCGCCCGCAGGCAGGTTTCGGCCAGAACCATCTGGGCGCTTTGGCCCTGGCTGTCGCGCAGCCGGTTCCATGTCGCCCACGGATCGGCGGCGGTTGCGTCGCCGACCAGCGCCAGGGCGGCGTCGCGCCAGCGCTGCAGGGCGGGGACGGGCCGGGGATGATCGGCCAGGATGCGGGCCAGGACGGGGGCGATGGCACCATCCAGCGCCGCCATCTCGGCTTCTAGCCTGGCGTCGCCCCGGGGGGCGGCGATGATGGCGGCGGCGCTGTCGGGTTTGGCCGGCAGCCAGAAGCGGCGCCGCTCGAACGGATAGGTGGGCAACGACACGATGGCCGGGCGTTCAGCCCGGGGCAGCGCGGACCAGTCCACCCGCAGGCCCGCGACCCAAGCGTCGATGAGTTTGTTCAGTTCGCCGTCTTGCCACCAGCGGGCGGCTTGGCCGTCATCCGGCATGCCGGGCAGGCCCGCCCGTCCGGTCAGCATGATGCCTTGTTCGCCCGCCAGCCAACGGCGCAGTCGGTCCGCCAGCTCGGCGGTGGTGCTTGCGACCAGGGCCAGCCGTTGCTCCATGGAATCGCGGCCGACCTGCAAGGTATAGGCGATGTCGGCCAGGGCCAGGGATGGCGCGGCGCCGCCCCCCAGATGGGCGGCCAGTTGGTTGATGCTGCTGAGGTGGGGCAAGCTGGCGGCGTCAGCCCCCGGCCATTGGCTTTCCACCCAGCGCCGCAAGGCCAAGCGCTGGCCGGAATCCAGGCCCAGAGTGTCGAAATCCTCGGCCGGGTCGATGTCGGCGCTGTCGACGGCCAGTATTTTCGCCAGTTTTCCGCACAGAATCGGCGTCACGTCGGTTGCGGAGTTTTCCACGGCGGCCAGCAAGGACGTGGCATAGTCGCGCAGGCGGTGCTCGTCGCGGGCCGACAAGATGATGGCCTGGGGACCGGTTTCGGTCATGGCGGCGGGCGGGATGGGGGCTTCGGCGACGATCAGGTGGGCGTTGGCGCCCCCGGCGCCAAAGGACGACAGACCGGCGATGCGCGGTCCTGCCGGCCACGGCCCCAAGGCCCGGTTCAGCACGAAGGGGCTGTCGGCCAGCCGCAGATTGGGGTTCACACTCTGGGCGTGCAGGGTGGGCGGCAACTGGCCATGGCGCAGGGCCAGGACCAGCTTGGTCAGCCCGGCGATGCCGGCTGCCGCTTCCAGATGGCCGATATTGGATTTGACCGAGCCCAGGGCGCAGAAGCCGCGTTCCTTGGTGTCGGCTTCGAAGGCCTGGGTCAGGCCTTCGACCTCGATGGGGTCGCCCAGTTCGGTGCCGGTGCCATGGGCCTCGACGCATGTGACGTCACGGGCGGACAGCCCCGCCCGCCCCAGCGCCTGACGTACCAGATCACGCTGCGCCGCCGGATTGGGCACGGTATAGCCGTTGGTACGGCCACCATGGTTGACGGCGCTGGCGCGGATCACCGCATGGATGCGGTCCCCGTCGGCCAAGGCTTGCGACAGCGGCTTCAGCACCACGCAGCCGACGCCTTCCCCCGGCACGAAACCGTTGGCGTCGGCGCCGAAGGCAGCGCAGCGGCCCGTGGCCGACAACATGCGTGCCGCGCTCAGTTCCACATAGGTGTCGGGATGCAGGTACAAGT
Organism: Magnetospirillum sp. 64-120; assembly: GCA_001898825.1. Classification (GTDB taxonomy): domain Bacteria; phylum Pseudomonadota; class Alphaproteobacteria; order Rhodospirillales; family Magnetospirillaceae; genus Magnetospirillum. Next base: position 70,436 of record MKVK01000021.1, read on the forward strand.
TGACGCCACCGGCCAAGGCCATGGCCACCTGTCCCGAGCGCAGGCTTTCGCAGGCCTGGTGCAAGGCGGTCAGCGACGACGAGCACATGGTGTCCACCGCGACGCTGGGGCCGGTCAGGTTCAGGACATGCGACACCCGGTTGGCGGCGCCGGCGAACGAAGTCTGTGGCATCACCGTGGCGCCGCCCTCGGTGGCGAAAGCGCCGTGCAGGGCGAAGCCGGTCTTGGTGATGCCGACGAACACACCCACCGGATTGCGTCTGCTCAGGCGGGCCGGGCTGTAGCCGGCATCTTCGGCCGCCGCCCAGGCGCACATCAGGAACAGACGCTCTTGCGGGTCCATGGCGGCGGCGTCGCGCGGACTGATCTTGAAGAACAGCGGGTCGAAATCGGCGAAGCCGTCCAGGAACGCCCCCCATTTGGCGTAGGATCGCCCTTCGGCCACCGCCCGGTCGGGATCGGCACAATAGAAATCGGCCAAATCCCAGCGATCGGCGGGAATTTCGCCGACGCTGTCGCGGCCCCGGGCCAGATTGTCCCAGAACTGGTCCAGGCTGTCGGCGCCGGGATAGCGCCCGGCGATACCGATGATGGCGATGGAGTCGTCGTTGGCCGTTGCAATCCTGGGCGGCGGGGTGGGGGCAAGCCATTGCTGGCAGGCGGCCCCCTGGCTGGCGGCCAGATGCGCCGCCACCTCGGCCAGGGTGCGGTACTGGAAGAACAAGGTCTTGGGCAGGGACGGGAAGATGTCGCCCAAGGCGGTGTTCAGCCGGGTGATCATCAGCGAATCGATGCCGTATTCTTCCAGCGCCATATCGGGATGGATGGTGCCGGGGGCGAAGCCGCCGGCCTGGGCGAACAATGCGGCCAGTCTGTCCGCCAAGGCGGCGCTGAGGTCGGTGCCGGCGGCGGCGGCGGGTGTCACGACGGCGTCGGGCTTGCCGGCGAAAAAGGCACGGATGCGGCTTTCGTCACCGGCCAGCACGGCGGCATGGGGGACCTTGGCGGCCAGGATACGGCCCAGGACGTCCAGCCCGGCTTGACTGCCCAGCGGCCGTTGCCCCATGCGTTGGAACAGGGTTTCGGCGGTGGCATCGTCGATACTCATGCCGCCTGCCGCCCAAAGCGGCCAGTCGATGGCCACCACCGGCAGGCCGTGGGCTTCGGCCAGCGCCGCCAGCACACCGTTGGCGGCGGCGTAATCGGCTTGTCCGGCATTGCCGAAGGCCCCGGCCAGGGATGAAAACAGCACCAGGGCGTCCAGCTTCAGTCCGCCGCAGGCCTTGATCAAAGCCTCGGCACCGCCGCTTTTCGGCGCCATCACCGCCGCCAGATCGGCGCTGGTTTTGCCCTTCAGCCAGCCATCGCGCAAGGTGCCGGCGCAATGCAGCACCACGTCCAGGCGGCCATGCACCTCGACCACGTGGCTTACCAGGGCGGCGACCGCCCCAGCATCGGCCATGTCCACCTGCCGATAGGCGGCGACGGCGCCCAAGGCCTGGACCGCCTGCACTTGGGCAGCGCGGGCGGCATCCAGCGGCTTTGACCCCGTCAGCACCAGAACGGCACCGGGAACGGTGGTGGCGATATGGTGGGCCAGCAGGCGGCCCAAGCCACCCATGGCCCCGGTGATCAGGAACACGCTGTTGGGCCGCCAGGGGGTGGTTGCGGCATTCGGGAGGTCGCGCCAGCGTCGGGCCAGTCGGCGCTGTCCGTCGAAACGCACCCGGCTGTTGCCGCCCTCGGCGGCCAGGCGGCTTGCCAGTTCGGCGGCCGGGATGCCGGGGCCGACCTCGACCACCTGACCGGAGAGGCGCGACGATTCCAGCGCCGCCGTGTCGATCATCGCCCCCAGGCCGGCAGCGGCGGCGCCGCTTGGCACCACCAATTGCACATGGCTGTCGGTGGCGAGCGATTGCTGCAACAGGGTCAGCAGACGGGGGGCGAGGGCTTCCACCTGGGGGGGCGCGGTCACCAGCTCGGCGCCGAAACCGGGGGTGATGTCGATCCCCGCCGCGATCACCAGCCGGTGGGGCTTGGTGGCGGCAACCGGGGGCGTCTCTTCCCAAGTCGGGACGAACGCCAAGGTGACGTCGCGGCGGCCCGGGATCCAGAAGCGGGTGTCGGCGAAGGGGCGCGGCGGCAGCTTGGTCCGGCGTGGCGGCGTGGTGGCACGGTAATCCTCGACCACCACATGGACGTTGGCGCCGCCAAAGCCGAAGGACGACAGGCCGGCGCGTCGCGGGGTGTCGCCGGCCGGCCAATCCTCGGCCGTCGGCAACAAGCGGAAGGGGCTGCCGGCCAGTTCCAGATGCGGGTTCATCGGCTGGCAATGCAGGCTGGCGGGCAGCTTTTCGTGACCCATGGCGGCCAGGATCTTGACCAGACCGGCCAGCCCGGCGGCGGCTTCCAGATGACCGATATTGGCTTTCAGCGACCCCAGGGCGACAAAGGGCTGCGGCACCGTGGCGGTGCCCATCAGGTCTTCAAAGGCGCGGCGCAGGCCGTTGACCTCCACCGGGTCGCCCAATTCGGTGCCGGTGCCATGGGCTTCCACATAGGAAATTGTCGCCGGGTCGATGCCGGCCAGGGCGGCTTTGATCAAGTGCGCCTGGGCGGCGACGCTGGGGGCGGTCAACGAACCAGAACGTCCGCCATGGTTCTCGGCGCCGCCGATCAGCAAGCCCAGGATGCGGTCGCCGTCCTGTTCGGCCTGCTCCAGGCTTTTCAGCAGCACCGCCACCACGCCTTCGCCCCGGCCATAGCCGTCGGCCGTGGCGCCAAAGGTCTTGCAGCGGCCGTCGGGGCTGAGCATGCCGGCCTGGGCCGGCCCGTCGAAGCCGTCTTCCGCCAGGGCCAGGTTGACGCCGCCCACCAGCGCCGCCGCGCACCGCCCGGAACGGATGGCTTCGGCGCCTCGCAGCAAGGCGACCAGCGACGACGAACAGGCGGTGTCGATGGTCTGGCTGGGGCCGTGCCAGTTGAAGAAATAGGACACCCGGTTGGCGATCATCGCCAGCGAATTGCCGGTGGCCCCATAGCCGTCGGCGGCGATGCCGTCCTGGCGCAGCAACTTGGCGTAATCCAGGGCGCTGGCGCCGACGAACACGCCGGTGTCGTCGGGCATCTGGTCGGCCCCATAGCCGGCGTCTTCCAGGCAGCGCCAAGCGGTTTCCAGCATCAGCCGCTGCTGCGGGTCCATGCGTTCGGCCTCGGTGGGCGAAACGCGGAACAGTCCGGCGTCGAAGCGGTCGACGTCGGTCAGGAAACCGCCGCGCCAGGACTTGGCGAAGCCGCGCTGTTTCGGCGCTGGTCCGGTCAGGTCGGCGCCGTCCAGCAGCTTGGCGAACAAGGTGTCGATATCGTCGGCGCCGGGGAAGCGACCGGCCATGCCGATCACCGCGATGGCGTCGCGGCGTGGTGCGGGGGCGCTGATCCGGGTCACCGGCTGGGACGCCGCCACCGGCCGGGCGGCGGGCTGCCGGGCGGAAACCTGATGGCGGGCGAGCAGATGCGCCGCCAGGGCTTCGATGTGTTCGGCCTCGAAGAACACCGCCGGCGACAGGCTGATGCCATAGGCGGTGGACAATTGCGCCGCCAGCCGCGCCAGCGAGATGGAATCGAAACCCAGATCGTGGAAGACGTCGCGCAAGCCGACCTGCTGGGTCGGGAACTTCAGCAGTTCCGCCACCTGCTGGCGCAGTTCGGCGGCCAATTGGGCTTGGGGGGCGTCGGATGATGGGGCGGCGGTTACCGGTTTGGTCACGGTGCCGGCGGCCGCCATTGTCACGCCGTCCAGGCTGGCCAGGACCGCGCCGTTTCCATCGACGAACCACAGACCGAACCCGTCCGAGGTGGCGGCAGCGACCACTTGGGCCACGTTTTCCAAAGGCGCGGTCAGACTGGCGCGTTTGACCGCGATCAGCCTGTCGGCACCCGGGGGCGCGATGGTCAGCAAGGCCTGAAATCCAGCGGCCAAGGCCGGGGCGGGGATTTGCTGGCGGGCCTTGAAGCGGTCCTGCTGTGGCAGGTCGCTGACCAGGGTGCAGATGATGGCGCCACCGGCCAGACGGGTGGCGTGGGCGACACTTTCCAGATAGGGGGTGAAGTCATAGCCCCGCTGGCGCAGATCGTCATAGAAGGCAGCACCGCTGACGCGCTGGCCGTCGCCCGTTGGCGGCGGCATGGCCGGCCCGGCCGGATTTACCCGCGCTTCGGCCCAGGTCTCGCCGTCAACGGCGATGCGGATGGTGCTGGGATCGACTTGGGCGGTCAATTCGGCGGCGTCGGTCCACGATTGCGGCTCGCTCATCTGCAAATCGCTTAAGGTCAGCGGGCCGTCCAGACCGGCGATGCGGGCCAGGGCCAGCGGCGTTTCCACCGCTGCCAAGGGCAGCAGGCGGACGCGGCCATCCTGTTTCAAGGTGTAGTCGCGCAACTCGTCCAGGAACAGCCGGGTGCCATAGCGCAGGCCGTTCAGGTCGGATCGGTTCTCGCCCACCAGCGGGTGCAGCTTCAGCTTGGAGCCCAGCGGATGGGTCACCGAGGGGGCGTCGGGCCACTCGGGGTACCAGCAGCGCACACGCTCGAACGGATAGGCGGGCAGCGACAGCCGGCGCGGCTGGCGGCCGCCATGCAGGGCGTCCCAATCGGTCTCGGTGCCGCTGACCCAGGCGGCGGCGATCGCCTCAGGGTCGGCGGGATCGGCGGCGGGTAGCGGGTCGCAATCCAGGATCGAGCGAATGAAGTGCATCCCCGCCTGGGGGATGGGCGCCGCCAGCATTTCCATCACGCGCGCGCGACTGGTGGCGACGAAGGCCAGTCGGCAGGGCAGTTGGTTGCGGCCCACTTGCAGGGTATAGGCCAGATCGGCCAGGGATTGCTCGGGGTGGTCCAGCATATGCTGATGGAAACGACGCAATACCTCGGCCAATTGGGTTTCGCCCATGGCCGAGAACACCATCACCTGCGGGCGGTCATCGGCGGCCGGGGTGGTTTGGGGCACCCGGTATTCCTCGACGATGATGTGCGAGTTCATGCCGCCGGCCCCGATCGAGGTAATGCCTGCGCGGCGCGGCAATTCGGTGCCGCTGGCATCCGTGCGCCGCACCCAGGGTTCCAGACCGCGCTGCACGAAGAACGGCGTCTGTTCGAAGGCGATGTTGGGATTCAGCGTCTCTGCGTGCAGCGACGGCGCCAGCATGCCGTGCTTCATCTGCATCAGCACCTTGACCATGCCGGCCAGACCCGACGCCGCCAGCAAATGGCCGACATTGCTTTTCACCGTGCCGATGGGGCAGGTCTGGGTGGAATCGGTGTGGCGGCGCCAGGCCTGGGTCAGCGCCTTGACCTCGATGGGGTCGCCCAGCGCCGTGCCCGATCCGTGGCCCTCGACATAGGTGATGGTGTCGGCGGTGATGCCGGCGTCGTCCAGCGCCAAGGTGATGGCGGCAGTCTGCTGGTGCGGGTTGGGCACGGTGAAGCCGTTGCGGATGCCAGCATTGCTGATGGCGGTGCCGCGGATCACCCCATAGATGTGGTCGCCGTCGCGTTCTGCGTCGGCCAGACGCTTCAGCACCAGGGCGCCGACGCCTTCGCCCAGGATGGTGCCGTCGGCCCCCAATCCATAGCCGCGAATCACCTCGGCGGTCTTGGTGGTGAAATGTTCCTGGCTGGTGGCGATCAGCTTTTGCGGATGCGACAGCACGCTGACGCCGCCGGCCAGGGCCATGCGGGTGCGCCCGGCCCGCAGCATGTGGACGGCTTCGTGGATGCAGGTCGACGCCGCCGAGCACATGGTGTCGAGGAAATAGGACGGGCCGGTGAAGCCATAGAAATAGGACACCATGTTGGGCACGGTGCCGGTATAGCTGCCGCTGGCCAGGGACCCGCGCATCAACATGTTCTGGAAGCCGAACAGGTCGTATTCGTTGGTCATCGACCCCATGATGACGGCGACGTCGCCGCCCAGCTTGGCTTGCAGGGTTTCGCGCGAATAGCCGGCATCCTCGAACGCTTCCACCGAGGCTTGCAGGAACAGCCGCACTTCCGGCGCCATCAGCTCCGCTTCGTATTTCGAGATGCGGAAGTAACGGGGATCGAAGGCCGCGATGTCGTCCAGGAAACAGCCGGTCTTGACCACACTCTTGCCCAAAACGTCGCGTTCGGGGTGCAACAGCGCCTTGTGGTCCCAGCGGTCCGCCGGATAGGGTTCGAAGCCGTGCAGACCCTGGGCCAGCATGTCCCAGAAGGCTTGCTGGGTGTCGGCCTTGGAGACTTTCAGCGACAGCCCGACGATGGCGATATCGTGGTCGCCGCGCCCGGTCGCCGCCGGGGCGTGCGACACGCTGACGGTGACGCGCTCCGGCTGCGCTGGCGCCGGCGCCGAATCGCCCAGGTGACGGCCAAGCGCCGCACCATGTTCGGCGGCCAGATGCTTGGCGATGCCGGCCAGGTCCACATATTCGAAGAAAAGCGTCTTGGACAACGGCCCCAAGGCTTCTTCCAGCCGGGTGGTGGCCTCGATGATGGCGATGGAATCCAGGCCGTATTCATCCAGCTTGCGGTTGACGCGTATCTGCTGGGGTTCCAGGTGCAGCACGTCGGCCAGGATGGCGCGGACGAAATCGCGGGTGCGCACCTCGATGTCGGCGGGGGCAGGCGTCGCGGCGGCGGCGGGTTGGTCGTCGGGTGTCGTCGCCCCCTGGCCCAACTGCGCCAAGGTCTGGCGCAGCCGTTCCGTATGACCAAAAAGCACGGTCGCGCGCGTCGGGCCGGCGGCGGCCAGCAGGTGGTCCAATGCCGCCAGGCCGGCGGAACTGGGCATGGGCTCGGTGCCGAAACGGCGGGTCAACGCTGCCTGAGTGGCCGGGTCCACCCCCATGCCGCCTTCCGCCCATAACGGCCAAGCCAGCGACAGGGTGGCGCCGTGGCGTTTGCCCTGGGTGGCCAGATTGGCGCGGTGCTCGGCGAAGCCGTCCAGAAAGGCGTTGGCGGCGCCATAAGCGGCCTGTCCGGCATTGCCGAAGCTTGCCGCCACCGACGAACACAGCACCAGGAAATCCAGCGCCACATCTTTGGTGGCGAGGTCCAAGGCCAGGGTGCCGGCCAGTTTGGGGGCCAGGACGCCGGCTTCTTCCGCCGCCGCCCGGGTCAGGATATAGCCGTCGTTCAGCACGCCGGCGGCGTGGATCACGCCTTTCAGCCGGGGGATGGCGGCGACCAGATCGTTCGTCGCCCGGATATCGGTCAGGTCGCAGGCGGCATAACGCACGCGGGGACCCAGTTCCAGCAGACGCGGGTCGTCGCCGGCAACGCGGCTGCGCCCGCTCAGGATCACTTGGCCAGCACCGCGTTGCAGCAGCCAGCGGGCGAAGATTTGGCCCAATCCCCCCAAGCCGCCGGTGATCCAATAGCTGCCTTCGCCATCCAGCACCGGCAGGGCCGTGGGCAGGGTGATTTCTTCCGTGCTCCACGCCCAGCGCCGTCCGTCGGCATCGATGCGCAGTTCCGGCCAGCCGTCGGCACGCCCGCTTTCCGCCGCCGCCAGCGTTGTCAGCCGTTCAGCGGAGACATGGCCCCCGACGTGGACCAGCGCTGCGTCGCAACGCGGCTGTTCCTGGCGCAGCGTCTTCAACAGGGCCGCCAAAGGCAAGGTCAGCGCCGCTGGCAGCGATTCGGCGGCCAACACCAGGAAGCAGGCGCGCGGATGGTCGCGCAAGCGGTCACGGATGGTGTCGTGAACGATGCCGTACCAGGCGGCGGCGGTGGCCGCCAAATCGGCCTGCGGTTCGGGCAAATGAACGGCACCCGGCACATCCGCGTCCAGGCCGGCCAGGAACAGCACGGTGTCGCGGGGCTGCCGGGTTGTGCGGGGGTGCTCGCGCCACGCCCCACTGGCCAGCAAGGCGGGCTGCGGCTGGGCTTCGTCGGCCATGACCCGCAAGGACAAATCGTGGAAGGCGACACGGATAGCGCCGTCCTTGTCGCACAATTCGATATCCAGCCGCCGCAACCCTTGGGTTTCCGGCGCGCTGGCGGGTCGCACCCGCGCCCACATCACCGGCTCGCACGGGCCGTACATCATCAGTCGGCGACAGGCGAAGGGCACGGCGGCGCCCTTTGGGGCTTCGTCATCCAGGGCCACCCAGGCCTGGATGGCGGCGTCCAGCACGATGGGGTGCAACGGCATGGCGGCCAGACCGGCCTGCAGGCGGCGGTTCAGCTTGATCTGGGCCAGGACGAAACCGTCGCCACCCTGCACCTGGGTCAGCGCCTGAAAGGCCGGGCCATGGGTGACGCCGCTTTTCACCAGCCGGGCATAGCATTCTTCCGGGGCGATGCGACGCGGCGCGACGGCGCGGCAGGCGTCCAGGTCCAACGGCGGCGGGGCGGCTTCGGCGAGCGGGCGCAGGGTGCCTTGGACCCGCGCTTCGCCGTTCTCGGTCAGGGCGAAGGTGATCGAGCCATCTGCCTGTCGGGTCAGGGTGGTGTCAACGGTGGTGGTGCCGTCGCCGCCCAGCACCGGGCGCGACCAAACCCAATCGGTGAAGCACCATTGGCTGCCCTGGATCGCAGCGCGGGCCATTTCCAGCGCCGCCATGCCGGGCAATACCTGCTTGCCGCCCACATGGTGGTCGGCCCACACCGGTTCGTCGCCATGCAAAACCGTCCGCCAGCGCATGGCATCGAAGCCTGAAAGATTACGGTGCAGCAGCGGATGGGGCACCGCCCCGTCATCCTTGGTCGGCACCGACAGGTCCAGCCAATGGCGTTGCCGGTCGAAGGGATAAAGCGGGGCGTGGACGCGCCGCGCCGCCAGGGGCGGCCAAGTGACCTCGGCGCCGTCCACCCAGGCTTGCGCCAAGCCGCCGGCGATTAACGCCGGGTGATCCTGGCCCTTGGCCAGGGCGTCGAAACCATCCCGCGCCTGTTCCCAGCTTTCGGCGCTGACCACGGCGCGGCTTTCAAAAGCTTGGCGCCCCACCTGCAGGGTGTGGGCCAGATCGGCCAGGGTGGTATCGGCTGGTGGCTGGGCGGCGAAGTCGCGCAACGCCGCCGCCAGCACCCGCAGCCGGTCGGGATCTCGGGCCGACAGCGGTAAATGCAGGATGCCAGGGGTGGCGGTGGTGGCGGGAGCGAGGGGCGCTTCCTCGACCACCATATGGGCGTTTGATCCGCCGAAGCCGAACGAGGAAATGCCGGCGCGGCGGGGATGGTCCGCGTCATGGGGCCACGGCGTCGTCTCGGCCTGGATGCGGAAATCGCTGCCGTCCAGAGTGATCAGACGGTTCAATTGCTGGAAGCCGACATTGGCGGGCAGTTGCCCCTGATGCAGCGCCGCCAGAACCTTGACCAGACCGGCGACGCCGGCGGCGCCTTCCAGATGGCCCATGTTGGTCTTGACCGAACCGATGCCGATGGCGCCGGGGCGCGGCGTGCTGCCGCTTTCGGCGTGCAGACGGGCGAAAGCCTGTTTCAGCCCGGCGATCTCGATGGGGTCACCCAAGGGGGTGCCGGGGCCGTGGGCCTCGATGTAGGACACGTCTTCGGGGCGGATGCCGGCGCCTTGGAAAACCTCGACGATCAGATCGGCCTGGGCCTGCGGGTTGGTCACCGTCAACGAATTGGTGCGGCCGCCATGATTGACGCCGATGCCCCGGATCACCCCATGGATGGGGTCGCCGTCGGCCAGGGCCTGGTCCAGCGGCTTCAGCAGCACCATGGCGCCGCCCTCGCCGCGCACATAGCCGTCGGCGGCCTCGTCGAAGGCCTTGGCGCGGCCGTCCTTGGACAGCATGCCGGCCTTGGCGAAAGCGACGAAATGGTTGGGCGACCAGATCAAATTGACGCCGCCGGCCAGGGCCTGGGTGCATTGGCCGGCGCGCAGCGCCAGCACCGCGTCGTGCAGCGCGGTCAAGGACGCGGCGCAGGCGGTGTCGTTGGTGACGCTGGGGCCACGGAAATCGAAGAAATGCGACACCCGGTTGGCGATGATGGAAAAGGCGATGCCGGTGGGGGTATAGGCATCCACCGCCGCCAGATGCTTTTCCAGCAACTCGGCGTAATCCCAGTGGCACACCCCCATGAACACGCCGGTGCGGCTGCCCGCCAGGTCGGAAGCGCGATAGCCGGCATCCTCGATGGCGTGCCAGGCCATTTCCAGGGCGAAACGCTGCTGCGGGTCCATCCATGCCGCCTCGCGCGGCGAAATGGCGAAGAATGACGCGTCGAAGCAATCGGCGTTGGCGACGAAGCCGCCCCAGATGCTGTTGGTTTTGTTGTCGCGGCTGGGATTGCCGCGCAGGGCGTCTTTGTCCCAACGCTGGGCCGGCACCTCGGTGATCAGGGATCGCCCAGCCGCCAGATGGTCCCACAATTGCCCCAGCGTGTCGGCGCCGGGCAGGCGCAGACCGATGCCGATGATGGCGATGGGGGCCGGGTTCATGGGCGTCCCCCGGTCAGGGCGGCGAAGCGGCTGTTCAGCACGTCGGCGGTGGCCGTCAGCAGCCGCAGGGCGATGTCGTCCACATGGCGGTTGCGCCACGATTCCAGCGTTGTCCCGGCCACCCACTGATTGAAGGCGCCCAGGGCCGGGCCGCAATGGATCTGGAAATCCACCTTGTGGGCGGTGTCGCCGGCCAGGGCCCAGCGGCTGGCGTTCTTGAAATAGCGGCGGAACACCAGCGCCATCTTGTGTTTGGGCAGCCGCTCGGCCCGCTCGATGTCCTCGGGCGGCAGACGGTTGCGCACTTCATCCCAAACGGCCATCAGCGGGCGCTGGAAGAAGCGTTCTTCCAACTGACGCCGTGTCGCCGCGTCGATGGCGTCCAGCGAGTCGAACTGGCGATAGACCGAAACCAGCTTTTCCGCCCGTGCCGGGAAGAACAGCCCCTTCTTCAGCACCTGGACCTTGGACCCCAGCTCGAACATCTCGCCCGACGGCGCGGTGGTCATGTCGTGGACGGCCGCTGCTTCCAGCATGTCCTTGACCGCGTCGCTGGTGCCGGCTTCCACCGTCGCCTGGTTGATGGAACCGGTGACGATGTATTCGGCCCCCAGCACCAGAACGGCGGCGGCGGCTTCGGGGGTTCCGATGCCGCCCCCGGCCCCCACATGGACGGTTCCGGCGAAATTCGGGAAGGCGTTGGCGGCGCCGTCGCGCACCCGCAATACCGCCGGGATCAGGGTGAAGGGCATGCCCTGGTCGGTGTGGCCGCCGGAATCGGATTCGACGGTGATGGCGTCGGCCATGGGCACCTGGGCCAGCATTTCGGCCTGGGTGGCGCTGATGGCACCCGACTGCACCAGTTTGGCCACCAGCTTTTCCGGGGCGGCGGCCAGGAAAAGGCCAGCGACATCGGGGCGCGACACCTTGGCGATGATCTTGTTGTCGGCCAGGATGCGGCCGTTTTCCCGGCGCAGGCCATGGGCGCGCCAGCGCACCAAGGCGATGGTCACCTCCATGAAGGCCGAGGCCTCGATCACCTTGACCCGGTGCTTCAGCAGCAAATCGACCAACTGGTCTTCCAGGGTCGGATGGTTGACATGGGCGATGAAGTTGACGCCGAACGGCGCACCTGCGGGCAATTGGGCGCCGATGGCTTCGATCGCCGCTTCCACCTCGGGCATGGGCAGGCCGCCGGCGCCGAAGAACGCCAGCATGCCGGCGCGGCCCATGCGCACCACCATGTCCACCGAGGAAATGCCCTGGTACATGGCGCCGCACACATAAGGGTGGGTCAGTCCGAAATCGGCGCAGAAGCGGCGCGAGCCCAGCTTGCCGACAGCGAACGAGGCGTCGGTGGTTGGCGCCGCCACCCGTTCCTCGGCTGCCAGCACGGCGGCATCCAGGGGGCCGGCCTCGGCCTCGGTGCGGCGCACCATGGGCTTGACCACCGGCGGGCCGTCGCCGATTTCGGTGACAGCCTCGAAACGCATGCCCTTGGCCAACAGATAACGCAGCGATTCGCACCACAGCACCGGGGCGGTGATCTGTTCGACCATGCGCTGGCGGATGGTCGCCGGGTCGTGGGGACGGGCGGTGACGTTGGAAATCACCGGCACTTGCGGCGGGGCGAAAGTGAACCGGGCGGCGAAATCGGCGAATTCGGCCTGGGCTTCGGCCATGAACGGGGTGTGAAAGGCGCCGCCCACCGGCAGCACCACGTAATGGCTGGCGCCGGCGGCGCGGAAAAACTCTTCGGCGGCGACCACCGCGTCGCGCTTGCCCGACAGCACGATCTGCTTCGGGGTGTTGAAATTGGCCGGATAGACGTCTGACAGATGATGCTGACGCAGCACCGCCTTGATCTGGTCGCCATCCAGGCCGATGACGGCGGCCATGCCGCCGCCCTGGGCGCGGTCCATCAGCTCGCCGCGCTTCTTCACCAATTGCAGACCGGTGGCGAAATCAACCACACCGGCGGCGAACAGGGCGGCGTATTCGCCGACGCTGTGGCCCAGCACCACGTCCGGCCGCTCGGTCTGGTCCAGGAACTTCAAGGCGCTGACCACGTAAAGCGCCACTTGGGTGAAGTTGGTCCGCGTCAGCTTTTCCATCGGCCCGTTCAGGCACAATTCGGCGATGGAATAGCCCAAAATGGCATCGGCCTCAGCCACCTGATGGGGGAACCGGGCGAACAGCTCGGCGCCCATGCCGACCCGTTGCGCCCCTTGACCGGGAAACAGGAACGCCTTCATGACGAAGCCTCCCATGACGGGCCGGGGCGGTCCCAGACCACCGCGCCCAAATCCAGTTTGACCACCCGGTCGGCCACGTGCCAATAGCGCTCGTCATGGGTGACGGCGACCACCAGCTTGCCTTGAGCTTTCAGCCCAGGGATCACGGTCTCGTAGAAATAGCGGCGGAAATGGATGTCTTGTTCCGCCGACCATTCGTCGAACAGGTAAATGGGCCGGTCCTCCAGCAGCGCCGCCACCAGGGCCAAGCGCTTGCGCTGGCCGGTGGACAGGCTGGTGGTGGAAAAACGCCCGTCCACATACCGCACCTTCGATCCCAGACCCATGTCGTGCAGCAGGTCGCGGACCTGGGCGGGATCGATATTTTCGGCGCCGTACAGGCGGTCGAACAGGTGGAAGTCGACGAAGATGGCGGAAAACAATTCCCGCAATCCGGCCACGTCATGGCGGGTCAGGGTTTGCCCGTCCACCTGGATGGTGCCGCGCTCGGCCGGATAAAGTCCGCACAGCAGGCGCAGCACGGTGGACTTGCCGCTGCCATTGCCGCCGACCAGGAACACCACTTCGCCGCGGGTCAGTTCCAAGGACAGCGGGCCGGCAGTGAAACCGGGATCGCCATTTTCGTCATGATGGGTGAAGCCGATGCGGTCATAGCGGATGGTGGTGAAGCCCGCAAAGGCTTGGGCCGCCGCCCGGGCTTCGGTCGGCGACACCCCGCCGGCTTCGATCAATTGGCGCTCTACCGCCAAGATGCCGTCCAGTCCGACCTGGGCGCGCAGGAACATGGGCGACTGGGCGACGATCTTGGCCAGCGGGCTGATGCAGAACAGCAGCACCGGGACCAGTTGGAACACCAGCAAGGTGTGGCCGCCGACGAAGGCGGGGAAGAAATAGGCGACGATGCCCAGCATCAGATAGGTGACGAAGGACGACAGCAGGATCATCTCGGCCCAATGCTCGCCCGAGGCGACCAGATCATCCTCGGTGGCGCGGGACAGCCGGCGATAGGCCTGCTCCACCGCCTGGCCGCGGGCGGCGTTCAGGCGCAGTTCCTTGGCGCCGCGCAAGATGGCATCGATGCTGTCCAACAGGCGTCCCTGTTGCCGTGACAAGCGGCCCAGGGTACGGCTGAAGCGGCGGTTGATGGTCATGTAGGCGGCGATGCCCACCGCCACCGCCACCAGGAACACGGCGAACGCCATGGGCGACAACGTGGCCAAGTACAGCAACGAAAAGAACAGCAGCACGGCCTGTTGCAGTGCGTCCACCAACAGCGGGAAGGTCACCGACAGGTGGTTGGTTTCGTGCGACACCATGGCGTACAGGCTGCCGCGCCCGACCCGGTCGGCGTCCAGCAGTTCGGCTTGCCGCAAGCGGTCGACCACGTTCAGGCGCAGGCGGTTCAGCAGATCCTCGATGACCCGGTTGGCCCTGAGCAGCGCCGTGTTGTTGCACAGGTAATAGGTCAGGAAGGTCAGGCCGAAGGCTACCCACATGACCAGTCCCGGCCACTGGCCTTGCGCCACCTCGACGGCGATGCGGTTGATGGCCACCAGCAATCCGGCATTGGCCAGCCCGGCCACCACGATCAGCGCCGCCATGATCAACAGGGTTCGCCGCCCTGCGCCGGCCAGGAAGCTGACGATGGTCATGCTGCCCCCCGGGTCTCGGCGGTAATGACACCCAAATCCATGGTCAGGCGGCGGTCGCAGGCCGACCAATAGCGGTCGTCATGGGTGACCGCCAGCACGGTCTTGCCTTGGGCCTTCAGGTCGGGCAACAGGCGGGTATAGAAGACGTCGCGGAAATGGGCGTCCTGGTCCGCCGCCCATTCGTCGAACAAATAAACCGGGCGGTCTTCCAGCAGCGCCACGATCAGGGCCAGGCGCTTGCGTTGGCCAGTGGACAGGCTGGTGGTGGAAAAGCGGCCGTCGGCGAAGCCGACCTTGTCGGCCAGTTCCATCTGGGCGATCAGGGCGGTGACGCGTTGGGGATCGACCTGTTCCATGCCGTACAGGCGGTCGAACAGATGGAAGTCGGCGAAGACGGCGGCGAACACTTCGCGCAGATCCCGGCGTTCATCGGTGCTGACCGGAACGCCGTCAATGGTGATGGAGCCGGAATCGGGGGTGTAAAGCCCGCATAACAGCTTCATGGCGGTGGACTTGCCGCTGCCGTTGCCACCAGTGACGAACACCGTCTCGCCGCGCTGCAAAGTCAGGTTCAGCGGCCCCGAGGTGAAAAGCACGTCGCCGGCTTCATCGCGATAGCTGAAGGTCAGGGCTTCGTAAGTGATGGTGGAAAAATCGGCGAAGCGCGACACCGTCAGCGGCTCGGACGGCTCGCTGCGTCCCAGGTCCAGCCGTCTTTCCAGCTTTGCCACATGGCCCAGCCCCATGTCGGCGCGGGCGTAAAGCGGCGCCACCGCGGTCAGGGCGGTGACCGGGCCGACGCAGAAGATGGCGGCGGCGGTGATCTTGTAGATGGCGTCGGTATAGCCGTCGAAGAAGCCGGGCAGGATGAAGATCACCACGCCCACCAAAGCGTACAGGAAGGCGTTGCCGAATTGCAGCAGCACCACCCATTTGCCGCCGACCCCGACCACCTTGCCTTTCAGCGTGTCCACCACTTGGGTGAAATGGGCGAACAACGCGTCGTTGCGGTCGGCGTTCAGGCGGATTTCCTGAAAGCCCTTGGTGAAATGCCCCAGGCTGTCCAGCATGGCCGCTTCCTGGTGGTGCACCTCGACCAGGGCCTGGTCCAGGCGTTGCCGACGCATCCAGAACAGCACCAGTCCGATCACCGTGCAGGCGGCGACCACGGCGAAGGCGGCCACCGAGATGGTGGCGATGTAAAGCAGGCAGAACACCAGCAGCACGCTGCTTTGCGCGGCGCTGACCAGCAGCGGCAGGCTTTGCGACAGGTGGTTGACTTCCTGGGCGATGGTGGCGAACAGCTCGCCCTGGTCCAGTTGTTCCAGGCCACGCAGATCGACGCGGCGGATCTTGCCGACCACCCGCTGGCGCACCGCTTCCAGGCGGTGCTGCACCATGCGGTTGGCTTCGCGCAGCGACGCCCGGTCGGAAAGATAGAAAAAGGCGAACAGACAGATGTATAGCGCGATGGTGTCGCCGCCCAAGGGCTGGGCCAGCACCGCCTGTTCGGCGGCGTGGTTGATCATGCCCAAAAGCGCGGCGTTGGCCAGGCCGGCCAGACAGGTGACGGCCAGCACATAACGAAATCCGGTGGCGTTGCCCATGCTCAGCAAACGAACGATGTGCATAACGCGGACGAAACCCCCCTCAGGAAAGATCTGGCCGCTTGCGACCTTCGCGTCCCACCCCCTGGACTGTCGGGCATGATATAGATAATTGTCGTGCATGGCACGCGCAGAAACAACGGGGCACTTAACCCGTCGGTTGGGGTAATTCTTTCGTTTTGCGTTCTCCATGTGAGCGGAAAAATCGGCGGCATGATTTCTAGCGAGGTGTGATGGCAGGGGGACGGGTGGCGATCTGGTGGCTAGAGGTGTCGAAGGTCGCTTCGCCCCATTGGCCGGCTCTGCTCGCCCGGCTGGATCAGGCCGAACGCGACCGGGCGCAGCGCTTTCACTTCGACCACGACCGCCTGTGCTATGTGGCGGCCCATGCCTTGGGGCGGGGGTTGCTGGCGGCGTGGACCGGCGTCGCCGCCGGGGGCTGGGGGTTTACCGTGGATGCTTTTGGCAAGCCGGAAGCGGTCCCCCCCGCGGGGATGCGACGGTTGCGGCTGAACCTGTCGCACACAAGGGGACTGGCGGCGGCGGCGCTGACCGAAGAACACGACGTCGGCGTCGACGTGGAATGGCTGGGGCGCCGCCCGGTGGAGGACGGACTGGCCCAGCGCTTCTTCGCCCCGGCGGAATGTGCCCAACTGGTCGCCCTGCCCCCCGAAGCCCGGCATCACGCTTTTCTGGATTTCTGGACCTTGAAGGAAGCCTATGTGAAGGCTATCGGCAAGGGGTTGGCCCAGCCGCTGGACAGCTTCGCCTTCACCTTGGATCCGCTGTCCATCGCCTTCGACGACAGCTTGTCGGACGATCCGTCCCACTGGCTGTTCCGTCGTCTGCGACCGACGGAGTCGCATGTCCTGGCCTTGGCCCTGCGTCATCCTGACCCGGGTTCGGTGGTCGTGGAGACGCGGGCGATGTCGGCGGAAGAATTACTGGCCTATCCCTGACCGGGCAGGATGTCGCGCAGGTAAGGGGCCATCCCCCGGCTTTCGTCCCATTGCCGGGGATGGCCCAGCGACACTTCCTCGAAACGGGTGCCGTCGCGCCAGTCGGTGCGGCGCACATGCAGGTGGCCGCTGACCACCGCCTTGGCATGGAAACGCCGGTGCCAGTTCTCGGTGGCGGTGGTGCCGCACCAGGGCGTGAAGCGTGGGGCGCGGGGAATGTGGATCAAGTCGGCGCGTAGTGGGAAATGGTTGATCAGCACCGTCGGCAAAGCCGGGTCCAGTGCCGCCAGTCGGTCCTGGGTGTAGCGCAGGCGGTCGGCACACCAGTCGTCGCGGCTGGCGTAGGGTGTCGGGTCCAGCAGCATTTCGTCGGCGCAGACATTGCGCATTTCCGCGGCCCACGGCACCACCCGGTCGCGGGTCACCTGGGGCGGGCGGAAGCTGTAGTCGTAAAGCACGAACAACGGCGCCACCACGCAGGGGCCGCCGGGGCCGTCCCACAGCGGATAGGGATCTTCCGGGGTCAGCACGTCCATGGATCGCGCCATCTCGACCAAGGCGTCGTAGCGGCCCACCCCGCGCCGGGGCGGCGTGCCGTCTTCTTCGGGAACGCACCACAATTCGTGGTTTCCCGGCACCCACAAGACGCGGGCGAAGCGGCGGCGGCAGTGCTCGAACGCCAGCCGGACATGGTCGAAGCGTTCGGCCACGTCGCCGGCCAGGATCAACCAGTCGTCGCCATGGTCGGGCAGGCTGGCCAGGGCGTCGCGGTTGACGGCGCTGGCCAGATGCAGGTCGCTGATCGCCAAAAGCCTCATGCTTCAGACATAGCAGAGCCGCGCCCATCCTGCCAAGCCGACGCCTTGACGCCTTCCACCACATGGGGGAGACTGCCCGGCGATGTTCGTCCTGTGGTATCGGTGCGCACAGTCATCCAAACCGGGGAAACTGCCGATGCAATTCGCTTCCTTGCCCGATGGCCGCACCATCGCCTGCGTCAATCCCTATGAAGTCGATTTCTCGGTGCACGAGATTTTCGCCGAGGATCTGGCGGTCCACGGGCTTTCCCTGGCGGCCGATTCCACCGTTTTGGATGTCGGCGCCAATATCGGTCTGTTCGCGCTTTATGTCCGCGACCATTGCCCGCAAGGCCGTGTCGTCGCCTTCGAGCCCATGCCCGAGGCTTTCGCCGCCTTGGCCCACAACATGGCCGCGATGTCGCCGCCCGGCGTGGCGGTGCAACTGGCACTGGGGGCCAAGCCCGGCTGGGCCGATTTTGACTATTTCCCCGGCGTGTCGGCGCTGTCCACCCAGGATCACGCCTTGGGCGAGCGCATGGCGGGCGGCCTGCGGGCGTTGCTGGCCGGTGGCCAGGCCGCCCCGGTGCAGGACATCCTGGACAAGACCGGCGCCACCGAAGTCGCTACCGACACCGCCTTCGTCGACCAGTTGCTGCGCCCCCAAGTGGTCCGCGCCGAGATCGACACCGTGTCGGCGCAACTGGCCAAGCTGGGCCTGGACAGCGTCGATTTACTGAAGATCGACACCGAAGGGGCCGAATCCGAGGTGCTGGCCGGGCTGGCCGAAGCGGATTGGCCGAAAATTCGTCAATTGCTGGTCGAAGCCCATCATGGCGAGGACGCCGCCCGCCAGTTGGAAGAAAACTTGCGGGGGCGGGGCTACAAAACGCAGCTGGCCCGGCATCCGTTGTGCCAGCCGGGGGCCGAGGTTTTTCACATCTACGCCGCGCGGCCCTAGGGCCGCCGTCACGAAGGGGGACGTTCATGGCCGAGACGTTGGTGACGGGTCACGATTGGTGGCCGATGTTGCACGACCAGGCTTTCCTGGAAAATCCCTATCCGCAATTGCGCGACCTGCAGCGTCAGGGCGCCATCCATCTGGATCAGCAATCGGGCGTGTACTTCGTCCTTAGCCACGAAGCCTTCGCCCAGGTGGTCAGATCGCCCAAGATCGGCCGCGACACCCGCTATTGGCAGCCGGGCTGGAACAACGACGAATACCGCCGGCAAGACCCCGTCGGCCATCAGCTGTTCAGCGGCGTCCAGGCGCAGATGATCAATGTGGACGGCGCCGACCACCAGCGCATGCGCGGCATGTGGGAACAATCCTTCAAGGCGCCGTCCATGAAGGACGTCACCCCCTTGATCGAGGCCGAGGCCCAGACTCTGTTGCGGGCGTTGCCGGACCAGGGCGAGATCGACATCATCCGCGATTTCGCCGGCCCCATGCCGCTTCGGGTGCTGTGCAAGCTGATGGGGGTGCCGGCGGCCATGGACGCCGACATCTTCCGTTGGAGCGAGGCGCTGATCCGCATCGCCGACATCATGCTGACGCCCGAGGACAAGCAGCACGCCCTGGATGCCTTGATCGAGTTCAAGCAGTACCTGCGCGGTTTCCTGGCGGAAAAACGGGCCAATCCCGATGGCAGCCTGACCGACGTCATCGTCACCGCCCACGCCAACGGCGTGTTGAACGAGGACGAGACCCTGACCAACATGGTGTCCATGCTGATCGCCGGCCATGAAACCACGGTGACCTTGATCGGCAACGGTCTGTGGCTGTTGTTGCGCCATCCCGACCAGATGGAACGGTTGCGCGCCGACCGCTCGCTGCTGCGCACGGCGGTCGAGGAATTCCTGCGCTGCGAACCGGGCGGCAACATGATCCTGCGTGTCGCCCGCGAGGACGTGGACATCTGTGGCGTCGCCATTCCCGCCGGCAGCCCGATTCTGGGGATGATCGGCGCCGTCAACCGCGACCCGGCCCGCTTTGCCGATCCCGACCGCGTCGATGTCGGCCGTGCCGGCAACGCCCATTACACCTTCGGCGGTGGCCCGCATGTGTGCCTGGGCGCCCCCTTGGCCCGGCTGGAAGCCATGGTGGCGTTCAACACGCTGTTGGACCGCTGGCCGTCCATCGTCGCCAACGGCCCGGCCCGCTGGCGCACCGACCGCATCAACGCCCGTGGCCTCGCCACTTTGCCGGTCACGGTGGGGCCGGGCTGATGAGCATGTCCGCCGGCATCGAAGCGTTGAACGTCTACGGCGGCGCCGCCAGCCTGGACGTACGCCAATTGTGTCTGCATCGCGGCTTGGACATGCCGCGTTTCGACAATCTGCTGATGCGCGAAAAGACCGTGGCGCTTCCCTTCGAGGACCCGGTGACCTTTGCCGTCAACGCCGCCAAGCCGCTGGTGGACGCGCTGTCCCAGGAAGATCGCCGCCGCATCGAGATGGTGGTCACCTGCACCGAATCGGGCATCGATTTCGGCAAGTCGCTCAGCACCTATATCCATCATTACCTGGGGCTGGCCGGCAATTGCCGATTGTTCGAGATCAAGCAGGCCTGCTATTCCGGCACCGCCGGTCTTCAGATGGCGGTCAACTTCATCTTGTCGGGTACCTCGCCGGGGGCCAAGGCGCTGGTCATCTGTACCGATTTGTCGCGCTTCGCCCTGGCCGATTCGGCGGCCATCCAGGAATGGGCCTATTCGGAACCCAGTTCTGGCGCCGGCGCCGTGGCCATGCTGGTCAGCGACACCCCCCATGTGCTGCGGATCGATCAGGGCGCCTATGGCAACCATGGTTTCGAGGTCATGGACACCTGCCGCCCCGGCCCCGACACCGAGGCCGGCGACGCCGATCTGTCGCTGATGGCTTACCTGGATTGCTGCGAACGGGCCTTCAAGGATTACGCCCGCCGGGTGGACGGCGCCGACTTCCGCGACACCTTCGCCTATCTCAGCTTCCATACCCCGTTCGGCGGCATGATCAAGGGGGCGCACCGCCACTTGATGCGCAAGTTGTACAAGGCCAAGCCCGACGACATCGAAGCCGACTTCGCCCGTCGGCTGTCGCCCAGCCTGACCTTCGGCCAGCGCGTCGGCAACACCGCCGGGGGATCGGTGTTCCTGGGGCTGGCTGGATTGCTGGAAAGCGTCGATCTGGCCGCACCCTGCCGGGTCGGGCTGTTTTCCTATGGCTCGGGCTGCTGTTCGGAATTCTTCAGCGGCGTCGTCACCCCGGACGGACAACAGCGCCTGCGGGCCCAGGGGATCGCCGCCCAACTGGATCGCCGTCATGCGCTCAGCCTGGACGAATACGAGGATATGCTGAAAGGCGCCCAGGTCATCCGCTTCGGCCAAAAGGACGCCACCATCGCGCCTGACACCATTCCCGCCGCCTGGGACGCCTATCAGGGCCAAGGCCGGCTTGCGTTGGAGGGCATGGTGGGCTACCACCGTCAGTATCGGTTCGTTTGATCAAGGGAGTTCGGCTGTGGATCGCGACACAATCCTGGCGGTGATCGTCGGCCAAATCCGCGAGGTGGTGCCCGAATTGGCCGACCGCCCCATCACCGAGAGCGAATCCATGGCCGAGTTGGGGCTGGATTCCATCGAACGCAGTGAAATCATCATGAACACGCTGGAAGCCATCGGCCTGGACCTGCCCATGGTGCAGATGCACGGCCCGAAGAACCTGGGCGAACTGGCCGATCTGCTTCATGCCAAGCGCCACGCCTGACATCGTCTTCGCTGGACTGGGCGCCGCCAGTGGCTTGGGCTATGGCAAGGCCAGCCTGATCGACGGCTTGCTGGCCGGGCGCGATGTCTTTGGCACTTTGCAACGGCCGGGACGTCAGGCCCCGGAAGGCGTGGCGCCGTTCCTGGGAATCGAGATGGCGGAGCCGCCGTCGCTGTTAACAGCGCGGGTGGAACGCACCGTCGGTTTCGGGGCGCGGGTCGCCGTGGCGGTGGTGGACGAAGCCTGGCGCGAGGCCGGGCTGGATACTGTCGCGCCCGAACGCATCGGCCTGGTGGTCGGCGGTTCCAACCTGTTTTCCCGCGAACAGGCGCTGCTGGCCCGCGATTACGCCGCACGACCCAACTTCCTGCCGCCGCGCGCCGGCCATGCCTATCTTGACAGCGAGATCGGCGGCCTGTTGGCCAACACCTTCGCCATTCGCGGCTTCACATTGGGGGTGGGCGCCGCCTCGGCCAGCGGGGCGGTGGCGGTGATGCAGGCGGCGGATGCCATCCGCAGCGGTCGCGTCGATGCCTGCATCGCCCTGGGCGCCCTGCAGGACGTGTCGGCCATGGATCTGTTGGGCATGCGGGCCTTGGGGGCGCTAGGCGCCCCACGTTTCGCCGATTGCCCCGGACAGGCGTGCCGCCCCTTCGACCGCGACCATGATGGTTTTGTGTTCGGCGAAAGCTGCGCCGCCTTGGTGCTGCGCCGCGCCGATCAGGCCGGGCCGGGCTATGGTTCCTTGGTTGGCGCCGCCCAGGTGGCCGACGGCCAGCGCGGCCCCGAACCCGACGGCGCCGGCCAGCGCCGGGCCATCGCCCAGGCCTTGGTCCAGGCCGGCTTGCGCCCCGGCGACGTGGATTACGTCAACGCCCACGCCACCAGCACCCCCAAGGGCGACGACGTCGAGGCGGAAACCCTGGCCGCGTCCGGCCTGGGACACGCTTGGGTCAACGCCACCAAATCCGTCATCGGCCATGGTCTGGCCGCCGCCGGCGCCATCGAGGTGGCGGCGGTGTTGTTGCAGATGCGCGCCGGCCGCTTGCACCCCACCCGCAATCTGGACCATCCCATCGCGCCGCCTTTGCGGCATGTCATCGGGGCGGCGCAACCGCATCAGGCGCGGGTTGCGCTGAAGACCTCGTTCGGTTTCGGCGGCATCGACACCGCCATGGTGATCCGGGGGGCGCCATGATGGTGTTGGACGACCGCGACGGCATCCGTACCGTCACTTTGAGCCGACCCGAGACCGGCAACGTGCTGAATACCCGCTTGGTGGCCGAATTGTCCGATGCGGTGGCCGGGTGCGAGGCCGCCGATGGCCCCAAGGTGCTGGTGCTGCGCGGCGCTCCCCAGGTGTTCTGCGCCGGCGGCGACTTCCAGGCGGCGGCGGCCGGCGACGATTTGGACCCGGCCAGCCTTTACGATCTGTGGGCGCGGCTGGCCCATGGCCCCTTCGTCTCGGTGGCGGTGGTCAGCGGCCGGGTCACCGCCGGCGGGGTCGGCCTGGCGGCCGCCTGCGATCTGGTGCTGGCTGACGAAAGTGCCAGTTTCACTTTGTCGGAATTGCTGTTCGGGCTGTATCCGGCCTGCGTCCTGCCATTCCTGACCCGCCGCATCGGGGCGCAGCGCAGCCATTACATGACATTGTCCACCCAAGCCATCGGCGGCGCCCAGGCCTTGGCCTGGGGTCTGGCCGACGCGGTGGAAAGCCCCTTGGACGGTCTTTTACGCAAGCATCTGCTGCGCCTGCGGCATTTGGACAAGGCGGCCATCGGCCGCTACAAGCAATACCGGGCCGAACTGGATGGGGTGATCGACGGCGCCCGCCCCCTGGCGCTGGACGCCAATCGCCGGATGTTCGCCGATCCCGCCACCCGCGCCGGCATCACCCGCTATGTGGTCGAGGGCAAGTTCCCCTGGGAAGCCTAGGCCCGGCTGCGCAAATCCACCATGCGCATCAAGGGTGGCGCCGGACGTTGCAGCCCATGGCCGGGCAATTCCTGGCGGGCGACGAAGGCATGGTGCAGCAGCGCCAGCGACAGCAGGAACAGGAAGGTTTGGTTTTCCTTGGTGCTGATCTCGGATGCCGGCTTGGTCAGCACCTTGGCGCACAGACGTTTTGCGAAACCGGCATCCAGGTAATCCAGCTTGGCCAGTTCGGAGTCCGACAGCAGCAAGTCCATGTAATCGGGGTGGGCGGCGGCGAAGGCGGCGGCATCGGGGGCGCGATAGGGGAATTTGCGCTTGTTGACCACGCAATCCGGCAGGCGGTCGGCGAAGGCCTGGCGCAGCAGGCGCTTTTCGTCGAAACCGTCGTCGAAGCGCAGGTTAATGCTTGAGGCCAGGTCCAGCACCGCCGGGTCCAGGAACGGGCAGCGGTTCTCGACGCCATGGGCCAGGGCGGCGCGGTCGCCTTGGGTGGACAGCAGATAGCCGGGTAGCAGGGTCTTGTATTCCAGCCATTGCGCCTTTTGCACTGGGCTCATGGCCTGCAATTCCGGATGCTGGGCGACCAGGGCCGTGATGGCTGCGAAGGGATCGCCCGCCCCTTTGACCAGACGGGCCGAGAAGCGGCCGTTCTGGAACTTGATCTCGTGCGAGAACAGGCCGGGCATGGTCTCGCTGGCGAATTGCTGGTAAAGCCCGGTCAGCGCCGCGATGTCCTGCGGGCCATAATGATCCAGATGCGGATAAAGCCGCCCCAGCCGCTGGCGGCGGGTATCTTCATCCATGCTGGTCCAGGTGCTGCGCAGCAGGGTTTCCTTGAACAGGTCGTAGCCCAAAAACGCCTCGTCGGCGCCTTCACCGCTCAGGATCACCTTGATGCCGGCCTGTTGCGTCGCCCGCGACAGCAGGAACATGGGAACGAAGGCGCTGCGGAAGGTTGGCACTTCGGCGTGGTAGACCGCCTGCGGGCAGGCATCGACGATGTCGGCGGCAGCGATGCGAAGCGCCTGGTGGCGGGTGCCCAAGGCGGCGGAAACCGCCTGTTGTTCGGGCGATTCGTCCAGGCTGGCATCGTCGAAGGTGACGGAAAAGGTGGCGGGGGGGCGTCCGTTCAAGTCGGTGGCCAGGGCGGCGACGATGGCCGAATCGATGCCGCCGCTGAGATAGACCCCGACCTCGACGTCGCTGCGCAGCCGCAAGTCGACGGCACGGGTCAGAGTCTGGCGGATCATTTGCTTGGCTTCGGTTTCGTCGGCCGGCGCCGGCCCATCGGCGAAGGCCAGCGGCGCATAGCTGTGCTGTGTCATGCCCTGGGCGTCGACGCTCATCCACATGCCCATGGGCAATTGGGCGATGCCGGTAAAGCCGCTTTGGTCGGGCAGCGGCGTCCAGGTGCCCAGGATCGAGGCGATCTGTCCGGCATCCTGGCGGAAATGGAAACCGGGAACCGCCAGGAAGGCCTTCATTTCCGACGCGAACAGCAGCGCCCCGCCATGGCGGGCAGTGAACAGCGGCCGTTTGCCGAAACGGTCCCGCGCCAGGATCAGCCGGCTTTCCAAACGGTCGTAAAGGGCGAAGGCGTAACCGCCGTTCAGGCGGTCCAGGCAGGCTTCGCCCCAATGGATCCACGCCTGCAACAGCACTTCGGTGTCGCATTGGGTATGGAAGTGGGCGCCCGACGCTTCCAACTGGGCGCGCAGTTCCCGGTAATTGTAAATCTCGCCGTTATAGGCCAGCCAGAAGCGGCCGCTGTCGTCGGAAATCGGCTGTTGGCCGGCGGCGATATCGAGGATGGCAAGGCGCACCGCGCCCAAGGCCCAATCGTCGCCGATGACCGCCCCCAGGCCGTCGGGGCCGCGATGGCCGATGCGGGTCAGCATGGCGGTGGCGATGTCGGCCAGGTCGTCCTGTCCGTTCCACCCCACCAGCCCGGCGATGCCGCACATGGGCTAGCCCGCCTTGCCCAGGGCCGCGACCTTGGCGGCGACGGTGTCGCGGATCTGGCTCAGGCTGACCAGCACGTTGCCGGTCATCTCGGCTTCGCTGAAGGTGATGGCGAATTCCCGTTCCAGGAACCGGCACAATTGCACATAGCCGAAGGAATCCATGATCCCTTCCTTGAACAGGTTGGTGTCTTCGGGAAAGTCCTCGTCGAAGCTGACCAGGAACTGGTCCTCGATGAAGGCGCGGATTTTGTCCATGGCAGAAATTCCCCTTAATCGTCGGCGGTCGAGGCCGGTTCCATCATGGTGGCGGCGGTGATGTTTCCCAAGACGTTCAGGCTGGTGAGAATGGGGTCCAGGATGGGGTCCAAGGCCACCAGCAGCACCACGGCGACTTCGATGGGGACGCCGAAGGGCGACAGCAGCATGGCCAGCAGCGTCATCGAGGCGACGCCGGGCGCCCCGCTCATGGCGCAGGCCACCAGGATGCCGCCGATGCCGATCACCAGACCGGTCTGCAGATCCATGGGCAGGTCGTAAAGCTGCAGCACGAACAGGCTGGCGACCACCACGTGCAGCACGTTGCCCACCGGGTACAGGCTGACCCCCAAGGGCAGCACCATCTGCGCCGTCTGGTGCTTCAGGCCCAGGCCGCTTTCGCACACTTTCAGGGCCGAGGGCAGGCTGGCGACGCTGGAACCGGTGCCGAAGGCGGTGAACAAGGTGGTGCGCAGCCGCGACAGCACCTGGGCGGCGGGCAGCCGGGTGCGCAGGGCGACGATGATGACCATCACCGCCCCCATGGACAGGGCCATGCCATAGATGGTGCCGACCAGACGCCCCAGTTTCAGGAAGGTGTCGATGCCGTTCTGCGCCGTCTGTCCAGCCATCAGGGCCAACAGACCGAAGGGCAGGGCCAGCAGGATCCAGCCCATGACCTTGATCAGGGCGTTGTAGAAGGCGTCCAGCAGGTCGGCGGCGCGTTCCCCCTGGCCATCGCCCAGCGAGCCCAGGCCCAGGCCCAGCAACAGCGAGAACAGCAGCAGCGCCAGCATGTGGCCGTCGGCGGCGGCGCGGATGACGTTGCTGGGGATGACCATCTGCACCAGCGACCACAGGCTGAGCCCGGCATTGCCGCCGGATGTTTCCTCGTGGCGCAGCATCTCTTGCGCCAGATAGACGCGCTGGTTCTGATCCAGGCCGCTGCCGGGCTGGATCAGCAGGCCGGCGGCCATGGCGACGATGGCGCTGAGCGCCAAGCCGCCCAGGAACAACAGGGCCAGCCGCGGCAGCGCATGGGCGTTGTCGCCACGCATCAACCGGGCGATCGAGGCGGTCACCGCGCTGATGATGATGGGCAGCACGCACATCTGCATCAGCGCCAGATAGGTTTCACCCGCCGGGGCCAAGGCGATCCCAATCGCCGGCTGCCAGGTCCCCAGCACCGCGCCGGCCACCAGTCCCGCCACCGGGGACCACGGATTGGTCAGCCACTGCAGACGGTTCATGGCCGTTGCGCCCCAAGATAGCGGTTGATGATCTTGTCCAGGGTGCCGTCGTCCAGGCGGTCGGCGATGTAGGTGTCCAGCCATGACAGCCATGAATGGTCGTCGCGGTGCACGGCCATGGCGATGGGGTCGTGGGCGCCGCTGAGGATCAGCACCTTGACGAACAAGGCCCAGTCGTCGGGCACCTGATAGCCGGGAACCCCGGGAATGGGATGGTTCAGGGTGTACGAAAAGGCTTCGTCCACCACCACCCCATGCAGCTTGCCGGCCAGCAGGTCGTCGATGGCGGAATCCACCGACGGATAGGATCGCACCTGCGCCTTGGGGAAGCGTTCGGTGGTGAAATCCACATAGGCGCTGCCCGCCTCGACGCCGATGGCGACGTCGGGGGTGTTCATCACCTCGACCCGCTCGCTGCCGCGAAACAGCGGCGCCGTCTTGGTACGGCTCAGCATCAGGGTCTGGCGCAGCCGCACATAGGGTTGGGTGAAGCGGACGATGGCGGCCCGGCGAAGCGTGCGGCTGAGATAGCCGATGGCGACGTCGGCCTTGCGTTCGGCCACCAGGCGCGGCATGTCGTCGAAGCTTTCGGCGACGCGGGCGAATTCCAGTTTGACGCCCAGGCGCTGGGCGATGTCGTTGGCCAGATCGACGTCGATGCCGCCGGGGCGCCCCTCGGAATCCACATAGAACAACGGCGGCATGTTGTGCACGGTGGCGACCACCACCAAGGTTCCGCGCTTCAGAATGCGGGCGATGTCGGGGGCGGTCACCGGATCGACGGCAAAAGCGGCGCCAGTGGCCCCCAGCCAAAGTAAGACCGCAAGAAAAGCGCGACGCCCCATACGCACCAGCATTTCGACCATCGTCGCTTCCGTCATATGCATGTGGCGGAATTCTATCCGAAATTGCCCGGTCGGGCTACGCCATACAGATTTGGGCGCCGGCTGGTCCCGGCCTGTCGGCCATCTGGGGCATCGCCGACGTTCTGGAAAGCCAATCGGGACGGGTGAAGGCCCAGGTGCGGCTGGCCCACCTGCCCCAGGACGTCTGGCGCGGCCGCGTCGACTACATCTATCCCGAACTGGCCGAAACCACGCGGAGGCGACCGAGTGGTCCAGGCCCTGGGCTGGCCGGCCATGACCATGGACTTCGCCGTCGCCGAGGGCGTGGACATCAGCAAGCTGAAGGCTGGCGACAAGGTGGATTTCGAATTGGTGCGCGGCGCCGACAACATCTACATGGTCAAAAGCCTGACCAAGAAGTAACCCCATGAAAAGCCCCCCATCCGAGGGGACGGGTGGGGGGCTGAGGTTGGGAGGCACCGGAAGGATTACAAGATGGAACGATAAAGCCCGCAGACGTCGTCAAAGCTCATGTCGCGGGGATTGGGGGCGATCAGACGCTGAATCTGGGTCACCACTTCCTCGGCCATTGGCGGGATGTCGGCATCGGTGATGCCCAGATCGCCAAGGCGGGTTTCCAGGCCGCCACAACCGGCCATGGCTTCCAGGGTTTCGACGAAAGCCAGGGCCGCTTCGGCACGGGACGAATAACTGCGTCCGGGCAGCACGCTGGGGGCCAGTTCGGCGTAAAGGGTTTCGGCGGCCGGCAGGTTGAAGCGCAGAATCGGCCCCATCACCAGGGCGTTGGAATGGCCGTGGGGAACATGGAACCGCGCCCCCAACGGATAGGCCAGGCCGTGGATGGCGGCGACCGAGGAATTGACGAAGGCGATGCCGCCCAGCATGGCGCCTTCCAGCATGGCGGCCCGCGCCGTAAGGTCATGGCCGTCGGCCAGCACCTTGGGCAGGTTGGCGGCCAGCAATTCCAACGCCTTGCGGGCGAAGCTGTCGGCAATGGTGTTTTTCTTGGTGCGGCTGGTATAGCCCTCGATGGCGTGGACCATGGCGTCCAAGGCAGTGGCTGCCGTCACCTTGGGCGGCATGCCGACAGTCAGCTCGGCATCCAGCAACGCCACGTCGGGCAGCAGTTGCGGCGTGTAGATCACCTTTTTCTCGTTGGCTTCGTTGGTGATCACCGACACCCAGGTGACTTCCGAACCGGTCCCGGCGGTGGTCGGTACCTGGACCAGCGGCAGGCGCGGGTCGCGGGTCATGTCCACGCCGAACAGATCCTCGATGGGCTGGCGGCATTTGCCCATCAGGGCCACCACCTTGGCGGTATCCAGCGACGATCCGCCGCCCAGGCCGACGATGCCGTCGGCCTGGGTGTCATGGGCGAAGTCAGCGGCTTGCTTGACCATGGCGATGGGCGGGTCGGCCTGCACCGCATCATAAAGGATCGGCTCCAGGCCGGCGGCCTTCAGGCTGTCCATGGCCTTGGCGGCGATGCCGCATTTGACGATGCCGGCATCGGTGACGATCAGCGGCCGTTTGACCCCCAGTTCGGCCATGATGGTGCCCAGATCGGCCAGTCCGCCGATGCGCGATATGATGCGCGGCGCGGTGCGAAAGGTGATGGCGTTCATGGCTGCCCCCTTACTTGATGCCGCCCAGGCACAGATATTTGACCTCGACGAAGTCATCCACGCCGTACTTGGAGCCTTCGCGGCCGATCCCCGATTCCTTGACGCCGCCAAAGGGGGCGACTTCGGTGGAGATGATGCCTTCGTTGATGCCGACGATGCCGTATTCCACCCCTTCGGCCACCCGCCAAATGCGGCCGATGTCGCGGGAATAGAAATAAGCCGCTAGGCCGAATTCAGTGTCATTGGCCATCTGAATGGCCTCTTCCTCGGTCTTGAAGCGGAACAGGGGGGCCACCGGGCCGAAGATTTCCTCACGGGCCACGCGCATGTCGGGCGTGATGTCGGTCATGATGGTGGGCTCGAAGAATCCATGACCCAGTTCGTGACGCTTGCCGCCCAGGATCACCTTGGCCCCCTTGTCCTTGGCGTCGGCGATCAGGCTTTCCACCTTTTCCACCGCGTCCTGGTTGATCAGCGGACCCTGGTTGGAATCTGTGGTCAGGCCGGGACCGACCTTGAAGGCCTTGACCGCTTGGGCCAGCTTGGCGGCGAAGGCGTCATAGACGCCGTCTTGCACCAGCAGGCGGTTGGCGCACACACAGGTCTGGCCGGCATTGCGGTACTTGCTGGCCAGGGCGCCGGCCACGGCGGCGTCCAGGTCGGCGTCATCGAAAACGATGAAGGGCGCGTTGCCGCCCAGTTCCAGCGACACCTTCTTCACCGTCTTGGCGCATTGCGCCATCAGCAGCTTGCCCACCTCGGTGGAGCCGGTGAAGGAAAGCTTGCGCACCAAGGGGTTGGCGGTCAGTTCGCCGCCCACCGGGGCGCCGTGCAGCGAGGTGACGACGTTGAAGACACCCGCCGGAATGCCGGCCCGTTCGGCCAACACCGCCAGGGCCAGGGCGGAAAGCGGCGTGTCTTCCGCCGGCTTGACCACCACCGGGCAGCCGACGGCCAGGGCCGGGGCGCATTTGCGGGTGATCATGGCGATGGGGAAGTTCCACGGCGTGATGGCGGCGACCACGCCGATGGGTTCCTTGATCACCACGATGCGCTTGTCGGCGCCATGGGCGGGGATGACGTCGCCATAGACGCGCTTGGCTTCCTCGGCGAACCATTCCAGGAAATTGGCGCCATAGACCACTTCACCGCGTGCTTCGGCCAGCGGCTTGCCTTGCTCGGCGGTCATCAGCACGGCCAGGTCTTCCTGGTTGGCCAGGATCAGGTCGTACCATTTGCGCAAGATATTGGCGCGTTCCTTGGCCGTCTTGGCCTTCCAGGCGGGCCAGGCGGCGTTGGCGGCTTCAATGGCGCGGCGGGTCTCGGTGGCGCCCATGTCGGGGACCCGGCCGACCAGGGTGCCGTCGGCGGGATTGGTGACGGCGAAATCGGCACCGGAATCGGCACCCACCCAAGCTCCGCCGATATAGGCCTTGTCAACCAGCAGCGAGAAATCGGACAGCTTCATCTTGGACTTCCTTGTTTGGAATTAGATCATCAGGGCGGCGAAAGCGTCGCGCATGGCGTCAGGCACTCGGACCGGGCGGTTGTCGGGGCGTTCCACAGTGACGTGAACGAAATGCCCGGCGGCGGACACCGTGTCTTCGTCATTGCGGAACAGCCCGACCTCGTAGCGCACCGAGGAATTGCCCAGCTTGGCGACCCGCAGGCCGGCATGGACCACATCGGGAAAGGCGATGGGGGCGAAATACGAGCACGAGGTCTCGATCACCAGGCCGATGACCTTGCTGTTCAGGTAATCCAGCAGGCCATTTTCGATCAGCCACTGGTTCACCACCGTGTCGAAGTAACTGTAATATTCGACGTTGTTGACGTGCCCATAGACGTCGTTGTCCATCCAGCGAGTGGGGATGGCCAGGAAATGCCGATAGGCGGCGCGGGTTTCGTCCTTGGACGGCATGGCGCGGCTCCTTCCTAGAACACCGAGGCGTACATGGCGGCGACATCGGCTTCGCTGACGTCGCGGGGGTTGTTCACCAGCAGGCGCTGGATGGCCATGGTGTCCTTGGCCATCATGACCAAATCGCCTTCCGACACGCCGACGTCGCGCAGGCGTTGCTCGAACGGCATTTCGGCCACCAGCGTGTCCATGCAGTCGATGAAGGCTGCCGTGGCTTCCGCGTCGCTGGCGAAGCGGCGTTCGGGCATCACCACCTGGGCCAGTTGGGCATACTGGCGTTCGGCGGCTTGGGCGTTGAAGCGCAGCACCGGGACCAGCACCAAGGCGTTGGAGTGGCCGTGCGGTACGTGGAAATGTCCGCCCAGGGGATAGGCCAGGGCGTGCACGGCGGCGACCGGGGCGTTGGCGAAGGCCATGCCGGCCAACAGCGAGCCCTGCAGCATGGCATTGCGCGCCGCCACGTCGGAACCGTCGGCGATCACCTTGCGGATGTTAACGTACAGCAATTCCAAAGCCTTCAGCGCCAAGCCGTCGGACAGCGGGTTTTTTTTGTGCCGGGTGGTGAAGGCCTCGATGGCGTGGACCATGGCGTCGATGCCGGTCATGGCGGTGATCTTGGCCGGCAAGCCGATGGTCAAGGTGCCGTCCAGCAGCGCCACGTCGGGATACAGCAGCGGCGAGACCACGCCCTTCTTTTCGTGGGTCGGCGTGGTGACGATGGCGATGGGGGTGACTTCCGAACCGGTGCCGGCGGTGGTCGGCACCTGGATCAGCGGCAGGCGCGGTCCCTTGGCCAAACCGATGCCGTAAATGGCGGGCAGCGATTGGGGATTGCCGACCAGCAGCGCCACCAGCTTGGCGGTGTCCATGGACGAGCCGCCGCCCAGGCCGATGACGCCGTCGATACCGGCGGCTTTCGCGGCGGCCACTGCGGCCTCGACCGATTGTTCCGGCGGATCGGCCAGGACGTCGGAAAACAGCACGGGTTCCACCCCGGCGGCCTTCAGGCTGTCCAGGGCGGGGGTGATGACGCCGGCCGCCACCAGGCCGTGATCGGTCACCACCAGGGCCTTCTTCATGCCCAGTTCGGCCGAGATGATGCCCAGATGCTTGGCGGCGGCGTTGGTTTCGCACAGGATGCGGGGCGTGGTTTCGAAGATGAAATCGGTCATGTCGGGGGGGCTTCCTTGCTAGGCGGCTTGGGAGGTGACGACGCCGCGTTCGATGCGGTAGACGCGGTCGACCAGGTCAGAGGAATGGGTGTCGTCGGATTCCGACAGCACCACGGACAGGCCTTCGGCGCGCAATTTGCCGATCACTTCCGTCAGGCGGCGCGACAAGACCGGGGCGACACCCTCGAAGGGTTCGTCCAGCAGCAGCAGGCGGTTTCCGGGCATCAGCGAACGGGCCAGGGCCACCAGCTTTTGCTGGCCGCCCGACAATTGCAGGGCACGGCGGTCGCGGAAGTCGCGGACTTCCGGCATCAGGCCGTAAATCCATTCCAGCCGATCCATGAAGCCGTCGATGCGGTTGGCCCAGGCCGGCATCAGGATGTTCTCCTCGACGGTCAGCTGGGGGATCAGACGGCGGTCTTCCGGCAGATAGCTGACGCCCATGGCGGCCCGCTTGTGGCCGGGGGTGTCGGTGACGTCGTTGCCATGGATGTGGATGGTGCCGCTTTTGGCCGGCAACAACCCCATGATGGACCGCATCAAGGTGGTCTTGCCGGCGCCGTTGCGGCCGATCAGCCCGACCATGGCGCCTTCGGGGACCACCATGTCCACATCGCGCAGGATGGGGATGGATTCGATGAAGACGTTCAGTTTGCTGATGGCGAGCGTCATGCCATGTTCCTTTTCTTGTCGGTCGCGTGGCCATGGCCGATGACCAGTTCGCGGACCTTTTCGTCGGCGAAGACCTGGGAGGGCGTGCCGTCGCTGATGATTTCGCCGCTATAGAAAGCCAGCACGCGGCTGACATAGCGTTCGACGATTTCCATGTCGTGTTCGACGAACAGCACGGTGACGCCGTGACGGCGCACGGCGCGCATGACGGTGTCCATCAGACCGAACTTTTCTTCCACCGACACGCCGGACGTGGGTTCGTCCAGCAGCAGCATGCGCGGCGTGCTGATCAGCGCCATGGCGATGTCGATCAGTTTGCGCGCCCCTTGCGGCACGGCGCTGACCACCGAATCACCGAACCGTTCGACGCCGAATTCTTCCAACAGGTCCTTGGCCTGGCGCACGCGCTTGGCGGTGGCCATGGGCAGGATGAAGGATGGACGCGGACCTTCGGCGGCGACCAGGGCGATCAGCATGTTTTCCAGGACGGTCAGTTCCGGGAACAGCTGCGCCACCTGGAACGACCGGGCCATGCCCATGCGGATGATGGCGCGCGGCGGCTTGCCCAGGATCGAGCGCCCCTCGAACAGGATCTGGCCGGACGAAGGCGGCAGATAACCGGTGACCATGTTGATGAAGGTGGTCTTGCCGGCGCCGTTGGAACCGATGACGCCGACGATTTCACCTGGGGCGATCGTCACGTCCAGATCGCGGGCGGCGGTCACCGCGCCGAAGGAACGGCACAACGCCTTGGTTTGCAAGATGGGGGT
This sequence comes from Magnetospirillum sp. 64-120, assembly GCA_001898825.1. Classification (GTDB taxonomy): domain Bacteria; phylum Pseudomonadota; class Alphaproteobacteria; order Rhodospirillales; family Magnetospirillaceae; genus Magnetospirillum. The sequence goes on from MKVK01000021.1 coordinate 104,330, forward strand.
GCTCATGCCTTGGCCCTCCGCTTCGATTGCACAAGGCTCCACAGGCCCTTGGGCAGGAAGACGATGATGCCCAGCAGCACGAAGCCCAGGATCATCTGCCAGGTGTGGGGGGTGAACTCGATGGCGTAGGTGCGCACGAAGGCGAACAGGATGGCGGCGATGAAGGGGGCCGCCACATGGGCGGTGCCGCCCAGAAGCGCGATGAAGACGAATTCACCCGACGTGGTCCAGAACGCCATTTCCGGGTCGATATGGCCGGTGGCCAAGGCGGTCAACCCACCGCCCAGGGCGGCGAAGGCGGCCGCCAGCAGGTAGTTGGCGTAAAGCAGCCAGCGCGGCGACAGGCCCAGATACTCGACGCGGATCTCGTTCTCGCGGATGGCTTCCCAAATGCGGCCCAGACCGGAATGGTGGACCATATGCAGGATCAAGGCGCCGCCACCGGCCAGGAAGACGGTCAGCAGGTAAAGCACGCTCTTGTAGGATTCGTTGCTGAACGAATGGCCGAAGAAGGTGGCGGGGTGGACGTTGAAGCCGTCGGTGGACCCCAGGTCCGAGCTTTTGACCAGGACGCCGAACAAGATCATCGACAGCGCCAGGGACAGCATGGCGAAGAAGATGTCGCGGTAGCGGGTCATCAACAGGCCCAGCACCGCCGCCAGGGCCACCGCCGCCAGGGCGCCGACGACCAGCAAGAGGGGGGCGTCGTGGATGCCGAAGAACTGCCCGCCCATGCCGACGGCATAGCCGCCGACGCAGAAGAACAGACCTTGGCCGAAGGACACCAGTCCGGCCCGCATCTGCAGGACGACCCCTTGCACCACCAGCGCCTTGGCCAGGGCAAGGGTCAGGATGAAGGCCAGCCAGTCGGGCACGAAACCGCCCATTGCCGCCAGGATCAAGGTGGCGGCCGCCAGCCCCACCATGCTGCGATCGATGTGGATCATTAGATTTTCCTTGCCAGGGTGCGTCCGAACAGGCCTTGCGGGCGTACCGCAAGCACCAGCGACATCACGCCGTAAATCACGAACAATTCGATTTGCGGGGCCAGGTGGACAGCCAAAGACCGGGTCATGCCCACCAGCAGGGCGCCGACGATGGCGCCTTCGATGCTGCCCAGGCCGCCGACCACCACCACGGCGAAGGCCAGGACGATGACTTCGACGCCGATGCCCGGCGACACCGAGATGGAGGGCGCGGTCAGCGCCCCGGCCAAGGCGCCCAGGGTGGTGCCGAAAATGAAAGTGCCAGCGAACATCAGCCGCACGTTGACCCCCATGGCGACGGCGACTTCGCGGTCGTGGATGACGGCGCGCAGCACCTTGCCGATATGGGTGCGGTTCAGCACCAGCCAGCAGAACAGCCCGATGGCGGCGGACACCACCACCAGAAGCAGGTCGTAATTGGCGAAAGCCAGGCCGCCGATGTCGGACCGGCCCAACAGCGCATAGGGCTGATAGGTGAAATAGGGGTCGACGCCGAAGGCCAGCTTGGTGGCGTCTTCCAGGATCAGCAGCAACGCGTAGGTGATGATGATCATCAGCAATTCGTTGCGCTTGTACATGAAGCGCAGCAGCCCTTGTTCGATGACCACGCCGACCACCAGCCCGGCGACCAGGGCGCAGCCGATCAGCAGCAGGTAACTGAGATAGGGGTTGCCGTCGAAATCGCTGAAATACCAGCCCACCAACGAGGCGGCGCAATAGGCGCCGATGGCGTAGAAGCTGCCATGGGCCATGTTCAGGATGCGCATCACCCCATAGATCACGGTCAAGCCGGCGGCGACGAGGAAAAGCCAGGATGCGTAGATCATCCCGTCGATGAAAATGGCATAGAATGTGGTCATGACTCTCGCTCCGCGTCTTGGAAAGACCGGTCAGGGACGTGTTTGACGGATGGGGGGAACCGGCCGCGGGCGGCCGGTTCCTTCAATCAGGCGATCAGCCGCCGCACTTGGCGCCGGGGAAACCCGCCTTGATCCACTCGGTGGCAGTAGTGCCGTCGGGCGGGGTCACGCATTCGCCGGCATAGGCCTTGACGTTCTGCAGCGAGGCCTTCTTGGTCTTCTTGTCGAAGTGGTATTCGCCATAGGCGATGCCCTGCAGGGCCTGGTGGCCATTGGCGCGGGACATGTTCACGGTGCCGGAAACCGATTCGAAGGTCAGGCCCTTGAAGGCGCCGACCAGGGCGTCCTTGTTGGGCACGGTACCGGGCTTGCCGGCGGCGGCCTTTTCGGCGGCGGCCTTCAGACCCAGAATGGCCTGGACCATCTTGTAGGCCGGATAGGTGGGCTCCATTTCGTTCTTGGCCACATAAGCGGCATGGAACCAATCGGACAGGGTGTTCTTGGGGGCGAAGGCGCCGAACGGGCCACGGGCGCCGACGATCAGGCCGTTGGTGGCCTGGCCCTTGAAGCGGTCAAGCGCCGATTCGCCGCAGGTCAGGATGGTGGTGCGCTTGTCCAGCAGGCCACGGGCGTTCCCCTGCAGCACCAGGGCTTCCATGTCGCCACCCCAGAACGAGGAATGGATGACGTCGGGATTGCTGATTGCCAGAGCCGAGATTTCGGCCCCGTACTGCCCCTGGAAGATCTTGGGGAATTGTTCGGTGGCGATCTTGACGCCCGGCTTCAGCTGCTTCATGGCGGCGGTGAAGTCGCCCCAGGAATCCTGGCCCCAAGAATAGTTCTGCTGGATGCCGGCGATGCTGTCGACCTTGTGGCCGGTGTCGATCAGATAGCGGGCGGCGCCGATATTGTCGATGGCGGCGTCCAGACCGGTGCGGAAGACGTAGCGGGGTTTGTTGTTTTCTTCGAACAGGCGGGACGTGCCGCAATCGAAGAACACGGTGGGCACGCCCAGTTCTTCGGCCACCGGCGAGATGGCCAGGCAATCGCCCGACGAGATATAGCCGACGACGGCGTCGACCTTGTGGCGTTCGGCCAGGTTGCGGAACTCTTCCACCTGCTTGGTGGCGCCGCCGTTTTCGTCGATGACGACGGCTTCGATTTCCAGGCCGTTGATGCCCTTGACGTTATAAGGAGCGGGAACCTTGCCCTCGTTCAGGGCGTCGACCAACACCTTGGCGCCGTTGATGGACGGAACACCGAAAGGACCGGCGGCGGCACCCGACAGGAAGGTGACGACACCGACGCGGAACTTGCCGTTTTCGGCGGCGTGAACCGGCATTGCGGCCAGCGTGCCGGCGGCGGCCATCACGGCCAGGCTTTTTTGGACGATATTTTTCAAAGGTTCCTCCTGTTTTGGTTCTACTCACTCATCTCGACCGCCTCCGCCGCTTTGGCGCGTCGGCTGCGGACCAATTCGGGCGGAGGTCGCAAATCCTCGGCCCTGAATACTGTCCAATTGCCCAGCATCACCTTGGCCGGCGGGAACGAGGTGTCGGGGACGACCTCGCCCACGGCCTGGGCCTGGACGATCTGGTGGGTGTCGGGATCGATGAAGGAACTGAAGCCCTCGGGGTCTTCGGGCAGCTTCAGTTCAAGATTTTCCAAGGCGCGCACCAGGGCGTCCGGGTCCTTGGCGCCACCGGCTTTGACCACCGCCTTGGCGGCGGCCATGATGCCGCTATAGGCACCTTCCGCCGCATAGGTCGGATAGCGCCCTTCCATTTCATGGAAAGCGTTGACGAAACGGCGGTTTTGTTCGGTGTTGGGCCAGTTGTTGTGGTGGCGCGCCGACAGGATCAGTCCCTTGGGCGGATTGGTGCCCAAGGCCAGCATCACCTCGTAATTGCCACCGGTGTCGAAATTGGCCAGCCGGCTGTTTTCGAAGAAATCGGTGGTCTGCGCCTGATTCAGGAAGGCGACGAAATCGCCGCCCCACAAAGCGGTGACCACGATGTCGGGTTCGCTTTTCCGCAACGCCTGGATGTAGGTGGAATAATCAGGTTCGTACAGCTTGGGCCAGAAGGTGCCGACCACCTCATAGCTGACGCCCAGGCGGTCCAGCGAGGACCGGAAATCCGACCACGACACGTGGCCGTAATCGTAATCGGGGCCGATGAAAGCGATACGCTTCCACTTGGTCTTGGCTTGAATTTGCGCCAGATAGCGGGCGCCGGCGGCCATTGAGATGTAGGAATCGTTGGAGACCCGGAAGTAATAAGGGTGCAGCCCCTCGATGGTCAGGCGCGACGAGGCGTGGTCGGTGCCGATCATCACCACCCGGTGCTTCATGGCCACCTTGCTGACCGCTTGCGCCACCCCCGAGCTGACCATGCCGCACAGGAACTTGGCCTTGTCGTGGGCGATGTAGTCCTCGGCCAGGCGCACGGCGAAGGACGCCTTGGACCGGTCGTCGTCGACGATCACCCGAATCCGGGGATAACCGCCTTCTGCGGCCAGGTCGGAGAGCGCCAGACGGATGCCGGCGACGCTGTCGCGGCCATAGATGGCCGCTCGCCCGGTCATGGGATAAAGGCAGCCGATGGTCACCTCGGCCTTGTCGGCGGAGACTCCCAATTCGACACGTCCGCGCGCCGGGGCACCGGTGACGGTTCCCGCGGACAGGCACGCCAAAACAATGGCGGCGGCACCAAATTGTGCGCGTCGATGAACGAACAAGACAACCTCCCGATTCCCGATCCCGTTTGTTGAACGGCCCGGCGCTTTTGGGATCGGAAACGCAAGCGCCATGCCAAAGCCGCAATACCGCCCCAGGGGCGGCATTGCGGAAAACCGATATCTCTATATGGAATGATGATGAGCGGATTCCGCGCATGATGCGCGCGGGGGCGAGCGGAAACCGCTCAGCCTTCCATTCCCAGACGTTGCAGGCGCCGTTTCAGCGCATGGCGGGAAATCCCCAGGATTTCCGCCGCCCTGGATTTGTGGCCGCCGGCCTCGGCCAGGGCGTCTTCCAGAAGCGCCCGCTCGGTGTCGGCCAGGGAATGGCCGATGGGGGCGCGGCCGCTGGCCGATGGGGCGCTCAGCATGTCGGCGGGCAGGTCGTCGGGGGTGATCAGCGCACCGCCGCGCAGGATGGTCAGGCGTTCGATGAGGTTTCGCAATTCCCGCACGTTGCCGGGCCAGGAATATTGACCGAGGCAGCGCTCGGTGGCCTCTGACAGGCGGATGGGCGGGGCATTTTCTTCCTGGGCGTAACGCTCGGCGAACAGTCGGGCCAGCAAGGGCACGTCCTCGGCCCGTTCGCGCAAGGGGGGAAGCGCCACCTGGATGACGTTCAGGCGATAGAACAGATCCTCGCGGAACAGGCCCTGGCGCACGTCTTCGGCCAGATTGCGGTTGGTGGCGGCGACGATGCGCACGTCGGCGCTTTGCGCGTTGTTGGAACCGATGGGGCGGAACTGGCCACCTTCCAGGAAGTGCAGGAACTTGGCCTGCACCGCCAGGGGCAACTCGCCGATTTCGTCCAGGAACAAGGTGCCGTGGTGGGCCAAGGACACCAGTCCCACCCGCTTTTGATGGGCGCCGGTATACGCCCCCTTTTCGGCGCCGAACAATTCGGCTTCGATCAATTGTTCGGGCAGGGACGCGCAATTGACTTCGATGAATGGGCCTTCGGCACGCGGGCTTTGGCGATGGATGGCGCGGGCCGCCATGGTCTTCCCGGTGCCCGATTCGCCCAGCAGCAAAACCCGCGACGAGGTGGACCGCGCGATCTGTCCCAGGGTTTCGGCCAGGCGCAGCATGGCCGGGCTGGTGCCGATCCAGCCATCCTTGCCCAGGGCGTCATGACGGTGAAAGGCGATTTCGTCATCCATGCGCTTGCGGTCCAGGGCGGCGGCGATGACGTGGAACAATTCATCCAATTCGAAGGGCTTGGTCAGGTAATCGGCGGCGCCCAGCTTCACCGCCTTGACGGCGGCGCGGGTGTCGCCATGGGCTGAGATCATGATCACCGGCAGGTCGGGATGGTCGGCGCGGATGCTTTCCAGCACCTCCATGCCCGACATGTCGGGCAGGCGCAGGTCCAACAGCACCACCGAGGGCTGGTTCTGGCCCAGCATCTTCAGTCCCTCGGCGCCGCTATGGGCGCCGAAGGCCCGATAGCCTTCGCCCTTCAAGGCGAAGCTGATGGACCGCACCAGGGCTTCTTCGTCGTCGATCAGCAGAACCGAGGCGGTCATCGTTCTTCCTTCCACTTCGGCAATTGCAGGATCACCAAGGTGCCTTGCGTCGCCTTGGCGGCGATATGCAATTCGCCGCCATTGAGTTCCACCAATTGCCGCGAAATGGCAAGCCCCAGACCGGTGCCCCGCGACTTGGTGGTGAAGAACGGATCGGTCACCTTGTCCAGGATGTCGGGGGCGATGCCGGTGCCGTCATCCTCGACCTCGATCACCGCGAAATCGGCGCCGTCCTCGCGCATGCGCAAGGTGACGCGGCCGCCGGCCCGGCCGGCCTGGATGGAATTGATCACCAGATTCATCAGAACCTGGATGATCTGGTCGCGATCGACATCCAACACCACCGCGCCCTTGTTGATGGGCGTCAGCGTCAGTTGGCGTTCCTCGGCGGCGCTGTTCATCAGCACCGAGACCCGGCGGAACAACTCGACCACCGGGACGGCGGAACGTTGCGGCGGGTGGGGACGGCCAAAGGCCAGGACGTCCTCCATCACCCGGGCCAGGCGGTCGATCTCGCTTTCCACGTCACGCAGGATGTCCTTGCGCTCGCGATCGGCTTCGCCGCGGGCCAGGGCTTGGACACTGGTCTTGATGGTGGCCAGCGGATTGCGGATTTCGTGGGCGACGCCGGTGGCGAATTCGCCCAAGGCCGCCAAGCGTTCCACCTTCATGGTGCGTTCGACGTTTTCCCGCAAGCGCCCGGACATGGCGTTGAAGGTCTTGGCCAGACCGCTGATCTCGTCGTCGCCGGTTTCGGCGATGCGGTAATCCAGGTTGCCGGCGGCCACCGCCTCGGCACCCTTGACCAAGGGGGTGATGCGGTCGCGCAATTTCCCCGACAGCCGGGCGAACAACACGAAGGTGACCACGGCCACCAGGGCGCCGGTGACGAACAGCCCCTGGCGGGCGGCGACGAAGGGGCTGATCAACTGGTCGGGGTCGATGACCAGCATGGGTTGCCAGCCGGGCAGGATTTCCGGCCCTGCCGCCAGCTTGCGGCCCGGCACCACCGGTTTGCCGACGCTGTCGAAGAAACCCACCGGGGTTTTCAGCACGGGTTGGATGATTCCGGCCAATGACGTTCCCCCCATCAATTCGGTGATGGAGGCCAGCCGCACGTGCAGGGCGATGCTGCCCTGGCTGGCGCCGCTGGACGAAGGCCGCATGGTCTGGCGCATCAGGATGTAACCCGATTGGTCTTCCGAGGGCGGCACAGGGCCGATCACCTCGGTGTCGCCGGCCCGCGTCACCGGCTTGCCGGTCAGGTCCAGGGACAGATTGGACCAATAAGGGGCACCTGATGCCGCTTGGCCGGCGACGATGCGGATAGGTTTCGGGCCCTGGTCGAACAGCAAGATGCCGTAAAGGTCGGGGACGTCGGCTTCGATGCGCAGCAACGACCCGATCTCGCCGCCGGGGTCATAGCCGGTGCGGGCGAAGACCGGCAGGGCCGGATAGTTGGACAAGGTCTCGATCTGGTAGGTACGCACGTCGATGAAGGCGGTGATGCGGCTGGCGGTGGCGGTCAATTGCGCGGTCAGACGCTCTCCGGTGATCTGTTCCAACAGCGCCCCGGCATAGCGGTCGTAAAGGGCGCCCACCGCGATCATTGGCGCCACCGAGCCCAACAGCGAAATCAGCAGGTACTTGCGGACGATGGAAGAACGCAAACGCATGAAACTATCCCGGCAAAGCTTTCGGCGGTCGCGGACGGATCAAATCCACCGGCCGTCATGGGTCAACTGGGTGACCAGATGCAACAATTGCGCCTGCACGGCGCCGGCGGCAACGGATAAGGGGCGGTCGCTGGCATGGGCCAGGGAAATCACTCTTTCGATAGCAGGGCGGGTGATGGGGGTGATGGACAGGCGTTCCGCCATGGAACCGTGGCGGGCATAGCGCTGCGACAAGATGGTGTAGCCGATGCCGTCGGCCACCAGCGCCTTGATCTGGGGCAGGGCGTCCAGTTCGACGATGACGTTGGGCGGGCGACGGCGGATGGTGGCGGCGCGCTCCACTTCCTCGCGGACGCCGTGGGGGCGGCTGGGCATGATCAGCGGCAGGTCCAGCACCTGGTCCATCTCGATGGTGGTGTCGCCCGACAGCGCCGGGTCGTCGTGCGGGCCGACCAGGCACAGGCTTTCCCGGGCCAGGAAGTGGGTAGTCAGGCCGGGCGGCGGTTCGGCGCCGAAGATGATCGCCATGTCCACTTCACCGGACAACACCCATTCGCGCATGTGGCCCGACAGGGCTTCCAGCACTTTCAGGCGGATGTCGGGGAACTTTTCCCGCACCCGTTTGACTAGCGGCACCGTCAGGATGGTGCCCACCGACGTGGGGATGCCGATCATCGCCGGTCCCGACGGGGTGGCTTCGAAGCCGCGCACCTCGTCCACCAGATTGGCGGTCTTTTCCAACAGGGCACGCGCCTGCTGGGCCAGGCGCTGGCCGCTTTCGGTGGGGACCACGCCCCTGGTGGTGCGGTGCACCAACTGACAGCCGAACTGGGCCTCGAGCCGTTTCAGGTGCAGGCTGAGCGCCGGCTGCGCCACGTGCAGCACCTCGGCGGCGCGGCTGAGCGAGCGGTGTTCGACGATGCTGAGGAAGTAACGGAGCGGGCGCAGTTCGATCATGGGGTATAATTAAAAATTATATCGTCCATATGAAAGATATTTTTCCAATGATAGCCGGGTTGCGGCACCTTGTCGGCAACCGAATACCAAGGAGACGGACCGTGCAAAGCTTCCAGTGGGATGACGCCTTTCTGATCGAGGACCAGCTGTCGGAAGAGGAAAAGATGATCCGCGACGCAGCCCGGGCTTATTGCCAGGACAAGCTGCAACCGCGTGTGATCAGCGCCTTCCGCGAGGAACGCTTCGACCGCGAGATCATGACCGAGATGGGCGAATTGGGCCTGCTGGGCCCGACGGTGCCGGAAGAATACGGCGGGCCGGGCGTCAACCACGTGGCTTACGGCCTGATCGCCCGCGAAGTGGAGCGCGTCGATTCCGGCTATCGTTCGGCCATGAGCGTGCAATCGTCGCTGGTCATGCACCCCATCTATTCCTATGGCTCGGAAGCGCAGAAAAAAAAGTACCTGCCCAAGCTGGCCACCGGCGAGATGATCGGCTGTTTTGGTCTGACCGAGCCCGATTCGGGGTCCGACCCGGCCAGCATGCGCACCCGGGCCAAGAAGGTGGACGGCGGCTATCTGCTGACCGGCCAGAAGATGTGGATCACCAATTCCCCCATTTCCGACATCGCCGTTGTCTGGGCCAAGTCGGAAGCCCATGACGGCAAGATCAAGGGCTTCATCGTCGAGCGCGGCACCAAGGGTTTCAGCACGCCCAAGATCGAAGGCAAGCTATCGCTCCGCGCTTCCATCACCGGCGAAATCGTCCTGGACGAAGCCTTCGTCCCCGAAGAAAACCTGCTGCCTGACGCGTCCGGTCTGGGCGGTCCCTTCGGCTGCCTGAACAAGGCCCGTTACGGCATCGCCTGGGGCGTCATCGGTGCCGCCGAGTTCTGCTGGCACGCCGCCCGCCAGTACACGCTGGACCGCAAGCAGTTCGGCCGCCCGCTGGCCGCCAACCAGTTGATCCAGTTCAAGCTGGCCAACATGCAGACCGACATCACTTTGGGCCTGCAGGCCTGTCTGCGGGTTGGCCGCATGATGGACGAAGGCACCTGGTCGCCGGAAGCGGTGTCGATGATCAAGCGCAACAACTGCGTCAAGTCGCTGGACATCGCCCGCATCGCCCGGGACATGCACGGCGGCAACGGCATCGCCGACGAATTCCAGGTCATCCGCCACATGGTCAACCTGGAGACCGTCAACACCTATGAAGGCACCCAAGACGTCCATGCCCTGATCCTGGGCCGTGCCCAGACCGGCATCCAGGCTTTCTGCTGATCATGGGGGCACTGTCGCATCTGCGTGTCCTTGATCTGTCCCGCGTGCTGGCCGGTCCTTGGGCCGGTCAGCTGCTGGCCGATCTGGGGGCCGAGGTCATCAAGGTGGAGAAACCCGGCGAAGGCGACGACACCCGTCGCTGGGGGCCTCCGTTCCTGAAGGACAAGGACGGGCGCGATTCCAAGGAAAGCGCCTATTACCTGTCCACCAACCGGAACAAGCGCTCGGTGGCCATCGACATCACCCAAGCCGCGGGCCAGGACCTAGTGCGCAAGCTGGCGGCGCAATGCGACGTGGTGCTGGAAAATTTCAAGGTCGGGGGCTTGGCCAAATACGGCCTGGATTACGCTTCGCTGAAGGCGGTCAAGCCCGACATCGTCTATTGCTCGATCACCGGATTCGGCCAGGACGGCCCCTATGCCAGCCGCGCTGGCTATGATTTCCTGGTGCAAGGCATGGGCGGGCTGATGAGTCTGACCGGCGAGCAGGGCGGCGAGCCCATGAAGGTCGGCGTGGCGCTGACCGACATCTTCACCGGCATGTACGCCTCGGTCGCCATCCTGGCCGCCTTGGCCCATCGCGACCGCACCGGCCAGGGCCAGCATGTGGACATGGCGCTGCTGGACGTGCAGGTGGCGGTGCTGGCCAACCAGGCCAGCAACTATCTGGTGGGCGGCGTCATCCCCGAACGCTTGGGCAATTCGCATCCCAATATCGTGCCCTATCAGGCGTTCCCCACCGCCGACGGCCACGTCATCCTGGCGGTGGGCAACGATACCCAGTTCCAGCGGTTCTGCGGCGTCGCCGGCTGCCCGGCGCTGGCGGAAGACGCGCGTTTCGCCACCAACGCGGCGCGGGTGAAGAACCGCGACATCCTGGTGCCGTTGCTGAAGGCCAACATGGCGTCACGGCCCAGCGCCCAATGGATCGAAATGCTGGAAGCCGTCGGCGTGCCCTGCGGCCCCATCAACAATCTGGCGCAGGTCTTCGACAACCCGCAAATCCGCCATCGCGGCATGGTCGCCCATATGGACCATCCGGTTTCCGGTTCGGTGGACCTGTTGGCCAATCCCATCCGCCTGTCGGAAACTCCGGTCACCTATGACCGGGCCCCGCCGCAATTGGGTGCCGACACCATGGACGTGTTGTCCACGCTGTTGGCCTTGGATCAGGAAACCGTCAACGCCTTGTCGGCCGATGGCATCGTCGGAGTCTCGTCATGAAAGTCCTCGTCGCGGTCAAGCGCGTCATTGATTACAACGTGAAGATCCGGGTGAAGTCGGACCACACGGGTGTTGAAACCGCCAACGTGAAGTTTTCCATGAACCCGTT